>NZ_NASD01000009.1 GCF_002142155.1 Gilliamella apis | reverse complement strand
TATCTATCATATTGATTCAAATCAATTTACCAAGTTTATATATTATTTTAGTTTTACTAAACCATGTCACTTATCTATTTGCTTCTTCATTAATAACTAAGATATCAAAACTTTTTTGGCTCAAATTTTTGCATTAAGAATGATGTTTAAAAATTTTGAGGAAAGGGGTTTTTGGATAATTAAAAATATTAAATTTTTGTCTTTTTTCGAATTAAAATTAAGAAATCTTCTTAAAAAACTCATTTGTTATCCTCTATTACTACTAATATTTAATCATCAAATAAAGAGTTCTTTCTATATTAGAAAAGAGATCTAAAACTACGTCATGAGGATTACAAATTATTGGCAATCTTAACATAAATGTTTATTTAACTTGACGAAGCTTAATAGTACAAAATTCTAATACTATTGATAATTTACTTAAGAAATTTGATTTAGTTAATAAATTTTATCTTCCTTACGAACAATTTGCTTTTTTATTAATTCGGTAATCACCTAAGCAAGGTTTACCTAAAGATAACTAATTTATTACTGTATTAAGTTATTTCTTTAATAATATAGTATAAAAATCAAAGAAAGTTGGTTAAGTAATGAATTGGGAAAATCGATTAAAAGAATAATGTTGAAATAAGATTTTTATTCCAAACTAGAATGATTAATTTAATGGTGAAAAAATGATTAGCACAAATTTATTTTATTATTAAAATTAACTATTGCTTGAATAATTAGCTAATGATCTAACTAAAGCCTATATTCGCACTACTTTTAGGGATATAATTGTTACACATTATCATATTGTTAAGTTCCTATTATGACTTCATCATCTCTTCGAAAACCGAGCGTAATTTTTGGCGCTTTTTTAGTAACTACATTTATTATTGGTGTCGCTGGTGCATTGCAATCACCTACCTTAAGTCGTTTCTTATCATTTGAAGTGGGTGCTGACCCTCGTTTAGTAGGTTTATTTTTCTCAATTAATGCATTAGCCAGTATTATTGGTAGTTATTTGCTAGCTAAATATTCAGACAACAAAGGTGACAGACGTAAGATTGTTATTTTTTGTTGCTTGATGGGGTTAGCAAATAGTCTGATTTTTGCTTATTCGCGTAACTATTATGTATTAATTACATTAGGCGTATTTTTTGCAGCATTAGCTTCGGCTGCCATGCCACAAGTTTTTGCTATGGCGCGCGAATATGCTGAAAAAAGTGGCAGAAATGCCGTTGCCTTTAATTCATTGATTAGAGCACAATTATCATTGGCATGGGTTATTGGTCCGCCATTATCATTTGGTTTAGCTATCCATTATGGTTTTACCTCAATGTATTTATGTGCGATGTCGATGTTTATCATATCCATGTTTGTAGTAGCAGTTTTTTTACCACCAGTAGAAAAGAAGTCAATCAGCTCACTTAGTCCTAGTCAGTTAGCTACCGCTAATCAATCAATTTTTACTAATCGTAATGTGATGTGTTTGCTACTTTCTACTATTTTTATGTGGACTGCTAATATGATGTATATTATCGATATGCCAATTTATGTTGAAAAGGTATTGCATCTTTCTGATTCATTACCTGGTGCGTTAATGGGGTTGGCTGCAGGGATTGAGATTCCAGTAATGATAATTGCTGGTTATATGGTACCCGCATTAGGTAAGCGCAATCTATTTTTTATCGCTATCATTTGCGGAATTTTATTTTATATTGGTATGATTTTATTCACTGACCCAACCATGTTATATGTATTGCAGCTTTTTAACGCACTATTTATTGGCATCGTTGCCAATATTGGTATTATCTATTTCCAAGATTTGTTACCAACTCGAATGGGCGTTGCTTCAACTTTATTTAATAATGGCATTATTTGTAGTATTATTTTGGCTGGGATTATTCAAGGTTTTGCATCACAAGCATATGGTCATGAAATAATTTATTGGATTGGCTTAGTGATGGTTACTATTTCTTTTGTCTTTTGTGCATTGGTTAAGAAATAATTTCAAAAGCTTTATATTTATATTTTACGTCTTCCTGATTTTTTAGCTAATCAAGGAAGACGCATTAATTCCATCAAACAAAAAGTTAAACGTTAAAGGTAGCTTTTATTTGTTGATAAAAGTCGTAATCAGTACGTTCATAATGTAATGGTGTAATCGCGACATAGCCATTATTGGCTGCATCGAGCTCTTTATCATCATCAAGCACATTTTGGTTGCGTTGTGCTCTAAACCAAAAATATTCATGGCCTTCAGGATCTTGTGTTTCAGCAACCACAAATTTGCTAACATCAGCAGTCCCTTGTTTGGTGATTTTAATTCCTTTTATTTGCTCTGCTCGGCAATTAGGAAAATTAATATTAAAACAAGTATTCTTTGGTGTCGTTAGGGATAGCAATTGTCTTATCACTGACTCAGCAAGATGAGTTGAACAATGCCAATCTGTTGGTATATTGTCTTCACTACTCACTTGACTCAATGCGATTGCTGGCACACCGAGTGTCATAGCCATCATTGCGGCGCCAACCGTTCCTGATAATACAGTTTCAAAGCCTAAATTTGAACCATTGTTAATCCCAGATAGAACCAAATCAGGCAATTGTTTCGCCATTAATGATTTGATGGCAAATAACGAACAATCTGCCGGTGTACCATAAACTGCATATTCTGTTTGGTTACGCTTTTGTACGCGAAATGGTGATTTCAAACTAACTGAACAAGAAACACCACTTTGATCAACAACTGGTGCGACTATCCAAACTTCGTTGGCGATCTTTTCAGCAATACTTTTTAAAATTCGGATCCCAGGTGCATCAATTCCATCATCATTAACTAATAAAACTCGGTTGACTAATTTTTTCGACATACTTATTTCCTTTTTAATTTCCTTATTGAATAAATGTATTGCACTGATTAATTGCTCCACTATCAAAACCACGTTTAAACCAGTTATAACGTTGTTTTGATGAACCATGGGTAAAACTATCAGGAATTATATAACCATTATTTTGCTGTTGTAAGCGATCATCGCCAATTGCTTGTACGGTATTTAAGGCTTGTTCGATATCACCCATCTCTAAAATATTCTGTTTTTGCATAGCATTTCCCCATAATCCAGCATAACAATCGGCTTGTAGTTCAAGCTTGACTGATAACTGGTTACTGGTTTCGTTAGATTGATTTAGCCTTAATTGTTCAACCCTAGCCAAAATTCCAAGTAAGTTTTGTACATGATGTCCTACTTCGTGGGCAATCACATAGCCTTGAGCAAAATCACCACCGCCACCTAGGCGTTGTTTCATCTCTTGATAAAATGATAGATCAAGGTAAACCGTTTGATCGAGATTACAATAAAATGGCCCCATCATTGCTTGACCTGTGCCACATGCAGTTCGAGTTGCACCACTATAAAGAACTAATTTAGGCGCAATATAGGTTTTACCTAATTGTTGAAACTCTTGACTCCAATAATCTTCAGTACTGGCCAAGATAGTTGAGGTAAATTTAGTTGCATTATTATTTATAGAACTATTATCAACAGGCGATGTTGATGATATGGATGTGGTATCGTCTAAATCAATCAGATTGCTATTCAGTAAGCCAGTTAAATCAACGCCGTAATAACCAGCAACTAACACGACAATAAATAAAACAATTTTACCTTTACCACCAATTGGAATCCTTGTTCCAATATCACTTCCTGATTGTGAGCGGCGATCTTCAATGTTATCACTCTCTCTTTGGTTTCTCCAACGCATAGGGAATACCTCATCAGTTTAAGTAATATCATTTTAAAGGATTATAGATAAGGTTACTAGCTATAGACCTCATTACATGATCAAAAAAAGGAGATGATAAAATGATGTGATAAAAGCGTTTTTTTTGCTGATTTTAGGTATATAATTTTGGTTATACTCTTTGGTGTATTATTCGTATAAACAAAACTAAATTTGCAATTATATGTGATTAAAGTTTTAACTTAATTCTTTATCTAGTCACTTAGAAAACTCTAATTATTTGTTAGTGTTACTTTTTATACAGTTTTATAACTTTATGATTTTATCTTTTTACTATATCAATCATTGTGATATGACCTTCTATTAATAATAATTGTACACTTTCAACAGAAAAGTACATCAAGTCTGGTAATGATAATTACTTCTGTTTGGCATAGTAGCTGATTAAAGTTAATTATTTGGATTTAAATCTTAATATTGATTAATTTAAAAGGCGGTATTTAATGGCAAAAGTGAATAAAATTAAGAAAAAACCGTTAGATATTACTGATATTCCCATTATTGATGATAATCAATTAAAAAAAGCGACTTGGGCATCTGCTTTTAGTAATGCTATTGAATGGTATGATTTTGGGGTATACAGCTTTTTGGCTTATATTATCGGACAGATATTTTTTCCTCATATATCTCCTAGTGTACAAATTATTGCTGCGCTATCAACTTTTTCGATTCCCTTTTTCATTCGTCCATTAGGTGGCATTATTTTTGGCTTAATTGGTGACAATATTGGCCGTCAAAAAGTGTTATCGATTAGTTTAGTAATTATGTCATTAAGCACGTTTTGTATTGGCCTTATCCCCACTTATGAAACGATTGGTGTTACCTCGCCAGTTCTGTTATTAATTGTTAAATTAGCTCAAGGTTTTTCAATCGGAGGCGAATATTCAGGTTCAGCAACGGTAGTTGCTGAATATTCACCTGATCGTAAACGAGGTTTTATTGGTGGCTGGCTTGATTTTGGTTCAATGGTTGGATTTATTTTAGGGGCAGGGCTAGTGGTATTTTTGTCTATGCTACTTAGTCAGTCGGCATTGTACAATTGGGGCTGGCGTATCCCATTTTTAATCGCTTTACCTTTAGGTATAATTAGCTTTATATTGCACCATATTTCAGAAGAAACCCCAACTTTTCAACAACACCTCGATGCCAGACAATCAGAGAACATAGCTGAAACTTCATCAACTACTGCACTAAAGCAAATTATTAGCCAATATTGGCGACATATTTTAATTTGTGCCGGATTGATAATTGTGACTAATGTATCTTTTTACCTATTATTAACTTATATGCCAAGCTATTTAGCACATAACCTCAATTATGATACTGAGCACGGCTTACTAATTATTATTGCTATTATGGTTGGGATGTTAATTATTCAACCCATAGTTGGCTTATTAAGTGACAAAATAGGTCGGAAGCCCTTTATATTGATTGGTAGTATAGGCTTACTGCTTTTGTCTTATCCAGCATTTGTGTTAATTAATAGCCAGCATATTCCTCTCGTCTTTTTAGGGGTGTTTATTTTAGCGTTATTCATAAACTGTTTCACTGGAATTATTACTTCAATATTGCCGGCAATGTTTCCAACTAATATTCGTTATAGTGCCATTGCCAGTATTTTTAATATTGTGATTATCGTTGCTGGGTTAACACCAACACTAGTGGCATGGTTAGTTGAAGCAACCGGCAATTTATTTATGCCAGCTTATTACTTAATGATGATAGGTTTTATTGGTGTTATTACTGGTCTTGCAATGCACGAAACAGCTAAAAAACCATTGCACAATACGACTCCAACTGCGGCTAATCGCCATGAGGCCAAAGCACTCTTATCTGAACATTTTGATTCTATCGAGGGTGAAGTTGAAGATATTGATCAACAAATCGAAGAACTACAAAATAAAAGGCAAGAATTGGTTGATCAGCATCCTAAATTGGATTAAAGAATGCTATTTCAAATAGATAATAAAATTATTAATATAGTCGCGGGTAACTAAAAAATAGTTTGCTCAAATCGTTTTATTAAATTTTAGATAGTGTTGTTATTGGTGGCAAACTATTTTTAACAGATTAAAACAGCAGATCTTTATCCCAAATATAATGGTCAATAGGCAACCATTGCTCTTTTTGTAAATGATACCAAACTGTTAAATTTTCTTTAGCATTAATTTGCCAAGTTATTTCTGTTATTTTAATTTTCCCCTGCTTAATTTCGTCTGGTTTGAAAATATTAAGCAGGCCTATCCTAAATTCTGTTATTAGACCTTCATTAGTTCCTAAAATATATGTTTCTTTTTTATAGGAAGGAAATTTCTTTAGCGCATCATCCCTGGATAAATTTTTTATCAGGTCATAAGAAGTGTATTGAGACTGAGTATTTATTTTTGTCACTATTGATGCTTCCTTAATAGGATTTACCTCAATAGCTTTTTCTTCGGCCATTGCAGAGTTACTTCTGTAAAATGGTAATAAGAAAATAATCAGTAAATAAAATTTTTTCATCATATTAATTAAGATAAAATTTAGTTATTGTATTCCCAATACTTTTTAATATTTGTCTAAATTTTAAGATATTAACTAGTTAAATATACAAAGAATTAAATCAGAGTTAATCTTCTCGTTCTTTATGTTTACCCATTGCCTCTTCAATCAACGAAAATAATTTTTTTTGTCGATCTTCCATAAACCCATTAAAATCATCAGCTCTTAATAATTTAGGATCTATACAATGTGATTCTAAATATCCATCTAATATGCTAGGCGAAATTTGAGGTGAGTCTGCATTACCATTTTCTAATGTTAGTAAATATTGTGAAGGTGCAACACCACCTATTTTACGATTAGTTTTATAGCTAAGTGGCGTTTTGTTAATAATTGAGTCATAGATTTCTGATTTAATTCCTTGCTTATTACACCAGATTCTAGGGAATATATGATGTATATCAACTGCATCACCAAAAAATACTGTATCATCAAATTTTTGACCAGATCTAAAATCTTGTGCACCTTGTTTCATTAGTAAGGCATTAACACCTTTATAAGCTGCAGATAAACGAGATTTCATCGTTTTTAACCTATCTGGTCTAAATTGAGCTTCGCTAATAGTTAAAGGTACTTCTCCGCCTTTTAACCAATCTGGTACTTGTATAAAATCACGAGCATTGAGCGAGTCTACCGCAGAACCATATAGCTCACCAAATACACCACTCCAATACCATTGTTCTAATTTTCGTCGAATAGTTCCATGTTCCCAATCATCTTGTTTTATATCAGCTAATATTGCTGCTAAAGGGACAACTTGTGATTGGTATGGTAGATCATAAATCTCATAAATATTTAATAAATGGAGGAATTTTGCTGCTTTTTGAAAACCTTCTTCTGCTTGTTTTTCATATTTTTTATAGGCAGATAATGGTAGATTTAGCAAAGCTTGACGATTTCCAGATACTGCTGGTAACTCTTTACCCTGTTTTCCTGCTTGTTCTGCTTGTCGTCTTTTTTCTCTTGTATAAAAA
This sequence comes from Gilliamella apis, assembly GCF_002142155.1. Lineage (GTDB taxonomy): Bacteria > Pseudomonadota > Gammaproteobacteria > Enterobacterales > Orbaceae > Gilliamella > Gilliamella apis. The sequence continues at coordinate 91,171 of NZ_NASD01000009.1, read as the reverse complement.
AGTGAAATGACCTGCAAGAAATCTGTGTTTGAAACATTGCCGATAATACCTTGTTTTCGTCCTGATAAACGATAAGTATTAGCAAAACGTTTTTGTCGACCCGAATAAGTTTGATCACCATACCAATCTTTTCGTAATTCATGTCCATCAGCAGCATAAATTGCAGTTACTAATTCAAAAGCATCAAGTGCTTTTCCTTTGGTGTTTACTTTTTCAAATACAACACAGACTGCCTCTTTGCTCGTTTCTCTATCTAAAGCTATAACAGGAACTCTATAAGATTTAAAGTTTTCTAAAATTTCTTTTTTAAACTGTCTAAACAGCTCTCGGTTGGATTTATTTATATCACCGGACCAATAGCTATCAAAACCGTCTTGCCATTCATCCCAATCAAAAACTTCAGTCATTGGAAAGACAAAATTACCATATTCTTTTTCAGCAGATGATATATCTAACTCAATTTCCCTTCCAAAATTAGTTGTTAATTTTTTATCTTCAGGAATACTTAGAATTGCTTCCTCTCTATCTATATTAGAATCTAAGGCCTTTTTTATATCAATATAAAACCAGCGTTTAACGTTTTTATTTTTAGCTGTTATTGTTTCAACAACTTGTTTTCGAATTGTTACTTGATACATTGAAGTTATTCGTTGTTGACCGTCTAATAGTAGTGAAAGTGGCGATTCATATTTTGCTTTTTCAGGTGCTCCTTCAATTATTCGGGGTTTGAATTCAACTTGTCCACCAGTATATAAGGTCATTAATGCACCAATAGGAAATGAACGTGATATTGAAGCGATTAAACTTTTTATTCTATCTTCATCCCATACCCAGCTTCGTTGAAAATCAGGTAATTGTAATTTTCCTGTATGGCATTCATTAAGTAAAGTTGAAAGATCAATAGGATTAGTTTGAAATGTTGGTCCGGCCATTAATAAAATCCATTAAATTATATTTTTTTAATTATGACTTTATGAAATCTATAATGCAACAATGTTTAGGTTATCTAAATAATTTAATACCTAAATTACTAAAGTAGTATAATTGCAAAAATTAAAGGATTTCTTACTGAAAAAAATTTAAAATTGTTTAATTTATCTGTAAATTTTATATTTTTGGTATAGTTCTTTTCAGTCATTATTTAAGAAAATAGTGATAAACAAATGTTAAATTTGAAAAGTGTTTATTTATTTCTCATTCTATTTTTGCTAAGTATCACAGATGCCAATGCTGCTGTAGCATTTACAAGATTTTATACTACTAGCGGCAATAGTGAACAGGTATTTTCCTTTGTTTTTTCTGAATTTTTAATTATATTATTTGTTGTTATGGTTAGTATTGTTGGCGCTATAGAGAATCGAATAAAAAATAAAAATATTAGCAAGCCAAAGAAACCGAAAAAAATATCCAAAACAGATGTACCATTAATAAAATCAATCCAAGAATTTAAAAAACTAAAAAAGAATAATTTCAAACACCGGATATTTAATTTTTTGTGGAAGTATTTTTATAGGTTAAAAGAGTTTTTTAGGAAAAAAGTTGAGGAAAGGGGGTTTTAAAATTCAAAATTGTAGATCTTGTTCGATAAAACTTTAATCTTCATTCTTAACCTTTCAATAATACTAATGATTATCTTTTATTTTTGATTCTTTTTAGCTTTTTGTGTCAGTTTTGTTCTTTCTCTCTATAAAGTGTAAAGCGCTCTTTTCAATAAATTTAATTGGTTATAATATAATCAAAATGAATTTGATATTTGTCTAATTCCAATCTAAATAAGGGAACCAAAATGACTGTAAATAATACATCAGATCTTGTTGCGAAGTTAAAAAGTATTGTTGGTGATAAATATACCTTAACTGAACCTAGTCGTACTTTACTTTATCGCCAAGGTGCTCGTTTTGGAGTAGGGGATGCATTAGCGGTGGTTATACCAGGCACACTATTAGAACAATGGCAAGTTTTAAAAGCTTGTGTTGAAGCTGATGTTATTGTAATAACCCAATCTGCTAATACTGGTTTAACGGGTGGTTCCACACCAGATGGTAATGATTATGATAGACCGATAGTTATTGTAAGCACTCGTCGATTAGATGGAATTCAAGTCATTGAAAATGGCGATCAGGTCGTTTGTTTGCCCGGTAGTACATTATTTCATTTAGAAAAAGAACTAAAAAAATATCATCGAGGACCACATTCTGTAATTGGTTCGTCATGTATTGGTGCTTCAGTGTTAGGTGGGATTTGTAATAATTCCGGTGGTGCGTTAATTCAAAGGGGGCCGGCTTATACTCAAATGGCAGTATTTGCTCAGTTGGATGAGCAAGGGCAGTTACATTTGATTAATCATTTAGGTATTGAATTAGGTGATACGCCCGAGGAAATATTACAAAATCTACAAAATCGTGTTTATACCGATAAAGATGTTAACCCGAATGCTGGGTTAGGGCATGATCACCATTATTGCGATCATGTACGACAGATAGATGCTGATACACCGGCTCGATATAATGCCGATCCAGCTCGTCACTATGAGGCATCTGGTAGTGCTGGGCGTTTAATGGTATTTGCGGTACGGTTAGATACGTTTCCATTAGAAGAAAACACTGCAGTGTTTTATATTGGCACGAATAATACCAATGAACTGGATGATATTCGTCGTCATATTTTAGGACAATTTAAAAATTTGCCAGTATCTGGCGAGTATATTCATCGTGATGCGTTTGATATTGCGGCGGTATATGGTAAGCATCTTTTCCTAGCAATTAAGAAGTTAGGGACAGATATGATTCCTCGTTTGTATGCGTTTAAGAATTTGGTTGATCGTATTGTGAAAAAAACACCTTTTTTTTCTGGCAGTTTTTCCGATTGGTTTGCGGTAAATGTGTGTAAGTTGTTACCCAACCATTTACCTAAATCAATGCGTGATTATCGTGACAGTTATGAACACCATTTAATTTTGAAAATGTCTGACGATGGTATCGCCGAAGCTGAGGCATTTTTAAAGGATTATTTTGCCAATAGTCCAACAAATAAGCGTAATGGAAGCTATTTTCGTTGTAATGATAAGGAAGCCGAAGCAGCAATGTTGCACCGTTTTGCCGTTGCTGGTGCTGCGACAGTTTATCGTAATGTGCATACTAAAACAGTTGAGGATTTAGTCGCGTTAGATATCGCTTTGCGACGCAATGATAAAGATTGGTTTGAAACCTTGCCCGAAAGTATTAGTCAGCATTTTATTCATAAATTATATTATGGTCATTTTTTCTGTTCGGTTTTCCATCAAGACTATTTAGCTAAAAAAGGTACTGACTGTTCAAAAGTGGAAGAAGAGATGTTGGTGATACTCGATCAGCGTGGAGCGCAATATCCAGCTGAACATAATGTTGGCCATTTGTATCATGCTAATTCAGATTTAAAAAACTTTTACCATGAGTTAGATCCAACTAATAGTTTCAATCCGGGTATTGGTAAAACCTCCAAAAAGAAATTTTGGAAATAAACCAAACCAAAATTCTAAAATTATCACCGCCATTATTGATTTAATGGCGGTTTTTTTATTAATTTACTATTATTGTTGATTAGTTAAAGTAATTTTTTTAATTGGTAAATGGTTTCTAACGCTTGTTTTGGCGTTAGAGCATCAGGATCGATCTGTTGTAGGGCTAGTTCGACTTCTGATGGTTCTGTGTCGCCAATAAAGGTAAGTTGTGAGCTTTCAATATGGCTATTAGCTGAATGTTTAGAGATGACTTCTAGCTCTTTTAGTTTTTGTTTAGCGCGTTTTAAGATGGTTTTCGGTACACCTGCAAGTCCTGCTACTGCTATACCAAAACTCTTACTAGCTGCACCTTCTGAGACTTCATGGATAAAAGCGACGGTATTGTCGTGTTCTATGGCATCAAAATGGATGTTATAAACACCTAGCATTTGTTCTGGCAATTGAGTTAGTTCAAAATAGTGGGTAGCAAATAGAGTCATCGCTTTGATTTGGTTAGCCAAATTTTCAGCACATGCCCATGCTAGTGACAGACCATCATAAGTTGACGTTCCACGCCCAATTTCATCCATTAAAACTAAACTATTTGGCGTAGCATTATGCATGATGTTGGCAGTTTCGGTCATTTCCACCATAAAGGTTGAACGACCAGAAGCTAAGTCATCTGATGCCCCTATTCGAGTAAATATACGATCAACAGGGCCAATTGTCGCTTTAGACGCTGGAACAAAGCTGCCAATGTAAGCGAGTAAGACGATCAATGCTGCTTGGCGCATATAAGTACTTTTTCCGCCCATATTTGGGCCAGTAATAATCAGCATTCGTCTATCTGATGAGAGAGATAGTGAATTGGCGATAAATGGTTTTTGTAATACTTGTTCTATCACAATGTGTCGCCCATCTTTGATTTCAATGCCTGTTTGATTGGTTAATGTTGGGCAATGATAGTTGAGTGTTAGGGCTCGTTCAGCAAGATTAGTCAGTACATCAAGTTCGGCAATCGCATCTGCACTGGTTTGCATATTGGCTAATTCAGGTATCAGTTGATCGAACAGTTGTTCATAAAGCTGTTTTTCAAGTGCCAATGCACGGCCTTTTGAGGTTAAGACCTTATCTTCATACTCTTTTAACTCAGGAATAATATAGCGTTCGACATTTTTTAGTGTTTGTCTTCGGGTATAATGGATTGGTGCTAAATGACTTTGGCCACGGCTAATTTGGATATAATAACCATGAACCGCATTAAAACCAACTTTCAATGTATCAATGCCTAAAGTTTCACGCTCGCGAATTTCGAGCTGTTCTAAATAGTTGGTTGCACCATCTGCTAAATTACGCAGTTCGTCCAGCTCTTGATTATAACCGTTAGCAATGACACCTCCATCACGAATAATTACCGGAGGTGCTTCAATAATTGCTCGATTTAACAGATCGGCAATTTGATCAAATTGATTAATTTTGGCGCGTAATGCAATAAGTGATGGTGCATTAAATTGCGCTAACTGTTGTTGGAGTTGTGGTAATAGGTTATAGGCATCACGTAACCGAGCAAAATCGCGTGGCCGAGCACTTCGTAGTGCTAATCTTGCCAAAATTCGTTCAAGATCACCAATTTGCTTTAATAGCGGTTGAAGGTCGGTGACATCATTTTGTAACTCTTTAATGGCTTGTTGTCGATTTTCTAAAATGGCCAAATTACGAATTGGCGAGTGTAACCAACGTTTAAGCATTCGACTACCCATAGCGGTTTGGGTTTTATCTAAAATGTCGGCCACAGTATGTTCAGTACCACCTGATAGGTTTTCGGTGATCTCTAAGTTTCTACGAGTGGCGGCATCTAACACCACAAAATCAACTGAAGATTCTTTAACTATTGAGCGAATATGTGGCATGGCTGTGCGTTGGGTATCTTTGACATATTGCAATAAACAGCCAGCTGCACATAAGGCATAATGGCAATCTTCCACCCCATAACCGACTAAATCATTGGTACCAAATTGTAAATTAAGTTGCTGTTTGGCGGTTTCCAGATCAAAGTCCCAAATTGGGCGTCGTCTTAATCCGTGACGATTTTCGATTAAATACATTGATGGAAAGTCTTCAGGGTAGAGTAACTCAACTGGGCTGGTTCGCTGTAATTCAGCTTGCATTGCTTCCGGATTATCACATTCAAATACAAAAAAGCGACCTGAACTTATGTCTAAAGTGGCATAGCCAAAGTGCTGTTTTTGTTGCCATATGCAGGCAAGTAAGTTGTCTTTACGATCTTCTAATAATAATTCATCGCTTACAGTGCCGGGAGTAACAATACGAACAATTTTACGTTCAACCGGCCCTTTACTTGTAGCGGGATCGCCGATTTGTTCACAAATTGCGACTGATTCACCAAGTGAAATGAGTTTAGCTAAGTAACTTTCAACCGCATGATAAGGTACTCCTGCCATCGGGATAGGTTGACCATTAGACGAGCCTCGTTTGGTTAGCGAAATATCTAAGAGTTGTGAAGCACGTTTGGCATCTTCATAAAACATCTCATAAAAATCACCCATACGATAAAACAATAAAATATCTGGGTTTTCAGCTTTCAACTTTAGATACTGGCGCATCATTGGTGTGTGGTCGGTAAAATCTTGGTTATCTGTCATAGTGTGTTAGTTCTTTAATCTTTTGTATTCAATGTATCAAATCTATCGCAGATTCTCATAGTCGGACTGCCAACAAATAGCTTATGATAGTAAAAATTTGTAACTAAAATAAGCTAGCATATATTATTGCTAGGATAATATATATTAGGTTTATGGTCGATAAAATCTTCGCTATGTAATTGTTACTTAATTTAATGATGTACCATGCTAATAATCTATTATTATAACGAATTATTTTTACTTAATGCAGTGGTTATTTTTATGCTGAGAGTAAAATTTTTAATTACATTAACCAATTGATTTTATTGATTATTGTTTGTGATTTCTTTTATGGTTAAAAACTATTTGATTAATTCGTGCCTAATTATGTGTAATGGTCTTGAATAAGACCCCAAAATTTGATAGTTTACTGCAAGTTATTTTTATCATTTAAAACAAAAAGAAGGTAATTGTTATGACAATCAAAGTAGGTATTAATGGTTTTGGCCGTATCGGTCGTATTGTTTTCCGTGCTGCACAAAAACGCTCTGACATTGAAATCGTTGCTATCAATGATTTATTAGACGTTGATTATATGGCTTATATGCTTAAATATGATTCAACTCACGGTCGTTTTGACGGTACTGTTGAAGTTAAAGACGGTAAATTAATCGTTAATGGTAAAACAATCCGCGTTACTGCTGAAAGAGATCCTGCGAACTTAAAATGGAATGAAGTAGGTGTTGATGTTGTAGCTGAAGCAACAGGTTTATTCTTAACTGATGAAACTGCTCGTAAACACATCCAAGCTGGTGCTAAAAAAGTTGTTTTAACTGGCCCATCTAAAGACAATACTCCAATGTTTGTTATGGGTGTTAATGATAAAGAATATGCAGGTCAAGATATCGTTTCTAATGCTTCTTGTACTACTAACTGTTTAGCTCCTTTAGCTAAAGTAGTTAATGATAACTTCGGTATCGTTGAAGCGTTAATGACTACTGTTCACGCAACTACAGCAACTCAAAAAACTGTTGATGGTCCATCTCACAAAGATTGGCGTGGTGGTCGTGGTGCTGCTCAAAACATCATCCCTTCATCAACTGGTGCTGCTAAAGCTGTAGGTAAAGTTATTCCTGAATTAAATGGTAAATTAACTGGTATGGCTTTCCGTGTTCCAACTCCAGACGTTTCTGTTGTTGACTTAACTGCACGTTTAGCAAAACCAGCTAAATACGAAGACATCTGTAAAGCTATCAAAGCAGCTGCTGAAGGCCCAATGAAAGGCGTTCTTGGTTATACTGAAGATGACGTTGTGTCTACAGATTTCTTAGGTGAAGTTTGTACTTCTGTATTTGATGCTAAAGCTGGTATCCAATTAAGTGATAACTTTGTTAAATTAGTTTCTTGGTACGATAACGAAGTTGGTTACTCTAACAAAGTACTAGACTTAATTGCAGTTGTTGCTAAATAATTAGAAGCAGTTGTAATTGCAAAAAAAAGCGGCCTTGGGTTGCTTTTTTTAGTTCTAATAAAGGGATTAAAATACTACCCTTATAAAAAAACGCCTATTTCGAGAAATAGGCGTTTTGCTTTTATTATTTAATTAAACTTTAATTAGATAACAACTACTTCAGCCGCTGCTGGTCCACGAGGGCTATCTTGGATAGCAAATTCGACTTGTTGTCCTTCAGCTAAGGTTTTAAAGCCATCACCTGAGATTGCAGAGAAATGTACGAATACATCTTTGCTGCCATCGGCTGGAGTGATAAAACCGAAACCTTTACTTTCGTTGAACCATTTTACTTGGCCTGTTTTTTTATTCATTTACTAGACATCCTAACAATAATTAATAATTTGCCTTATCGGCTGTTTAGGCATTAACTAACATTAATACACCAACTCATAAACTAATCTAACTAGTCTGGAACTAAATTAAAAAGTTAATCGTTTTCATAAAAATGCTTCTTGTTGTTAGCCCATTACTATTACCTCACAATTTAAAATCGAAAGCAAGATGTTAATGACAATTTTTTCATCTTAGTGTACGGTTTTATATAAAATTTTTATATTAATTTATTTAATTTGATAAATGACAAATTGTTACAACGCTAAGTCATTGAAGTTATTTCGAAAGTAAAAAAAAGTTTAAAGATTGAGTCATAAAAATTATTTTTTATGACTCAGTAGAAATGATTACTTTTTTGAATAATTTAGGTAGGATTACTTCTGTTTTGCTCTTTCAAAAGATTCAATAATTTCTTTACGAGCAGCTTCGGCATTATCCCAACCATCAACTTTTACCCATTTGCCTTTTTCAAGTGCTTTGTATTGCTCAAAGAAGTGCTTGATTTGAGATTTTAATAACTCAGGTAAATCGTCTACATCTTTTATATGGTCATATTCTTTTGATAATTTAGTATGCGGTACAGCAACTAGTTTAGCATCAGAACCTGCTTCATCAGTCATTTTTAAGACACCAACTGGACGACAACGAATTACAGAACCAGGTTGTAATGGATATGGAGTTGGAACTAATACGTCAACCGGATCTCCATCAAGTGATAAAGTGTGATTAATATAACCGTAATTACATGGATAAAACATTGCAGTTGCCATAAATCTATCAACAAATACTGCACCAGTATCTTTATCGACTTCATATTTAATTGGGTCAGCATTCGCTGGAATTTCAATCACGACATAGATGTCATCAGGTAATTCTTTACCGGCTGGTACGTTTAATAGTCCCATTTTTGTATCCTCTATCTTTTATTAGTAAGTAGTGTTTAATCATAAATATAAAACGAACATTATAAAAATTTACTCTGTTTCGCTCAATTCTTTTAAATATTGAAAAATTTGTCTGGCTGTTTTTGGCGGTTTATTTGCAGTCAGTTCTTTTCTAGCTGAACGTGCAAGTGTACGTAATTGCTGTCTATCTGCGGTAGGAAATAGCTCCATAATTGATTCTGCATCGCCAGTTTCTATTAACTCATCACGTAATTTCTCTAAACGGTGAAACATGGCAACTTGCTGGTTATGGCGATTTTTGAGTTTATCCAATGCTTGTGTAATCGGTTCAATATCACGATTTCTAAGTAATTTACCTATGTATTGAATTTGTCTGCGATAGCCTTCTTTTTTTATTTTTTGAGCTAATTCAATAGCATATAATAAATCTTCATCAAGTGGAATTTTACTTATTTCATTTTTGCTTAAATTGACAAGTTCGACACCTAATTTTTTAAGCACCTCGGCATCTCTTTTGATTTCACTTTTACTAACGTAAATAATTTCATCATCTTCTTGATTTATATTGAAGTCGGGTTCTAGATTTGGCTCTTGATTGTTATTCATGCTATTTCTTTTGTTAACTAAAATTAAATTCTGGCATATTATAACGTATCACTAGCAGAATTGTAGAAAATAATAAAATGAGTATTGAACAAATTAAAAAAGATGCGATAAGCCAACAACAACATCTATCCGCTATTGTTGCCGATGCTATTAAACAAGCACAAGCTCGGGTCGATTCAGTAGAGGTGTCGATTAATCAATCTACTGGTATTAGTGTCAGTACAAGAGAAGGTGATACTGAAAATGTTGAATTTAATAGTGATGGAGCATTAGGTATAACCGTTTATCAAAATCAACGTAAAGGTAGCGCATCTACCAGTGACTTATCTCCACAGGCGATTAGCCAAACGGTGGATATGGCAATTAATATTATGCAATATACTTCGCCTGATTCATGTTCAGGTTTAGGCGATCGTGAGTTAATGGCATTTGATAATGCCGATTTAGATCTTTTTCATCCAAGTGATTTAAATGTTGATAATGCAATAGAACAAGCAAAACAGGCGGAACTAACAGCGCTTGCTGAATCTTCATTAATAAGTTGTGATGGTGGTTACTTTAATAGCCGTTATGGTGTTTATGTTTATGGAAATAGTTTAGGAATGTTACAAGGCTACTGTGCCAGTTCACATTCACTTTCTTGCTCGGTGATTGCTGAGCAAAATGGACAAATGGAGCGAAATTACGCCTATACTTCTTCTCGGGATATTAATGAACTGCAATCACCAGTTTGGGTCGGAAAACAAGCTGCTGAGAAAGCTGTTGCTCATTTAGGTGCTAAACAAATTCCAACCATGCAAGTACCTGTCCTTTTTTGTTCGGAAGTTGCTGTCGGTTTAATAAGGCATTTAGTTTCTGCAATTAGTGGTGGTTCGATTTACCGAAAGTCTTCTTTTTTGTTGGATAGTGTAGGAAAAGCAGTTTTCCCTGCTTGGCTGTCAATTTTGGAAGATCCATACATTTTAAAAGGGGTAGGTTCTTCACCATTTGACAGTGAAGGGACGAGAACTGTTAAGCGTAATATTATTGAACAAGGTATTTTGCAAACTTATTTATTAAGTAATTATTCTGCCAAAAAATTAGGTTTGAAATCTACCGGACATGCAGGTGGTATACATAATTGGTTAGTCTCATCAAGTCAAACTGATGCTGATTTTACTGCAATGTTAAGAAAACTCGATAAAGGTGTTGTTATTACGTCATTAATGGGACAAGGTGTCAATAATGTGACAGGTGATTATTCACGTGGAGCTACGGGTTTTTGGGTTGAAAATGGTAAAATCCAATATCCTATTAATGAAATTACAGTAGCTGGTAATCTTAAAGAAATGTATCAAAATATTGTAGCAATAGGTAATGATATTGAAACAAGAAGTAATATTCAATGTGGTTCAATATTGATTGAGAAAATGAGTATAGCAGGAAAGTAATTATACATGGGAAAGTTTACCAATAGTGCATTATTCCAAAAAATCATTTTTTGGATGCCAGGGCTGACGAGTTTATTGCATTATAAGCGAGAGTATCTTGGTTTTGATATTAAAGCTGGATTGTCAGTAGCAGCTGTATCGTTACCTGTTTCAATAGCATATGCTGATCTCACTGGCGTAGGAGCAATTGCTGGTTTATATTCGACAATCTTGCCACTGATTGTGTATGCACTATTTGGTTCTTCTAAGCAATTAATCGTTGGGCCAGATACAGCAACTTGCGCAGTTGTAGCCGCTGTAGTTTTCCCTTTAGCGGCTAATGATCCCGTTTTACGTTGGCAATTAGTTGTATTATTAACCATTATGATTGGTATTTGGTGTCTAATTGCCGGTAAACTTCACCTAGGGGCTTTAGCTGATTTATTAAGCCAACCGATTCTAATTGGTCTTTTAAATGGTATTTCAATTACGATTATGGTTGATCAGCTAGCCAAAACATTGGGATTTAAGTATGACTACTCTTATTTGATTGAGCGCATTGTTTATTTTCCTTTAAAGATATCGCAGATTCATGTATTAACTGCGTTAGTATCATTTTTTACTTTAGTGATATTGGTGGCTTTAAAAAAATTCAAACCTCGTTATCCGGCACCGCTGTTCGCCGTCATAATTATGACTTTTTTTTCATGGCTGTTTAATTTTGAACAATATAACGTACGGATTATTGGTAGTGTGACCAGTGATTTCATCCCAGCAGAGTCATGGTTAGATTTTGATAAAGGCTTAATGCGAAATTTAGTCGTTCCTTCTCTTAATATTGCCGTTATCTGTTTTGTTAGTATGATGATAACGGTACGTAGTTTTGCTTCTAAAAATAATTATGAAACCAATGCCGATATAGAATTTAAAGCATTGGGTATGGCCAACATAGTTGCCGGGTTATCTCAAGGATTTGTTGTTAGTGGTACCTCATCTCGAACAGCTGTTAATGATGCTAATGGCGGTAAAACCCAGTTAGTGTCAATCATAGCAGCTGTTTTAATTGGCTTTGTGGTGTTGTTCTTTTTATCTCCATTACAATACATTCCTACTTGTGTATTAGGCGTGATTCTAATTTATTCTTCGTTATCACTGATTAATTTTCAAACTATTATTCGGTTTTTTAAATTTGATCGCGATGCATTCTATTTAAGTTTAACTACACTCATTTCGGTTTTAGTTATTGGTATTATTCCGGGGATGGCGCTAGCAGTTTTATTGGGATTATTTTTATTTTTGCGTCGTGTTTTTAGACCGAATGATCAGTTATTAGGTGTTGATGATAGTGGTCGAATTCATTCAATTGGTTCTGACGTCAAACCATTGAGTAATACTATGATTTATAGATTTAATTCACCACTTACCTATTTTAACATTGCCTATTTTAAACGTAGAATTATCAATTATATTGATGATTCTGCCGAACAAATCAATTATGTTATTGTTGATGCGATACCTTGTTTTACTTATAAAGATGTTAGTGTGTTGACGGGTATTGATGAATTGGTGAATTCATTAAAAGTTAGAAATGTCGTGCTAATTTTGGCTGGTCGACGTAAAACACTAAAAAATTGGTTTAAACAGATGAATCTTAAATTAGATAGTGATTATATTGAATTTGCTTATGACCTCTATTTTGCTGTGCGATTAGTGCAAAGTAAGGAGCATATGGACAATAAAGTGGATGAAGAAGTTATTAACTAAATATTGAATAATCATTTTTAATTAACTAAGGGTAATTATGAGTAACATCAAAGATCGTATTAAAATTGAAATGATTAGTACCGGTGATGAAGTTTTATATGGTCAAATTATTGATACTAATGCTGCATGGTTATCTGATTTTCTATTTCAAGAAGGTATTACTATTACCTCTCGTCATACAATAGGGGATAATTTATCAACGCTGATTGAAACTTTAAAAGAGCGTAGTTTGCAAAATGATATTTTAATTGTCAATGGTGGATTAGGGCCGACTAGTGATGATCTTAGTGCCCAAGCAGCTGCACTGGCCAATAATGAATCGCTAGTTTTACACGAAGAATGGCTCAAGTCACTTGAGCGTTATTTTCTTAATCGTGGTAGAACGATGCCTGCAAGTAATATTAAACAAGCCATGTTACCTCAAAGTGCGACGTTAATTGATAATCCTATTGGTACCGCATGCGGTTTTAAAATCAAGCTGAATAATTGTCTATTATTCTTTACTCCCGGTGTGCCTTCTGAATTTAAACAAATGATTAAAAATGAGATTATTCCTGAGATCAAGTTGAATTATCCACTGGCAGAAAGCAAACTTTGTTATCGATTAACAACAATGGGCCGAACTGAAAGCGATTTAGCACAAGAAATTGACTCCACATTGGATATACCGGAAAATATCACGATTGGTTATCGTGCCGCAATGCCTATTATTGAATTAAAATTAACGGGTCCTGAAAGCCAAAAAAGTGAAATGGATAAGCTGTGGCAACAAATTAAATTGGTTGTTAATGCTAATTTGCTTTATGAAGGTGTATTAAGTGAATCAGGTGAGACAGGATTAGCTCATGTGGTATCAAAATTATTACACGATACTAATCAATCTATTGTTATTATTGAACAACAATCAGCAGGGATGATTAGTTATCAATTGTTCGAAGCTGATGCGCCTGTCGTCAAATCAGAGATTGTACCTTTATTATTGGATGAACCGAGCAGTTATTTCACAGGATTATTAAAAGCACAAGGTGCTAATATAGCGATCGGTATTATTAATTTTCAAGAAAAGAATAGCCAATTTACTTTAATTATTGCAACATTAAAACAAGTATTACACTTTAATTTAAAGTATACTGGACGAAGTCAAAGCAAAAGAACACAGCAACAAGTCTTAGCAGCAATTGCATTGGATGGCTTACGACGTTACCTTTTAGATATGCCTATAATAGGTGCTAATGTTTGGCTAGAGGTAATGGAATAGATATTTATTATTTTAATTCATCTAAAATAATGGATTTTACATAACATAGTGATATTAGTTATGGACAATTCGCTACAAAATTAAGTAGAATAGCGGATCTTTCAATTGAAGCATATAAGTTAAAATATTAGAGGTAAAAATGGCTCGTGTAACTGTCCAAGATGCAGTAGAAAAAATTGGTAATCGCTTTGATCTCGTTTTAGTTGCCGCAAGACGTGCTCGTCAATTACAAGTCGAAAATAAATCGCCACTAATTCCAGAAGAAAACGATAAAGAAACTGTGGTTGCTTTACGCGAAATTGAAGATGGACTTGTCAATAAACAAATTCTTGATACTGCTGAATTCCAAGCTCGTCAAGATGAAGAATCAGAAGTGCGCACAGCTCTTCATGAAACGGTACTTTTAGAAAATACTCCATCATACGAATAAACATTGCAGAGAATTGCCCATGCAATATTTTGAAAGCTTAAAAGAGGTAGTTGCATCTTATCTTCCTGTCAAGCAAGTTGAATTGATCCAAACTGCATATCTCTTTGCTAAGCAAGCACATGAAGGGCAATTCCGATGTAGCGGTGAACCATATGTAACCCATCCGGTTGCTGTTGCAACCATTTTAGCCGATATGCGGCTAGATTATGAAACCATCATCGCTGCACTTTTGCATGATACTATCGAAGATACCCCGGTCACCTTCCAAGACATTACGCAAAAATTTGGTAAGCATGTTGCAGTTTTAGTGGAAGGGGTTTCAAAACTTGATAAGTTAAAATTTAGAAATCGCCAAGAAGCTCAAGCTGAAAATTTTCGGAAAATGGTTTTAGCCATGACCGAAGATGTGCGAGTAATTTTAATTAAATTAGCTGATAGAACGCATAACATGCGTACTCTTGGTGCTTTAAGGCCAGATAAACGTCGCCGTATTGCTAAAGAAACTTTAGAGATTTATGCGCCATTGGCTCATCGTTTAGGCATTCATCATATTAAAACTGAGCTTGAAATACTTGGTTTTACTGCTATGCATCCTAATCGAGCTAAAGTTCTTAAAAAAGTGGTTAAAATTGCTCGAGGAACTAGAAAAGAACTGATCCAACAAATTCTTTCTGAAATACGAGGTCGTCTAGCAGATGCAGGTATTGATGCTCAAGTAGAAGCGCTTGAAAAGAATATCTATGCGATTTATCAGAAGATGCAACTGCGTGAGCAACATTTTCATTCAATTATGGATATTTATATTTTCCGAATTGTAGTGGAAGATGTTGACGCTTGCTATCGTGCGCTTGGTTTAGTGCATAATTTATATAAACCACGTCTTAATCGTTTTAAAGATTATATTGCTATTCCTAAAGCTAATGGTTACCAATCGTTGCATTCATCATTAATTGGTCCGCATGGTACCCCGGTAGAGGTTCAAATACGAACTGAAGATATGGAGCAAATGGCGGAAATGGGCGTTGCTGCGCATTGGATTTATAATGAGAATGATGAATTAAACAACACCACCACTCAGATTAAAGCCCAACGGTGGATGCAAAGTTTGCTAGAACTTCAGCAAAGTGTTGGTAATTCATTTGAATTTATTGAAAATGTTAAATCAGACCTTTTTCCAAAAGAGATTTATGTTTTTACTCCAAAAGGTCGTATCGTCCAATTACCTGAAGGCTCAACAGCAGTTGATTTAGCTTATGCAGTGCATTCTGATATTGGTTTCCAATGTATTGGTGCGTTAGTAGATCGTAAACCTTATCCGCTTTCTCAACCTTTAAGTAATGGCCAAACTGTCGAAATAATAACTTCGCCAGAAAGTCGTCCTAATGCAAGCTGGCTAAATTTTGTTGTTAGTGCTAAAGCACGCTCTCGTATTCGCCAAGCATTAAAAACGTTAAAAAGAGAAGATGCAATTGAGTTAGGGCGTCGTCTACTCAATTTAGCGTTAATTAAATCAGGCGGTATTGAGTCATTAACACTGAAACAGAAAGATCGTATTGTTGGGTTAACCAAGTTAACATGCTTCGATGATGTATTAGCCGAAATTGGTCTTGGTAACATCATGAGCCATTTTATTGTTAAAGGTTTAGAACATAAAGCGCTTTTATCTAATCAATCTGATACCAATAAAACTTTAGTTATTACCGGTAGTGAAGGGGTTTTAGTGACCTTTTCGAAATGTTGTCATCCTATTCCTAATGATCCGATTGTTGGCCATGTTAGCCCTGAAAAAGGTTTAACCGTTCATCATGAATCGTGTCGCAATATTAGTGGTTATCAGAATAACCCAGAAAAATATATTGCACTTAAGTGGGCACCAAATATCGATCAACTATTTGTTGCAGAGATTTGGGTAGATATTCTTAATAGTCAAGGCACTTTAGGTCATATTCTTTCGATTATTAATGACGAAAAAGCTCATATTCAATGGCTAAATACCGAAGAAAAAGATAGGCAAATTTATACAATTATTTTGCAGCTTGAAGTTAAAAACTCACAACAATTAAATGATTTAATTAGAAAATTATCACTACAACAAGATGTAGTGAGTGTGATACGTAATATTAATTAATTATCATGTCTGATCGTTTACTAAACCATATACCACTAATCAAATTAGCTGGTATTGGTGCTAGTTTAGAAAGTAAATTCCATGCACTAGGCATTAAAACCATTCAAGATTTATTATTACATTTTCCTCTACGTTATGAAGATCGAAGTTCTTCTTGCGCTATAGGTGATGCTACAATTGGCGAATATACCACTATTGAAGGGCGCATAATTAAAACAGAGATTATTTTTAAGCGTCGCCAAATGCTGTTATGTTATATTCAAGATGATTCTGGAATCGCTATTTTACGTTTTATGCATTTTAATGCAGGTATGAAAGCGTCGATGATAGTAGGAAAATGGATAAGTGCATATGGTGAAATAAAAAGCGGTAAAACTAATTTAGAAATTATTCATCCGCAATTTAACATCAAAGCGAATAAAGATGAACGAGCATCGCTAAGCGATTTAAATGAAGAGCGATTTACACCTATTTATCCTTCTACATATGGATTGACACAAAATGTAATCCGTAAAATGATAAAATCGGCATTAATTTTACTAAAAAACAATTTACCAAATGAAATATTACCTGATTCATTAAGTCAAAATTATTTACCTATTTTAGATGCATTGAACATCATTCATAATCCTTCTATTACGACTGATATTGATCAGTTATTAGTTGGTGAACACCCAGCTATAAAACGTTTTGTATTTGAAGAGTTACTTGCCTATCATTTAAGCATGTTAATGATTAAAAGAGATAATCAAAAGCAACATGCTTATTCAATGCACAGTAATCAGCGATTGACTCTACCTTTTCTAGCTTCATTACCATTTAATCCAACTCATGCTCAACAAAGAGTTGTACAAGATATCTATCAAGATATGACAAAGCATATTCCAATGATGCGACTAGTACAAGGTGATGTAGGCTCAGGTAAAACTTTAGTTGCAGCTATGGCCGCCTTAAATGCGATAGAGAATGGTCATCAAGTTGTTTTAATGGCGCCAACCGAAATATTGGCAGAGCAACATTTTAATAATTTTAAACAATGGTTTGAACCATTAGGCATTACTGTAGATTGGTTATCTGGTCGATTAACAGCTAAAAATAAGCAGCAGCGATATGAAGCTTTAAAGCAAGGTGAAATCACGATGTTAGTTGGTACCCATGCGGTGTTTGTTGATAAAGTTGAATTTTCCAATTTGGGGCTAGTTATTATTGACGAACAACATCGATTTGGTGTGAATCAACGGTTACGTTTGTGGGAAAAGGGTATTAAAAATGCCATACACCCACATCAATTAATCATGACAGCAACACCAATACCAAGAACGTTGGCAATGACAGTTTATGCAGATTTGGATGTCTCAATAATTGATGAATTACCTCCAGGACGAACCCCAGTTACCACTGTTGTTATTCCTAATTCCCGTCGAGAAGAAATTATCGACAAGGTTAATCAAGCTTGTTTAAGTCATCGTCAGGTTTATTGGGTTTGTACTTTAGTGGAAGAATCAGAAACTCTGGATGCTCAAGCCGCTGAAATGTTAGTTGAGGAATTGAAAGAAAGGTTACCACACTTAAATATAGCACTTGTCCATGGCAAAATGAAATCTGATGAAAAGCAATCTGTTATGCAGGCTTTCAAAGCGGGAGAGGTTCAACTTTTAGTTGCGACAACGGTTATTGAAGTTGGGGTCGATGTGCCCAATGCAAGCTTAATGATCATTGAAAATGCTGAACGTTTAGGACTTGCTCAGCTACATCAATTACGAGGTAGGGTAGGACGAGGCAGTGCAATTTCACATTGTGTGTTAATGTATCAAGCTCCATTAAGTAAAATTGCTCAGGCTCGGATGAAAGTAATGCGTGATAGCAATGATGGTTTTGTTATTGCCCAAAAAGATCTTGAAATTAGAGGTAGTGGTGAAATTTTAGGGACTAGGCAAATGGGGGAAGCAAATTTTAAAATTGTTGATTTAATCCGTGATCAGCATTTAATTAGCGAGGTGCAAAAAGCATCATATCTTATCTTAAGCGAGTCTCCAGAGTGTGCTAAACAACTTGTTGATTGTTGGCTTCCTGAACGGCAAAAATATATTAATGCTTAATCTTGTTCTTATTGATAAATTGCTTTTAGTTTTGAATGTTAGTGATTATTGTTTTGTTGAAATCTCTTTTCTCACTAGAATATAACAAAATAGAAAAAACAATAAAAAAGTGGACTTAGAAAGTTGTTCTAGTCCACATTAGTTAGCTTTTTAATTATAAAAATGAACGGTATGGCAGTTCAGGTTCATCGGTAAAGATATCTCTAAATCCACGATAGTGTTGATAGTGCATTTTGTTTTTATCGGTTGGATAAGTATATTTACCACCAACTTGCCAGAAGAAAGGCGTAAATTGATACTCCAGACGATCCTTTTTCATTTGCCAAAGGACTTCAATTTCACGCGGGTCACTTTGGAAATTCGCCCATATATCGTGGTGAAATGGAATCACTACTTTAGTATTTAATGATTCCGCCGCCCGTAAAATGTCTGATGAGGTCATTTTATCGGTTACGCCGCGCGGGTTCTCTCCATAAGATAACAAAGCAACATCAATTTTATGATCATTACCATGTTTGGCATAATAATTAGAGTAGTGAGAATCGCCAGAATGATAAAGTGATCCGCCTGAGGTTTCGAATAAATAGTTAACGGCACGATCATCCATACCATCTAATATGGATTTATCGGTGGATGAAACACCTTTCGGTAGAGTGACTAATGAAGTTCTATCAAAAGAGTCTAAAACGCGAATAGTAATATCACCAACTTGGATAGTTTCACCTACTTTGGCAACGATACAGCGATCTTCAGGAACCCCCCAACTTTTCCATAATTCAACACATGCTTTAGGACCAATAAATTTGACTTTTGGTGAGCAGTTTTGAATGACTGCTGCTGCAACATTGACATCAATATGATCAGCATGGTCATGGGTTGCCATTACCGCATCAATCTCTTTGATTGCAAAAGGATCAAGAACAAATGGGCTAGTTCTAAGATTTGGTTGTAATTCACGTACTCCACCCATTCGCATCATTTGATGTTGTTTGTTCATTAATGGATTTGCGTGAGTTTTTTTACCTGTACCACACCAAAAATCGACAGAGATATTAGTATTACCTGCTGATTTCAACCAAATCCCTGTACAAGCAAGCCACCACATCGTAAACGTATTAGGTTTAACTTCTGTTGTTTCTATTTCTTCATTAAGCCAAGTTCCCCATTCAGGAAAGGTGTTTAATATCCAAGATTCTCTGGTAATTTCGTTTACTTTACTCATACTTTGTTCCTTTTACAATTTAATTATTAAACTAAAATCACTTCTGTGCCCTGTTCCTTTATGCTTTCAATTACTTCCTTATTTGCTTGTTTGCCAGTTATTAAAATATCAATTTTAGTAACCGGGCAAAAAAGCATGCCAGAATTTGCTTTGGTATTTATTTTAGAACTATCAACAACGACTACTAATTTTTCAATTTTTTCAAGTATTTGTTGTTCAGCTACCGCTCCCAGTATTTCATTCTTATACAGCCCATTTGGTGTTAATGTTTTACCACTTGTAAACATCCATTTTCCTGCATAAGAATCAGTTATATTTGCTATAGGATTTAGAATAATGTTTTGTGTTTTGTTATATAAACCTCCCATAATGATGACGTTTTCGTGATCATGTTCAATCAAGTAACAAGCTAAAGGAAAATAGTTGGTAATGATCGAAACATTTTTACCACATAATTCACGACCTAATAAAAATGCCGTTGAGCCACAGTTAATAACTATATTTTCATCACTTCCACACAACTTCGCCGCTCTTATGGCAATACGTGCTTTTTCATGATAATGATCGGTATTATTATTTCCTATCGGTGCCCAAATTGGTTTTTGTACTTCTATTCGCATAATGCCATTACGAACTTTTTTTACTTTTCCGTCCTGATCTAGTTTTGTAATATCCCGACGGGCTGTCGCTGGTGATATTGCAAAATAAGAAACCAATTCAGTAACTCTTACCATCCCTTTTTCATTAACCATTGCCACTATTTGGGTGTGGCGTGATATTTCGTTCATTGTACCCTCTTATTAATTTAATATGATTAAATTTGATTAAAAATGATGTTAGTTATCATTTTGTATTTTGTCAATTATTTAAATATTAATATCAATAATAATAAGTTCAATTTATTGATAATAATAGTTATATTTTTAAGTTTTGCTTCTGTTTTTTAAAGATAATGTGATGGATGTCACAATTGCTAAGTCAATAAATTTAGAAAAGTGATCAACATCAAAATAATCACAAACAATCATTGAATGATTGTTTGTGATTGTAGAATATAACAAATGTTATTCAGCGAACTGAATAATATTAAATAGGTTGAAGTTCCATCTATGAGTTTTGCGATAGGTAATTATAAAAAAGACATTTGAAGGTTATAGATACCTAAACAATAACGTTAACGTTAGAAATGTCGATAACCAATGAGAGGGACATATGGAAGTAATTTATAACATTTTTTATATCTTTTATAGTCAAGTTATGACGAAGGCACCATTATTACTGGGCCTAGTTACCTTGCTAGGTTATTGTCTTTTAAAAAAAGATATCACCACAATTTTAAAAGGCACGATTAAAACCATTGTTGGTTTTATGCTGTTACAAGTTGGTTCAGGTGTTTTAGTTTCAACATTTAAACCCGTTATTGCTAAACTTTCCGAATATCATGGTATAACCGGATCGATTATCGATACTTATGCCTCAATGGTGGCTGTCGAAAAGGGGATGGGTGAACAATATTCATGGGTTGGTTATGCAGTATTGCTTGCATTAGCGATTAATATTTTACTGGTCATCTTTAGACGTTTCACCGGAATTAGAACCATCATGTTGACCGGTCATATCATGTTTCAACAAGTTGGTTTAATTACACTTTTCTACTTCCTATTCGGTTATGGTATGTGGGAAACCATCATCTACTCAGCAATAATTACGGCATTATATTGGGGAATTTTTTCAAATATGATGTTTAAACCGACTGAAGCGGTAACTGGCGGCGCAGGTTTTTCTATTGGTCATCAACAACAGCTAGGTTCATGGATTGCGGTGAAATTAGCGCCAAAATTGGGCGATAAAGATGATTCAGTAGATAATTTAAAATTACCAAAATGGTTACATATTTTCCACGATAGTATTGCCGCCACAACGATTGTGATGACGTTCTTTTTTGGTATCATCCTTCTTTCATTTGGTTTGGATAATTTACAAACAATGGCGGGGTCGACCCACTGGACTATCTACATTTTCGAAACCGGACTTAAATTTGCCGTAGCCATCCAAGTTATTGTTGGTGGTGTAAGAATGTTTGTAGCTGAGTTATCTGAAGCATTTAAGGGAATTTCTGAAAAATTAATACCAAATGCAGTGTTGGCTATCGATTGTGCGGCTATCTATGCTTTTTCACCTAACGCCATGGTATTTGGTTTTATTTGGGGGGCATTAGGTCAATTTTTAGCAATAGCGCTTTTACTGGTATTTAAATCGCCAATCATGATTATTCCTGGTTTTATTCCTATGTTTTTCTCTAATGCCACCATTGGCGTATTTGCCAATCATTATGGTGGATGGAAAGCGGTAATGAAACTCTGTTTTGTTATGGGAATGGTTGAGGTTCTAGGCTCTGCTTGGGTAATTAATATTTTCGCCCAAAATGGTACGCCAATTGATTCTTGGATGGGAATGGCTGATTGGGCAATTTTATTCCCACCGATTTTACAAGGTTTATCTTTCTCTCATCTATTTATCTATGTCTTGATTGCGTTATCTCTGGTCTATATGTTCTTTGCGGCTAAATCACTACGAGCTGAAGAAGCCCTACAAAAACAACAACCAACCAATGATATTCATGATGATGTTAATGAAGCAGTAGTTGAAAAAATGGACGAAGTGGCAATTAGTGAAGGTCAACCGATTCGTATTCTTGCTGTTTGTGGTAGTGGTCAGGGATCATCAATGATGATGAAGATGAAAATTGCCAATTATTTAGATAAAAAAGGTATCGCAAATGTCATGGATTCATGCGCAGTCACGGATTACAAATCAAAACTACCTAATGTCGACATTATCGTTGCTTCTAAACATTTGATTCATGAAATCGAGGTTAATGAAGGACAACATGCATTAGGTGTCCAAAACATGTTAAATCCTCAAACTTTCGGCGATGAACTTATTGAGCTTATCAATAAAGTGAATGGTAAATAGGCAGAATATTTAAAGGAGTTCAACAATGGCTTTCAAAGAATCATTAATTGAAAATAACTCTATTTTACTCAAAGCAGAAGCTACAAGTTGGCAAGAAGCTGTTAAGTTAGGAACAGATATGCTGGTTGCGTCTAAAGCGATTGAGCCTCGTTATTATGATGCCATCATTCAATGCGTTAAAACCATGGGGCCTTATATCATTATTGCCCCTAATTTGGCCATGCCACATGCGCGACCAGAAGATGGCGTAAACCGTACGGCTTTTGCATTAGTAACTTTGAAAAAACCTGTTTATTTTGAGGGAGAGACCGATCCTGTTGATGTACTAGTTACCCTCGCCGGTAGTACTTCTGATCAGCATATGGAAGGATTAATGGAAGTGACTCAAATTTTAGATGATGAAAATAGTGAGACAGGTGTTGATCTGGATAAATTAAGACGTTGTAACAGCAAAGAAGATGTTTATGCGGTTATCGATCGCGCGCTAAATGGAGGCTAAATGATGTTTCAAGCATTAAAAGAACGCGTACTACAGGCTAATTTATTGCTACCACAATATAATTTAGTCACCTTTACATGGGGAAATGTATCAGAAGTGGATCGTGCAAAGGGAGTCATGGCCATCAAACCATCAGGGGTTGAGTACTGTGATATGACCATAGATGATATTGTTGTGGTTTCATTAACCGGCGAAATTGTCGAAGGCAAACTAAATCCCTCTAGTGATACCGCAACTCATCTCGAACTCTATAAGGCATTTGCAAATATTGGCGGAATTGTACATACCCATTCTCGTTATGCAACCGTTTGGGCACAGGCAGAATTGGATATTCCTGCATTAGGTACCACTCATGCTGACTATTTTTATGGTGATGTACCTTGTACCCGGCGACTAACTGATAGTGAAATTGCGACAGATTACGAAAAAAATACCGGATTAGTTATTATCGAGGAATTTAAACATCGCGGTATTGATCCTATTGCAATGCCTGGGGTTATTGTTTCTGGTCATGCACCATTTTGTTGGGGTAAAAATGCCTTAAATGCAGTACACAATGCTGTGGTACTTGAAGAAGTCGCAATGATGGCAATTTCAACTCGACAACTTAATCAAACCATCAAAATTCAACAAACATTATCCGATAAGCACTATTTTCGCAAACATGGCGCTAATGCTTATTATGGCCAAAAATCAAATTAGATAAGGAAACCAACATGACAACACCAAAATTACAAATTGCTTTAGATCAAACAGAACTAACCTCAGCATTGGAGGTGGCAAAAAATGTTTCAGGATTTGTTGATATTATCGAAGTTGGCACTATTCTCGCCTTTGGTGCAGGAATAGAAAGCGTTAAAAATCTAAGAAAATTATATCCTAATCATATATTAGTCTGTGATTTAAAAACGACTGATGGTGGAGCGATATTAGCTAAAATGGCTTTCTCAGCTGGGGCTAACTGGTTAACGGTTTCGGCTGCAGCGCATATCGCTACCATTGAAGCATGTAAAAAAGTGGCTGACGAATTTAATGGCGAAATTCAGATCGAATTATATGGTCATTGGACACTAGAAGATGCCAAAGCATGGCGAAAATTGGGGATTAAACAGGCTATTTATCATCGTTCTCGTGATGCTGAATTAGCTGGTATTGGTTGGGGAGAGGATGATTTGGTTAGAATGCGACAATTGTCAGATTTAGGTCTTGAACTTTCCATAACGGGCGGAATTATTCCTGAGGATATTCACCTATTTGCAGGAATTAAAACCAAAGCCTTTATTGCTGGTCGAGCTCTTGCTAGTGAAAATGGTAAACAAACTGCTCAAGCTTTAAGAGAGCAAATTGCTAAATATTGGTAATAGATGCGATGCAGTCAGTAAAATGACTGCATATTTGATGTTCAAATAAATATTATTAGGTTTTATTATGGCAAAATTTGCAATTAATCCGACCAATCAATCTAATTATATTGGTATTTATGAAAAGGCATTACCTAATGAACTTACTTGGCAAGAAAAACTGCACGAGGCGAAAACATTAGGATTTAATTTTATCGAGATATCAATTGATGAATCAGAACAGCGAAGAGCAAGACTTGATTGGTCAGATGATGAGATTTATCGATTAAAGCGATTATGTGAACAATATGGACTACCATTGCATTCTATGTGTTTAAGTGCTCATCGTAAATTTCCATTTGGATCTGCCGATAAAAGTATACGTCAGCAAGCCAAAGTTATTATGAATAAAGCACTGATACTCGCCTATAAACTAGGAATAAGGGTAATTCAATTAGCTGGATATGATGTTTATTATGAACCAGCCAATTTACAGACTCACCAGCGTTTTATTGCGGGAATGCAGTGGTCAGCGAAACAAGCTGAAAAAATGGGGATAATGCTTGCCGTTGAAATCATGGATACTAGTTATCTCAATTCACTCAGTAAGTTTGAAATTCTAAAAAAAGAGGTCAATTCTCCTTATTTTATGGCTTATCCAGATGTAGGGAATATTTCTGGTTGGAATTATGATGTCTGTACAGAGCTTATGTTAAGTCGAGAGCACATTGTTCAAATACATCTAAAAGATACTTATAAGGTTAAAGCTAATTATTCTGGTCAGTTTAGAGATTTAACTATTGGCGAAGGGGAGGTTGATTTTCTTGCTATATTTAAAATACTAAAACAGATAAATTATACTGCTCCGCTTGTTATTGAAATGTGGGCAAAAGATCATAAATGGAGAGAAAACATTATAACAGCTCAAAAACGACTCAAAACCATAGCCGAGAATGCCGAATTTGTTCTGTTTAATTGATTTCTATCTAATCATGAATTATCAATGTTCCATGTTTCATGAATTCTAAAAATGGAGCATTGATATACTTTATAAATCATTTGAAGATATATAGTTAATCCAATTATGGTAACTTTAGATTTATTAGTTGCTATTATAATTTTATTTTTAGAGTCTCTGATTATCAATAATAAAATAATTATGATTAATTGAACTAAATTTCAGCGATACTATGATGTAAGCGTTGTAATTTATATTCAATTTTTATATAACTTTTTATTATCAATAGTATAAAATTATTCAAATTTTTTTGTATCTTGCTTAGAAAACTTAATGATTTGTTCTTTGCACGAATATGGCTATCGTGTAATATAGTCTTCATTATAAATCTGATTAAATTGCGAATATTTTATGAAATCCGCTCTAAAACTCTTTTCTCTTTTTTTAGTTATTTTCACATTATTAGGCTGTGGTTTAAAAGGTCCACTTTATTATCCTGCAGATCAGTCAAATGCAATTATTGAATCTAATGATACAAATAAATTGGCTTAAAGGAATAATCTAATGGACTTTTTACATTATCAAAATGGCCATTTATTGGCGGATAACGTTGCTATTTGTGATTTGGCTAATCAATATGGTACCCCTTTATATGTTTATTCTGCTGATCATATAACTAAGCAATTTCTTTCTTATCAAGATTCTTTAAAAAATAAGAAGCATTTGATTTGTTATGCAGCAAAAGCGAATAGCAATTTATCTGTTTTAAACTTATTAGCTAAACTTGGTGCAGGTTTTGATATTGTTTCACAAGGTGAATTAGAGAGAGCTTTAAAAGCTGGCGCCGACCCTAAAAAAATTGTATTTTCAGGGGTAGCAAAATCTGTTGTTGAAATTAGACGTGCGCTTGAAGTAGGAATTAAATGTTTTAATGTTGAATCAGAACCTGAATTATATCGTATCAATGATATTGCTCATCAATTAGGGAAAATAGCTAGTATTTCTTTACGGATTAATCCTGATGTAGATGCAAAAACACATCCGTATATTTCAACAGGATTGCGTGAAAACAAATTTGGTATAAGTTATCAATTAGCTTTAGATACTTATCGTAAAGCAGCATCATTAAATAATATTAAAATAGTTGGTATTGATTGTCATATTGGCTCTCAATTAACCGAGTTATCGCCTTTTCTTGACGCGGCTGATCGTATATTGGCATTAGTTGACCAACTAGCAGCAGAAAATATTCATCTTGAGCATATTGATTTAGGTGGAGGGTTAGGTGTTTGTTATCATGATGAACAGCCACCATCAGCGACATTACTGGTATCAAAACTAATTGAAAAGTTAAAAAATTATCCTGAACTTGAAATTGTTTTCGAACCAGGTAGATCAATCATTGCCAATGCTGGATTATTAATTACTAAAGTTGAATATACTAAGCATCAAGATGGTAATCACTTTGCGATTGTTGATGCCGGGATGAATGATTTAATACGACCAGCTCTTTATCAAGCGTGGATGCAAGTTATACCAGCCAAAAAGTCAACAGATTCAAATACCAAAAAGATTTATAATGTTGTTGGGCCAATTTGCGAATCTAGTGATGTATTAGCTTATCAACGTGAACTCTCAGTTGAACAAGATGATCTGTTAGTTATTTGTAGTGCAGGTGCTTATGGTTTTAGTATGGCATCTAATTATAATAGTCATCCTCGACCGGCAGAAGTCATGCTTGAAAATGGTAATCAGCATAAATTGATTCGAGAGCGTGAAACTTTTGATGATTTATGGCGCGGTGAATTAGTATTATAATTCATTATAAAGCTGATAAATATGTTTTCTAAATTTTGCTTGATGACTCCATTTAATCAAACAAATATGATGAAAAAGTAAAAAATACTGATGATTTACAATAAAAGGTAACTAGAGATGAACTTTTCAAAAATGCATGGACTGGGTAATGATTTTATGGTTATTGATGCAGTAACGCAAAATGTTCATCTTTCAAGTGAAATGATCAAACGTATGTCAGACCGATATACAGGGATTGGGTTTGATCAGCTACTTATTGTTGAGCCACCTTATTCTCCTGAAAGTGATTTTCATTACCGTATATTTAATGCTGATGGTTCTGAGGTTGAGCAATGTGGTAATGGTGCTCGTTGCTTTGCTCGCTTTGTGCGATTAAAAGGATTGACTAAAAAAAGAGTGTTAAAAGTCAGCACTATGAAAGGTAATATTGTTTTGACGGTGAATGATGATGAAACCGTTCGGGTTAATATGGGAACACCAATTTTTGAGCCTAATAAAATTCCTTTCAAAGCCATTAAAGAAGAAAAAACTTATATTATTCGATCACAAGAACAAACAGTTTTATGTGGTGTCGCCTCTATGGGGAACCCGCATTGTGTAATTCAAGTTGAAGATGTGCTAACTGCTCAAGTATTAACTTTAGGTCCGCTATTAGAGCAACATGAACGCTTTCCTGAAAAAGCGAATATTGGTTTTATGCATATTATTGATCGAGATAATATTAATTTGCGTGTTTATGAAAGAGGCGTGGGTGAAACTCAAGCTTGTGGAACAGGAGCTTGCGCCGCTGTTGCTGTTGGCATTAATCAAGGATTATTAAACCAGCGGGTGAATGTTAATCTACCCGGAGGAAAATTAATAATAGATTGGAAAGGTAATCAGTCGCCGCTTTATATGACTGGACCAGCTACACATGTATATGATGGTTATATTGCTATTTAATTGCGCTAAACTTTATGAATTTTATTAACCTGATTACATAAAGACAATGAAATAAATTATGGTCGTAAAAAAAACACAAACATTGAAGTTAAAACAGCCGCGACGAAAAATATCATTTGTTAAATTAAATGATGAAATGGTTAGCCAATATATTATTGATAACCCAGATTTTTTTATTCGAAATGCGACTCATATTGAACGCATGCGCGTACCACACCCTGTGCGAGGTATGATTTCACTACCTGAATGGCATATGGCAAGGCAACGTAATAAAATTAGTCAACTTGAGTCGGAAATCACATTACTGATGGAGCACGCAAGTGCTAACGAATTACTCTTTAATCAGTTAATAAAATTGCAATTTCAATTAATAAAAGCAAAAGATATAAACGAATTATTAGATTCTTTAAAAATTTGGGCCAAAGATTTAGGACTTAGTGGTGCCTATTTATATTTATTTGATGATAAATGGTTACTTAGTGCACCATCAAATTATCATTATTTAGCTTTAAACTCCTCGCAGTTTGATTTTATTCGTGTAAGACATTTACAGTATAGCCAATTTTATTTGGGGTCATTAAATACAACTGAATTAGATTTTTTATTACCTAAACATGGTTATGTTGGCTCTGTAGCTTTATCACTATTGGGGCAATTTGGTGATCTTGGTTTATTAATGTTTACGAGTACAGATCCTCAGCATTATCAGACTGGACAAGGAACCTTGTTGTTAGAAAAGATCAGTGAAATATTGCCAATTCTTATTGAAAAATGGATTATGCGAAAAAAGTAAGGAAATATGATGGTTAAAATTAATCCTAATTACTCTTCTTTTTTAACCAAGCCTGTTGAGCATTTTTTAAATTATTTGAAATCTGAAAAACAACTTAGTATAAATACTCAAATTAACTATCGTCGTCAACTTTATGCGCTTATTGATTTAACTGAAGGCTTAGATATTACTAAATGGCAGGATATTGATTCATCTGCTGTGAGGTTACTTATTAGTCGCAGTCGACAAACCGGCCTACAAGCTCGTAGTTTATCATTAAGATTATCTGCATTACGCAGTTTTTTTGATTGGATGGTTAAAAATGATCAGATCTCAGCCAATCCAGCCCGTGGTGTATTAAACCCTAAATTGGGTCAACATCTTCCAAAAAATATTGATATCGATGAGATCAATCAACTACTTGATATTGAGTATAGTGATCCGCTTTCTGTACGTGATAGAGCAATGTTAGAAGTAATGTATGGCTCAGGATTACGACTTTCTGAATTAGTGAGTCTCAATTGCCGAGAATTAAATTTAACTGAAGGTGAAGTCCGAGTAACAGGAAAGGGTAATAAAGAGCGAAAATTACCTTTAGGCCGAGAGTCAATTAAATGGATTGAGCACTGGTTAACTATGCGAAATGATTTAAAGCCACAAGATGATGCCGTTTTTATCTCTAAACTGGGTAAGCGTATATCACCACGAAATGTTGAAAAACGGTTTGCACAATGGGGTGTAAAGCAGGGATTAAGTTCACATATTCATCCGCATAAACTGCGCCATTCATTTGCTACTCATATGCTTGAATCGAGCGGTGATTTACGGGCAGTACAAGAATTACTAGGTCATGCGGATTTATCCACCACCCAAGTTTATACCCATTTAGATTTTTCGCATTTATCAGAAGTTTATGATTCGGCTCATCCAAGAGCTAAAAGAGGAAGAAAATAATGCACTTTTATCGTTCAATTAACTGCATTAAAGCAATCACATTCGATCTTGACGACACTTTATATGACAATAGTACGATTGTTGATAAAGCTGAAGAGGAAGTGATAAAAAACTTACAACAATATGAGCCATTACAGTATCTAACCTTAGATTTGTATTATCAAGAAAAAAAGTTGGTCCTTGCTGTAAATCCAGAAATATATCATGATGTTATAGATTGGCGAGTTGAGACAATCAAATCGTTATTAAATAAAACCAATATCCCTTTAAATGAATATAGCAAGATTATTGATGAGGCTATTGATTGTTTTAATTTTTGGCGTCATAAAATGGTTGTTCCTAAATCAACACATATATTACTAACTAAATTAGCCAATAAATACCCATTAGGTGTGATTACTAATGGTAATGTTGATATAAACAGAATCGGTTTAGGTGACTATTTTAAATTTTCGCTAAGAGGTGGTCCTGATGGTCGCTCAAAACCATTTCCCGAAATTTTTGCTTTAGCCGCTCAGAAATTAGCTATTCCTAATAATTATATTTTGCATGTTGGTGATAATTTGGAGACAGACGTCAATGGTGCGATCAATAATGGTTTTTTAGCTTGTTGGATTAATATTTTTGGTAGGGATATTTATCATCTTTCAGATGCTAGATGTTTACCACATATTGAAATAACACAATTGCCAGAATTAGATAATCTGTTATAATTCAGTGCATATATGTATAAAAAGACAGGCATTAAATGTTTATTACATTTAATGCCTGTCTTTGTTCTTTTTTATACCTACTTATAATAATTATAAATACAATGAAAAAATTAAAAACGTTTACAACATTTACAACATTAATACTAATTAATGTTTGCTATAATTGCGATGGGTTAACACATCATGGAAAATAAACAGTCATTATTAATCGACCTAAACACTGAACAAAAAAATGCTGTTACAACTGATAGCCAATACACCATTGTTCTTGCTGGTGCGGGAAGTGGTAAAACACGTGTATTAGTTCATAGAATTACTTGGTTGTGTGTTGAAAAAAATTATTCACCAAACTCAATTTTTGCCGTTACCTTTACCAATAAAGCGGCGGCTGAAATGCAAGAGCGTATACAAGCTTTAGTTGGTGAAGGATACTTAAATGGTATGTGGGTAGGAACTTTTCATGGTTTAACCCACCGTTTGTTGCGTATGTTTTCTCAACAAGCTAAATTACCTGAGAATTTTCAACTTATTGATAGTGAAGATCAGATCCGCCTTATCAAACGAATTTTTCGTGAACTTAAAATTGATGAAAAGGAATGGTCACCAAAAGAGTGTGCTAACTTTATCTCCACGCAAAAAGAAAAAGGACTTAGGGCAGATAATCTAAAACCAGAAGATTCGAAACAAGCAATGTGGCAAACAATTTATCGTGATTATCAAGCAATTTGTGATAGAGTTGGTTATGTTGATTTCTCAGAGTTAATTTTGAGAGCATATGAATTGCTTTGTAGTAATGAAACTGTTTTAAATTATTGTCGCCATCGTTTTTCAAATATATTAATAGATGAATTTCAAGATACTAATAAAATTCAATATTGGTTGGTGAAAAAATTAGCTGGAGACACAGCAAACGTAATGATTGTTGGTGATGATGACCAGTCAATTTATAGTTGGCGTGGAGCTAATGCTGATAATTTACAAATGTTCATCGATGATTATCCAGAAACTGAAATCATTCGTTTAGAGCAAAATTATCGATCGACAGGCATTATTTTAGACTCTGCAAATAAGTTGATTGCTAATAACCGCAATCGTTTGGGTAAAAATTTATGGACCGACAGTGGTGACGGAGAAAAGATTTCACTATATATTGGTTTCAATGATATTGATGAAGCACGATTTGTTGTAGGTCAAATAAAAAAATATCATGCTGATAATCATAATTATGCTAGCTGTGCCATTTTATATCGTAATAATGTGCAATCACGTATTTTTGAAGATACCTTATTACAAGCCGGTATACCTTATCAAATTTATGGTTCAATAAGATTCTATGAAAGGCAAGAGGTTAAATTAGCTTTAGCTTATTTACGATTATTGCATGACCATGATAATGATATGGCATTTGAAACTACGGTAAATACCCCAACTCGTGGCATAGGCAGTGTCACTTTAGATAAAGTTAGATTATGTGCTAAGCAGAATAATATTTCGTTATGGGATGCATGTTTAATGCTGATCGAAAAAAATGCTTTAGCTGAAAGACAACGTTCAGGTATTAGTCGTTTTTTAGAATTAATGGAATCTATTCATGTCGAAGTTAATGAATTACCATTTTATAAACAATTAGATGCAATTATTAAATTATCTGGCGTATTGCAAATGTACGAACAAGAACCTGGTATTAAAGGACAAGCTAGATTAGATAATCTAGAGGAACTTGTTTCATCTGCAGAGCAATTTTTTAGAGTTAACCAAGACAATGTAATTCAAGACAATGAAACTGGCAAAACCTTGACTGTTTTAGAATCATTTTTAGCATTTACCTCTCTTGAAAGCCGTGACGTAGTAAATCAACAAGATTCGGTGCAATTAATGACGTTACATTCAGCGAAAGGTTTAGAGTTTGACAATGTCTTTATTGTTGGTTTAGAGGAGGGTCTTTTCCCTGCATTACGCTCTCAAGAACGAGAAAAAATGGAAGAAGAAAGACGCTTAGCTTATGTTGGTATTACCCGAGCTCGTAAGTTTTTAACTCTCTCTTTGTCTGAATCAAGGCGACTTTATGGCCGTGAGGAGCGTAATTTGCCATCACGTTTTTTAGCTGAATTACCAACTGAAAATTTGCAAGAAATCAATTCTCGAGCTAATTTAACATCATATAATAATGATTCTTCCAATAAAAATGAGCAGTTCTACCAAGATCGTAAAAAGTCATATATTAAGAAGAAAAAAGAAAGCGATGGATACACATTAGGTAGGAAAGTTAAGCATAATCGTTTTGGTGAAGGTACCATTGTTAATTTAGATGGTGAAGGTGAGCATAGACGAGTGCAAATTGCTTTCATTCATGAAGGGGTTAAATGGCTAGTAGTGAAGCTGGCAAATCTTACCTTAATGTAAATGATAGATTCTAAATAATTAAAGGATGCTAAGTTTTAGCTTAGTATCCTTTTTGGATTATTATTGCTCTGATTGCTCTTGTACTGATAAAGCAAATATCTCTTCAAATGGTTGATCTGTTCGATTACATATCCATTTGTCATCAATCAAATCAAAATGATAACCTTGCTTTTGTGTTGCTAACCAAACTTGAAAAAGTGGTTCTTGAGTATTAACGATAATTTTACTATTGTTTGGAAAACTAATGGTAATAACGTTGCCGTTAGTTTCATAATCGAGGTCTATATCATGTTCGTCAGCGTATTTATCTAGATATAATTCAATTTGATAAAAAAGTTGATCCGTTAAGGCATGGAATTGCGTGATATTCATATTGATGTGATTACAATTTTGTAGTTAATAAATTGATATTAGCATAAAAAAAAATACTCTGCCACCGCTAGGTGGCGAGTGTAAAAACGAATGAAAATGGAACTAACTGTTTAATGGTAAGGAACAAGCAATAACCATTAATTTATGCTTTTCATCGCCTTTTTCTGCTCTCATCCATCGACTAGGAATATCAATAGTGTTTATCAATTTACCTTCGGCAAAATAGTTCTCGATAAGTTCAATTTTACCTTTTGCAATTTCTTTTTTATCACAATTAGCATAATAATTAATAACTACAGTGTGATATGGTGTTTTTACATTATCAATATTTTGAACTAATGCTGGAACATAATTAGAAACTTCTTTAAAAATACGAATTTTATTGTTATAAGGATGTAACTTTATAGAATTTTTATCAAGATAAGAATAACCAATAGTGTTGTCCTCATCAGTTTTAGATAGAGGTGTAAATTGTGCACCAATTTTAGGATTACTTAGCATTACCTCTACCTCTTTAGCTTGAGAGGCTAATTCAGCTTCAGTAAGTGGTTTCTTTTCTTCTGCATGAGTGATAGCGGTAAAAGAAAAGAGCATTAAAAATAAACATAATTTTTTCATTTAAATTTTATCTCCCTCTTTTGAGCTATTTTCAATTGGTTTATTTTGTTGAGTTTGAGACTGTTTTTCTTGAGCTTCTTTTTGTTCTTTTTCTTGTTGTTTTTTCAATTTATAAGCTTTGATCTTTTCTTGACGAACTTTATCCATCTGTTCATCAAGTGGTTTCATATCAGGGCGATCTTTATAAAGAATGTCTTTCTTAATATCTCCTTGAATAGAACAGAGTATACGGTTTTGATTATCAGTAAAAGTTTCTAAATAAAGAGATTTTTCAATGGTACCAAGTTTGGGGACAACACCATCAATCGAGTAGGGATTATCTTGCCATACTGGTGATTTTGCATTTCGATCATAAATTTTGGCATTGGCAATATAAACATTGTTATTATATTGTAACCATTTTAAATTATTAAGTGTTTTAGTAATTTCCTCTTGGCTATTATCGAAGATAAAGCCCCAATAGTAATATTGTCCCGATAAATTGGTTGGAATATAGATGTTTTGATAGCCAGTTATCGTTAATCCGTGGTATTTAAGAGGTTTTTTGAAATTAACTTTATCTTTATTTTGTTGATAAATTGATTCTACAGGAATATAAGTAACATTATCTGTTGTTGTTAAATCAACATATTCGCTGAATAATTGTTTATTTTCAGCCAATTGTTCAAAAAAATGGTTATCACAAGCGAGAAAACTATCTACTATCTTATCTGTAATGCTTACGGTATCGTTCTGCGCCAGAGCCATGCAAGAAACGAAAGAAGAACAAACAAGCACAGTAAGTTTTTTTATTATCATAAAGCGGTTCCTTTCACCAAAATCACGCTAATTGTTTGTAATAGTATTGTAAAGTAATGTAAATATTTGTGTCAATCTAATTCAAATTATTTTGAACTAAAATTAGTAAGTCACCGTTTTTAAAAGAGATTTCTACTTTATCATTAATGGCTTTGTTACGTAAACTAATGCAGCCGCCAAGAACTAATGTTTGATCTTTTAAGGGGTATTCAAAGCCAGTTATAGTCAAATTAGTTACCGTCGACAATGGCATTAACGAAATAATATGATTTTTTACGTGGTCAATAATCTGATGATGATCAGCGAAGAAAAAATAGCAATAATTGTCATAAAACAACATTTTGAACTGATGATAGTATTGCATAGCTATAGACAAGTTACCTAAGAAATGATCACTAGCTCCACCTGATGCACCATATATTGTAAATTTTGTAACACCTTTACTATTTAAAAATAGTAATGCTTTTTCGAAATCAGGCTTAGATTGATCTGGAGTATGAATAATTTGTGTTTTTGACGGAATTGCCCTAGTTGAGTCAATGCTATCTAAATCTCCGATAATAAAATCAGGTTCAACGGCTGATTTAAATAAATAGCTATGATATGCACCATCAGTACAGGCAATATAAGTATAATCTTTTATATTACTAGGAATATCTTTTGGAGGTTCACCATTGATAAATAGTAGTGCTGTTTTTTGGGGCATGATTATTCCCATTAAATTAATTTATAGTGTTAATGTATAAGCCATAATAATTGCATCTTCTTGATGACCATCAACAGTTGGATAATAATTTTTCCTGACTGTTATTTGATTAAAGCCAATTGAATGATATAACTCAATTGCTGGCGTGTTAGATTCTCTAACTTCTAACCATAGAGTTGAAATAACCTGTGGTGAGTTTATGGCTGTTAAATTATCAATTAAATGATTTAATAATGCTTTAGCTAATCCCTGTTGTCTATAGGCAGGATGTATTGCAATATTAAATAAAGTTGCTTCATCGGCAACTTGTTGGCAAATACAAAAGCCGACCAGTTTATTATCAACGGTTATTTTAAGATTAATATAACGTTCACCTTGATTTGAAAAAAAAGTTTCTTTAGACCAAGGGATAGGGTGGCATATGAGCTCTAACTCATAAGCTGCCGTTAAATCATGTTCATTCAGGATGGAAATTGTTTTCATATTCACATAACTGCTGCCAAAGTTTACGTTTTTGTTGTGGATCTTTCGCTAGCGAATCTAAATCACTGGTATTTATGGTTAAATTATTTTGCCATGGTTCATTGCTAAGCACATCTATAAACCATGTCACTATTTTCACTTCATCCGCCGAAATAATTAATTGCGAAGGGGTAAGAAATAATACTTGTTCTTCTGTTAAACGGATGGCTTTTAAAATATCGTAATATATTTTTTGTGTTGGTTTTTGTTTAGCAACGACAATTAAACGAATTTTTTCGTCTATATGAGTCGCAAGTTCTCCCTGGAATACGGTCGAATTGCGTAAAACATATTGAGTAATATTACATTGCTTAAGATACCAATCATTTTGTGTCATTGTCAGATTACGGTTTTACTAGGGATTAAAGAAAGTTAATTGTATAATCTTCGCTTCAATTTATAAAGGTTTTTCATTGAGGCATTATGGCAACATCTGTTTTTACTCCAGCTAGCCAAGTACTTGAACGTCATCAGTCATTTTTTGATGATAAAAATATTCTTATTGCTGGTGATATTCAAGACAATTATCCTTCGATTATTGCAGCAAATATCGTCAAGATTCATTGTTCCCAATATCATACTTTTTTAAGCTTTAAAAATAGTAAACGAGCTAATAACACTATATTTTCGCTCTATCCTGATACATCTTTTTATAGTGATATAAATACCCTCATTTATTATTGGCCTAAAACCAAGAGTGAAGCACAATTTCAGTTATCATATTTATTGAACAATATGCCTAAAGATAGTGATATTTTTATCATTGGTGAAAATCGTTCTGGGGTAAAAAGTGTGGAAGGGCTGTTAAGTGACTTTGGTTCTATCCAAAAAATAGATAGTGCAAGACGATGTGGTTTATATCATTTTCGAGCTGATAGTCGTTTGGCTTTTGAAGTAAAAGACTGGTGGTTGAGTTATCACTTAACGATTGAAAATCAGGATATCGAAATTAAAAGCTTACCAGGTGTCTTCAGCCAGAAAGCCTTAGATGCAGGAAGTGAGCTGTTATTAAATGCACTTATGGACCATAGTGATATTATCAAAGGAAATATCCTTGATGTCGGTTGCGGCTCGGGCATATTATCAACAGTAATAGGTAAACTAAATCAAGATATAAGCTTAACATTAACTGATGTAAGTAGTGCTGCATTAGAATCAAGTAAAGAGACTTTAGCTGCTAATAACATTGTGGCACGTGTTATTGCTAGTGACGTGTTTTCAGATATAAGCGATAAATATCATTTAATTATCTCTAATCCACCTTTTCACGATGGCAAAGAAACAAGTTATACCGCAGTTAATAAGTTGATTAAGGAAGCAAAAAAACACTTAAAACTAAATGGTTATCTTTGTATTGTGGCAAATTCATTTTTACCATATCAATCGATCTTGGATGAAACATTTAAAAGTGTTGAAATTATTGCTCAAACGACTAAATTTAAGGTTTATTTAGCCAGTCATTAACATTTAAATCAGTATCATTAAATAGTCATGCGTGAATTTATTTAATTAAATCACGCGTGAAAACTGTTGTTGTCGCACCAATCGACGCATATAAATATCAAAACACATGCAAATATTACGAATTAAAAGCTGGCCTTTAGATTGAACATTGATGCTATCTTGATTAACGACAACTAATCCATCTTGTTCTAGTGGTGCAAGTAGTTTTAAATCTTCAGCAAAATAGTCATCAAATTGGATATGGTAATGTTGTTCAATCTGTTTTTTATCAAGCTGAAAATGGCAAATAAGTTGTTTAATAACATCTCGACGTATTTTATCATCACGATTTAAGGTAAATCCTTTCCATAAACCATGCCCTTTTTGTTCGACTTGATCTTGGTAACTTCTTAAATCTTTTTGGTTTTGGGCATAACTGTCTCCCAACATACTTATTGCTGATACACCAAGACCAAGTAAATCGGCATCTCCCTTAGTGGTATAACCTTGAAAGTTGCGATGTAACTTGTTTTGTTGTTGTGCGATAGCTAACTCATCAGTTGGTTTTGCAAAATGATCCATACCTATAAATTGGTAACCAGCGAGAGTCAATTTTTCAATACTGGTTTGTAAGATTTTCAATTTCTGACTTGCATTAGGTAAATCATTATCTTTGATCTTACGTTGGGCAGCAAATCGACTAGGTAAATGTGCGTAATTAAAAACACTTAATCTATCAGGCGAAATATCAATCACTTTATTTAATGTTTCGGTGAAACTTTCAACAGTTTGCTTAGGTAATCCGTAAATTAAATCTAGACTAATAGAACGAAAGTTATTTTTTCTTGCTTGGGTAATTAGTGAACGGATCAAGTTTTCATCTTGCTCGCGATTAATTAAATTTTGAATTTCATGATTGAAATCTTGGATCCCCATACTTAACCGATTAAAGCCAACATTAGCTAGATGATCAATCGTTTGTGGACTTATTTCTCTTGGATCTATTTCAATGGATAGTTCGGCATCTTGAGCAAAGTTAAAGTGTTTTTTGATCGATGAGAGCAAGCGGCTAATTTCAGCATCAGTTAAAAAAGTAGGGGTGCCGCCCCCCCAATGCATTTGTGTTACAGTCCGGTTTTTAAATAATCTGGACTGTTTAGCGATCTCGATATCTAATACATCAAGGTATTTAGTGACTTTGTGGGTTTGTCGTGTAATCAGTTTGTTACAACCACAAAAGTAACAAAGTTTATGGCAAAACGGAATATGTACATACAGCGATAATGGTCGTTCAGGATAAAGGTTGGTCGCTAAAATGAAATCTTGTTCAGTAAACTGTTCGTTAAATTCAAGTGCTGTTGGATAAGAGGTATATCTTGGACCTGAATAGTTATATTTTTCAATTAACGCTTGATCCCATAACTGGGTTTGAATCACATTTTTATTTAATCCTGCGTTTGACATTGTCATTTCCATAACGTTTTGCTGTATTACGTTGTTTTGCTCTTATTTGTGTTTTTAATTTAATGTAATTAGTTTTTTTTAAATATAATAATGTGCAAATAAATAATCCTAAATATAAACCTAGCATAATCAATAGTAGCATGGTGGTATATGACTCTTTATCGTGGTTATTTTGTATATAAGATTATTGATGTTTATAATGCATATTTAACTAAAACTAACTTAATTACGTTTAAGTAGACTGACGATATCTTCTTTGGTTTCTTCTTGCTCATCCTCGAAATCTTCATCTTCATAACCTAATATTTGCATAAGTTTGTCTATACGGTTTAGTTTATTATCAAGATAAGTTTGTTGCTCGTTAGTTAAGGTTTTACCTTGCTCTACCAAATCTAGTAATTGATCCAGTTTAGTATCATTTTCAAGTTGTTCTAATTCTTGTTGTGGTGTTAACTTGGCTTTAGTTATTTTGGGCTGATTAATTTTATCTATATTTTTAATAGATGAATTATCATCTATTACCAATGAAATTGGTTTTTTACTGCCAACACGAGGATCTTTTATTGTTTTAGTTGCTTTGTTATTTTGATTGTTATCTTGACCATTAAAACGTGAACCACTCGGTAAACCTTTATGTTTACGTTTGCGCTTTAACTCACGAGATTCTTCATTAATCTCTTGGCGGGTTTTTTTAGGTTTTTGTTTTGATTTATTTTTTAACATACAATCTCAATTTAATATCTGATAATTAACTCACTAAACGTATTTTACCAGTAAGTCATCAATATAGCTATGAGCATGAGATAATACCAATTTATGATTGTAAAAAAATAGATTTAGTATAATCTGAGCCAAATTATTTATATCAGCTAGCAATAGAGAATAAAATATGACAAATCATTTGAGCCCTTACATGCAATTTACCCGACAAGAATGGGCGAGCTTGCGTAATGCGGTACCAATGACTTTAACGCCAGAAGAATTGACTTCATTACAAGGTATTAATGAAGATTTATCCATGGATGAGGTAAGTGAAATTTACTTGCCTTTATCTCGATTACTCAATTATTATATAAGCAACAGTTTTAGCCGCCAGGCAGTGTTATCAAAATTTTTAGGGAAAAGTCAAAAAATACCTTATATTATTGGTATTGCAGGTAGTGTAGCTGTTGGTAAAAGCACTACCGCCCGTGTCCTACAAGCATTGTTGACTCGTTGGCCAGAGCATCGGAAAGTTGCATTGGTGACAACCGATGGTTTTTTATATCCTAACCGTTATCTTGAAGAACGTGGTATCATGAATAAAAAAGGATTTCCACAATCCTATGATATCAAAAAATTACTTAATTTTGTTGCTGATGTAAAGTCAGGACAAGCAGAAGTTAAGGCGCCCGTTTATTCTCATTTAGTTTACGATATTGTTGAAGATGAACATATTGTTGTTGATAGTCCAGATATTTTAATTCTTGAAGGATTAAATGTTTTACAAGGCACCATAAACTATACTCAAGCTAATAATCGTGTATTTGTTTCTGATTATGTCGATTTTTCGATCTATGTCGATGCACAATTACCGCTATTACACGATTGGTATGTTAACCGATTTTTAAAATTTAGAGCTGGGGCATTTAGTGATCCTAACTCTTACTTTAACCATTATTCAAAGCTTCCAGAGGAAGAGGCCGTGAATATTGCTAACCGCCTTTGGCGAGATATCAATGAATTAAATTTGATTGAAAATATCCTACCAACACGGGAACGAGCAAGTTTAATTTTAACCAAAGGTAAAGATCATAAAGTAGATTGTGTTCAATTAAGAAAATAAACTTAAGGGGAATCAATATGAAATCAGCAATAAGGTTATTAAGTAAGTTAAGCATTATCACTTTAGTTACTGCATTTTCGGTAAATAGTTATGCATCAAGCAATGACGAAAACCAAGGCTTAAATTGTGATGCTAAAAAGCAAGCAATTGAAACGAAAATAGAACAAGCCAAAAAAGCGAATAATACCAATGAAGTGACAGGTCTTGAAAAAGCATTGCAAGAAGTTAATACCAATTGTACTGATGAAACCTTAGAACAAAAATATAAAAGATTAGTAGTTGAAAAAACTAAAGATGTTACAGATAAAACCAAAGAATTAGCTGAAAAAACCAAAGAGTATGCAAAAGATAAAGTTAATGCTCATCAAGATACAATCGATGCATTAAAAGCGAAATTAAATGATGCCGAAAAAGAATTAGCTGATGCTAAAGATAAACTTGCTGATTATTACAAACAATTGACCAGCAAATAATTTATATTTGACTTAAAAAAGTGCTTTCCTCACACTTTTTACCTAAGTTCTCAATAAATAAGCACCATTGATCTAGTATTAATGGTGCTTTTTGTTAAGACACGCAACGTTGCTTAAACTGGACTTTTTTATTTAAAAAGAGTATGGTGGGCGCCTAATTACGTGGTTCGTGAACCTCCCACGCTAAAAAACTAAGGAAAAAAATGAGTAATATAACACTACTTGGCGATCAATCCGTTCGCTATCCTACTGACTATTGTCCAGAAATTTTAGAAACATTCGATAATAAACATCCAGAAAATGATTATTTTGTAAAATTTAATTGTCCTGAATTTACCAGTCTTTGTCCGATAACAGGACAACCTGATTTTGCCACTATTTATATTTCGTATGTGCCAAATATTAAAATGGTTGAAAGTAAATCGCTTAAGCTTTACCTATTCAGCTTCCGCAATCATGGTGATTATCATGAAGATTGCATTAATATCATCATGAAAGATCTAATTAAATTGATGGATCCGAAATATATAGAAGTG
The DNA here is from genome assembly GCF_002142155.1 of Gilliamella apis. GTDB lineage: Bacteria > Pseudomonadota > Gammaproteobacteria > Enterobacterales > Orbaceae > Gilliamella > Gilliamella apis. The sequence goes on along the minus strand of NZ_NASD01000009.1, from coordinate 49,252 downwards.
TGGGGTAAATTTACTCCCCGAGGTGGAATATCTATCGATCCTTATGTTAATTATGGAAAAGCGGGTACTGATTGGCAACAAATAGCTTTGAATCGCTTGGCTAATCATGACCTTTATCCTGAAAAAATCGATAATCGTTAATCTTTCTACTGGATTCGTTAAAAATGCAAAATCGTAAAGCTCTTGTTATCTTTTCAGGTGGCCAAGATTCTACTACTTGTTTATTGCAAGCCATTGCTGATTATGGTCGTGAAAATGTCGAAACCATTAGTTTTCAATATGGTCAACGTCATGCAATTGAACTGGAAAAAGCTAAATGGATTGCTGAAGATCTTGGCGTTAAACAAACGGTGATCGATACTTCGGTGATTAAACAGACCACTAATAATGCTTTGATTGATGACTCGCAAGAAATTAAAGCAGCCAAAGATGGGGATTACCCGAATACTTTTGTTGACGGTCGTAATATGCTGTTTTTACTTCTAGCAGGTTGTTATGCCAAGCAACAAGGTATACGTAATATTATTATTGGTGTCTGTGAAACCGATTTTAGTGGCTATCCTGATTGTCGTGATATTTTTATTAAATCAATGAATGTATCGATGAATCTGGCTATGGATTATAACTTTAATCTTATTACACCACTAATGTATCTCACTAAAGCTCAAACATGGGAGATGGCCGATAAGCTTGGTTATTTGGATTATGTCCGAAAATACACCCATACTTGTTATTATGGCGTTGATGGTGGTTGTGGTAAATGTCCTAGCTGTATTCTTCGCGAAAAAGGTTTAAACGAATATCTTAATCATTCAAATTAATTGTAACACTGGGTTCACTTACCCCATTAAAAAAGGAAAAATTTATGTATCTGAACACTATTTCAGAACAAACTAGCCAATTTACTCACGCACAACAAATGAAAGCCCTTGGTTGGCTTTCGTTTTTTCATATTTTGGTTATTGCTTCAAGCAATTATCTGGTACAAATCCCTTTTGATATTTTTGGTTTCCATACCACTTGGGGGGCGTTTACCTTTCCATTTATCTTTTTGACTACCGATTTAACTATTCGGGTCTTTGGCGCGAGTTTAGCGAGGAAGATTATTTTTGTGGTGATGATTCCCGCTTTACTATTTTCTTATTCTATCTCAGTACTGTTTTTTGAAAGCCATTGGATGGGATTTTCCGCGTTAGCCGAGTTTAATAGCTTTGTTTTCCGGATTGCTTTAGCGAGTTTTGCCGCTTACTTAGTAGGTCAATTGATGGATATTACCGTGTTTAATTATTTACGTAAAAATAGAGCATGGTGGGTAGCGCCTTCAGCATCGGCAATATTAGGTAATGGTATTGATACCATCGTCTTTTTTGCGATCGCCTTTTATAAAACAAATGATGAATTTATGGCTACGCATTGGGTTGAAATTGCTACTATCGATTATAGCTTTAAAATTATTATCTGTGGATTATTCTTTTTACCGTTATACGGAATTATTTTAAACTTTATCTTAAAAAAATTGCTTATCAAATCTCAGTAACTTGACTTTAAGTTTACCTACAAGTTATTACTTATTCGCTAGTTAGAGTTTATTGACAATATAGTAAATTCTAACTGCCTTTTTTTCTTTCTCAAAAAGGCCGTTCCTCAAAATTTTTAACAAAATTCATAACTTAATTATAAAAAAAATTATAAATCTGATTAAAGAAGTTTTGCTAAACTTTGTCTGAAAGTGCATAATATCGATAAAAAAACAGTACATTCGTTGTAACAGTAAGGGATTAGGTGAAATAATGAGATTGATAAAACACTTAGCGGTGTTAAGTTTATTTTTGATGCTATGCGCTTGTGATAATCAGAAAGATAAAACAGTTGATTCACTACAGGCTGATAAAACTGAGGTAGCAACAGATGTCATTGACAATAAAACCAATGCTGTTGCAACAGAAACTTTAACTGAAGCTGAGGCTGGATCTCATAATGCCTTTAATCCAACACCAGAATTAATTGAAAAGTACAAAGGTAAACAATTAACTGTCATTGATAGTTCTGAAGTTATTATTGATGGTTCAAGTACTTTAGTAGTGACTTTTTCGGTACCTCTTAATCCTAAGTTGAATTTTTCTAATTTACTCAGATTAGTTGATAGAAAAACAGGTAATGTTGATGGAGCATGGGAATTATCTGATAATGGTTTAGAGCTAAAACATCGTTATCTTCAACCAAATCGACAACTGGTTTTAACCATTGATAAATTATTATCAGCTATCAACGACAGTCATTTAGAATCTGTTTACCAAAAAGAAATTACGACTCAAGACCGCCAACCTACAGTAGGTTTTGCAAGCTCGGGTATATTACTACCAAGTAAATCTATGAGCGGATTACCTGTCACAACGCTGAATGTAAATAAAATTGATATTAACTTTTTTAAAATTAAACCAGAAAAATTATCTAAATTAGTAGATGATTTTGGTTTTATTGATTTGCTTTCGATTTGGCGTTCAAAAGAATTGACTAAATATGCTGATTTAGTTTATTCATCAAGATTCGATCTTCATCCAAAACCTAATGCACAAGAAACAGTTTTAGTAAACCTTGCTAATATTGCTGAACTTAATCAAGAAGGTGTTTATATTGCTGTGATGAATGAAGCAGGTATTTATAACGAATCGAATCCAGCAACTTTGTTTTCAATTAGTAATATTGGTGTGTCAGTTCATCGTTATAAAAATGCTAAGATAGCAGTAATGACTCATGGTTTAGATAATGGTAAACCATTAGCAAATATTGATTTATCATTAATGTGTCGTAAAGATGAAAATAGAAAAAAATGTCATACAATTTCAGCAGTAACAGATAAAGATGGTTATGCTGAATTTGACCTAGGTAATAATTATGACTATTCGTTATTAACAGCCAGTGATGGCCAGCAAACTTCGTTTGTTAATATTGATCGTAATGCGCTTAATTTGACTGATTTCAATTTGTCCGGTAGTCCTTTTTATCAAAAACAATTGTTTGTTTTCGGACCTCGTGATCTTTATCGTCCAGAAGAAACCGTCTATTTTAATGCATTATTACGTAATGCTGATGGGCAATCATTACCAGATCAACCTATCATTGTTGATATTCTTTCTCCTGATAGTCGAGTGATTAAAAATTACCAATTAAAAAGTAATGCTGATTTAAATGGGTTATATCAGCAAACGTTTGATATTCCTTATGATGCCGCAACAGGTAAATGGGCAATTCGTTTTAATTTAGGCGATGATGATTATCGTTACTGGAGCTTTAAAGTTGAAGAGTTTTTGCCTGAGCGTATGGCAATGGAAATCAAAAGCACTACAAACGGGGCGGTTCTTAATAACGAAGATATTAACTTTAATGTTAAAGGTTGGTATTTATATGGTGAACCAGCAATAGGTAACAGTTTAGAAGCTAATCTCTATTTAAAGACCGTCGATTCAGTTACTGGTCTAACTGACTTCAAAATTGGAAAAGTGACAGACGAAAGCCTATATCGTGAGCTTGATTCTCTTGAAGTTGAGTTGGATGATGATGGTTTAACTCAAATTGAGGTTAGCAAAGATAATTGGTCTGGATTAGAGTCTCCTGCTAAATTGGTTTTACAAGCAAGTCTACTTGATTCAGGAGGTCGACCGGTTACACGTTATGCGACACAAACCATATGGCCGGCAGATAAATTACCTGCAATTCGAGCGCTATTTGAAGATTCACCATATTATGATTGGAATCAGGATGAATATTATGATCGTCCTACCGTTGACATTGACCATAATGCCGAATTTGAAATTGCTTATATCAATCTTGAAGGTGAAAAGTTAGCTACAAATTCACTAAAAGCTCGGTTGATTCGCGAACGTCGTAATTATTATTGGACTTGGTCAGATGAGGATGGTTGGCGAGTAAACTATAATTCTAGTGAATATATGGTTTCAGAAAATCAATTATCTATTGATGCAGGTAGTACAACAAAAATAAGTTTCCAACCAACTGATTATGGCTCTTATCGCGTTGAAGTTGTTGATCCTCAAACTAATGTTGTGACAAGTTTCCGTTTTTGGGCTGGTTATGATTGGGAAGATAATACTCGTGGCACAAAATCTGTACGGCCAGATCAAGTTAAGTTAACTATTGATAAACCATCTTATAAAGTTGGCGATATAGCCAGAGTGAATGTTCAGGCACCAGTTGCTGGCTCCGGTTATATCTCTTTAGAAAGTAATGGTGGTACCATTTGGAAAAAATCAATAACTATTGATGAAAATGGTTTAGATGTTGATATTCCAATTGAAAATTGGGGACGACATGACATTTATATTAGTACTATGATAGTTCGTCCATCGACAGATGCTGCTGTACAAACAGTTAAACGAGCAATTGGGTTATTATATTTACCAATTGACACAACAGACCGTCAGTTAAATGTTGCAATCAATGCACCAGCTCAAGTTGAACCAGAAACTACTGTGCCAATAAAAATCAAAATGGATAAAGAATTTATTCAAAAGGATAAAAAAGTCACAGTTTTGGTTTCTGCAGTTGATTCCGGTGTATTAAATATAACTGATTTTGTTACACCCGATCCATATACAGGATTTTTAGGTCGTAAACGCTATGATACCAGTATTTACGATGTTTATGGTAAATTGATTGAAGCTTCAGGTCGTAATGTTAACATGAGCTTTGGTGGTGATGCGATGGGTGCTGGTGGTAAAAAACCATTAAATGACGTCCTAATTGTAGCACAACAACTTGAAACTATTCAGTTAAATGATGAAGGCGAAGGGATAATTAACTTACCATTGCCTGATTTTAATGGTGAACTACGAATTATGGCGCAAGCATGGGATACCAATCGTTTTGGCAGAGCTGAAAAAACGATGAAAGTTGCTGCTCCTGTTATTGCTGAATTAACAACACCTCGATTCTTATCTGGCGGTGATCAGGCGATTTTAGCGTTAGATTTGCATAATTTGACTGGTAGTACGCAAAACATGCAAGTTGAGGTATCAACTAGTGGTTTGCTTCATCAAAATGAAACAAAATCGGTTACTGTAAAACTAGATAGTAAACAGAAAGATATTATTAAGATTCCTGTTGCTGCCGATTACGGTTATGGTAAAGGAACAATAAAGATAGATGTAAAAGGCATTTTGCTTGAAGATAATTCTGATTTCAATATAAGTCGTTCTTGGACAATTGGTATAAGACCTGCATATGCCGCAACTTCAAGATCTTATGTCTCAGCAGTAGATGCAAATGAAAGCTGGCAATTATCAGACCAAGCTTTAACTGGTTTAATCGAAAATACTGTTGAAGGACAGTTAGTGGTCTCTAATCAACCTCCGTTAAATATTGCACAATATATTAAAAGATTATTTGCTTACCCATATGGCTGTTTAGAGCAAACTACGAGTGGCTTATTCCCATCTTTATATGCTAACAGTGAACAACTGGCGCAGTTAGGCATTAAAACTGATTCTGATGAAAAGCGCCGAGAAAAAGTTCAAACAGGTATTTCACGCATTTTATCAATGCAACGTAGTAATGGCAGCTTTGGTTTATGGAGTAACTATAGTGAAGAAGAACATTGGCTAACAGTCTATGCGACAGACTTTTTATTGCAAGCTAAAGAGCGCGGATATCAGGTTAATGATAAAGCGCTTGATGCTGCAATGACGCGTATTGGTCAATATATTTATGATGCCTCTGCATTTAATAATCTTAGTTATTACGGTGATTTAGACGTGCTTGAGTTTAATAAATTATCTATTAAAGCCTATGCGTTGATGATACTTTCTAAACAAGAGAAAATCACTGCAGCAATGCGTAATGAAATTAATTATTTAACCGATAAAATAATGAGCAGTGATACATCATTTATCTACTCACCATTACCATTAGCTCATTTAGCGGTAACAGCAAAATTAAATGGTTATCAGGCAACCTATGACAAATTATTGCCGTTAGTTTTTACTACTCCATATACATATAATGATAGGTGGTTAGGTAATTATGGTAGTACAGTTCGTGATCAGTCATTAATTCTTTCTTTATTGATAGAAAATAATATGGCGCAGAATAATCAAGCAAATTATCTATATAATTTGTCAGATTTATTAAATGATCAACGTTATTTCTCAACACAGGAATTAAATGCGTTATTTATTGCTGGTTGGACATTAGAACAACATAAAAGTGGTAATCAATTCAAAGTTTCAATAAATGGCAAAATTGATGATGTTGATTCAGTTGTTTCTCACTCCTATGATTTTGATGGATTAGCACAAGGATTATCTATTAATAATTCTGCTCATGATGAGCCGCTTTATATTAAATTTTCTGTTACAGGCTATGAAAAAACACCTCCAGCACCAACATCGCAAGATGGTTTTTTAACTATTAAGCGTACCTATTATGATTTACAAGGTAAAGAGATAATACCATCGAATATAGAAGTAGGTTCAATGATGGTTGTCGTTTTAGATGTAACAGCTCAAAAAGCTGTGCATGATGCCTTAATTGTTGATTTCTTACCTGCAGGTTTGGAGCTAGAAAATCAAAATCTTGCTAATAGCAGTGTAAATTTATCAACAATTCCATGGGTTGCTGATTTATTAAAAAATGAGGATATTAACGAGATTAAATATCAGGAATTTAGAGATGATAGATATGTTGCTGCGGTGAATATCAATACCTATGTCAATGAAAATAAATATCGTAAACGCGTTGCTTATTTAGTTAGAGCAGTGACTACTGGTGATTACATGATTCCTTATCCTTATGTTGAGTCTATGTATCGACCAGATCGGTTTGCTATAGGACAATCACTTGATTTGATGACAATATCCAGTCCTAGTAAAAAGGATAACAATGAAGAAGGTGATAAGTAATTTCACCATTACATTTTATAAAATGATTATTCCGCCAATATAGTTGGCGGAATTTTTTATTTCTAAATAAATTTAGCTGGATAATATAATAACGATAATGAAAAAGTGCTTTTATAAACTATTTAAATTCTTATTGATATTACTAGTTTTATTCGTTGGCAGCTTTTTTGTTGCTGATTATCTTTTTCCATTATCTGTTTCACAAAATAAAACTACGCAGACTGTTATCGCTGAAGATGAAACGCCATTATGGCGATTTGCTGATAAAAATGGTATTTGGCGTTATTCAGTTAGTCTTGATGAAGTTCCTGACTATTATCTAGACGTTTTATTAAATTATGAAGATCGTTATTTTTACGATCATATTGGTATTAACCCAATTTCTTTACTACGTGCTGCTTGGCAAAATATAACAAATGATAAAATTATTTCTGGTGGCAGCACTATTTCAATGCAAGTGGCTCGGTTATTATATCCTCATGATCGAACACTGCTTGGTAAGTTAAAACAGATTTTTCGTACTTTTCAATTAGAATTACATTATAGTAAAAAAGAAATTCTAACTTTATATATTAATCATGCACCTTATGGTGGCACGATCGAAGGCATAGGGGCTGCAAGCTGGTCTTATTTTGGTAAACAACCCAAAGCATTAACCCGTAGTGAAGCTGTTTTATTAGCCGTTTTACCTCAAGCTCCTAGTCGATTACGACCTGATCGGTTTCCTGAAAGAGCTAAGCAAGCGCGTAACAAAGTCCTAGATAGATTGGCTGAATATCAAGTATGGTCAAATGATTTGATTGAACAAGTCCGACGAGATGAGGTTTGGGTTTATCCACGAAAGACTCCGCAGTTGGCTCCATTATTAGCTTATCGACTAAAACAGCAATATCCTAATGAGGATATTATACATTCAACCATTGATGTGTCTATCCAGTATAATTTAGAAGATTTAGCGATTAACCGTAAAAAACAGTTACCTCCTAAAACATCACTGGCTATTTTAGTTGTTGACCATACTGATATGACTGTAAAAGGCTATGTAGGTTCTGCTGATTTTAATGATAAAGAACGTTTTGGCCAGATTGATATGATTAGTTCATTACGTTCTCCTGGTTCTACATTAAAACCGTTTATTTATGCCTTTGCTATTGATGAGGGTATGATTCATTCTGAATCTTTATTGCAAGATGTTCCTCGTATAACGTCAGATTATCGACCAACTAATTTTGATGAAGGTTTTTATGGCCCTGTTAGCGCATCAGAGGCATTAAGTAAATCACTGAATCTACCAGCAGTTCAGTTAATTGAATTATATGGTCCAAAGCGATTTACCGCCAAACTGGCTGGTATTGGTTTACCCTTATCCTCTATTGCTAATGAACCAAATATTTCTTATATATTAGGTGGGGCTTCGTTAAAAATGGATAATCTTGTTAGTGCTTACAGTGCCTTTGCTCGGCATGGTGAGGTGAGTCCGTTACGATTTACTCAAAAAGAACCTTTAATAAATAAACCACTTATTTCTGATGGTAGCGCTTGGATAACAAGACAAATGCTAATTAATAGTAATTTATTAGCATATAAAACTGGTACCAGTTATGGTTATCGGGATGCTTGGGCAATTGGAATCAATCCAAGGTACTTAATCGGTGTTTGGGTAGGGCGACCAGACGGTACTCCTGTTCCTGGACAATATGGTTCAATGTCAGCAATGCCAATTTTACAGCAAGTGAATTCAATATTATTAAACAGAGAAACTCGTTTGAATCGACCTATTATTGATAATGAAATGCCTAAATCAGTTTCTTCTATGAAAATCTGCTGGCCATTAGGACAACCTCTTCCAGAATCGGATGCGAATTGTCATCGGCAAAAAACAGCATGGGTATTGGATAAAATGGTACCACCAACATTAAGTACTTATAGCGAATTGAAAAACAACATTTACCGTTCTGGTTGGATAAATATTTGGGTAAATGAACGAGGTGAACGTGTCGCAGCTGATTGTTTAGGTGCACAAAAAAAACAGGTAGCATTATGGCCTGTTTCATTAGAAAATTGGTTACTAACTAAAGAACGAAGGAAATCAATATTACCTCCAATAGATAAAACATGTCCTGTAATGGGTAAGGATATCTTTTCTTCTCTCAATATTGTTGGGCTACGTGATAAACAATTGATTAGAGCTTTACCAGGATTTAATCAAGTGACTGTTGATCTAATTCCAGAAGGTGGTTATGGTGAAAAATGGTGGTTTTTAGATGGCGATTTAGTAGCTAATTCCCATAATAATGAAAAAATTGCTTTAACAGTGACCAAAAAGGGGATACATCGTTTATTATTATTAGATGAAAGTGGTCAAATTGTTCGATTAACTTTTATATCAGATTAATAAAGGAATTCTCATATGGCTATACAACGCACATTATCAATCATTAAGCCCAATGCAGTTAACAAACAAGTCATAGGTGAGATTGAAACTCGAATATCAAAAGCAAAACTCAAAATCATTGCTATGAAAATGATTAAGCTGACAAAGTCTCAAGCTGAAGGCTTTTATGCTGAACATCAAAATAAGCCTTTTTTTGATAAATTAGTTAATTTTATGATTTCAGGTCCAATAGTTGTACAAGTGCTTGAAGGTGAAGATGCCATCTACCAATATCGCCAATTAATGGGACCTACCGATTTAAGTAACGCTGAGCAAGGAACATTAAGAGCTGATTTTGCCGATAACACCACAGAAAATGCAGTACATGGTTCAGACTCTATTTCATCCGCCGAAAGAGAAATTGCCTATTTTTTTGTAGATAGTGAAATAGTTGGATAATTGAAGAATAAGGCAAATATCACAGATAAATGAATTTTATTTTTTATTGATTTATCTGTGAAATATATTAACTGGCAATATGTAACTTAAATGGTTGGCTTTGAAGATTTTGTACTGTTTCAGTATCTAAATGGTTATCGGTAATAATATCGGTAAAACGATTGAGTGGTATAGAGGTAAATAAAGAATAAGAATTGTATTTACTGCTATCTGCGACAAGTACTACTTTATCCGCCTTTTGAGCAAATCCTGCTTTAATTAATGCTTTGTCTTCAGTTGGTGCAGTTACACCTTTACTTAAACTCCATGAATTACAACTTATAAATGCAATATCAGGATTAATTTGTAGTAGCAATGAACGTCCATGTTCACCGATGCATGATTGACTACTATCATCAATTTTACCGCCAATGATGGTCACCTCAATCTGTTTAAACTCAGATAAAAAAAGAGCAATATGCAAATCTGATGTAATAACTCTGACAGGCATTTGGGTAATTCTTTTAGCAATTTCCAAAGTTGTTGTCCCAGCATCAAGCGCTATTGAGTCTCCAGCTTTTATTAGTTCGGCTGCAACATCTGCAATAAGCTGTTTTTCATTAAAATTTTTATGAATTTTTTCAGATGTAGTTGGTTGACTAGGAATAAAACGATTTAGAGTAACTCCTCCATGAGTTCGACTAATTACTCCTTGTTGATCTAATTTAATTAAATCACGACGAATTGTGGCAGGAGAGGCTTCAGTAGCTATAACTAACTCTTCGACTGTGACTAAGTTATGAATCTTAAGATAATCCATGATTTGATCAAGTCGATTGTATTTACCCACTGAAAATTCTCCTTTTTGTTTTGCTATGTTTATTAATATTGTTCACTATGATAACAGTTCCGCTAATCGGATTGATTCTATCATACTATCGGCTTTTGCAATACCTTGCCATGCAATATCAAATGCGGTGCCATGATCGGCTGATGTTCTAATAAATGGTAGTCCGGCTGCGATATTTACCCCATCATAAAAGCCTAATAATTTAAGTGGGATGTGACCTTGGTCATGGTACATTGCGACAACCATATCAAATTTACCTTGATGGGCTTGTAAAAATACTGTATCAGGTGCACATGGACCAATAGCATCAATGCCACAAAGCCGCATTTTTTCAATAGCAGGTGTAACAAATTTTATTTCTTCATCACCAAATAGGCCATGTTCTCCTGCATGGGGGTTAACACCAGCTACAGCAATTTTGGGATCAGAAATTCCTACTTTTTTAAGAAAGTCATCAGCAATTTTAATTACTTTTTCAATTCTATCACTACTTAATTTATCCAAAAAGTTTCGTAGTGAAACGTGTGTGGTAACATGAATCACTTTTAGTGAATCAGTATAAAGTACCATTGCGACATCTTTACTATTAGTGAGTTTAGCTAATAACTCAGTATGTCCTGGATACATGTGTCCTGCCGAGTGTAGTGCCTCTTTGTTTAGTGGTGCTGTTGCAATTGCCGTAACTTCGCCCGCAAGAGCTAATTCTGTTGCTTTTTTTACACATCGATAAGCTAGATCTCCCGCTTGTGGTTGAATTTTTCCTGGTTGCAATGAATCGATATCTTCCAATTTTATATCAATTATATTAATCACATTTTTTGAGAAATCTGCTTCGCTAACGCTATTGATTATATTAAGATTAATGTTCTTAAATAATCCCATTTTTAATTGTTTTTTTAATAAATCAGCCGAACCAATTACCACAGATTTTATGTTTTTTAAAATATCTGATTGTAATGCTTTGACAATAATTTCCGGCCCAATTCCTGCTGGATCTCCCATAGTTATCGCTATGATTTTTGACACAATTTATCTCCTTATATGAAATTTTAAATTCAAATATTAATCTTTCTAAACTATATATTTTTTAATTTGAAAAATCCACTTAATTTGATTAAATTTAATCATAAATAATATTTGTGTGATCTTGGTCATAAAACTAATCATTTTAAATATAATTAAATGCTATTATTGATAATATATGATTCAAATAAATCAAAATGATTTATTTGAATCATATTTAGTGGATGATTTGTAAAGAAGTACCAATTATTATTTCAAAGGAATTAATATGAATATTTTAAATACGGTAAAAAAAATACCTGGCGGATTGATGGTTGTTCCGTTGGTTCTTGGAGCTATTACTAATACTTTTGCTCCACAAGTTTTTTCAATTGGAGGATTCACTGAAGCATTATTAAAAACAGGAGCTCCAGCTTTATTAGCTGCGTTTTTATTATGTAATGGCGCACAAATACAGATAAAACAGGCAGGTTTACCTGTTCTAAAAGGAGTTATCTTATTATTAGTTAAAGTTTTAATTGGTGCAATATTAGGTATCATCGTAAATTATTTTTGGGGTATATATGGTGTGTTAGGAATTACACCTTTAGCAATAATTGCTTCATTAACCAATAAAAATGGTGGGTTGTATGCAGCACTTGCTGGAGAGTATGGAGATTCAACTGATGTTGGGGCTGTATCAGTCATCGCGTTATCTGATGGTCCTTTTTTTACTATGTTGGCTTTTGGAGCAACAGGTCTAGCTCAAATTTCATTTACCGTCTTATTAGCAGCCTTAGTTCCTATTCTACTGGGATTAATTCTTGGAAATTTAGATGATAATATTAGGAAATTTTTAGCTCCAGGTACAAGTATTTTGATTCCTCTTTTTGCTTTTCCTTTAGGTGCTGCTCTCAATTTTAATCAACTTATTAATGCTGGTATGTCAGGTATTTTACTAGGTATTAGCTGTGTTTTTATTACAGGTTTTGCAGGATATTTTGCTTTTAAACTATTTCGTTTTAAATTTCCGCAAGTAGGGGCTGCTGTAGGTGCAACCGCAGGAAATGCAGTTGCTACTCCAGCAGCTGTAGCAGCTGTTGATCCTACTTTTGCTGAAATAATGCCTCAGGCAACTGCACAGGTAGCTGCTGCTGTTATTGTTACTGCAGTTTTATGTCCAATCTTAGTTAGCTTTTTAAATAAGTTAGAAAATAAGAAAAAAGCAAAACTAGAAATGAAAGCTAAATAGGAGTAAATATAATGACAACCCAATATTTGATTGTTGCAGATGATTTTACAGGGGCAAATGATACAGGAATACAGATGAAAAAAAGAGGGATAAATGTAGATGTATTATTGTCTCCAGCATTTCATTCAAGTTCAATAGTGCTTGATACTGAATCAAGAAACCTTAATGCTAACGATTCATATTATAAAGTATTTAAAATGGTATCAGAAGTTTGTGCATTAAGTAAATTTGATATTATTTATAAAAAAGTAGATTCAACTTTAAGAGGAAATATAGCTCATGAAATCAGAGCTATTGCAGATGTTTATCACCCTGATTTAATTGTATTTGCTCCCGCATTTCCCAAAATGAATCGTATTACTAAAAATGGAAAACAGTATTTAAATGATGAACCATTAATGAATACTGAATTGACAAAAGATCCTTTAAGTCCTATTAAAACTGATAATTTAGCAGAAATTCTTAATCAAGCATTTAAAGAATCAGTCAGATATCATGAGGTATCTGAGTTAGATAATAATTGTTTCAATATTTCTGATGAGTATTTACATGTTATAGATATAGTATCAGATAAACAGATATCAGATTTATCAAAAATCCTATTGAAGCTTAATAAAAAAATTCTATATGTTGGAAGCGCTGGATTAGCTGAAGGCCTTTTCAACTCATTATATCCCACAGATCCTGTTCTAGGTGTTGTTGCAAGTATTAGTCAAGTATCAATTGAACAAATAAATTATGCTGAGTCAGAAGGAATTAATATTGTAAAAATTGAACCTGCTGATATATTTAACAATGAAACATATAATAAATATGCTGAAGAAATTTGCTTAAAATTGTCTCAAAAAAAGGATGTAATCTTAACAACCTGTAAGAGTAAATCTGATTATGAACAGACTTTAGCATTTTCAGAAGAAAATGGTATTCTTTTTCATGATGCAATAACTAAAGTTAAAGAATGTTTAGGATCTATTGTAGATATTGTATTAAAAAATGTCTCTATTTCTGGATTGTTTTTAACCGGTGGTGATACTGCCGTTAATATTGTTAATAAAATTCAAGCTGCAGGATGTTGTATTAAGCAAGAAATATCCCCCGGAATTGTGATGTCAACATTAATTCATGAACGTTATGGTAATATTAAAATTGTAACAAAAGCGGGAGCATTTGGGACCAAAAAAGATATCGTTACAAGTATAAATAAGTTAAAAGAAAAATGATTTTTTAAAATTCAATATTGAAATAATAAAAACGCCAATTTTCGGCGTTTTTATTATTTTTAATATAATTTAACTTTAAACATATAACCAATAGTTATATAGATGTAAATATTTGTTATTTATCCTAAAGACTATTTATTGTTAGACTTTTTATGTAAATACCTCTCTTATTAAGGATGTTGTCATGAAATTTCTAACTAAATCATTAACAGCTGTAGCTTTGATTAGCACATTATTAGGCGTGAACACTGCTTATGCAGATCGTTTAGACGATATTGAAAAACGAGGTGAGATTAAGATTGCTGTATTTGATAGTAATCCTCCGTTTGGATTTATTGATGAAAAAACCAATAAAATTGCCGGGCTAGATGTTGATTATGCTAATGAAATAGCTAAAGCATTAAATGTAAAAGTGGAACTTGTTCCAACTAATCCAGCTAATCGTATTCCATTACTTACCTCGCAAAAAGCGGATTTGATCGTTGCCAACTTTACGGTTACTGATGAGCGAGCTAAAACAGTTGATTTTAGTTTGCCTTATTTTGCCACTGGTCAGAAGTTTGTGGCTAAAAAAGGATTGTTAAAAACAGCTGATGATCTTAAAAATCTTCGTATAGGGGCTGATAAAGGGACTGTAATGGAAATTACGTTACGTGAAAAGTTCCCAACCGCTAAAGTGATTTCTTATGATGATACGCCTTTTGCTTTTGCAGCATTACGTAATGGAGTGGTACAAGCTATTACTCAAGATGATGCTAAGTTAATTGGTTTACTCGCAAATGTCCCAGAAGAACAACGTGCTGTTTTTGAAATTTCACCATTTAGTATTACTGAAGAATATCAAGCTGTTGGTGTTCCAAAAGGTGAAACTCGTTTAAAAGAAAAAGTTAATCAAATATTGTTAAAACTTGAAAATGATGGTGAAGCATTAACTATTTATAACCGCTGGTTTGGTCCAGATACAAATTCTGCGATGCCTCGTGGTGATTTCAAAATAGGTAAAGGTCAATAAATTATATGTATGAGCAATTACTAGAGCCACGTTATTTGTGGTGGTTGTGGGATGGTTTTTTAGTCACTATGGCTATCTCTTTTTTAACAATTATCTTTTCTACCACATTAGGATTTTTATTAGTTATTGCTCAGCAAAGTCATATTAAAATTATCAAAGGCGTTGTTATTGGATATAACGCCATTTTTCGTTATTCGCCATTACTACCGCAACTTTTTTTCTGGTATTTTGGTATTGGTAATTTGTTACCGATTGAGTTTAAATTATGGTTATTTGATGAACCAGAAATTCAACTGTTTTTGTTCACTCTAAAAATGCCATCTTTTGAATTTATTATTGGTTTAATTGGTTTAACATGTTATTCCAGTGCTTTTATTGCTGAAGAATTCCGGGCTGGTATTATGGGGGTGAGTAATGGACAAGAACAAGCCTCATTAGCGTTAGGTCTCACTCGTTGGCAGAGTATGCGATTTATTATTTTACCGCAAAGCTTTCGTATCGCTTTTCCTCCATTGATCGGTCAATATATGAATATTATCAAAAACTCATCGCTAACCATGGCAATAGGTGTGTTAGAACTATCTTATGTTTCTCGTCAAGTAGAAACCGAATCGTTAAAAACATTTCAGGATTTTGCAGTAGCAACTTTTTTATATATTTTCGCTATTGTTATTGTGGGTACCCTAGGCAATATTTATCAATCAAAATATTTACAAATAGGCAAGGTCTAATACGTTATGGATTTTAAGGGTTTTGAAATTATTTGGCATAATCTCGATTATCTTATTTTTGGTAATTTCCCTGGTGGCATAGTATTAACATTGTTAATGAGTTTTGCTGCTATTGTTTTTTCGACCATTTTGGGTATTTTCGCGGGAGTCGGTTTAACGGTTTGTGACGGATTTTTACGTAAACTTTTAGTTATTGTATTAGGTTTTTTAAGAGCGATTCCCGTTATTATGCTCATATTTTGGACTTATTTTTTATTGCCAGTTTTATTAAATATTGATGTGCCAGCTATCACTACTGTGATTTTTGCTTTATCATTAATTGGTGGTGCATACATTGGTCATTCTGTTCATGCAGGAATGGTAGCTATTGGCAAAGAACAATGGCAAGCAGCTTTTTCATTAGGTTTCACGAAAACCCAAGTCATTATTTTTATTATCTTGCCACAAGCATTAAAAATGATGTTACCTTCCTTTGTTAATCAGTGGGTATCATTAATTAAAGATACCTCTCTAGCTTATATCGTTGGTGTTGCAGAGTTTACCTTTATTGCTACCCAAATTAATAATCGTAGTATGGTTTATCCTACAGAGATTTTTTTGTTTGTTATTATGGTTTATTTTATTATTTGTGCCACACTTGATTTTACAGTATCAGTATTACCAAAATATCATTTATTTTCTCGCAAAAAATAGCTAGATGGTTTGTTTTAATAGTATTGAGCAAAACATCTCTAAAAAAGTCAAAAAGGTTATTAAGGTTCTTTTAAGCTTTGTTTGCTAAATTATAAGTAAATATTATCAATATTGGTTTTGATATGTTACTTAATATGAACACTCATCTTTTTTTATTAATTAATGCTCAAGAACACGCTTCGAAGTTGTTTATTCTTTTTGCTGTGTTTTGTGCTAATTACTTAATATTGCTACCTATTGGCTTATTAGGAATATACTGTATATACAAACCAGTATATAGAACATTGGTGATAAAAATTTTAATAAGTTTAGCATTGGTGCTAACTGTTACTTTTATTATGAGGCATCTATTTTATTCGCCACGGCCATTTGTACTTAATGTTGGTACTAATTTTTTAACTCATGATAAAACGAGTTCGTTACCGAGTCAGCATGCTGTTTTTATTTGGACTATCTGTTTTTCTATTTATTTAAATTATAAAAAGCAATTTAAATCGTTTGCTTATTTATCTACTGTAGTTGCTTTACTTGTTTGTTGGAGTCGTATCTACTTAGGGGTTCATTGGCCACTAGATATTCTAGTTGGTATGTTATTAAGTTTTATATCAGTTTATTTAATTAAAAAATTTTGGTTTCTATATTACAAAATTTATAAATGATTAAAAATTTAAGTTGTTCAAGGTTAGGCATATACTAGTTAACTATGCTAGCTAGGATATTTTTCAAATCTACTTAAGGTTGAACTATAATGAAAATACTTATAGTCGAAGACGATAGTTTATTACAAAAAGGGCTATACGATGGTATAACGTCTGATGGCTATGTTTGTGAAGTGGCATCTAATGGTAAGCAAGCGGAAGAACATATAGAGTTTTCGCAATTCAGTTTAATTATTCTTGATTTGGGACTGCCAGATTGCGATGGTTTAGATTTACTCACTCGTTGGCGTAAAAAACAAATTGAGGTTCCTGTTCTTATTTTAACTGCCCGCGATACTATTGAAGATAGAGTAGAAGGTTTAGATCTTGGTGCTGATGATTATTTAATTAAGCCTTTTGCTTTAACTGAATTACTAGCAAGAGTCAGGGCATTGATTCGTCGAAATCAAGGAACAGCTGATAATGTTATTAATTATGGTCCGATTAGCATTGATATTAAACGACAAACAGCGACATTAAATGGACAAGAAGTTATATTAACACCTAAAGAGTTTATTTTATTGTCTAGATTAATGTTAAAAGCTGGAGAAAAAGTACATCGTAATTTATTGCAAAATGATTTATATGATTGGCAAAGTGATCCTAGTTCAAATGTGCTTGAGGTTTATATTCATGCGTTACGAAATAAATTAGGTAAACATTTAATCAAAACTGTACGTGGATATGGTTATCAACTCAATATTGATAATTAGCTATTATTCTAAATTTAGTGAATGATAAATTTATGATTGAAAAATCCTTGACCAAGATCCGTCATAGTATTCGTTGGAATCTTTTTTTTACTTTAGGCGCTATTATGTTAATTTGCCAAATTATTACGGTATTTTGGTTATGGCATGAAAGTAAAGAGCAAATTGATGTTCTAGTTAATTTAACATTAAGTAAAAATAAAATCGACGAAGTAGTTGAGCACGAGGAGTTAGAGGCTATTTTTGCTCTGTTTTGTTCAGCTTTTTCTATGATGGCTGTGACATTATTTTTAGCTTATAAAGCTATTAAATGGATTACTAAACCTTTAGAGATTCTGGAAAAGGATCTAAATCAAAGAACCGCGGATAATCTTAAACCAATAAAACCAATTAGTAATATGCGCGAAATCAAATCGATTACACTGGTATTAAATAATTTATTTGAGAGACTCAATAATACTCTTTCGCAAGAACGTCTATTCACTGCCGATGTTGCTCATGAAATGCGAACACCATTGGCTGGTATTCGTCTGCATTTAGAATTACTTGAAGCAAAAAATAAAATTGATTGTCGTGAATTAATTGAACGTATAGATCGTTTAGTCAATACCGTAGAACAACTTTTAATGCTTGCTAGGGCTAGTCAAAAATTTACGTTAGGTCAGTATCAAAAAATTAATTTTTATGATGATATTCAAATGTCACTTTTTGATGAGTTAACTGAATTAACAGAACAGAAACAACAAACGATTGAATGGCAAATTACTAATAAGATTACTTTTAGTGGCGATGCTACTCTGATTCGTTTACTGATTCGCAATCTTGTTGAAAACAGTTATCGATATAGTCCGACTAAAAGTAAAATTACGATATGTTTTTATAAAGACATTCAAGATATTATTATTGCGGTTCAAGATGAAGGTTGTGGTATTGATGAATCAAAGACTGAAAATTTAACCCAAGCCTTCTTCCGAATGGATCGTAAACATAATGGAATAGGACTTGGCTTAAGTATCGTTAATCGAATTACTAAATTACATCATGGGCAATTTACATTAAGAAATCGGCAGGACCGTCAAACAGGGACTATTGCCGAAGTTAGACTTAATGATTCACTTCATCAATTAACTTAGTTATTAAATTGTTATATTGATTTTCTTTAATAAGTGATGACAAAAAACGTTGCCAAGTGCGTTCTATTTTTGCTTTGGCAAAAAATCCGACATAATTAGCAATCGGAATAAAGGTTGAATTACCTATATTATCAATAATGATTAAGCGATTGTTTTCAGATGACAAATGCTGAAATAAAATATTTTTACTCTTGATTGTCATGGTAATAATTCGATCTTTTAATAACGCTGTTTTTAATGCTTTAAGTGATACAACTAACTCACTATAATATTGTTGAGTTAATTGTTCGTGAAAGAGATATTTTTCTAACGGTGTAGCAATTTTCCCATCATAGTCCCTAATTAATTCAAAAACATGTCCTTGTCCAAAATTAGTTGTTACTGAGCCATAATATTTTGCTAAAACATCCCACGATATTTTGCGTTTTATAAGATGTTTATAATAAGCAATTTCACGGTTTGTTTCCTCTTCGGCACCATCATTATAATTCACTTTGATACATTTATTCGGATCATCTGGATGGTGGTAGCACTTTCTATGTAGTCCTTTGCTTATATAATCTTTTTCGGTAAGTTGAATTAATTTTTTCATCAATTGATATCGTGTAATTAAAGGTTAACTAAAAGTGTAGCAGTTACTGTTTTTTATCGCTATGGTTTTTTTATTATAAGTTCTAGCGCTTTTATAATATTTCTGTATAATATTGCCACCCACGTTACAACAGTGTTCTTCCCAACACTGTTTTCGATTGTCAAAATTAGTATAGCAACTTGAAGGGGTTAGTTAGTTAATAGTAGCAATCAAAAAGTGTAAATAAATCAAATGATTTATTAACGTGAGATTAATTAAAATTTGGATAAATACGAATGAGTACTTTTTCAGCTAAACCAGAAACAGTTAAACGCGACTGGTATGTTGTTGATGCAGCAGGTAAAACGTTAGGTCGTTTAGCTACTGAAATCGCAAGCCGTTTGCGTGGTAAACACAAAGCAGAATATACACCACATGTTGATACAGGTGACTATATTATCGTTATCAATGCAGAAAAAGTTGCTGTAACAGGCAAAAAACGCACTGATAAGATCTATTATCGTCATACTGGTTACATCGGTGGACTTAAAGAAGCGACTTTTAAAGAAATGATTGAACGTCATCCTGAACAAGTCATCGAAATTGCTGTAAAAGGCATGTTACCGAAAGGTCCTCTTGGTCGTGCAATGTACCGTAAACTAAAAGTTTATGCAGGTAGTGAGCACAATCATGCGGCACAACAACCGCAAGTATTAGATATTTAAGGGGATAGAAGATGGCTGATAATCAATATTACGGTACAGGTCGCCGCAAAAGTTCCGCTGCTCGAGTGTTTATCAAACCAGGTAGTGGAAATATCGTTATTAATAAACGTTCATTAGAGCAATACTTCGGTCGTGATACAGCTCGTATGGTTGTTATGCAACCGCTTGAGTTAGTTGAAATGACTGACAAACTTGATCTTTACATCACTGTTAAAGGTGGTGGTATTTCAGGTCAAGCTGGTGCAATTCGTCACGGTATTACTCGTGCATTAATGGAATATGATGAAACTTTACGATCTTCATTACGTCAAGCGGGCTTTGTTACTCGTGATGCGCGTCAAGTTGAACGTAAAAAAGTGGGTCTACGCAAAGCTCGTCGTCGTCCACAATTCAGCAAACGTTAATTGCTACGTTACAAATTTGTTTCAAAAACCCAGCGCAAGCTGGGTTTTTTTTCTGTTTTATTTATTACTATATAAATTTAGATAACAACCACCTAAATAAAAATAATTTATTATTATTCAATATGATATATCATAAATATTTTATTCTCATCTAAAAATATAATCTTTTTCTAAGACGAAAAAAATACAAATCTGAGAAAAAACAAAAAGAAAATTCATTTTTTTTAACAAATTTGTTATCCAATTTGCTAGAATAGCAATCATATAATAACTTATTTTAAATTTGCATATTTGGAGTGAACATGGTTGTTGCTGTTAATAAACGTTCTGTAATGACATTATTTTGTGATACAACAGATATTTATGGCCATCAGATTCGTTTTGTGTTGGCAGAAAAAGGGGTAACAGCTGAAATTGAGTTTGTTACGGCAAATAATCTACCTCAAGAATTATTGGATCTAAATCCTTATGGTTCAATTCCAACACTAATTGATCGTGACCTTACCTTATATGAACCACATATTGCATTAGAATATTTAGATGAACGTTTTCCTCATCCACCGCTAATGCCTGTTTACCCAATTGTAAGAGCGAATTCTCGATTAACCATGTATCGCATTAAGAAAGAATGGTATAGCGCTT
Source organism: Gilliamella apis (assembly GCF_002142155.1). GTDB lineage: Bacteria > Pseudomonadota > Gammaproteobacteria > Enterobacterales > Orbaceae > Gilliamella > Gilliamella apis. The sequence goes on along the minus strand of NZ_NASD01000009.1, from coordinate 27,880 downwards.
ACGAAACAATTTTAGCTAATCCGGACAGCGAAGCAGCTAAACAAGCACGTAAAAATTTACTTGATGATCTAGTATCAATCTCGATAATGTTTAAAGAAAAAGATTACTTTATGAGTGATGATTTTACATTATGTGATTGTTATTTTGCTCCTCTACTTTGGCGTTTACCTATGATTGGTATTGAGTTGCCAAAAATAGCCGAGAAGAATTATCTTGCTTATATGGCTCGCATTTTTGAACGTCCAGCTTTTATAAGCTCTTTAACTGAAGATGAAAAGAAAATTAGAGCGTAATAGTTTATTTTTTATCTAACGACAGATTAGCAATTAAATAAGGTACCGTTATGGAACTTGATAACATGACTCCACGTCGTCCTTATATCTTTAGGGCTTTTTATGACTGGATCTTAGATAATGAATTAACTCCGTATATTGTGGTTGATACTTCTGTATATGGCGTATTAGTTCCGCAAGAGTTTATAAAAGATAATCAAATAGTTCTTAATATTGCTCCACAATCGGTTGGCCAATATTTAGTTAATAATGAACAAATCGAATTTAATGCTAGGTTTTCTGGTATACCTCAACATATTGTTGTACCCATGGCGGCTATTGAAGCTATTTATGCTCGTGAAAATGGTGTTGGTATGGGATTTGAGGATGAACCATATTATAAAGCTCTCAGAGAAGGTGCGAATAAACCAGCAGAAAATGTTAAACCGAAGCCAGTTAATCCTTTCCGAGTTGTCAAATAATTATTCTTAATTACAAGAATAATCAAATTTTTCACTATCTTATTTACAATATTATTATTTAGTCATAAATAGGATAGTCTTTTTTTGTCTGTAATATCTATAATAGTAATAGCTAAGATAAATCAAAGTAGGGGCAAAAGTAATTGTTATTTTAAAATTTATAACTGATAATGATTATTATTACCACAATGGAGTGTTCATTTTATGAAAACGTGTAATAACAATCCTACTTCTCGTCTTTGGCAACTTGCTTTTCGATATAAAATACTTATCATTTTATCTTGTTTATTTTCAATCTTAAGCGTTGCTACTGCTTTTATTCCTTTTATTTCAGTATATTACATTGTTTATGAAATTATTATCAGTCTAACCAACAACACAACATTAAATAATGAACTTATTATCGATTATGGGTGGGTAGCTTTTATTGCTGCGGCATCATCTATATTTTTAAATTTTGTTGCACTTTGTCTCTCGCATATTGCTGCGTTTAAAACGCTTTATCATTTAAAATACAATTTTATTCGATACTTATCATGTTTGCCTCTTGGATTTTACACTAAACATTCAAGTGGTGAATTACGAAAAATTGTTGATGATGATATTGAAAAAATAGAGATTTTTATTGCACACCAGCTGCCCGATATGATTGGCTCATTTGCTACTCCAATTATTATTTTTATTATTTTAGCCATTTTCGACTGGCGTTTAGGCTTGGCAACATTGGTACCAATCATTTTAGCTTATATTGTTTTGAAAAGCGGTTATCGTCGTAAAGAAATTAAAAACAATATGCAAGAGTTCCAAACCCGATTAATTGATATGAGTAATGCATCAGTTGAATATATTCGTGGTATAACAGTGGTTAAAGCTTTTAATCAAACTTTCTTTTCTTTTAAACGCTTTTATGAATCGATCAAAGCTTATCAACAATATTGCCTTAAGTTTATAGATTGTTTTAAATATCATATGGCACTATTTTTGCTCATATTAAATAATATCTATCTTTTTATTATTCCAGTAATGATTTTATTACTAGGTACAACAGAAAATTATGCCAATTTTATTTTGTCATCTATTTTCTATTTAATTTTCTCATTAGCTTTACCTGCGCCTTTTTTCAAACTTTTATATGTATCACAAGGTTTTCAAAGAGCAGTTAAAAGTGTTGAAAATATGGATAATGTCCTCAATATAAAATCATTGGCTGAACCTGAATCAGGTCTTGAAGTTGATAATTATGACATTTGTTTTAATGATGTTACATTCTCTTATAATGAGAATAAAGATAATGATTCTTTAGAAAGTAATGCCCTCAATCACATCTCTTTTACTGCCAAACAAGGAACAACGACCGCATTAGTTGGGCTTTCTGGTAGTGGCAAAAGTACCATTTCATTACTTATTCCGCGCTTTTTTGATCCTAGAGAAGGATCAATAACCATTGGTGGTATAGATATCAAACAAATGAGTAGTGAATATTTATTGTCATTAGTTAGCTTTGTGTTCCAAGATGTTTTTCTTTTTAAGCAAACAATTTTAGATAATATTAAAATCGGCAAACCAGACGCCGATCTAGACGAAGTTATTGCCGCGTCTAAAGCTGCTCAGTGTCATGATTTTATTGAAAAATTACCAGATGGCTATCAGTCTGTAATAGGCTCTAAAGGATTGCATTTGTCTGGTGGAGAAATGCAACGATTAGCAATTGCTCGAGCATTACTAAAAAACTCACCTATATTGATTCTTGATGAGGCTACATCTTTTGCTGATCCTGAAAATGAATACAAAATTCAACTTGCCTTAAAAGTATTAATGGAAGGTAAAACCGTTATTATGATTGCTCATCGTCTATCAACAATAAAAGATGCCGATCAAATTGTGGTATTAGATAAAGGAAGTATTGTTGAAAAAGGAACCCACCAACAACTTATTGATAAACAAAATACCTATTACAAAATGTGGCAATATTACAGACAAACATTAGATTGGCAAATGGATCAGCCAAAATCTGCTAAAAATTGTCATTCAGATCACTCTTGTCATAATGATGGAGTTGCACATGTTTAAAAAAATATTGATGTTGTCAGATATAGAAAGTAAAAATCTTAATCAAGCTATCATTGCTTGTACCTTATCCAATTTGACATTAATGTTGCCCTTTGTAATTTTATTACAGGTAATCATGTTGTTAATTGAGCCTTTAACTAACCAAATACCAGTGAATGTTTATTATCTTTGGATAATGGCAGGCTTAGGCGTGTTATCGGCAATTTTGTTCTTAATCTGTTATAAAAGAGAATATAAAAAGACTTACGCTAATGCTTTTGGTCAAGCGGCTAATACTAGAATTGCGGTTGCTGAAAAACTTCGCAAATTACCACTAAGCTTTTTTAATCGAAAAGATCTTTCTGAACTTACTGCAAATATTATGGGTGATTGTGCGGTTATTGAAAATATGCTTAGTCACGTTATACCGCAATTAATAGGATATTCCGTTAGTAGTCTAATAACTTGTTGCTTATTAGCATTCTATGATTGGCGGATGGCTGCAGCTATTTTTTGTACTCTGCCGATTGCTATTATTATTGTTGTTGCCGGTAAAAGACTCGAACAAAAATTGGGTGAAAAACATGTTCAAGCTAAATTAGCTGTTTCCGATGAGGTTCAAGAATATCTCGATGGTATAAAAATCATAAAAGGTTTTGGGTTAAGTGGTAAAAAATTCCAGCGCTTAGATAAAGCTTTGAAAAATATGATGTGGGCATCAATTAAGTTTGAAGGAATAGGTGGAATTATTGTTACTTTGTCTACTATGACATTACAAGTGGGTCTAGGTATTGTTGTTTTACTCGGAGTAACTTTAATGGTTTCTGGAAGTTTGGATCCAATTACTTTTATTGCCTTTGTAATTATTAGCTCACGAATTTATAGTCCTTTAATTTCAGTTTTAACATTATTACCTGAACTGTTCTATATGCTGGTTTCTATCGATAGAATGAAGAGTCTGCAAAATGAACCTATTATGGAAGGTAAAGATGAGGTGACTTTTACTAATTATAATATCAATATTGATCAGATTAATTTTTCCTATAACCAGACAAGTGTTATTAATAATGTAAGTTGCACTATACCTGAAGGAAAAATGACAGCACTAGTTGGGCCATCTGGTAGTGGTAAAAGTACCTTATTACAGTTGATTGCTCGTTTTTGGGATGTAAATTCAGGAAAAATCACCATCGGTAATCAGGATATAAAACAGATTGATCCTGAAACCTTGATGCACTCCATGGCCTTTGTTTTTCAACAGGTAGTATTATTTGATGATACCATCATGAATAATATTCGAATTGGTAGGCATAATGCTACTGATGAAGAGGTAAAACTAGCGGCTAAAATCGCTAGATGTGATGAGCTAGTAGCTCGATTACCTGATGGTTGGAATACATTAATTGGTGAAAACGGTAGTAAACTTTCTGGCGGTGAACGGCAACGTATCTCGATTGCGAGAGCATTATTAAAAAATGCACCTATTATTTTGCTTGATGAAGCTACCGCTTCTTTGGATCCCGAAAATGAAGTTTATATTCAAGAAGCCATTGCTAATCTAGTAAAAGATAGAACTGTCATTGTTATTGCTCATCGCTTAAAAACTATCATTGGTGCGGATAATATTATTGTCTTAGATCAAGGTTCAATTGTAGAACAAGGCAATTATCAGCAATTAATGGCTAAAAATGGCTTATTTACTAAGCTTTATAGCCTACAAAAACAGACATTGTCTATTAATTAGTGATTGGCTATATTTCTGAAAATAATCAGTATATCATATAACAAAATAACTGATAAAAAACAGACAAATGAGTAATGAAATTGAATTAAAGTTTCAAATCAATCAAAGTGATATAGAGCAGTTACGAAATTACTTAAATCAATGGGTTTGTTGTGATGAAGCCGAGTTTTCATCGCAACAACATTTGGTTAATCAATTAAATCTGACTAACACTTATTACGATACTGAAGATCATTTTTTACGACTTAATGGTTGTGGTCTTCGAATTCGAACTACAGAAACTGAGCAAAGTAAGTGTTTTGAAATTACCTTAAAATCAAAAGGTAATTCTGTAGGTGGATTACATGAACGCATTGAAATTAACCAACCTTTACCTAATGATAAGCTCGATTTAAGTGTCCTACCGAAAGAGGCATTACCTAATGGGTTAACGCAGTTAAGGCCTCTTTTTACCACCAATTTTAAACGGCAAACTTGGCTGATTTCATTTGCCAATAGCGAAATTGAAGTTGCTTTAGATTTGGGGCAAATTACCTCAAATGGTCTATCTATGCCAATACAAGAGGTAGAGTTAGAAATCAAACAAGGCAATAAGCAAGATTTGCTCAACTTTGCGATCGAATTAAGTCGCTTTAACTTACATCTATTTTCTCAGAGTAAGGCTTCTCGGGGCTATCGTTTATTAGATAACTTAACCTTAACTCCTACTATTCTTTCCTCACAAATTGAGCAAGATTTAGCCGGTCTACTAAACTTTTGGCAACAAAATGAAGAATATGCTTTAGCAAATAATGATTTAATTTTTTATAAACAGCTACTTATTCAAATAAACGAGATACTTATTAACCAAAATCTGCAAATTGAGCCTGAATTTAAACAGTGGCAAATGGCGATACCATTTATTGACTCGATTAAACAGTTTGCTTATTGCGAGGTGAATAACAAGTTCAAATTGTTGTTAATGGCTGAAATAAATAAAAAATAGGTATACGAATTAAAATGAAAACAACCCTCTTCAAATTACCACTATTATTAGTGGTATTTTATTGGTTATTATATAGTGTTTTTACCGTTATTTATCTTACCAAATTTGATAACGATTTTATATCGTTATATGTTGGGACTGATCAAATTGCCTTGAAAATTGTTAAGCAAGTTTTAATCAATTTTTTACTTCAAATACCTAATTCAGTAATTCTTTTTACTATTTCCACAATAGCATTTAATCAGTATTCCATTTCCATAATTAATCGGAAAAACATTATTAATACCTTCTTAGTTGCCATATTTATTGTATTAAGCTACATGGTTTTTCGCTGGAGTTACTACTCTTATAGTTATGATTGGATTGTGTCTAAACTAAGATTTTTAAATATCAAAGATGGAGATAATTTTTCGGCATATATATTTCATCTCGCAGAGCATCTCATTTTCTATTTTTTTATAACACTTTGTACTTATCTTAGTATTAAATTATGCAAAAAAAATTATATTTGTAACGAAATCATATTAACCGAAACAGAAAGTCAAAAGTTACATATGGTGTTATTCATCTGTTTTTATAACTGTTTCTTTATAACCATGTCATATTTGTTGCTTTTCGATGGTATGTATTACAGTTTAAGTAACCTGATTTTCTCTATAGTCTTATTGGCGATATTTTTATCAATAGTAAATTTAATTGGTTATTTCTTGCTAAGAAAATGCTTTACAGCAGTAACAGAAATTTTGGCCTTAAAAAAGGTAATTTTTAGTTCGCTTATTACCTTTATATTAAACTGCCTTTTATTAATACTTATTCTATACATTTACAACTATATCTATAATTTCCTACCATTCGATATTATCTCTAATACTTTTAAATTGTTCTACTTATGGATGTTTTTAATTACTTTGTTGATTTCAAGTTGTTTATTGGTAAGAAAGATGACAAAGTTGTTTTTTGATAAACATTAACCCGCTATTCGAATCAAAGAATATAATATTGTTATTGGCCGTTACGTTATAACCAATAACAATGATAAGGTAAACAAGCAATATAAGACCTAACGATAGTCAGCAGTTATAGTTTTATCGGTAAACAGATTGCGAAAAAGTATCAATACTGTTTTTCACGATTTGTTTAATAAAAAGATAGGTGAACTTAAAAAGTCATTTATAATAGTTAATTAGGTGATTTCATCAACATGTAACTATTTTAAGTGAGTGCTTATTATGTCTCAGCCTATATCGCTAGCTTCACCATTAATTGCTCAGCAAAAACAGAAAATTATCTCCCAATTGTCACAATGTGATGCAAAAGAGGTGCTCGATAACCTTGATATTTTGCTGCAAAGTGATTTTCTGGTTGATGCTTTTTATCGATTTCCCGAGTGGCTGACAGATATTATTACTTACCCCCCTCAAGCTGATGAAAGATGTTTCTATCAACAATGGTTAAATGAAAGACTAGTATCAGTATTTGATGAATTAGCTCTAATGAAAGTATTAAGATTATTTAGGCGTTATATTCTGATAAGGCTTGAATGGTCACAATTAACCCGCACAAGTAGTGATGAGCAGATTTTATTACAACTCTCGCAGTTAGCTGAAGTGATTATTGTCACTGCACGAGATTGGCTTTATGAACTAAGTTGTAAAGAATGGGGAACTCCCTATAATTCACAGGGACAAGCTCAGCCATTACTTATCCTAGGTATGGGGAAATTAGGTGGTGGAGAACTTAATTTTTCCTCCGATATTGATCTTATTTTTACCTACCCTGAGCATGGTCAAACACAAGGTGGCCGGCGAGAATTAGACAATGCAGTGTTTTTTACCCGCTTGGGACAACGTCTAATAAAAGCTTTAGACCAAATTACCGAAGATGGTTTTGTTTACCGCGTTGATATGCGTTTACGTCCGCTTGGCGATGGCGGTCCGCTGGTCTTGAGTTTTTCCGCGATGGAAGACTATTATCAAGAACAGGGGAGAGACTGGGAACGTTACGCTATGGTAAAAGCGAAAATACTAGGCGATCAGCAAGATCCTTACATCAAAGAACTCTATCAAATGCTAAAACCTTTTGTTTACCGTCGTTATATTGATTTCAGTGTATTACAATCATTGCGCAATATGAAAAGCATGATTGAACGCGAAGTTCGTCGTCGAGGTTTAACCAATAATATCAAACTTGGTGCAGGTGGTATTCGTGAAATTGAATTTATTGTACAAGTTTTTCAACTTATACGAGGTGGACGTGTTGTAGGTCTACAAACTCGCTCATTATTAAATGCCTTACAAGTAATAGAACAAGAATCGTTACTTAGTGTTAATGAAGTAGATACTTTACGAGAAAATTACTTTTTCTTACGCCGTTGTGAAAATTTACTCCAAGCTATACATGACGAGCAAACTCAGACATTGCCTGAAGATGAGCTGGATCGAATGCGTATAGCCACAAGTATGAACTTTAATGATTGGCATGAATTTGAAGCAGATCTTGCTAAAAGAATGCATTTTAATAGGCAAGTATTTAACCAACTTATCGGTGAAGATACATCTGAATCCGCATCTAATTCTAAACAATACAACTACCAATTTGATGATCTTTGGGTCCCAGATTTACAATTAGGTGATGTTACCTCTGTACTAACTTCTTACTCAGATGATGATGCTGAAAAACTATATCAAATGCTTTGTCAGTTTCGTGATGATATTGGTAAACGGACAATTGGGGTACGAGGTCGTGAAATACTTGACCAATTAATGCCACGATTATTGGAGTTGGTTTGTAATGATAAAAACACATTAGTACTATTATCACGAATTTTACCCTTATTAGTTAATATTGTTAGCCGAACAACTTATTTAGAATTACTACTTGAATACCCAACCGCATTGAAGCAACTAATTCGATTATGTAGTGCTTCGCCAATGATTAGTGAGCAACTTGCTCATTATCCAATCTTATTAGATGAACTAATAGATATTAATTCTCTTTATCAAACTGTTGCACCTAATGAATACAAAAGCGAACTTTATCAATATTTACTGAGAATTCAGGTTGATGATGAAGAACAACAACTTGAGGCATTAAGGCAGTTCAAACAGATGCAACTACTGCATATAGCTGCTGCTGATGTTGAACAAGTATTAAATACTATGAAAGTAAGCGATCATTTGACCTATGTTGCAGAATCACTAATTGATTTTGTTGTGCAAATGGCATGGAATCAAATGGTTGCTCGTTATGGAAAACCCACACATTTAACTGACAATCAAAAAGGATTGGTTATTATTGCTTATGGCAAATTAGGTGGTTGGGAATTGGGTTATGGTTCTGATTTAGATCTGGTATTTCTTCACGACTGTCCAGCCGATAGCATGACCAATGGGGATAAACAAATTGATAGCCGCCAATTTTACTTGCGATTGGTGCAGCGAATCATTCACCTATTTAATGTCCGCACCAGCTTTGGAATTCTCTATGAAGTTGATGTTCGTTTACGTCCACAAGGTGATGCTGGTTTATTAGCTTGTAGTTTAAATGCATTTTATGACTATCAAATGCATGAAGCTTGGACATGGGAGCATCAAGCACTGGTTCGAGCAAGAGCTGTTTATGGTGAAATAGATCTTATTAAACGCTTTAACCAAATCAGACATGATGTTCTATGTAAAAAACGTGAGGAAAATATATTAAAAACCGAAGTCCGAGAGATGCGTGAAAAGATGCGAGCCCATTTAGGTACTACTGAATCTCATCGGTTTAATTTGAAAATTGATGAAGGCGGTATTGGTGATATTGAATTCTTATCTCAATATCTGGTACTTAATTATGCTCATCAATATCCTAAAATGACAACATGGAGTGATAACGTACGGATTTTAGAATTAGCGGCAAATTATCAAATTATGGATAGCCAAGAAGCTGAACAATTAACTAAAGCATATATTGATATGCGTAATGAAATTCATCAATTATCATTACAACTTTTACCTAGCACCGTTGATGATTCCTGTTTTAAATCAGAAAAACAGATTGTTAATCAAAGCTGGTTAAAATGGCTTAAATAATAATTAGCCTGAATATAATTATGATTAATTAAGATCGTTAATAAATATAAATTTTGGATGAATTATCGGCGATATAGATTATCACCGATAAAAAGAAAATTTATAGAGAATAGCTAATTGCTAGTTAGCCTCTTTCCACAGAATTAGATCTTGATCGTCGAGTTCTGACGCATCAAATCCGACCATGGCTGGCAATTCTTCACGGTCAAAGGCTAAATCGCCACCATTGATATCAATATCACCTTTCTTAATCCCTTTGAAATCGTAAAGATTGGTATCACATAAATGCGAAAGGGTAATATTTTGTGTAGCACGAAACATTGTTTCGATACGGCCAGGAAATTTCTTATCCCAATCATTTAGCATCTCTTTGATCACTTGCCGTTGTAAATTAGGCTGTGAACCACAAAGATTACAAGGAATGATAGGAAACTGTTTTATTTCAGCATATTTTGCAATATCTTTCTCTTTGCAATATGCAAGAGGTCGAATAATAATATGCTCACCTGAATCATTCATCAATTTAGGTGGCATAGCCTTAAGTTTGCCGCCATAAAACATATTTAAAAACAAGGTTTCCAAAATGTCATCACGATGATGTCCAAGCGCTATTTTGGTTGCACCAAGTTCAGTTGCAGTGCGATATAAAATACCACGTCGAAGCCGAGAACAGAGTGAACATGTAGTTTTGCCTTCAGGGATTTTTTCTTTAACAATACCATAAGTATTTTCTTGAACAATTTTATATTCAATACCTAAGGATTCTAGGTATTGAGGTAAAACATGCTCTGGAAATCCTGGCTGTTTCTGATCTAAATTAACGGCAACTAATTCAAATTGCACTGGAGCACTGATTTTTAAATTAATAAGAATGTCTAGCAATGTATAACTATCTTTACCGCCTGATAAACAGACCATTATACGATCGCCTTCTTCAATCATATTAAAATCAGCGATTGCTTCGCCAGTAAGACGGCGTAAGCGTTTATGTAATTTATTTTGATTGTATGTATTCATCACGATTTAATTGATTATTCCGCTCGGCTCATATATCGGCGTTCAGCAATATGAATTTTAACTTTTTCGTGGTTATCAATATATTCAGGTACTTGAATAACAAGACCAGTAGAGAGTGTGGCCGGTTTAGTGCGTGCACTTGCCGACGCACCTTTAATACTTGGCGACGTTTCAATGATTTCAAGTTCAACTGTTTGTGGTAATTCTAAAGCCACAACTTCACTTTCAGCCATTAAAACTTGAATGCCATCCATACCACCTTCAGGGATAAATAGCAGTTCTTCTTCAATTTGATCTTTCTTAAAAATAAACGGCGTATAGTCTTCATTATCCATAAACACATATTCATCACCGTCAATATAAGAAAAGCTAACAGGGCGTCGAAATAATTCGATAGTATCTAAAATATCATCACCTTTAAAACGTTCTTCAACTTTACCGCCAGATTTCACATCGGTAAAACGCATTTTATAAAGGGTACTAGCACCACGTGCACTAGGACTTTGAACATCAATCTCTTTCACCAATAATAGTTTGCCATTATAGGTGACCGCATCACCACGTTTTATTTCATTTGCTTTAGCCATAATACTTTCTTCATGTTTAATAGAGTTAAAAATTTAGCTCGCTATTTTACCCTTAACTTGCTATTGTCACCATTAAAATTTATAAAACAACAACAAATTCCTCTAAATCCAATGACTGATTCATTTAAATGTCGTAAAAATTGCGGTGCCTGTTGTATTGCGCCATCAATTTCATCTACTATACCTAGTATGCCTAATGGTAAACCAGCTGGTATTGCCTGTTTTCATTTAGATGAGAATTTTCAATGTAAATTATTTGGTAATGCTAGTCGACCTCTAGTCTGTAGTCGTTTAAAACCTTGTTTTGAAATGTGTGGAACAAATCGCGATCAAGCGATGGATTATTTAACTCAATTAGAACAGTTAACTAGCAACTAAGTATTGCGAATATTTAACATATCAGTTGTATTATTAGAATTATTTATCTCGCAAAGAAATTTTTTTGATACACTTCAACGCAATTTATCAGCTAATGATAAATATCCGAATAAATTATTTTAAATCAGTTATTAACCTAGATATAAAGCATAAGGTAGTAACTAAGTATATTTAGAATCTGTTTAACAAGAAGAAAATTGATATGAATAATAAATTAAAGCGTGATTTAAAAGCCCGTCATTTAGCGATGATAGCCATTGGTGGCTCTATCGGAACCGGGTTATTTGTCGCTTCAGGCGCTACTGTTGCACAAGCAGGTCCTGGTGGTGCACTACTTTCTTATGCCATTATCGGCATAATGGTTTATTTTTTGATGACTAGTTTGGGTGAGCTTGCTGCTTATCTTCCGGTTTCTGGGACATTTGCGACCTATGGATCACGCTATGTAGATGAAGCTTTTGGTTTCGCTATTGGTTGGAACTACTGGTATAACTGGGCAATAACAGTTGCCGTTGACCTAGTTGCTGCACAATTGGTGATCTCCTATTGGTTTGATGCCGGTGCTTATAGTTGGTTGTGGAGTCTATTATTCCTAACGATTATCTTTTGCTTAAACTATGTTTCTGTAAAAGGTTTTGGTGAAGCAGAATTTTGGTTTTCATTAATTAAAGTCGTCACTGTGATTTTATTTATTGTAGTTGGTTTATTAATGATTATTGGCATTTTAAAAGGTGCTGAAACTGCTGGTTGGCAAAACTGGCAAGTTGGCGATGCTCCATTTGTTGGCGGTTTTTCCTCAATGATTGGTGTTGCGATGGTTGTTGGTTTCTCATTCCAAGGTACTGAGCTAATTGGTATAGCAGCAGGAGAATCAAAAGATCCAGAAAAAAACATTCCAAAAGCAATGAAACAAGTGTTTTGGCGAATACTATTATTTTATATTTTGGCAATTTTAGTTATTAGTTTAATCATCCCATATACTGATCCTAACTTACTACGTAATGATGAAACTGATATCAGCGTTAGTCCATTTACTTTAGTTTTTCAGCATGCAGGACTATTATCTGCAGCAGCTATTATGAATGCGGTGATTTTAACTTCAGTTCTTTCTGCAGGTAACTCCGGTTTATACGCTTCAACCCGTATGCTATATGCTTTAGCTAAAGAAGGTAAAGCACCGAAGATCTTCGGAAGATTATCTTCATCAGGTGTACCTGATATGGCATTATTTGCGACAACATTAGTGGCTATGCTTTGCTTCTTAACCTCGCTATACAAAGATCAGGAAGTATATTTATGGCTACTTAATATGTCAGGTATGACAGGGTTTATTGCTTGGCTTGGTATTGCTATTAGCCATTATCGTTTTAGAAAAGGCTACATAGCACAAGGACATGATCTAAATAAATTACCATATCGTTCGAGTTGTTTCCCATTTGGCCCTATTTTTGCCTTTATACTTTGTTTGACGATAACATTAGGTCAAAATTATGAAGCATTTTTACAAGAGACCATTGATTGGAACGGTGTCATTGCCACTTACATTGGTATTCCATTATTTCTTTCGATTTATTTTGGTTATAAAATCGTTAAAAAGACTAAATGGATAAAGTATGAGCAAATGGATTTTTCTCAAATGGATTAATTAGATAGTAACCTAAATTATGACTTGCACTTCCGTCGACTTTAGTCGACGGAATTGTATTAAAAAAGAGAAAATAACTAATCAACTTATTAGTTAATAATGTAAAACAACAAGCGTGATAACGATATTAACGACTACGGAATATGATACGTGCTTTTGAAAGATCGTAAGGTGTCATTTCTACCGTTACTTTATCGCCAGTTAGAATTCGAATATAGTTCTTTCTCATCTTTCCAGAAATGTGTGCAGTAACAACATGACCGTTTTCAAGTTCAACACGAAACATCGTGTTCGGAAGAGTATCAAGAATAGTACCTTGCATTTCAATGTTATCTTCTTTTGCCATTGGGGCCTCTTAATATTAAATACAAATTAAATACACTCAAATTAAAAAACATCATTCTCATTTTCTTTACGATTAACTAGAAAAGCGAATTAATCAAACTCAACTAAATTACCAAAATGTTTTTTGATCAAGATAAAGTGATTGATTTGAGTATAAACACAGAACTGCTACATTCAAATTATCTAAATATAGCGGCGAAATAATGCCGAAAAAACTCTCAGATGTAAAGTCATTTCTAACATTTCTTTGCATTATAGAGCCTATTTTCATGTATATATTGCCAAACTTTAGGCGATAATAACTTTTCACAGCTTTGTTGATTATCAATATTTTGTCGGATTTCTGTTGCTGAAATTGCTTCAAGCGGAGTATTAGCAAAGTAAATATAGCCATTAGGACATTGATGTAATGTTTGACTAACTTGGGTTTGGTTTTGATAAATCCATTGTTGTAACTTGGTATCACAAGAGGTTTGAGCATAACCAGGCCGCTTACATATTAGCAAATGACAATAATCAAGTAATTTTTGCCATTCTTTCCATGTTGGTAAACTAAGCAAAGAATCTTGCCCCATTATAAAAGCTAAACTTTGCTGAGTACCATTTTGCTGACGCCATGATTTGAGAGTATCAATGGTAAAAGAGGGCTGATTGATTAGCGTTGGTTCTAATTCTCGAGTATCAATTGAAAATAGAGAATGATCTGCTATAGCCAGCTCCAACATAGCTAAACGTTGCTCAGTATTGGCCTCAGGTTGTGGTTTATGAGGTGGAATACGGTTAGGTAACAGATTAATTTTAGTTAATCCTACCTCTTTGGCTAAGGCTAAAGCTGGGCGTATATGTCCATAATGGATTGGATCAAAGGTTCCACCAAATAACGCAGTTAGCACTTATTTAGCCCCATAAACTGCATAGTTAAACTCAACAGCGCATCCCAGATAGGTAAATCATTATTATGTTTTAGACTAATTTCAATGTCGGTTAAAGTCGCTAGTAGGGCGAATAATGCTTTGATATCAAAACGATTCAAATAATAGCTATACATGGTTCTTCTATTTTGCCACACTCTGTATTCGTCAAAAACTTGACGAGGTGATTTTTCGGCCAAAGCTAATTTTAAATTGATCAACAAAATCAATTCACGTTGAATAATCCGCATCAATATTAATGGCTCAAAGTCATTCATTTTTAGCTGTTGTAAAACATGTGTTGCACGTTTTGCTTTATGGGAAAGCATTGCATCAATCCAATGAAAAGGCGTAAATATTGCTGAATCATTAATATTTGATTCAACTTGCTCATAAGAAATAGTTTGATTGGGATAGAGTAAATTTAATTGTTCAATAAGCTGTGTCAACGCCAACAAATTACCTTCATAATAATAGCTAAGTAACTCAATCGCAGGAGATTCAATAACTATTTGCATTTGTTGCAAATAGCTTTTGATCCATTGTGGTAATTGTGCTGCTTCAGGTGTTGAACAATTCACTACCACTAATTTGTCAGATAAAGCCTTATACCATGATGCATTTTCTTGGTTCTTAGTGATCTTAACTAGACTAATTATCAAGCCAATATCAGGCGTCAACATTTCACATAATGTATTCAATCTTGCCGCGACCGAAACATTTAACACACCTTCTCCAATATCTATACAGAGTAAAGTCTTGCTTGAAAATAGATTCATTGCTTGGCAACTATCATACATTGCCGACCAATCTGTTTGGCTATTTATGGTAAAAGAAAGTTGCTCGTCATATTGAGCTTGCTTAAAAGCATAACGTAATTGAGTTTGTACATAATGTTGCAGATAAGGATCGCTACCTAAAATTAAATAATAAGGCGATCCTAATTGCTGGTTTATTTTTTCAGCACTAATTTTAATCATAACAAGTCGTTAGTTTGCTGCATCAACTGCTTTCAATTTACGGATGATGTCTTTAGCTGCTTGCTTATACATTTCATCTTCAATCAAATTTTGTTCTACAGTCTTAGCCAATGCAGCTGCTGGATTATCGAAGAAGGTACGGAATATACGAACAGTAATTGGATGAATTTGTTCGCCAGCGATGACTACTTGAGCTTGAATAGCCAATACTAACTGATATTCCGCAGCTTTACCATCTTGATAGATTGATATAGTGCTTCTATCCAATGAATCACTGACTATGCGTAATGATGGATATTTAGCTTTATTATTGGCTTCAGCTAATGTAACCCCATTATCGCGTAGCAACTCTTTAATATCCCTTGACAATCGGCCGTATGGATCACCACTCTCATAAGACAGTGTCTTAAAGCGAGCAGGAACTTCGGGTTCATATTGCAAATGAAAACCGCATCCAGACAACAATATTGTCAATAACATCAAAGCCAAATATTTTTTCATTGGTATCATCACCTATATCTTAGTTATATCCAACATTATTAACTTACAACCAAATTCAATAATTTGCCTGGCACATAAATAACCTTACGAATAGTTGTATCAGCTAAATATTTTTGAATGTTTGGTTCTTGCTTCGCTTGCTCTACTACAAAATCTTGTTCGGCATCCGCAGGAACGGTAAATTTACCACGCACTTTACCATTGATTTGTACCACAATTAATTTTTCATCTTCGACCATTGCCGATTCATCAGCAGTAGGCCATGACGCATTATCAATGGTTTCACTATTACCTAATGCTTGCCACATAATAAAACAAGCGTGAGGCATCATAGGATAAAGTAATCTAACAACTGCATTTAATGATTCATCCATTAACGCACGGTCTTGATCTGTATCTTGTGGCGCTTTTTGTAGGCGATTCATAAATTCCATTACTGCTGCGATTGCGGTATTGAAGGTTTGGCGGCGACCAATATCATCGCTGACTTTAGCAATCGTTTTATGTAGTTCACGACGTAACGCTTTTTGATCGGCAGTCAAATTAGATAGATCAAGAGTTGTTGTTTTACCTAGTTGAGCATGTTCATATACTAAACGCCATACACGTTTAATAAATCGATTAGCACCTTCTACACCAGATTCTTGCCATTCAAGAGTCATATCGGCTGGAGACGCAAACATCATAAATAATCTAACGGTATCTGCACCATATTTTTCAACCATCTCTTGCGGGTCGATACCATTATTTTTCGATTTAGACATTTTTGTCATACCAGCATGAACAAGTTCATTACCTTTGCTATCTGTGGCTTTAGCAATACGACCTTTGTCATCACGTTCAATAGTGACTTCAGTTGGTGAAACCCAAATTCGTTCATTGGTAGGGCTGGTGTAATAGAACGCATCAGCTAAAACCATACCTTGGCATAACAAGCGTTTAGCTGGTTCGTCTGATTTTACTAAACCAAAATCACGCATTAATTTATGGAAGAATCTAAAATAGAGTAAATGCATAATTGCATGTTCAATACCACCAACATATTGATCAACAGGCAACCAATAATTTGCTGCATTTTCATCTAACATACCTTTGTCATAATGAGGGCAGGTATAGCGTGCATAGTACCAAGACGACTCCATAAAAGTATCAAAAGTATCCGTTTCACGTAGTGCAGGTTGACCATTAACTGTAGTTTTTGCCCAATTCGGATCTGCTTTAATTGGACTAGTAATACCATTCATTTCAACATTTTCTGGTAAAATGACTGGCAGTTGATCTTCTGGAGTTGGGATTGTTGTGCCATCTTCAAGTGTCACCATAGGAATAGGTGCACCCCAATAACGTTGACGAGAGACTCCCCAATCACGTAAACGATAATTTACTTTACGATTACCAATACCTAATGCGATAAGTTTATCTGCGATGGCATTAAAGGCTTGTTCAAAATTAAGACCGTCAAACTCACCAGAATTAAATAATTTACCATGTTCAGTATAAGCTTGTTGTGATAGATCGGGCACTTGATCATCTTGTGTTAAAATAACAGGTTTAATTGGTAGATTATATTTTGATGCAAACTCATAATCACGTTCATCGTGACCAGGAACCGCCATTACGGCACCTGTGCCGTATTCAATTAAAACAAAGTTTGCAATCCAAACTGGAACTTTATCACCGGTTAATGGATGGATAGCAAAAAATCCTGTTGCCATACCTTTCTTTTCCATTGTTGCCATATCGGCTTCAGCGGTTTTAGTCGTCTTGCATTCAGCAATAAATTCAGCAATTTTGGGATTATTTTGCGCAGCTAACTGAGCGAGTGGATGTTCCGCTGCTACCGAAACAAAACTCACACCCATTAGCGTGTCAGGACGAGTAGTATAAACACGCAATTTGTCGCTATAGTTTTCAACGGCAAAATCAAACTCTACCCCTTCAGAACGACCAATCCAGTTTCGTTGCATTGTTTTAACTTGTTCTGGCCAGCTTTCAAGAGTATCTAAGTCATTCAATAATTCATCAGCATATTCAGTGATTTTGATAAACCATTGAGGAATTTCTTTACGCTCAACTGGAGTATTACAACGCCAACAACAACCTTCAACTACTTGCTCGTTAGCTAATACAGTCTGGTCGTTTGGACACCAGTTAACAGCTGAAGTTTTTTTATAAACTAAACCTTTTTCAAATAGTTTAGTAAAGAACCATTGTTCCCATTTGTAATACTCAGGACGGCAAGTTGTCACTTCACGATCCCAATCATAACCAAAACCAAGTAGCTGTAATTGCTTCTTCATGTAAGCAATATTTTCATAAGTCCATTTGGCTGGCGCTGTATTATTTTTAACTGCTGCGCCTTCGGCGGGTAAACCAAATGCATCCCAACCGATTGGTTGTAATACATTCTTACCATTTAAACGTTGGTAGCGCGAAATAGTGTCACCAATTGTATAATTTCGAACATGACCAAGATGTAAACGACCTGAAGGGTATGGAAGCATTGACAAACAGTAATACTTCTCTTTCGATGGATCTTCAGTAACGTGGAATGTTTTGTCTTCTTGCCAATGTTTTTGTACTTTGGCTTCAATTTCATCTGGGCGATATTGTTCTTGCATGACGAATTAATGTCCTATCTATTATTGCTAATAAAAATAATTTGCTAATTGTATTGGTTATTGAGGTGTTTTACAAACGTTATGTGAATTGTAAGATTGATTTATTAGGAATTAAAAGATGTAATTTGGATATTGTGCATTAATAAAAGCGTAAAAAGCGGGCTATGCCCGCTTAGTAAATAATTAGCCACCATTGAATACACTAGTAAATTTAGAGAAGAATGATTTTTGTTCTTCTTTTGGTATGTTTTCTAAATTGGCCTGAATAAGTTGATCAACTTTTTGGCTCTCATCAACTAAACCTAATTCATTGTAAGCATTACGCATCAATAACAGTGCGCTCTTAGTTGAATCAGTATCAGGGAATAAAGCCAACATTTGGGTAACCCGATTAATTACTGCAACATAAGCACCACGTTTAGTGTAATATTGCGATACTTTTAATTCATGACGAGCAATACGGTTTTTCAAAAATACTAAACGCTTTTTGGCATCTGCGGCATAACTACTATTTGGAAAACTAGTTACCAAATAAGTAAAATCTTTAAATGCAGCCATAGCAAACTCAGGATCTCGGTCTGAACGATCGACATTAAACCAACCCTGAATTGTATTGTCATTTTGCGCCATATTTGAAATTCCGCGCATGTAAATTACCCAATCAATATTTGGGTGCGTTGGGTTTAATTTTAAAAAGCGGTCAATTGATGCAATGGCCAGTGGATAATCCGCTGTTTTATAGTAGGCATAAATCAAATCTAATTGAACTTGTTGTGAATAAGGTCCAAATGGATAATTTTTGTCTATAGCCTCTAAAACACTAATACTGGATTTGATATTTCCACTCTCAAGCTCTGTTTTAGCTTTATTGTGGAGCTCAATCTCTGGCACATTTTCAACATCATGCTTTGTACTTGTACAGCCAATTAGCATGCTACTTAAAGCGATAGCTAACAAAGTTTGTAAACGCAATTTCATTCAGTTTTCAATCCAAAATATAATTAAACATTAAAGGCGATGATTAGTATATAATACTCTAAAACATAACAGCTTAAAATAGATAAATTACACATGCATAAGTTAAAACTTTCATCTGAAATCGAACAAACCCAGCTTGGAATGCGTTTGGATCAGGCTTTGTCCGAGCTTTTTCCTGATTACTCAAGGTCAAGAATTAAAGAATGGATCGTAAATAATAAAGTACTAGTTAACAATAATATTGTAAATAAACCCAAAGATAAAGTACTTGGTGGCGAAAAAATAATTATTGAAGTTGAAATTGAAGAAGAAACTTATCACCAACCAGAAGATATAAAACTTAATATCGTTTATGAAGATGATCATATCTTGGTTATTAATAAACCTCGAGATTTAGTTGTTCATCCTGGTGCTGGAAATCCAAATGGTACCGTATTAAACGCATTACTTTATCACTATCCAGATATCTCTCGGGTACCAAGAGCAGGCATTGTCCATCGTCTAGATAAAGATACCACAGGATTAATGGTGGTTGCTAAAACCATTGAAGCACAAACTCATTTAGTAGAATCATTACAATTACGAGAAATAACTCGTGAGTATGAAGCGGTTGCTATGGGGATCATTACCGCTGGCGGTAGCGTAGATCAACCAATTACTCGCCATCCAACTAAACGGACTCATATGGCGGTTTTTCCAACCGGAAAACCAGCAGTAACCCATTATCGTGTTATGGAAAAATATCGATTACATACCCGATTACGTTTAAGACTTGAAACAGGGCGTACCCATCAAATTCGTGTACATATGGCACATATTGCCCATCCATTAGTCGGTGATCCTCTTTATGGTGGTCGACCTAGACCACCGAAAGGTGCTAGCGAATCATTTATCCAAACTTTACGTGATTTTGATCGTCAAGCCTTACATGCCACTATGTTACGTTTATATCATCCAATTACTGGCGAGCTAATGGAATGGCATGCACCAATACCTGATGATATGCAAAAACTAATTCAAGAATTACAATTAGATACCGAACTTCACAAAGATGAACTTGATTGGTAATAGTTATGATTAAATCAATTTATCCCTATTGGCCGGCACCGACAAATATTCGTGCTTTTACTACAACTCGCATCGGTGGTGTGAGTTCTGCGCCATTTGATAGCCTAAATTTAGGTAGCCGTACTGGTGATGATTTAAATGATGTTGTTGAAAATCGTCGTCTTATCATTAGTGCTGAAAAAATCCCTAGCGAACCTTATTGGTTAAATCAAACCCATAGCACAACTGTACTTGATATTTCAGAAATTCAACTACAACCAGCACATGGATTGATTGGTAATAGTGAACGTTTTGAAGCTGATGGATCATATACCCGGCAAGCAAAACAAGTTAGTGTCGTGTTAACGGCTGATTGTATGCCAGTACTATTTTGTTCAGTCGACGGTAATCAAGTCGCCGCTGCCCATGCAGGTTGGCGTGGGCTTTGTCATGGTATTTTAGAAGAAACGGCTAAGAAATTTTACTGTAAGGCTACTGATATCATAGTTTGGCTTGGTCCTGCAATTGGCGCTACAAAATTTGAAGTAGGTGGCGAAGTGAAAAAACAGTTTGAAGCTTACGATGCAAATGCGCATCATGCATTTAAACTAATAGATGCTAAACAACAAAAATATTTAGCGGATCTTTATATGATTGCCAAACAGCGATTAAATTCAATCGGTATAAGCCAGATTTATGGTGGTAACTATTGCACCTATACCGAGCGAGACTTGTTTTACTCCTACCGTCGAGAAAATAAGACAGGAAGGATGGCAACAATGATTTGGTTTGAATAAAACCACTAAACAAGGCTTCGAATAATCTATTAATCATGATAAAAACAGATCTAGATGATCTGTTTTTATCATTTCTGTCATACCGATAACTAGATAGAAATTCTTATTCCCTTAATAATGATTCATCATAACTGAAGGTATTTTATCGTATAGGATAATAGTCTATTTTATTTTTATAACCTATAGTGAAAGTTTGCCAATCTAACTATTCAATATTGGCAAACTTATGTGTTTGTAGGCTTAGCATCCATTTATTATCAATACGATTATGATTAATCTTACCTAACAACTCAATGGTATCAAACATATTCATCTCACCATTGACTTCGCAAGGTGACAAATAATAACGCTTAGCTTGAATATGCTGCTCAATATAGTAACAAAAATCGATAAATCCCGTTTGTTTCTCTGCGACAATTCTTACTTCACTGGCTGTTGATTGCAAAATTTTTTGATAACGATGGTGATAACAAAATTTAGGACTCAGTGCAATATAATCAATCAGCGGATCGACTTTACCTAGTCCATTACTCTCAATTGCAATATAGTAACCAGCTTGTTTTAGATGTGTTAATAATAAAGATAACTCTTTAACCATTGTGGGCTCACCACCGGTAATAATAATATTGCTACTTTTATATTGTTTAACTTTTGTCAGTATTTGCTCTAACGTAAAACGTTGAAATTTGCGGAAATTAGTATCACACCAACTACAGTTTAAATTACAACCGGCAAAACGAATAAAAATAGCTGGCATACCAGTGTTATAACCTTCGCCTTGTAAAGATTCGAAGATTTCAACAATACGATATTCGATCATTTTTCGCTCCGATGATACTCACAATAAGAAGTAGGGGTTTCCCAAAGCTTAATCATCGACACAGGTAGAAATTGTGATAAGCAGTCAAAAATAAATTTGCTCATTCCTTCTGCAGTAGTGCGACAAGGAAAAGCAAAAATTTTACGTTGCATTTGCTGTAAAAGCTCTGCTATTTGGCTTTCATTAGCATTATTTTGATTATAAAGATAAGCATGATCGAGTTGGTCAATAATTTGCTGTTTTACAACTGATTTTATGTCAGCATAATCCATTACCATATCCGCACTTGAACCGCTGGTAATAAGTTCATTGCTGATCTCGACTAACAAACGGTAGGTATGACCATGTAGGTTATGACATTTTCCATTGTGCCCATCTAACATATGACAAGCATCAAACTGGAACTCTTTAGCAATTTTAAACATATTTCTTTCCTAGTTTTTTTTCGTGGGATGGATTACGAACCACGGTTAGCTAACCTAACAAAATAAAGCGGCTAATATAAAGGATAACAGCTTAAGTGTCATCCAAATTTACTAAACATTTTTGCTTAAGTGCTGGTTTTTCAAACTACTTTATCTTTTATAAAGACGCGAGTAAAATATAAACGATTTTATTGCAAAAATTCGTCAAAAATATTGTTAATCAGCTCTTGAAATTTATTCTTCCACACTCATTTAGTGATTATGCAAATGGATTGAATGTGTTACACATTTAAACCAAATTTATTGCTTAGGAGATAAATAATATGAGGTTAGATAAACTCACTAACAAATTTCAACAAGCTTTAGCTGATGCGCAATCAATCGCATTAGGTAAAGACAATCAATATATAGAGCCAATTCATGTATTATCTGCCATGCTCAATCAAGAAGGCAGTGGGATTAATCCATTACTGGTGGCGTCAGGCGCAAATATTGCGACATTACAACAAGAATTAAATCAAGCAATCGAACGTTTACCTCAAGTTCAAGGCATTGGTGGTGAAGTTATTCCATCACAAGAATTAGTAAGAATTTTGAATCTATGTGACAAACTAGCGCAAAAAAATGGCGATAGCTATATTTCATCTGAACTATTCATACTAGCTGCATTAGATGAAAAAGGTAATTTAACTGATATTTTAAAAAGAGCTGGTGTCAGCAAAGACAAATTTAGCCAAGCAGTTAACCAAGTAAGAGGGAGTGATAACGTGAACGATCCTAATGCTGAAGATCAACGTGGTGCATTGAAAAAATATACCATTGATTTAACAGAAAGAGCCGAACAAGGCAAGCTTGACCCAGTCATTGGTCGTGATGAAGAGATTCGTCGTACAATACAAGTATTACAACGTCGAACCAAAAACAACCCCGTGCTTATTGGTGAACCAGGCGTAGGTAAAACAGCTATCGTTGAAGGATTAGCACAACGTATTGTTAATCGTGAAGTGCCAGAGGGTTTACGTAACAAACGAGTTTTATCATTAGATATGGGGGCATTAATTGCCGGTGCTAAATATCGTGGTGAATTTGAAGAACGCTTAAAAGCGGTACTTAAAGACATCGCCAAAGCCGAAGGTAGTATTATTCTCTTTATTGATGAAATACATACTATGGTCGGTGCCGGTAAAAGTGACGGTGCAATGGATGCTGGTAATATGTTAAAACCAGCTTTAGCTCGAGGTGAGTTACACTGTGTTGGTGCTACCACGCTTGATGAATATCGTCAATATATCGAGAAAGATCCGGCATTAGAACGTCGTTTCCAAAAAGTATATGTAGCAGAACCGTCAGTTGAAGATACCATCGCAATATTGCGTGGTTTAAAAGAACGTTATGAACTGCATCATCATGTGCAAATTACCGATCCAGCAATTGTTGCAGCAGCAACTTTATCGCATCGTTATATCTCTGATCGTATGTTACCAGACAAAGCGATCGACTTAATTGATGAAGCAGCATCAAGTATCCGTATGCAAATGGACTCAAAACCAGAGTCATTGGATCGGCTTGAACGACGTATTATTCAGCTCAAACTTGAACAACAAGCACTCAAGAAAGAGTCTGATGATGCAAGTAAAAAACGACTTGAGATGTTAAATGATGAACTTGCTGAAAAAGAAAAGGCTTATGCATCACTTGAAGAAGAGTGGAAATCAGAGAAGGCTGCACTTTCGGGTACTCAAAATATCAAGGCCGAGTTGGAAAAAGCACGTACTGAAATAGAACAGGCACGCCGAATGGGTGACTTAAACAAGATGTCCGAACTACAGTATGGCAAAATCCCCGAATTAGAGAAGAAACTAGCTACAGCCACACAGCTAGAAGGTAAAACCATGAAGTTATTGCGTAACAAAGTCACCGATAACGAAATTGCTGAAGTTTTATCGAAAGCAACAGGTATTCCTGTATCGAGAATGCTAGAGAGTGAAAAAGAAAAACTTTTACATATGGAAGATGCCTTACATAAACGCGTTATTGGCCAAAATGAAGCGGTGGTTGCTGTGGCCAATGCTATTCGTCGTAGTCGAGCAGGGCTTTCTGATCCGAATAAACCGATTGGTTCATTCTTATTCTTAGGACCAACCGGGGTTGGTAAAACTGAACTTTGCAAAACATTGGCTAACTTTATGTTTGACAGTGAAGATGCTATGGTGCGTATCGACATGTCTGAGTTTATGGAAAAACATTCTGTGGCTCGATTAATCGGTGCTCCTCCTGGTTATGTTGGTTATGAAGAAGGTGGCTATTTAACTGAAGCTGTGAGACGACGACCATACTCAGTCATCCTCCTTGATGAAGTCGAAAAAGCTCATCCGGATGTCTTTAATATCTTATTACAAGTATTGGATGATGGACGACTAACCGACGGGCAAGGTCGAACTGTCGATTTCCGCAATACAGTAATCATCATGACATCTAACTTAGGTTCTGATCTGATTCAAGGTCAAGTCGAACTAAGTTACGACGAGATGAAAGCCCTAGTCATGACAGTGGTAACCAAACACTTCAGACCGGAGTTTATTAATCGTATTGATGAAACAGTGGTATTCCATCCATTAGGACAAGAAAACATCAAAGCAATTGCGAAAATTCAATTAGCTCATGTTGAAAAACGTCTTGATGAACGTGGATATGAAATGGATATCTCTGATGCTGCACTAGAACAACTAGCTAAAGTTGGCTTTGACCCAATTTATGGTGCAAGACCATTAAAACGTGCAATACAACAAGAGATTGAAAACCCATTAGCTCAACAGATTCTATCTGGAAAATTAGTTCCTGGTAAAACGATTCATCTAGATTTGGATGAAGGTAATATTGTTGCCAAACAGTAAAACTAGTTATTGATTGGTTGTCGAAAATACAACAATATTAAAAAAGCCAAAAAGCCTGAAAATTAATTTTCAGGCTTTTTTATTATTTTTTTACTATTAAGCAAAGTAACTGTAAATTAAGATTTTAAAGATTTATATTTTTAAACCAAAAAATATATTTAGTTTCAATTTACTTATTATATAAACATAATTGCTCCAAACCACATTCTAAAAATTCAAATAATTTTAAATAAATATATTAAATATAATTCAATTGCCTACTTACAAACAACTAGGATAAAATTTACATTAATCGATTAGTTCACATTAAGGAAATATAAAAATGATTAAATTAATTATCACTGATTTAGATGGAACGTTTTTAAATGATCAAGGCGATTATGATCGGGATTTGTTCAGGCAAGTTAATGATCTTATGGCTAAACAAAATATCCAATTTGTTGCTTGCACAGGTAAACAGTGCGAACGTGTTGAAGAATTATTTGGATCTTATAGTGATAAAATTTGGATCGTCGGTGATAGCGCAACAGCTATTAAACATAATGGTGAATTTGTTTATCGATCTTTTATTCAAAACCAGATTGGTCAACGTATTATTGCTACGCTTGAACAAGCCAGTAAAGAGCATGTTATTATCGCATGTACCAGTAATGGTGCTGTAATTAAATCTAATCTACCTGCTCATTTAAAACAAAAAGTACGAGGCTCTTATACAACTATTATTGAAGTTGATGATTTAACAACAATCACAGACGATTTTATAAAAATTACTGTTTATGATGAAAATGGCCAATGTCCACAAACACGCACCCATTTAACGCCTTATGAAAATGATGTTTATATAGTAGTGTCGGAAGCCGCTTGGATCGATATCACTGAGTACAACGTACACAAAGGTAACACTATAAAAAAACTACAACAAATGTTAAATGTTACCTACCACGAAACAATGGCATTTGGTGATGGCTATAATGATATCGAACTACTTGAGCAAGCCAACTATAGCTTTGCTATGCGAAACGCCTTTGATGAAACCAAAGCAGTAGCTAAATTTATTACTGGATCAAATAACGAAAGTGCTGTGATGAAAACTATCCAATTGATGTTAGCACTGTAGATGTATGTTTAATAATTATGTAAAAAATTACTGTCATTAAAAGATAATAGGCTAGGTATCAAATTTTTGTATAAAAGATAAGTAATTTATTAGTCTATAGTTGCTTTGGTAGTTTAGAAACATAAATCTTATTTTGGCAGATAAGTATGGTGTATTTCATTTAGCGACATTCGCAACGTGCTGACAACTGAGCGAGGTTAGCATGGCAAACAGGGATGTTTGCCAAGGCGGTGCTTTGTCAGGAACAAATCACAGCCGGTGCGTTAAAAGCGAACGAAGGCGGAAGGTAGTCACATCGTGACCACTTGCGTAGTCGCCGCGGGAGATTGTAAAGAGGGTTCGCGCTAACCCTCTTAACTCGGACGTAATCGCCGTATAAAAATAACCGCAAAACAACAAAACGTCCGAAATTCAAACAACCAAAAAATTTTGAGGAGAGGGGTTTTTAAAGCCAAAATCTATCCAATAAATCGTTAACGTTAGTTATAACATCAGCTAGTTCCAATAATAAAAGTGTATTTTGGCAAATAAGTTTGGTGTATTTAATTTAGCGACATTCGCAATGTGCTGACAACTGAGAGAGGTTAGCATGGCAAACAGGGATGTTTGCCAAGGCGGTGCTTTGTCAGGAACAAATCACAGCCGGTGCGTTAAGACCGAACGAAGGCGGAAGGTAGTCACATCGTGACCACTTGCGTGGTCGCCGCGGGAGATTGTAAAGAGGGTTCGCGCCAACCCTCTTAACTCGGACGTAATCACCGTATAGAAATAACCACAAAACAACAAAACGTCCGAAACTCAGCGAACCAAAAAACTTGAGGAACGGGGTTTTTTAAACGCAAAATACCTTCTAAAAACGATTATAAAATTGTCAAAATCAAAAGCCTAATCTGCAAATTATTAATATTAAAAATGGTGATTTTTTAAGAGGGGATAAAGGGGATATTATTTCTAATAAACAGCAAATAACCGATGCTGTTTTCGGGCTAGCAGTATTCATCTTTACAAAAGTTAACAATTAAACCATCAAAAAAAGTTGCATGGTTTTTTGCAATCACTATACTTTTATAGCATATTTATACGAATGGATAAATTTTATGCCGTTAGGCTTAAAATTTTAAATAAATCATAAAATTGGATTGA
This sequence comes from Gilliamella apis, assembly GCF_002142155.1. Lineage (GTDB taxonomy): Bacteria > Pseudomonadota > Gammaproteobacteria > Enterobacterales > Orbaceae > Gilliamella > Gilliamella apis. Next base: position 69 of record NZ_NASD01000009.1, on the reverse strand, counting down.
CAAGGATATCTGATATGGATTATAATTTTCAACACGCAACACGCAACACGCAACCTGCCCAACCTATAA
>NZ_NASD01000008.1 GCF_002142155.1 Gilliamella apis | reverse complement strand
GCGCGGTGGTCCCACCTGACCCCATGCCGAACTCAGAAGTGAAACGCCGTAGTGCCGATGGTAGTGTGGGTATTACCCATGTGAGAGTAGGGTGCCGCCAGACTTTTAAATATACGAGCCCAGCAGCAATGCTGGGCTTTTTTGCTTTCTAGGATTAATAAATACTATTGTAGATAGTCAAATAATTTCTATACAACGCCTTATCACAAAAATATAACGTTATATTTCTTTTACATATCATACATAACTTTAAATGCTTCTTATCGGCATAATAGCTATATGAATGGATGTGATTCTTTTCTATTAAAAAAATATTTTTACCAATATCTTATTGGTATATTGATAAATATACATATAACATATTCGTTAGTGATGATAAGGAATTTCTATGGATTTATTGCAATTACACCAACAATATAGAAGTGGTAAACGGTATAAATATATATACTTTTGGGGACATGTAGAAAAGCAACCTTCTATCATAACAAAGAGTTGTTTTAGCCAATGGTATCCAAGTCGTTTTGAGATTGATAATATTTACTATCCAACTGCAGAACATTATATGATGGCTGAGAAAGCAAGATTATTCGGTGATAAGCAAATATTATCAAAAATACTTACTGCTAATTCTCCTGGATTAGCAAAGGCATTAGGGCGTCAAGTAAAAGGATTCATACCGAAGATTTGGGATGAACACTGCTTTAATATTGTCATAAATGGTAATTATGCTAAGTTTTCACAGAATTCAAAGTTGACTGATTTTATATTATCAACCAAACAAAGAATATTAGTAGAAGCAAGTCCGGTTGATAAAATATGGGGGATAGGATTGTCTCAGGACGATCCTAATATTGATAATCCGTTAATGTGGCGTGGAAAAAATTTGCTTTAATGAATGTTCGCCAACAATTACAAGAAAAATAATGAATTATTTATACGAATCTTATTGGATAAGAAGCAATATTCAGCTATTAAATATTGCTTGCTGATTTATTAACCTAATAATAAGGCATCGTCAGTTACTTTTTCACCACGAGTTTTTTCAAACATATCTAATAAATCTGTGACTGTTAGCTTATCTCGTTGTTCTCCTGACACATCAAGTACTACTTGTCCTTGATGTAGCATCACTGTTCTTGTGCCATATTCTAATGCTTGTTTCATTGAATGAGTCACCATCATAGTGGTTAGTTGGTTTTTCTGAACAATTTCATTAGTCAGATCCAAAACAAATTGTGCTGTTTTGGGATCGAGAGCCGCTGTATGTTCATCAAGTAATAATATCTTGGATGGTTGCAATGTTGACATGAGTAGGCTAACTGCTTGTCTTTGTCCACCAGAAAGCAAGCCCATCATATCTGATAGTCTATTTTCTAAACCTAAATTTAGCGTTGCTAGTTTTTCTTTAAATAGAACACGCAGTCTACGATTTAAAGCAGGTCGTAAAGTAAAATTATTGCCACGGTTGTAAGCGATAGCTAAATTTTCTTCTATGGTCAGGTTTTCACAAGTTCCGACCATTGGATCTTGAAATACTCGTGCCACCATTCCAGCTCTTTTCCAAGCGGGCCATCGTGTAACATCTTTATTATTAATGGTAATATGACCAGAATCAGCAATCAGATCACCACTAATGACATTAAGTAATGAACTTTTTCCTGCGCCATTACTACCAATAATAGTAACAAATTCCCCTTTTTTGATATTGAGATTCAAACCACGTAATACATGATTTTCAATTGGTGTTCCTTGATTAAACGTCAATTGTAATTGTCCTACTTTAATCATGCTTACTTACCTCTTTTTTTAGAATATTTTTTTAGTTGTTTTGGTAATACTAATGCCAAAACAACCAATATTGCTGTAATAAGATTTAGGTCTTCAGTACCTACACCAATTTCTTGTAAGAATTCATTACTGAGTGCGAAAGCGATAAATAATCGATATAAGATTGCACCAAAAATAACGGCAATCATAACTGCCCAGATGCGTTTTGTTGGGAATATACTTTCACCAATAATAATTGAAGCAAGACCGATAACAATGGTACCAACCCCAATAGTGATATCCGCCCCGCCTTGTGTTTGCACAAATAATGAACCACCTAGAGCGATTAATCCGTTTGATATTGCCATCCCTAAAATAGTGATCGCACCCGTTGGAATACCTTGAGATTTTGCCATTCGTTGATTAGTACCTGTTGCTCTTAGTGCTAATCCAACTTGAGTATTTAGAAATAGATTGAGTAGTAGCCAAAAAACTACAACAAACGCCAAAATCATTATAGGTTGTACTAGATATTGATTGCTATAATCTTCAGCCATAAATGGTGAAAAAATAGTTTTTGCATCTAGTAATGATAGATTAGGGGATCCTGCCATTCTTGGGGTTTCGCCCATAATATATGGCCCTATCCCTAAAATTCTTAAATTAATAGAATACAGACCTATCATTACAATAATACTGGATAGTAATTGCAATATATTAAGTTTAACATAGAGTAGTCCAGTCATTGCACCAGCAATACAACCAGCAAACATACCTAAAAATGTTGCTATCCATGGATCAATACCAACGTACATACATAATCCACATACTGCACCACCAAGTGGAAAACTTGCATCAGCTGTTAGATCGGGGAAATCAAGTAATCTAAATGAGATAAACACACCCAAACTAACTAATGCGTAAATAAGTCCTATTCCAATTGAGCCTAATAAAAATTCAAATGACATGAAAAAATCCACTAAAAAAGTAACCGCCAAATTTGGCGGTTTAGTTATTAAAACGGTTTAAATTATTTTTCGACAACTTTTGCCGCTGATTTTAATACTTCTTCCGATAGCGTTACACCTTGACGTTCAGCCGCTTTCTTATTAATTGTTAATTGTGTGATATTACCAACTTGTGGTGCAATATCACCTGGTTTTTCACCATTAAGAATTCGAATAACAATTTTACCAGCTTGGCGGCCAAGATCATAATAACTCATTCCTAAAGCGGCAATCGCTCCTCGTTCAGCTGAATCAGGATCTGATGCTACTAGTGGAATTTTGTTTTCATTGGCAACTTTAGCTAAAGCTTCATAGGCCGAAACGACGTTATTATCGGTTGTTGTATAGATCAGATCAACTTTTCCTTTTAAACTTCTTGCTGCAGTTGAAATGTCGGAGGTTCGTTGTGCTGGTGCAGCAATGATTTTCATGCCACGTTTTTCAAGTGCAACTTGTAATTCTTTAAGTACAATTGTTGAATTAACTTCACTAGGACTGTAAACATAACCGATATTTTTTGCATCTGGTTTGATTTTTAACATCATATCGATTTGTGATTCTAATGATAACGCATCGGAAACCCCGGTTACATTTGTTTTAGATGTATCCCAACTTGGTGTCAATTTAGCTGCAACCGGATCTGTTACTGCAGTAAAAACGATAGGGATTAATTTAGTTGTAGCAACTAACGCTTGGGTACTTGGTGTTGCAATCCCTACGATAGCATCTGGTTTATTGGCAACAAATTGTTTAGCGATTTGGGCTGCATTAGCGCTACTACCTTGGGCACTAGCAAATTGTAATTTTAGGTTTTCACCAGCAATATAGCCATTATCTTTTAACTCATCTTCAACACCTTTACGGACATTATCTAAGGCAGGATGTTCAACAATAGCGGTGATAGCAACAAATTTTTGTTCGGTTTTATTATCAGCAGATGAAAAAAATGTTACTGCGGATAAACTGAGTAACATAAAAAGTTTGATTATTGAATTTCGCATTTGCTACTCCTGTAATATTTATTTTACATTCAATCTAAATATTTGCTTACTATAAAGCAAAATCGGACAATTTTCTATAGTTAAAAGAAAGTATATGTGTAAATTATTTGTTACAGTTTGTGTTGTTTTGGTCGAAATAAATGGGTTATTTAGCAATAAACGATAGTAATAATTTTTGAGGAGAGGGGTTTTTTAAAACCTTGCTCATTTCAATGAGCAAGGGATTTGATGATTATTTAAGATAAGGATTTATTTTTGACCGATAACTTTATAGGCTGATTCGATAACATCTGCTGATAAATCAATTCCTTGCTTCTTAGCTGCATCAATATTGACCACCAAACGTAATGCTTGACCTATTTCTGGCGTAATATTTCCTGGTGCTTCACCATTTAAAACTCTTACCACAAGTTTGCCTGATTGGCGGCCAACATCGTAATAACTCATACCATAAGCGGCAACTGCACCACGCTCAATTGCATCGGGGAATGATGCTAACAGAGGTATTTTATTTTCGTTGGCAAATTTAACTAATGATTCATAAGCCGAAACAACATTGTTATCTGTTGTCGTATAAATAAGATCAACTTTTCCTTTAAGTGTATTGGCAGCAGTTGAGATATCTGCGGTACGTTGAGCAGGTACCGCTATTAATGATATATTTTGTTGACTAAGTTGCTGTTGTAGATTTTTTAGCACTACAGTTGAGTTAATTTCACTAGGACTATAAATATAACCCACAGCTTTTACATTAGGCACAATTTTCTTCATAAACTCGATTTGAGGGCCTATTTCTTGATAATCTGAAACACCAGTAACATTGTTATGTGTTGGTTCCCAGTTTTTGATTAATTTAGCTGCAATTGGATCGGTAATTCCAGCAAAGACGACTGGGATTTGTTTGGTCGCGGCAACCGTTGCTTGGGCACTTGGTGTAGCGATAGCGACGATAACATCAGGTTTAGCTGCGACAAATTGGCGTGCAATTTGTGCGGCTGTAGCACTACTACCTTGGGCACTTCGATATTGTACCTGCAAGTTTTCATTCAATTTAAAACCACTTGCGATTAACTCATCTTTTACCCCATCACGGATTTGATCTAATGAAGGATGTTCAACAATTGCGGTTATCGCAACATTTTTTATGGTATCAGCTAAACAGGAAAATGATGTAATTACTAACATCACTATCAATAATAAATAACGTTTCATTATCAAGAACTCATAAACTAGTACAGTGATATTATTCTAGTCCTAATAATTTAAAATGTTAAGTAATATTTTTATAATTAATTATTATAAAAAGATAAAATGTTCCTGATTGAAAAATTCTATTTTTGTGCAAAAACAAATGGGTTTATCCCACTTTTTGCGAATCCTTCTTCTTCTGTTTTTATATCTAAGATTAATGATGCTACATCATCGGCAATAACTTCTATGTGAGGATCTTTATCTTGATCTAAAATTTTCAAATAGCTATGACAGGCATCACAACATTCAGTTTTTATTGCTGCCATTTCGTTATCTAATGAGAAATATTGGATATCTTGCATATTATCGCAACAAGTACATTTTACTCGCGGTATATACCATTCGCTTTCACACAAACTACAATGAAGATATCTTAAACCATTATTACCGCCAAGTTGAATCACACTAGCAACCGGTAGGCTATTACAAACAGGGCATAGCCAACTTTGATCAGTATTTTCAGCAACTGCTTTTCCTTTAATTTGATTAGCCAGTTGACTGTAATAAACCGATAATGCAGACCAAATAAATATAGATTCGTTGCCTTCGACCAGATCAAATTTACCCTGTAATAAACTAATCGCTTTTTCTTGAAGTTGTTCAGGATTATTTTGTTTTAATCGTTGAATTACGGCTTCAATTTGTTCACTGGTATCGGAAAAAGAATTTAATAGTTCAGATAAATAATCTTGCCAAATATCATTTAATGGTAAATTCTCTAAACTTAATGGCGCTAAGCCATTATTGAGTAAATTTGGTGCTTCAACAGCGTTTTGTTGATTAATTAATTTGGCTTGTTGCTCTGCTATTTTTGCACAAAATAGTAAATAATCGCTTAATGGGTTATTTTCGGCTAAAGTTTTTAAACGTGCCGCGCGGTGAATATAAAGTGTTTTCGTTGATGGATAAAATAGCAATGGGATCTGCCTAATTACTGAGCTTATATTTTGTTGTTCGAGTTGTTCTTGTGAAATGATTTTTATACTCATTATTGATTACCACTTTGAGGTTTTATCCAGAATTGATTTAGCCATTTAGCTAATCTGCTGATTAATATCAGCAGATCTACTATTAGACTTTATAAAGCAGGTTTTTGCTCAGTTTGCGGTGATTGCTCAACCTTGGTTTCACTCTCGGCATTAAGTTCTTGCTGATAAACTTTTTTCATTTCTTCTTCGTACCATGATGAATGATTTTTAAACGCCCAAGCTCGAGAAACATAGCCAGTTATCATACCTTTTATGGAACCTTTTACCCAAAGTGCCATATAAGCATGGCCAATGGCTAATAAAATAAGACATATAGCGGCAAAAGAATGTAAAAATATGGCAATACGAACTATTTGAATTGGGAAGTAATCGGAAACATAGCGACGCCACATAATTAAACCTGTGACAAATAATACAAAGATCAGACTCATAATGCACCAGAATAGAAATTTCTGACCAACATTATACTTACCGATCGGAATACCTTCTTCTTTACCCATAATGACGTGTTTAAAGTTTTTAATCCATAACAGGTCATTTTTATTTGGAATATTATGATGTGCTAGTTTTATAAACATAAACATTAATAAAACGAATACTACACAACCAATGATTGGATGCAACGCTCTAACTAGTTGTGGTGTACCAAGAAATAATCCAAATAGCTTAATGGATGGAAAAAACAGCGACAAACCAGATAGTGCCGTTAGAATAAACAAACAGACCATACACCAATGACAGAAACGTACAATAAGTGGTGTTCTTAATATCATTCCTTTTTTATTCATGATGAGCCTCCGATTGCGACGAATTAGGCGTATTTTTCCGGCCAAAAATAGGCAATCCTAAACGTTTCCTTGCTTGTTTATCTGCTTCTTTTTCGTGTTCTATATCTTCTTCATCGACTTCAATCGCACCGACACCCATATAGTGGAACAGCAATCCACCAAAAGTAGCGACAAAAGCAGCTGCTGATAGTGGCTTCCAAGCACCTTTCCAGAATTTAACAATTTCACTAACTTGCGGGTCTTTTGGTAAGCCATGATAAAGTTCAGGTTGATCGGCATGATGTAAAACATACATAACATGTGTGCCACCCACACCTTCTGGATTATAGAGACCAGCGTGTTCAAATCCACGTTTTTTCAAATCAGTAATTCGATGCTCGGCATGACGAATCATATCTTGTTTGGTGCCAAAATGAATTGCACCAGTTGGGCAGGTTTTTACACAAGCAGGTTCTTGGCCAACTGCGACGCGATCAACACATAAGGTACATTTATAAGAGTGATTATCTTCTTTACTGATTCTAGGAATATTAAATGGACAGCCGGCCACACAATATCCACATCCAATACAGTGTTCCGATTGAAAATCAACAATACCATTTGCATATTGGATGATTGCTCCTTCTGATGGACACGCTTTTAAACAACCGGGATCGGCGCAGTGCATACAACCATCTTTACGAATAAGCCATTCAAATTTGCCATTAATTTCAACTTCTGAATAGCGCATAACGGTCCATGCTTTAGGTTCTAAGTCGGCAGGGTTGTCATAAACACCGACGCTATTACCTATTTCGGCACGCAGATCATTCCATTCGCTACAAGCTACCTGACATGCTTTACAACCGATACAGGTGGTAACGTCAATTAATTTAGCCACTTCTTGCTGATAATCTCGAGCCCGAGGTGCAGGGGTTAAAGCGTTAGTTGCTGAGCGGCGAATAATATCTTGAGTTTGTAATGACATAATTTATCTCCCTCCTTATGCCGCTGTGGTAACTTTTTCGATGTTAACTAAAAACGACTTATATTCCGGTGTTTGTGAATTAGCGTCACCTAAATGAGGTGTTAATTCATTAACCAAGAAGCCTTTTTTCGTTTGCCCAGTGAATCCCCATACAATTGGAATTCCTATGGTTTCGATCTCTTTACCATCAACAGTCAAAGTTGGTAAACGTTTTGTCACAACTGCTTTGGCTTTGATATAACCTCGATAAGAGGTAACTTTTACTGTATCGCCTAATTTTATGCCTTTCTTATTGGCAAGATTTTCACTCAGTTCAATAAATTGTTCCGGTTGTGTGATGGATGCTAATCTTGCATGTTGCGTCCAGAAATGGAAGTGTTCAGTAATACTGTATGTGGTGCCAACATAAGGAAACTCATCTGCTTTACCTAAGCGAGCTAAATCCTCTTTAAATGCTCTAGCAACTGGGCTATTAACTTGTTTAGGATGCATAGGATTATTGGAAATTGGTGTTTCAAATGGCTCGTAATGTTCAGGGAATGGGCCATCAACCAAACGATTTAAGCAGAATAATCCACCTAAACCATCATTATTCATGATAAATGCACCGGCACCAGAGCTTGGTGATAATGTACCGGTAAAGTCAGCGACATCATTACCATCCCAATTTGTACCGTTCCATTTGATTAACACTCGATTTGGATCCCATGGTTTACCATTTTCGTCGGCAGAGGCTCGGTTATACAATACTCGTCGATTCATTGGCCATGCCCATGCCCAACCAGCATGGATACCTTTACCAGATGGATCACTAGGATCGCGGCGAGCCATTAGATTACCTTGCTCAGTCCAAGAGCCACAGAATATCCAGATCCCTGATGAGGTAGATCCGTCAGCTTTTAATTGTGAAAAACCGCTTAATAGTTGGCCTTTTTTCAGGATGACATTGCCACTGTTATCCGTTAAGTCAGCTAATGCTCGACCATTACACTCTTTAGCGAGTTCTTCAGCCGATGGACCTTCTGGATCTAGATAATCCCAGCTTAAATTGTTAATTGGTTCGTGATAAGCACCACCATCTTGTTCATAAAGCTCTTTAATTCTTAGGTAAATGCGGGCAATAATCTCTGGATCATAAAGTGATTCGTAAGGTGGTCTGGCTGCTGCCCAGTGCCATTGTAATAAACGTGATGAGTTAACAATTGTGCCGTTTTCTTCAGCAAAGCAGTTAGCAGGAAGCCTAAATACCTCGGTTTGAATTTTGCTTGGATCAACATCATTGGATTCGCCATGATTTTTCCAAAACTCGGCGGTTTCGGTTGGCATTGGATCAATGCTAACTAAAAATTTAAGCTTAGATAATCCATCACGAATACTATTTTTATCAGGCAGTGCTGCTAATGGGTTGAAACCTTGGCAAATAAAACCATTAGCTTGACCATCACGCATCATTTTGCTGAATCTTAAAACATCATAGGTTTTATCCCATTTTGGTAACCAATCAAATCCCCAATTGTTATCTTGAGTGGCATTCTCACCGTACATTGCTTTCATAAAGCTAACAAAGAATTTCGGGTAATTACCCCAAAAATTGACCTCATTTGGACCAAGTGGTTTAGGGGTTTTTTCTGTCAGATATTGCTCAAGTGAAGTTTGCGATTCTTTTGGTAAGTCAAGATAAGCAGGTAATCGATTAGATAGTAATCCTACATCAGTTAAACCTTGAATGTTTGAGTGTCCACGTAAAGCATTGATACCACCGCCCATAACACCAATGTTGCCAAGAATAAGTTGGATCATCGCTGCAGTGCGAATGATTTGAGTTCCATAGGTGTGCTGAGTCCACCCTAAGGCATATAAGAAAGTTGCAGCACGATCGTTGGTTTTGGTACTAGCAAGAGATCGACAAACATGTAAAAAACCGTCTATTGGACTACCGGTAACTTTGTTTACCATTTCTGGCGTATAACGACTCACATGTTGTTTTAATAAATTCCATACACAACGTGGATGACTTAGGGTTTTATCTCTTAATGCATAACCATTTTCATCTTTTTGATATGCCCAGCTGGTTTGATCGTATTGACGGTTAGCAGCATCATAACCACTAAATAAACCACTATTTGTATCAAAGTTAAAATCATCACGGACAATTAAACTGGCATTAGAGTGGGTAACCAGATATTCAAAGTTTACTTCGTTATGTGAGATAAGGTAGTTAATAATACCAAGTAAAAAAGCAATGTCAGAACCAGCACGAATTGGTACATAATGATCGGCGACAGAGGCAGTTCGATGAAAACGTGGATCAATCGCAATCAGTTCCGCACCGTTAGTAATTTTAGCTTCAATAGCCCATTTAAATCCAACCGGGTGGGCTTCCGCTGCATTACCACCCATAACGATAACCACATTAGCATTTTTGATATCATTCCAATTATTGGTCATCGCGCCTCGACCGAATGTCGCAGCTAAGCTAGAAACAGAAGGACCATGACAAACCCTAGCTTGGGTTTCGAGGCTTAACATTCCTAATGAACGAGCAACTTTAAAGGCTAACCAACCCGTTTCATTACTCGCTGCTGAGGTAACCAACCAGCCGGTTGTTGTCCAGCGATTAACTGTTGTACCTTGTGCATTTTTTTCTTGAAAGTTTTTATCTCGGTCAGCTTTCATTAGTCGGGCAATACGATCAATTGCTTCATCCCAACTAATCCGTTGCCATTTATCAGAACCAGGAGCACGATATTCAGGATATTTAACTCTTTGTTCGCTTTTAATATAATCAAGTACTCCAGCACCTTTTGGACAAAGAGAGCCTCGGCTAACTGGATGATCAGGGTCACCTTCGATATGAAAAATAGATGATTCGGCATTTTTTGCTCCATCGCCTCGGCTATAGAGGAGCATTCCACATCCTACTGAACAGTAAGTACAATTATTTCGCGTCTCTTTTGATTTTAATAATTTATATTGGCGAGTTTGTGCAAGAGCTATGCTCGGGGCAAGTCCCAGCGTAGCTACTGTGGTTCCAGCCATGCCACCAGCACAGATCTTAAAGAACTGTCTACGGTTAAATAGCATATGAACTCCTTAAAAAGCTGACATTACATTATTTAGATTATTATGTAGGAATTTATAAACATCCTTATTAATTGTAATGATAATATTTAATTGAATGGAAATAAAGGGATAAATATTTAAAAGTTTGACATATGTCAAAAATATCAATTGCTATTTGCTTGTTTTAATATTTTATTAAGATTAAATACATTTTTAGTAAAACTAATTAAGCAAGGAAATGTTTAAATTAAAGGTTGGAAGCGTAGTATATTCGGCTTACTGATAGCAATCAAGTAAGCCTTAGTTTATTATTTTAGATTAATTTCGTCAATTGTCTGCATTACTCGGTTGGTGATTAATGGTTTAAGTATTTTATTCATAGTGTCAATTTTTGCTAAATTGGCATCGTCTTTATCATCTAAATAACCTTGTTCACGAAGTGAAGCAACTAAGGTTGAAAAAACACCTTTATCAAAAAACTCTGGTGCATTAATACCATGAAGTATCGATAAACGTTCGGCTATTAATCGGCCTTCTTTTTCTAAACTTGCTCGGCTGATGGTTGGATCTTTTTGCAATAATGAAAATGCAATGACATAGCGTTGTAATGTATCTTTTGAGGATGAAGCCAATAACTGTAAACCTGACATTTTTAAGTAGTTCAAGGTTAATTTATCTGGCGTGTAACTGATTAGATTCAATTCGGCATAAGTTGCAATAATGTTATTTACGTACTCTGTTAGTTGTTCATCATCGTGATATAAAAATAGTTCTGATTTTATTAACGGGAACAGCAGTTTGACTTGCATAAGTACTTCATCAATCGAAATGCGGTTATTTTTAAGTAAAATTCGCGCGACAATTGCTGGAATGATCAATAAATGCTGAATGTTATTACGATAATAGGTCATCAATACTGCTTGCTCGGCTGTTAGACCTACCATTTCACCAACTTCATCAGTTGTAATAACAAATTTGCCCATTTCTTTAGCATGTTCAAACATCTGTTCAGCAGTTTGATCAGGAATGGTAATTAAGTCGGAATAAGGAATGTTTTTTAATAATTTTAAGAGATAATCAATATTTTCTAATAATTTTACTTTGGTTAATGTACATTGGTCAGCAGCTAACAATATTGAACAACATAAATTCATGGCATTAATTGCAGCAGATGAATTTATGTGTTCCATTATTTGTGTAGCCAGCAGATTAGTTGTGGGTGTTAACCAGCTAGGGCGTTGTGTTCCTGTTGGATCAATCGAATCTCGCCAATCGGGAATTTGTTGATTTAAAAATTGATTTAAAGGGATAGGATCACCAAAGTTAACATAACCAAATCCTAATTTTTTCAATTTTAAAAATGCTTTAATTGTACGCCACAAGCTCTCTTTTTCTTTTTTTGCGCCACGAAGTTCATTGGCATAAGTGGCAACTTCTAAAACATGTTCATAACCTATATAAACAGGAACGATTGTTATCGGTCGATGATCACCACGCAATAATGTCTGGACTGTCATCATTAACATTCCTGTTTTAGGATCAAGTAACCTACCTGTGCGTGATCGACCGCCCTCGATGAAATACTCTACCGAATAACCTCGGATAAATAGTTCAGCTAAATACTCCCGAAATACAGCGGTATAAAGTTTATTACCTTTAAATGAGCGGCGAATAAAAAATGCCCCTAAGCGCCTAAAAATAGGTCCTGCTGGCCAGAAGTTTAAATTAATACCTGCGGCAATATGTGGTGGCACCAGTCCTTGTCGATAAAGTACATAGGATAGTAATAAGTAATCCATATGACTGCGATGACATGGCGCATAGACAATTTCATGGCCATTTTCAGCTAATTCTCGAACAGGATCTGCATTGGTGACTTTCAAACCTTGATAAAGTCTATTCCATGCCCAAGTCAGAACAAAATCAGTCATTCTAAGCATGCGATAAGAAAAATTAGCCGCAATTTCGTTTAATAATGATAAGGCATTCTTTCTGGCTTTATCCTGATCTATTTTTTTGCTTTTAGCTTCTTCTTGTATAGCTTCGGCAAGGGCAGGATTAGTTAATAATTTGTTAAGCATCTCCTGACGAACAGGTAACTTCGGACCAACAGAGGCAGCCCTTTGTTTGGCAAAGTGTATGCGTGCGACACGAGCAAGTTTGTGGGCTAAAACAGAGATATCTTGGTTATCGTCAACCTTAATATTTTTAAATGATACCGTTCGAGAGAATCGGGTGTAACAGTCACGACCAGAAATTAAGATTTTATAAAGTTTATACGTTGCGCCTAAAACTTGTAGTGAAGGCATTTTTTTACCTTCTTTATCTGGTTTTCGCCCAAACATAACGGAAACCGGCAACATTTGCACATCAAGTTCATCATTTTGTTGATGCGCTGAGATATATTCTCTTAAAATTTCAATTGATTTATTTTTTTGTTTTTTAGAAGCAAAAATACCCGGTCCTTTATCAATATAAACATAAGCAGGAATTGTATTGCCATTAATATCAATGCCTAATAAAGGATCTGGTAAATCATATTTAAGACAAAGAGATCTCACTACCATTAAGTCAATTTGTGAATTATAAGGTAGTACATACAAAATTGGTCGATGGATATCGAGATCCAATTCAGTAATGGGATCGGTAGGGATCGGTTTACTTTTAACAAAAAGCTTAACAGGGATCTGAATTAGTGAAAAATAAACTTTTGTCCACCAAGAAAACATAAAAATAAACCTCATATTTTGTAGCTAATTATATATTTAAATCATTGTTAGCTATTAGTTTATCGACTAACTTGTCGATGCATAAATTGCAAATTTATATTGTTATTTTACTTTTTAACAATAAACATTAATCCAAGTATATATGTGTTATTGTCTAACTGTTAGTTAATTTGCATAATCTTTCAGCTAGATTATTTTAATTTATAGATGCTTATGCCTACCCATTATAAAGACATATTAAAAGCAACACTATATAGTTTATTGAAATTAAGTTGTCAAAATGGTTGAATTAATGAGCGAAAACTAGCCATCACAATCCAGTTTAAATCGTGATGGCATCAGTTTATTATCAAGCTTTGCTTTGATACATTACATCCAAAATGTAACGTAATTGTTTAACATCGAGTTGACCTGGAGCTGAGGCGTTTTTGGCGGCACCAAATGTCATGGCTGAACCAAAGGTTGTCCCTGCAATGCGGCTGATTGCACCAAGACCGGCCATTGACATGGTAATAATTGGTTGTGTAGCAAATTTTTCATTCATTTCGCTGGTTGCGGCAAGTAATGTTAATACATCATTAGTATTTTGTGGCATCACAGCAATTTTAGGAATATCAGCACCTAAGTCTTGCATTTTTCTTAATCGATAGACAATATCACTTTGTGATGGTGTTTTTTCAAAATCATGGTTTGAAGCAACCACGAATACGTTATTTTTATGCGCAATATCGATAATTTCTTTTACATTGTCATCGCCAATAAAGACTTCAACATCAATTAAATCAACTAAGCCACTGCTTGCCATTGCTTTATTTAGTTGTATATAAGCATCTAATGGCCATGGTTTTACGCCACCTTCATTTGCGGTACGGAAAGTAAATAAAATTGGTTTATTGGGCAATAAGGTAGCTATTTTTTGTGCTATGGATTTGACTGCATCAATATTATCAACTTGTGTAAAGTGGTCAACTCGCCATTCTAAAACGTCAAAATCAATAGTTTGTAAAAACTTTACTTCATCAATGAGTTCATCTTCGGTTTTTCCAATAATTGGCACAATTATTTTTGGAGTACCTTTACCTATCTCAAGCTGTTTAACTGTTACTATATTCATTTTATTTCCTGTTCACCACTAAATTAATCATTAAATCCCATTTGTTCTTTGACATAATCAATTGGTGCATCTTCGCCTGTCCAAATTTTTATTTGTGCCGCTCCTTGCCATAGCATCATACCGATGCCATTGAGTGTTTTACATCCTTGTTGTTCGGCCATTTCTAATAGCTTAGTTTTGCGTGGGCTATAAATACAATCTGTAACAACGAGATCTGATCGCAAGATTGTTGGCTCGGTAATTAAACTTTGCCCTTCTAATGGTTTCATTCCAACACCAGTGGCGTTACAAAGTACATCGCTATCAGCAATTTGTTTTTTTAGTTCATTCTCATCAGCTAGATCGGTAATATGTACTTTACATTTTGTCTGTTCATTTAATTTTTTTATTACCGATTCTATTTTTGTATAGCACTCATCTTTCTGATTAAAAATAGCAATTTCTTTTACACCATCAAGTGCTGCTTGTACGGCAATTGCGGTTGCCGCACCTCCGGCACCGAGAATGGTTATTTTTTTATCTAGCATATTTATGCCAGCTTCTGCTAGCATACGCATATAACCAATGCCGTCAGTGTTATAACCGGTCAATACGCCATTATCATTTGAAATGGTATTACAGGCACCACTCATTTCTACCGCAGGTGTTAATTTATCAAGGTATTGGCAAACAAGTTGTTTATTGGGCATTGAAATAGCACTACCTCGTAACCCAAGTGCTCGTAAACCTTTTATTGCATCGGCTAGCTTTGGTTGATCGACTTCAAATGCTAAATAAATAAACGGAATATTTAATTTAGAGTAAATGGTATTTTGCATTTGCGGTGACAAACTATGACGAATCGGATAAGCCATTAAACCAATCAATAGAAAATGACCATCAATATTAATTCTCATTTAAAATTCTCCGTAACTAATCTAAATTTTGTCCAAAACTGATCATATACCATGATGTTTGTGTATATTAACTTTGTTTAGCCAAAAAGCTGGCAATTTAGACCTTAGCTTATTTAATTCAATAAGATAATTATTTAATTGTTATTTCAGTTTTGCTATTGCTTTTATAATGACACGAGATCAAGTGTGCTACAACCTAAAGATATAACAATATTATTTGTTTTATTGATTCACATTTTAACATGGTCAGTTAATTGGCGATTAAAAAGGCTTTATGCGAGTAAGCGTATACTAACAATTGCACTTTAAATAGCTATCGCCTAGAATAACCCCCTTTATCTCGCTACGAAGAATCTATTTATGAATACTATTCTTGAGCTGTTTTCCTCAGTAAATGCAGTTGTTGTTGCTGTTATTTTAATGTTAGTGCTTTCGCTTTGCCGAGTTCATGTGGTAATTAGCTTAATTATTGGTGCATTTGCAGGTGGTTTGTCTAGTCATTTAACACTAAAAGAAACCATAGACGCTTTTAATACAGGTATTAGTAACGGGGCTAATATTGCCTTATCTTATGCTATGTTAGGTGCGTTTGCCGTGGCTATTTCTAAATCAGGATTACCAGAATTATTAGCTGATAAAGCCATTAAACAATTAACTACTAATGATGCCAAAACACGAATTAAATGGTTGTTAATTATTATTATCGGGTTAGTTAGTATTTCCTCACAGAATATTATTCCAATTCATATCGCCTTTATTCCGCTATTAATTCCACCACTTTTATATGTGATGTCGAGATTACAATTAGATAGACGAATGATTGCGTGTATTATGACATTTGGTTTGATTACGCCATATATGTTTTTACCGGTCGGATTCGGTAATATCTTTTTAAACCAAATTTTGCTAAAAAATATTATTTCGTCAGGAATGGATGTTAGTCATGTTAATGTCATGCATGCTATGGCTATTCCTGCTTTCGGCATGTTTGTTGGTTTACTATGGGCTATTTTTGTCAGTTATCGTAAACCGAGACAGTATGAACTTATCCGTGAAGAGAGTCATGCCGAACAGTTTAGTAATGTAAGTGCTCGTTCACTTATTATCTCATTATTAGCGATTATTCTTTCTTTCACTGTGCAACTTTATACTGGATCGATGATATTAGGTGCGTTAATTGGTTTTATTTGCTTTATTGTTTCAGGTTCAATCAAATGGGGCGAAGCAGATGGAATCTTCACCGATGGTATCAAAATGATGGCAATGATTGGTTTTGTTATGATATCTGCGCAAGGGTTTGCCGAAGTATTAAAACAGACACATGAAATAGAACCTTTAGTCATTAATAGTGCAGCGTTATTTGCTGGTAACAAAGTCGTGGCCTCTTTCATGATGATGTTAGTTGGTTTGGTCATTACGCTGGGAATTGGCTCGTCATTTTCTACTGTTCCAATTATTGCCGCAATTTATGTTCCGTTATGTGTTCAATTAGGATTTTCACCAATTGCCACAGTTTGTTTAATTGGTGCATCAGGAGCTATCGGTGATGCTGGTTCACCACCTTCAGATACTATTTTAGCCACATCTGCTGGTTTAAATAGTGATGGACAGCATGACCATATTAGAGACAGTGTTATTCCAACCTTTACCCATTTCAATATTCCGTTATTTATTGCTGGATGGGTTGGATCATTGATTCTTTAAACAATCAAAAGAATTAAGGCTATTATTAGTTATGAATAAAAAGTCATACCAAAATATTCGTGCGCTTTGTGCAAAAGCTATTTTTGCGGTACTTGAAGAAGGACAATCGCTTAGTACGGCTTTAGCATCTTTGAATCATCAACTTGCTGATAAAGACAAAGCACTAGTGCAAGAGATCTGTTTTGGTGTAATGCGCGTGCTACCAGAACTAGATTTTTATATTCATAACTTAATGAGCAAGGTCTTAACTGGAAAAAATAGAATTTTACATTACCTATTGTTAACTGGATTGTACCAAATTCTTTATACCCGAATTCCTGAACATGCCGCTGTAGGTGAAACAGTTGGTGCGGTTAATGATTTAAAAAAACCGCAATTAAAAGGTGTGATTAATGGTGTTTTACGTGAATTTTTACGCCAACAGGCGTCATTAAAACAAAAATTTCAGCAAGATAGTAAACAACAAATTAGTCAGACCTTACATCCTAGTTGGTTATTAAATCGTTTAAAATCAGCTTATCCAGAGCAGTGGCAAGCAATTGTTAATGCGAATAATCAGAAACCACCTATGTGGTTACGAGTTAATCTTAACCATTATTCGGTTAGTGAATACCAACAATTACTTGAAAAACAACAAATTGCTTCCGAGACTTGTGCTGATATCCCTGGTGCGCTTCGCTTAACTACGGCGGTAAATGTGACTAAGTTACCGTTTTTTGCTGAAGGGGCGGTAACAGTACAAGATTTATCGGCACAATATGCGGCTTATCTATTAGCACCTAAAAATGGCGAGCAAATTTTAGATATGTGTGCCGCTCCTGGCGGTAAAACCACCCATATTTTAGAACTTGCGCCAACCGCTAATGTATTAGCTGTAGATGTTGATGCCAACCGCATTAAACGAATTGATGAAAATTTAGCACGCCTAAAACAACATGCACAAGTCAAAGTTGGTGATGGTTTAACCCCTGAGAAGTGGTGTGATGGGCATCAGTTTGATCGTATCTTGCTTGATGCACCTTGTTCGGCTACTGGGGTTATTCGTCGTCATCCTGATATAAAATGGTTACGACGTGATAGCGATATCGCTCAGCTCACCGAACTACAATATGCTATTTTGACACGTATCTGGCCTTATTTAAAAACAGGTGGCACTTTAGTTTATGCCACTTGCTCAGTATTGCCAGAGGAGAATAAGTTACAAATCGCCCGTTTTTTACAACAAACCCCCAACGCCAAACAGCAGGGAGAACTTAGGCAGTTTTTACCGACTGAATTGGCTGGTGATGGTTTTTTCTATGCTGTATTAAGGAAAGAATAGTTATTAGTTATGTTTATGGGGTAAAGCAATTTAGTTGTCATTTTTGCCTTTTTAATTGTTAGTTTATTTGCAATGATTAATGATGAATTAAATTCTTACTCAAAAAATTTTGAGGAACGGGGTTTTTTTAAACCATAAAATTTAATCAATAACATCTTATCATCGTTACTTGGACAATTTTTGGCAGATATGGTAAATTCCGAATCTGTTTTGTACTTTTAAGACTCTCGAAATATGGCTTACACATTAACCTATAGTGATCTCCCCGAAAATATACAATATTGGCAAGGTTTACCTTTATCTTTAAATGGTTGTGAAGTAGTTCCATTAGATTACAATGCCGGAAAAACTGGTTGGATTATTTATGGTAAAAAGTTAAATAAAACCTTGCTGTCAAAATTTCAAAGACAGTTGGCAATGCCGATGGTTGTGGTTTCTTCATGGAAAATTAAAACCTATCAAATTGTACGTATTGCAGGGGTAATGCCGAAAAAAGCCAAATCGATTTCGTTAAGCTTAGGGATTGATGTTGCACCAATTGATAATTTACCTTCCTTGCATTCTCCAGGCTTGTTGGTCATGGATATGGATTCAACAGCTATTGGTATTGAATGTATTGATGAGCTGGCAAAGCTACAAGGTGTTGGTGAACAAGTTGCTGCAGTTACTGAACTTGCTATGCGAGGTGAACTTGATTTTGCCACCAGTTTACGCAAACGCGTGGCGACGTTAACTGGTGCACCACAAGATATTTTAGAGCAAGTAAAAAAAGCACTACCACTAACGCCGGGATTGACTTGTTTAGTTAAAGAGCTACATAAAAAAAATTGGCATGTTGCCATTGTTTCCGGTGGATTCACCTATTTTGCCGACCATTTAAAACAGAAGCTAAAACTAATAGATGCTCATGCTAATGAGTTAGAAATTAAAAATGGTAAGCTAACTGGTAAAGTGATCGGCCAAATTGTTGATGCTAAATATAAAGCTCGAACCTTGCAACAATTAGCTACCTCTTTAGATATTCCTATTGAGCAGACGGTTGCAATAGGTGATGGCGCCAATGATTTAATGATGATTAGAATTGCTGGACTTGGTGTTGCTTATCACGGCAAACCTAAAGTCGTTGAAAAAGCAAGAATTAGTATCAATTATGCCGATTTAACTGGTTTATGGTGCATCTTATCAACCAGTTTACTAAGTGAAGGTTAGGAGAAAAATTTGGCCAAAACCGTAAAGCGCGCTTATGTTTGTAATGATTGTGGCGCGGACTATCCTCGTTGGCAAGGTCAGTGTAGTGCTTGTCATGCTTGGAATACGATTACTGAAGTAAGGTTAGCGAGTACTTCGTCACGCAATGATCGATTAACCGGTTATGCTGGTGGTGCTGGGCAAACTAAAATCCAAAAATTATCTGAAATTAGTTTAGAGGCTTTACCTCGATTTTCAACTGGATTTTCTGAATTTGACCGCGTACTTGGTGGTGGCGTGGTACCAGGTAGTGCAATCTTAATTGGTGGTAATCCTGGTGCAGGTAAAAGTACTTTGCTATTGCAAACAATGAGTAAACTTTCGGCACAAATGAATACGCTTTACGTTACTGGTGAGGAATCACTACAACAAGTGGCGATGCGTGCCCACCGTTTGGGTTTACCAACTGATAATATTAATATGTTGTCTGAGACAAGTATTGAGCAGATCTGTTTACTGGCCGAACAGTCTCAACCCAAATTAATGGTTATCGACTCAATTCAAGTGATGCATCTTGCTGATATTCAATCTTCACCGGGTAGTGTGGCACAAGTTCGAGAAACA
Source organism: Gilliamella apis (assembly GCF_002142155.1). Classification (GTDB taxonomy): domain Bacteria; phylum Pseudomonadota; class Gammaproteobacteria; order Enterobacterales; family Orbaceae; genus Gilliamella; species Gilliamella apis. Next base: position 79,925 of record NZ_NASD01000008.1, on the reverse strand, counting down.
GCCGCTTATTTAACTCGTTTTGCGAAAACTAAAGGAATTGCCATTATCATGGTTGGCCATGTGACTAAAGATGGTTCGCTGGCTGGTCCTAAAGTGCTTGAACACTGTATTGACTGCTCGATTTTACTCGATGGTGATGCGGATTCTCGATTCCGTACTTTGCGTAGCCATAAAAATCGGTTTGGTGCCGTAAATGAACTTGGTGTGTTTGCCATGACCGAACAAGGCTTGAAAGAGGTTAGTAATCCATCAGCAATCTTTTTAAGTCGTGGTGAAGAGATGTTATCTGGTAGTTCAGTAATGGTGCTGTGGGAAGGCACTCGGCCCTTATTAGTTGAGATCCAAGCATTAGTTGATCACTCTGTTTATGGTAATCCAAGGCGAGTAACTGTCGGGCTTGATCAGAACCGATTGGCACTGTTATTGGCTGTTTTACATCGTCATGGTGGTTTACAAATGGCCGATCAGGATATTTTTGTTAATGTTGTCGGTGGGGTAAAAGTAACCGAAACCAGTGCCGATTTAGCATTAATTGCCGCATTGGTATCGAGTTTTCGTAATCGTCCTTTACCACAAGATGTGGTAATTTTTGGTGAAATAGGATTAGGTGGTGAAATCAGACCGGTACCAAGTGGCCAAGAGCGTATTTCAGAAGCGGCTAAACATGGCTTTAAAAAAGCGATAGTACCTATTGCCAATATGCCGAAAAAGAAACCAGAAAATATGCAGATCTTTGCGGTTAAGAAAGTATCTGAAGCACTAGATATTTTAAGTGATTTGTAGGGTTTTTCTTGCTGAAAATATTCCGCCGATTTAATTCTGCAATTTAATCTTAGAATTTAACTATCGGCGGAAAAGAAGTTATTTAATTTTAGCGTTAATAATAAATTTCATAACAAGGTTGGTAAGCACTGCCGCCAGGTAACTTCATACGGTCTTGTTTTACATAGCTAAGCAGTAAATTATCTAATTGTTTCATGATCTCTGGATCACCTTGTAACTTATAGCGGCCATGTTCGGCAATTTGTTTCATCCCGAACTCTTTAACATTACCGGCCACAATACCAGAAAAAGCTCGACGTAAATCAGCAGCTAATAATTCAACAGGTTGATCTTTATGTAGATTGAGGGATGCCATATTTTCATGGGTTGGTTCAAATGGATGCTGTAATGATTCATCGATTTTAAGTAACCAGTTAAATCCGTAAGCATCGCCAGTTGCTAAACGTGATGATTTAACCTGTTTGACGCCATGTTTCATGATGCGAGCAACTTGTTCTGGCGAATCAATGATAATTTCATACAGTTTAGTTGCTTCTTCTCCTAAGGTGTTGCGGATAAATTGGTCAATTGCAGCAAAATAATTTTCACACTCTTTGGGACCAGTTAAAATAATTGGTAAAGTTTGATTTTTATTAGCTGGATTGAGCATAATCCCCAAAATATAAAGCAATTCTTCCGCGGTACCTGGGCCTCCAGGAAAGATAACAATACCATGTGCCATACGCACAAAGGCTTCAAGTCTTTTTTCAATATCCGGCATAATAATAAGTTCATTAACCAGTGCATTTGGTGGCTCTGCGGCAATAATGGATGGCTCGGTCATACCAATAAAGCGACTATCTTTGATCCGTTGTTGTGCATGACCAACAGCAGCGCCTTTCATCGGGGCTTCCATAATTCCCGGACCACAGCCTGTGCAGATATTGAGTTCGCGTAGCCCTAACTGCATACCAACTTGACGAGCATAATAATATTCACTTTCGTTAATGGAATGCCCACCCCAACAGACAATTAAATTAGGTTCTTCACCCACATGTAAGGCATTGGCATTACGTAAAATTGAGAAAACCAGATTGGTGATGTAATAGGAGTGTTCTTTTTCCAGTTTATCATTAGGCACCAAATGTTTAATTGCACTAATTTGGCTATTTAAAAACAGGATATCACGCAACACCGCAAATAGATTGGCTTGAATGGAGCGAATAATTTTTTTGTCGACAAATGCGGTTTCAGGAGCATCAATAAGCTCTAATTTGACCCCTCGTTCTTTGCTGATAACGTTAATTTCGAAAGATTTAAATCTATCCAATAATTCTTGAGTATTATCAGTTTTGCTACCTGCATTTAGTGTGGCTAGTGAACAATTTCTAAATAATTGGTATAGTTCGCTATTTGCTGATTTTTTCAGAATATCGACTTCTGCTTGTGCAAGTAAATCCATTGATCCTAATGGACTAATATGGGTAATCATCACAACCTCCATTTGACGGTTTTATCGACAAAAAATCATTATATATTCAAACAGAATAAAAAATAAGTAAAGCTGATAATAACCTAATTTATCAATTAAATTAATTTAACATGAAAATATGTAACTATTTTTTCAAATTGAATTTTTCAATATTACATTAACCAATGATTTAAATATCATTGTAGTAAAAAATTATCGCAATTTTAGTTATTAAATAAGTGTGTCATCAATGAAAACAGATTTTTTTACTTATGGGTAGAGTCAGTCAGCTAAACAAGGACATTACCTGATTAACTTAGCGTTATCGCTACTGAGTATAGTAATAACCATATTGGATGTTAGTTAAAAATAAATTGTTTTTTATTAGATTGATATTAAATAATTGTTCATAGTCAAAAAATAAACGCTATGCTAGACTAAACCAAACTCTGAAGCTACTTTGCCTAAGTGATAATATTATTCATATGGTAATTTAGCCGCGGTATAGCGCAGAAATGGCTATGCTTCCCGATTTGGATAAGGTGTTTATAACATATATGCAATTAGTCGATAATTATCAGCGTCGCTTTCAATATTTGCGTTTATCAATTACTGAACTATGTAACTTTCAATGTCAGTATTGTTTACCTAATGGGTATCGACCTAATAAAGATCATAAATTTTTATCGTTAAATGAAATTGATAATGTCATATCAACATTTACCGAACTTGGTGTGCACAAAATTCGCTTAACTGGCGGCGAACCGACTTTACGTCGAGATTTTATGGATATTTTGTCGATTATTTCGGCTTATCCAAGTATTAAACAATTGGCAATTACCACCAATGGCTCACGATTATTAAAAAATGTCCATTATTGGCAACAAGCTGGGCTTAATGCTATTAATATTAGTATTGATAGTTTTTCTCCTTATATTTTTAAACGAATAACTGGCCAAGATAAACTGCAAGAGTTAATGCAAGGAGTTGAAAAATCATTAGATGTTGGTATTGAGAAAGTTAAAATTAATACTGTTCTAATGAAAAATATGAATGATCATCTGAATGATTATTTAGCTTGGATTAAACACCGACCAGTAGAATTACGTTTTATTGAACTGATGGAGACAACCGAAAGCCGTCAGTTATTTAATCACTATCATTTAGCTGGTCAAGCGATGGAGTCTCAACTTATTGAACAAGGTTGGCAGTTACAAGCAAAAGAGGCATTATCTGGTCCTGCTAAAGTTTATGCTCATAGTGATTATAAAGGTAAAATTGGTCTAATTATGCCTTATTCGCAGGATTTTTGTAAAAGTTGCAACCGGTTACGAGTTTCATCGCTTGGTAAACTTCATTATTGCCTGTTTGGTGATGCCGCAGTTGATTTACGAGATTTGCTAAGCAGTCCAGAACAGAAAGCACAACTTAAGGCACGAGTGTTAGCTTCGCTATTAATAAAACCGGAAAAACATTTATTACATGAGCATAATCTAGGCATCTCTCCTAATTTATCTTATATCGGTGGTTAACACTTGGTTTTGTTTCGGTACTTGGTTAATTTTCCAGTGAGTGATTGCCCAATCTAATAACTGTGTTTGTGAGGCATCTTGCCAGCTTTCCGGTAATTGTTGACCTAAAAACTGTAATGCTTGTGCGGTTAATAAATTCGCTTTTTTACTATCAATCGGGCTAGCATGGTTCTGTTTTGACAGTTTATTACCATGACTATCTAAAGCCAATGGTAAATGGCAGTAATTGGGGATAGTAAAATTAAATAATCGATAAAGCGAAATTTGTTTAGCGGTCACCGGCAGTAGATCTGCACCGCGAACAATTTCAGTTATTCCTTGATAATTATCATCCAATACTACAACTAAATTATAAGCAAATAGACCATCTTTACGATGAATAATAAAATCCTCTAAAGCATTAGCGGAATCAATAGTTTGTTGACCACGAATTTTATCATCGAAAGAAAAAACTGGCTGACTTTGCTTTAATCGAATAGCACATTGCTGTTGGCTAGTGGATGCTAAATGTCGCTCACGACAAAAGCCATCATATATCCCATTGCTAAGATTATGGATCCTTTGTCTGGTACAATCACAATAATAAGCTTTTTGCTGAGTAATAAGTGATTGTAGTACGGCTCGATAACGCTCACTACAATTTGATTGATATAAAACTTGGTCATCCCAATACAGCTCGAAAGCCTCTAAGGTTTTTAATATTAACGATGCGGCGCCTTTGACTTGCCGTGGTGGGTCAATATCTTCAATGCGAACAAGCCACTTACCAAAATTGGCTTTGGCTTGTAAGTAACTACCGAGAGCCGTCACCAAAGAACCAAAATGTAATGGTCCAGATGGTGAGGGGGCAAAACGACCAATATATTGCATGGGCGTATTGAATAAAACAACGGTTTAAATGGAAATTATATACCCATTTGTTTTTCACGAAGTTCAGCTAATGTTTTACAATCGATACATAAATCAGCTGTCGGTCTTGCTTCTAAACGACGAATACCAATTTCAACACCACATGATTCACAAAAACCAAAATCATCGGTTTCAATTTTCTTTAATGTCTTTTCAATTTTTTTGATCAATTTGCGTTCTCTGTCACGCGCTCTTAATTCTAAGCTAAACTCTTCTTCTTGAGTAGCGCGGTCAGCCGGATCTGGGAAATTTGCAGCCTCATCTTGCATGTGAGAAACTGTTTTACCCATTTCACCTTGTAACTGTGACAGCCATGCTTCTAAGATAAGTTTGAAATGTTTTAATTGCTTAGGATTCATGTACTCCTCACCTTTTGCCTCTTTATAAGGCTCAAGCCCTGCAATAGCAAGTAGGCTAAGAGAAGATGTATTTACTTTTTGTCCCTTTTTCACAGCAATCCCCTTAAGTACAGATTATTTGCGAGCGGTAAACTATAGCAATAATTTAGCCTTTGGCAAATTTTTTTTATTATTTTTTTGGCATTAAGACCATAAAAATTTACAACTATATGTTATTAATAAGATTAATTATTCATGCCATTTTTCTAATCCATTCATGGGACATTTTGTTAATAAATTAAACAGCTTATCGTTATCAGGTAATATCAGATCAGGTGAAATATCAAATAAAGGATAAAGTACAAATTCTCTCTTTTTCATATGATAGTGTGGTATGGTAAGCCTTTCTGTATCTATAACTAAGTCATCATATAACAATATATCTAAATCTAATGTTCTTGCTCCCCAACGATTTTCTTTACGGACTCTACCTTGTGACTTCTCAATGGCTTGTAAATGATCTAATAGTGCTATTGGTGTTAGAGATGTGGTTAATTTTATGACTGCATTGAGATAATCATTTTGATCTTGTGGTCCCAATGGTTTGCTACGATAAAACGGTGAAATATCAGAAACAACTGTTTCCGGTAATTGTTTTAAGGCTGCAATAGCTTGATTAGTTTGTTCTAATGGATCGTTAAGATTACTGCCTAAGGCAATATAACAAATTGACATAATTAGATTCAATTGAGGTGATGTTAAAACATAGTGATATTTTAACATATAAACAAGTTAGTAACTAATAAAGGAAATAGAATAATGTTTCAATTAAATTTTTGAAAAAAATTGAGGAGCCGTTTTTTTTGAGTTTTATAACTATCTATTTATTGTTATTTTTCTATGATATTTTTACTAAAAACTGGATGTGAATTTGGTTCAATTTAACCATAAACACATCCAATTATGAAGAATATACGTTATTTTAGTTTATACTATAAAACTTCGACAATTGATTCACAAAGTCTAGACATATTATCGATAGTCATTCCGGCGACATTGATTCGTCCTGAATTAACAATATAAATACCATAATCATTACGCAATTTAAGTACTTGTTCTTCAGTTAAACCACTAAATGAAAACATACCATTTTGTTTGGCAATAAAACTAAAATCTTGGTTGGCACCTTTATCTTGTAAAGTTTTCACAAATAGTTGGCGCATACGATGAATACGTTGACGCATGCCTGTTAATTCATCAATCCACTCTTCTTTTAATTCAGCATTGTTTAATATATAAGAGACAATCTTAGCACCATGGGCTGGAGGATTAGAGTAGTTGGCTCTGATAATGGTTTTGACTTGACTAAATGCCCGATCGGCAATTTCGCTATCCGCAGCAATTAAAGTGAATGCACCAACACGCTCATTATATAGACCGAAATTTTTTGAGTAAGAGCTAGCGATTAGTAGTTCAGGTTGATTATTCGCAAACAATCTAAGTCCATATACGTCTTCTTCTATACCTTGGCCAAACCCTTGATAAGCGAGGTCAAATAGTGGTAACCAACCATTTTTTAAGGCTAACTCTGAAATCGCTTGCCATTGTTCTGGAGTCGGATCGATACCAGTAGGGTTATGGCAGCAACCATGAAATAGCACGGCTTCGCCGGCGACAACTTGATTTAAATCACTCATTAAACCATCAAAATCTAGGCTTCGAGTTTGAGCATCATAATAACGGTATTCGCGAACTTCTAATCCCGCAGTTTGAAAAACGCTGCGATGATTAGGCCACGATGGATTGCTTATCCATACTCGTTTTATTTTCGTACGGCGAGATAAAAAATCTGCCATAATGCGTAATGCACCGGTTCCGCCAGGGGCTTGTGCAGTTCTCGCTCGTTGATTTTCACTACCGAATAGTAAGATTTGAGTAGCAATATTAAATGAATTAACACCATCAATGGGTAAATAGCTTTTTGTGGTTTCATCATCTAGCAATAGATGTTCAGCTTTTTTTACACTTTCTAAAATAGGTGTTTTGGTGGTCTCATCTTTATAAACACCTACACTTAAATTAATTTTGTTAGTGCGTTCATCCTTGTTGTAGAGATCCGCTAAACCTAAAATAGGATCTGCCGGTGCTGCTAATAAATATTCAAACATAAGTTACCTATTTCTTTAAGTGACACTTATTGCATTATATACACATTGTTTGGCAAGTTACAATTTGTAAACCACAATGTGGTTGAGCCTCATTTTTACCACTGCTTAGTAATTATCGAAAGCTAATTATTATGCTATAACGATAAGTTTTTCAAGAAATGTTGCTAAATTAGATGATAATGTTGTCAATTGCCCAGTTATTAAATCTTCTTTAACCACTTCGCCTGTCAAATTATTTAATGCGACGATTTCAGTATCTTCATTGGTTGAGGCGATAAAAATGGTCGGCGTTCGCTTTAATTTTTTTTGTTGCGATAGGTGAGCAATTAAATTTTTTTCTAAATTTGAAAAGTCATCATCATTCCACGCTTGTAACAAAATTAAATTAACGTCAGCAAATTTTGCTGTCAGATTTGCAGCATATTGTGTGCCGTAAAATATATGTGCACTTGGGTGGATTCTGATGTTAATAACTTGTTCTGCGATGGTTAAATCTCTTGGTGGATTAAGTAAAAAAGGTTGCCAATAAACGACTAGATTTTCAGTTTTGATAATGCAAGGCGAGGGTAAACCATGTAATTCTTCACTTTGTGGTGCATGTTCAAATTGAGCGATCCAACGCTGGGTAAAATCAAGCAATGCTACTTTTTCAGGCGCTTCCATAACTAAATATTATCTCATAGTTTATTTTATAATCGATAGTTGTCTAATATTATACGGATTAAATTGACATATACACAATTGTTAAAGTTAAGTTTTTAAATTCATAAATGCGTTATAAATCGATGTAAAAAATTTGCCGAATTTATCGACAATTAAATGATGAAAAATTAGTGATCAAAGCTTTTTTTTATTGTATTTTCAGTCTAATTTTAAGGTAGTACAAAACCAGCATTAAATTGTTTATAAAATAGTCAGTTTAATTTGCTTGCTATCCGTTGCTGAAACGTGAATAATAGACATGGATATTTTATCCATGTAATGCAGCAATGGCGTTAGACATTACAGTTTGTCAAAATAAAATAGCGTAAGTAGAATTATTATAATTAATTAATATGTTTATTTTAAACAATCATATAAAGATTTAGTGGTTTGTTAAATTGTAGAAAAATAGAATTTGCAAACTCATCATTGAAATAATATCAATAATTGTATATTTAGTGGTGTTCAAAAAGTGTATAGGTGTTTTGAATGTAATATTACCTCTAAAAAGTGTATTGATGTTGGATAAGTTATACTGATTTCACATAAAATAATAACAAAAATAACACAAATAAAATAATGAATACGGTATAAAAAATATTTAAGTAAGTACTATTGTTTATCATTGTTAAAATAAGCGGTTATTGTTAATAATAAAGTTCTACCTACAGTTAATTTAGATTAATGAAGAGTGTAGAATAATGAAAAGAATGCTAATCAACGCAACCCAGCAAGAAGAGCTGCGTGTTGCCCTTGTTGATGGCCAACGCTTGTATGATTTAGATATCGAAAGCCTTGGTCACGAACAAAAAAAAGCCAATATTTATAAAGGCAAAATCACTAAAATCAATCCTAGTTTAGAAGCTGCATTTGTCTCTTACGGTGGTGAAAGAGATGGTTTTTTACCTCTAAAAGAGATTGCTGAAAGCTATTTCCCTTCCAATATCTCTGGTCGTCGTAGTATTAAACATTTACAAGAAGGCCAAGAAGTTCTTATTCAAATAGAAAAAGAAATTCGTGGTAAAAAAGGTGCCGCTTTAACGACTTATATTAGTTTAGCTGGTAGCTATTTAGTTTTAATGCCAAATGATCCTAGAGCCGGTGGTGTTTCTCGTCGAATTGAAGGTGAAGAGCGTGCTGATCTCAAGCGTATTATTGATGCGTTGGAAAAGCCAAAAGGTATGGGCGTTATTGCTAGAACCGCTGGTGTTGGTAAAAGCCAAGAAGAGTTGCAACAGGATTTGAATGCTTTGGTCAATTATTGGACTGCGATTCAAAATGAATCTAAAAATCATCCAGCGCCAAGTCTAATCCATAAAGAAAGCGATATTATTACTCGCGCATTCCGTGATTACCTCCGTGATGATGTTGGTGATATTCTCATTGATAATCCAAAAGTGCTTGAAATTGCTAAAAAACGATTAGCTGATTTAGGCCGAGTTGAGTATGTTAGTCGCTTAAAACTTTATGAGGGTGATGTACCATTATTTAACCATTTCCAAATTGAAGGGCAGATTGAATCAGCATTCCAGCGTGAAGTTCGATTACCATCTGGTGGCTCTATTGTTATTGATGCGACCGAAGCATTAACCGCTATTGATATCAACTCAGCGAAATCTATCCGTGGTAGCGATATTGAAGAGACTGCATTTAATACTAACCTTGAAGCAGCGGAAGAGATTGCTCGTCAATTACGCTTGCGTGATTTAGGTGGTTTAATTGTGATCGATTTTATCGATATGACGCCAATCCGTAATCAGCGTGAAGTTGAAAATCGCTTGAAAGAAGCGATGAAAACTGACCGAGCAAGAATTCAAACTACACGTATTTCTCGTTTTGGTCTACTTGAGATGTCTCGCCAACGTTTAAGCCCTTCGTTGCGTGAAGCTACTCACCATATTTGTCCTCGTTGCCAAGGAACAGGTACGGTTCGTGATAATAATTCATTATCACTATCAATTCTTCGTTTAATTCAAGAAGAAGCGATGAAAGATAATACCGTGCAGATTGATGTGATTGTGCCAGTGCCAATTGCAAGTTATTTGCTTAATGAAAAACGTCGAGCCATTACCAATATCGAAAGAATGCATCCAGATGTTAAAATCGTTATTGCTGGTGATGAAGAGATGGAAACACCGCTTTATAAAGTCATCCGTAAACGTCGTGGTGAAGAGACCGATGTATTAAGCTACAATTTACCTAAGTTGATTCGTGAGCTTGAAGAAGAGGAAGAAGATCAAGTTACTGAATTGGTAGTAGAAGAAGCAGTATTATCTGGCCCTAAAGTAGAAGCAAGCAAAGCGCCAAAAGCAAAAGCTGAGCCGAAGAAAGTTGAAAAATCAACAGGTTTATTTAGTGGATTGTTTAAAAAGATTCGCCAACTATTTGTTACTGAAAAAGAGGCTCCAAAACCTGAAGTTAAGCCTCAGCAAAATAGACGACGAGACAATCAACGTTCAAATAATCGACGTCAACGTAATAATCGTAACAATAATGCGGCAGCTGCAGCAAATAATACAACTACTGAAGAAGTTAAAGAGCCGACACGTAACAATCGTCGTAGCAAACAAAATAACAATGGCAACACCAATACAACGAATAATATCAAGGCAGATAAAGTAGTTAATGAGACTGCACAACCAAAACAAAAAGAAGCTAAGCCACGCAGACAACCACGAAACTTAACTAAGAGTGTTCGGGTCAAAAATAGTGATGCGCCAGTTCAGAACGAACAAGAGCGTATTGTGATCCCTTCTTTATTGTTACCAATTATTGTTCCAGAAACAGGTGAAAATAAAGCTGTTGGCGAATCACAACCAAAACGTCAACGACGCACATCTCGACATTTGCGTATGAATACACCGCGTACCAAACGTCGTGGTAAAAATACTGAACTAAAACAGTCGCCAGTGCCGTTGTCATTTGCTGCTGCGTCTTTAGAGCTAGCATTAGGTCGGGTAGCGGTTGATTATAGTCAAGTGAATAGTGAACAACCAAATAACGCTGTACCAGTCATTCCTTCACTTTTATTACCAATCGTAATTAAAGATGAGGTGAATACTAATAGTTCTGAAAAAGCGGTTGTTAGTGACCGAAAACCACAACAACCAAAAGTAGCAGCAACAAGCTCTCAAGCTGATATTGATGTTCAAGAAAATAAACCGCAGACAGATGAAGTCGTCACTATGCCTGCAACAGAAACGACTGCTGGTTATTCTTCATCAGTGATGACAAAGGCTCCTGCTCCAGATTATGTAGAATCTAATAGTGGGATAAAAACTCGAGAAGAGTTAGATTATCATTATGAAGGTAAAGGTAACGCGGGTGGCTTAAGTGCACAAGATCACGCTTATGCAGCTGCAAGTAAACCGGTTATACCTGAGTAGTGTATAGATAAATAACGGTGACAAATGTCACCGTTATTCTTAACTCATAAAAGCGATAAAGATAAACAATGATTATCTATATTTTAAAAAAAATAGTGACGTTTTTATTTATTATCTGCGTACTTGCCCAGATCAGCTTTTGTCTGGTTTATTTTGTTCCTCAATCTATTTTTAGTGATTTAACTTTTATTGATGCATATAGCGCTTTTTTTAAGCAACTATTGCAAGGTCAATTTAAGTTAATATCTGGTGAAACCGTTCCTTTTTTCGATACGTTATTAACGACATTTGAGCTTTGTATTTTAGCGTTACTTGTTGCGTTATTTATTGGTATTCCGTTAGGAATTTTTCTTGGTTTAAGTAATATAAATTGGCTAAATACCACAATTCGATTAGGTTGTTTAATCTTTTATTCCTGTCCGATTGTTATGTTAGCAGCATTAGTGATGTTTTATCTTTCATCAACATTGCCAATATCAATGAACTTCGATATATCAATATCAGTAACGGGAAGTTCTTTATTAGATATTATTCTTTCATCGCGAACAGACAAATTACCGGCAATTATGGATCAACTACATTATTTACTTTTGCCAACAATCATTTTAGCGATTCAACCAAGCATTATGACTATTCAATTAGTCAGTGAAAATGTTAAAAATACCTCAAGGCAAAACTATATTAAAATGGCAATTATACGCGAGCGCTCACCATTTAAGATTTTACGTCGACATTTATTACCAAATTCAATTCCGGCGACAATCCCACAATTGACATATAATACAACGACTCTATTATTTTCAACGATGGTGATTGAAATCTTGTTTAACCGTGTTGGTCTTGGCCAATGGGTTATGTTGGCTTATCGTAATCATAATTATTTTATTATTTCGATAGCAATCCTTGCTTGTGGAACAGTAATTAGCTTATTAACTTTATTAGGTGAGATAACGGCTATTGCTATTTATCCATTACGTCATAAGGAACATTATGTCTAGGATAATTCAGTTAGGTAAGCGAATAAATTCGTGCTTTCATCGACTTCATAGCAATTTATATCTGATTGTCAGCTTTTATGGGATTTTAGCAATTGCTTTTATTGCATTATCGACTAAATGGTTTTTTCATGCTCATTTAAATCCAGTATATGTCGCTTCTTTGCCTCCCGCTTGGTGGCCGACTGGTGATATCAATCATATATTAGGAACAACGGCTCAGGGACAAGATATTTTCGATTTTTTATTGATCGGCTATCGGTCAACTATCTCAATGACATTAAAAGCGGTTTTTTATGTCATTATCATTAGTGGTGTGATTAATTATTTGATGTTTTTTGTCGCATTTATTCGACCGTTTATCTTATTTATCTTTAGATTCTTTATGGTGGTGCCACCATTATTGGGTGTGATTGTAATTAGTTTGCTATTAGAAGATGATATTACCAATATCTTAGTGATCATTGGTTTATCTTATGCGCCAAGATTTATTTATAATATCCATCAACGTGTTATTAAAGAATGGAATAAAACCTACATCACCGCTTATCGACTTGATGGTTTATCTTCATTTTCTATTTTAAATCATTATATTGTACCTAATATCCTACCGGTTTATTTGACCGAGATAGTGTCATTATTTGGTTCGGTTATTTTAGCTATCACAACCATTACGTTTTTAGGCTTTGCGAATGATTTTTCTCGACCTGATTTAGGCATGATGATGTTTAAGATGAAAGACATAATGGATGTTAATTTATTGGCCTTTTTAGCTCCAGGAATCGCCGTCTCTGTTACAATTATTTTGGTTTACTTATTCAATTTTGGGTTATATGGTCAGCGAGTAGGGCATTAATCATGGCACTATTAGACATTCGTAATTTAACTATAGAGTTTATTACTCCTGATGGCCTGCTACGGGCGATTGATCGCGTCAATTTAAAACTATCAGAAGGTGAAATTCGAGGTCTAGTTGGTGAATCAGGTTCAGGTAAAAGTTTAATTGCTAAAGCGATATTAGGTGTGAATAACCATAATTGGAAGATTTCTGCTGATCGCTTCTATTTTAATGATGTTGATTTATTGAAGTTGACACCGAAACAACGACGAAAAGTGATTAGTGATAATATATCCATGGTATTCCAAGAGCCACAATCTTGTTTAGATCCATCTATGAAAATTGGCCAACAGTTAATTGAGGCTATTCCGCGAAGAACATTTAAAGGACATTGGTGGCAACGACTATTTTGGCGTAAGCATCGCGCGATTGAGTTACTACATCGTGTTGGGATTAAAGATCATAAAGAAATACTTAAATCATACCCATTTGAATTAACGGAAGGCGAATGTCAAAAAGTGATGATCGCTATAGCATTAGCTAATCAACCTAAATTACTTATTGCCGATGAACCAACCAATGCCATGGAAGCAACCACCGAAGCGCAAATATTTCGTTTGCTTGCGAGTATGAATCAAAATATGGGGACAACTATTTTATTGATTAGCCATGATTTGCAAATGGTTACTCGCTGGACTGATCGTATCAATGTCCTATATTGCGGACAAACTGTTGAGGTTGCTGATAGTGAAGATTTGATTAAATCACCTTATCACCCTTATACTCAGGCATTGATTTATGCTATTCCTGATTTTGGTAAAGCGATGCCTCATAAAAGCCCTTTAAATACCTTACCTGGCGTTATTCCATCATTGGAACATTTACCCATTGGTTGTCGATTGGGGCCTCGTTGTCCTTATGCACAAAAAAAATGTATACAAGCACCAGAACTTATCCCAATCAAAGATCATTCGGTAGCCTGTCATTTTCCATTAAATACTGATGAGTAGTTTGAGATATAGGAATAGTTAATGAACCCAATATTAAAAGTCCGAAATTTATCAAAGCGATTTAAAATCCCTAAAGGACTCTTTGGTCATTTACAAATTGATGCCGTTAAACCCTTGTCGTTTTCGCTAAATGAAGGGAAAACGTTAGCCATAATTGGACAAAATGGTTCCGGAAAATCGACATTAGCTAAAATGCTGGTTGGTATGATTAAACCAGATAGTGGCGATATTTGGATTGATGGTAACAAAGTAGAATATGGCGATTTTGGCCATCGTTCTCAACTGATTCGAATGATATTCCAACATGTTGAAAGTTCATTTGATCCACGGCTGCGTATTGGCCAATTGCTTGAAATTCCACTTAAACGCAATGCCAATTATAGCAGTCATGAACGGGAAAAATTAATCAATGATGTTTTAAAACAAGTAGGTTTATTGCCGGAACACGCCTCTTATTATCCATCTGTGATGGCTGCCGGGCAAAAACAACGCGTTGCGTTAGCTAGAGCTTTAATTTTAAAACCAAAAGTGATTATTCTTGATGAAGCTTTAGCGGCTTTAGATATCTCAATGCGTTCACAAATTGTTAATTTGATGCTGTCGCTACAACAAGAACAAAATATATCTTATGTCTATGTCACACAAGATATTGGCATGATGAAACATATTAGTGACCAAATTATCGTTATGCATAATGGTGAATTGGTTGAATATGGTAATACTGCCGAAGTTTTAGCTTCGCCACTAAGTGATATTACTCAAAAACTTATAAATAGTTATTTTGGTGAAGCATTAACAGCCGATACTTGGCGGACAGATACTCGAGCTTTTTAGTTTTATTTTGCAGCAGAATAAACCAAATAACTTAGTTATTATTCTGATTTTGTTTAAAATATTCTATTTATTTTCCAATAAATACTCGACAAATTTTTTAAAACGCTCTATATTTAGCTATATAGATTTCTAGACGTCCGTTTTTCAATGTTATAGAAGATAATTTATTATTGTTAGGAGCTTTTGTTATGCCTATATGTATTCCTGATTCATTACCGGCAGTTGATGTTCTTCGTAATGAAAATGTATTTGTAATGACTTCAACGCGTGCTAATACTCAAGAAATTCGCCCACTTAAGCTTCTTTTCTTAAATTTGATGCCGAAAAAAATAGAGACTGAAAATCAATTTTTGCGGTTACTTTCTAACTCATCTTTACAGGTGAATATTCAGTTATTAAGAATAGATCAACGTGAATCCAAAAATACGCCAATAGAACATTTGAATAGCTTTTATTGTGATTTTGATGATATTCGTGAACAGAATTTTGATGGACTTATTATTACTGGAGCGCCATTAGGTAAAGTCGCTTTTTCAGATGTTGTGTATTGGCCTAAGTTAGCTGAAATTATTACTTGGGCGAAAGATCATGTAACCTCAACCATGTTTGTTTGTTGGGGGGTGCAAGCAGCATTAAATGTTTTATATGATTTACCTAAATTCACTCGTTCACAAAAGTTATCCGGTGTTTATCAACACCAAATCTTGCAGCCAAATGCTATTTTAACCCGAGGCTTTGATGATACGTTTTTAGCTCCACACTCTCGTAATGCTGATTTTCCAATTGATAAAATTAAAAACTATACCGATTTAAATATTTTAGCTGAATCAGATATAACTGGCCCATACTTAATGGCAACCGCTGATAAACGAATGGCGTTTGTTACTGGGCATCCAGAATATGATTCATTTACTTTGGCTAATGAGTATTATCGTGACTTGAAAGCAGGTATAAACCCTGAAATCCCTTTTAATTATTTCCCAGAAAATAATCCTAATTTAACTCCGAAAGCAACATGGCGAAGTCATGCTTATTTACTATTTAGTAATTGGCTCAACTATTACGTTTATCAATTAACGCCATTTGATTTAACGACTCGTAATTTGACGATTGATGATTAAAAATTATATATATCAGTTATTTTACGTTGTAATATAAATAATTAATCTAAATTTGACCATTTTCTTGGTCAAATTTAGTAATGACTAGATTTTATGGGAAAACTATTTTATTCCTTTTCGGCTACTATTAAGAACATTGGAGTTGAATGGTAATTAATTTGTTCAATTTCATCCCAAACAACTTTTGATATATCGTTTTCAATACGAATATTTTTATAACCAATTGATTGTAAAATACTCCTATCCCATTCAGGTCTAATTTCCTTACTTAATGGTAGTAATTTCGCTATTCGTTCCATCTCTAGTGTATCGGTTTGTCGATAATGATCCTCAATGCCATATTCCATGGTATTTTGTCTATCTTGCATATATTGTGAATAAAGATTTTTATTAAAAAGAAATAGATACCAATTGGCATCAAAATTAAGTAATTTACCTTTAGTATTTAACACTCTAAACCATTCTTGATATGCTAAAGTTGGATTACTCAAATTCCACGTTACATTACGCAATATAATTAAATCAAAACTATTGTCTTGGAATGGTAAGCAATGAACATCTGATAAAACAAAATTAACCTTTACTTGGTATTGTATTGCATTGTTTTTTGCTTGATTTATCATTTCTTCAGTAGCATCTACAGCAGTTACCTCATGTCCGGCTAACGCTAACGTGATAGCTAAAAAACCGGGACCAGTACCTATATCCAATACGCGTAATTTCTCTTTTTGCGGAGCATGACGCAAAATTAACTCTTGCCAGATAATTTTTTTTTCAGTAGCCAGTTCATCTTGATTAGTTTGGCTGTACTCTTTTGCTCGGCTTGCCCAATAGATAATAAGATCTCTCAAAATATTATCATCAATATTATTTGCTAATATCACTTATTCTTCTCGCTTTTTATTTTACATTTTTAATTATTTTTTTATAAATTTTTATTGCAGCACACGCAGCCCCATAACCATTATCAATATTCATTGTCATGATTCCTCCTGTGCAACTTGATAAGCAGGCATTGAGAGCAACATGACCTCCAGTAGCTACGCCATAGCCAACTGATGTAGGTACAGCAATAATAGGAGTATCAATAAGGCCAGCTAAAACAGTAGGTAATGCCGCTTCCATACCTGCAATAGCAATAATAATGCTGTATTTTTGCAAGTTAGGAAGTTGTTGTTGTAGACGCCATAATCCTGCAACACCTATATCCTGATATAAATCTGCTTTTATGCCATGGTAATTTAAGGTAATTAGTGTTTCTTCACACACTGAAGCATCAGACGAACCAGCAGAGACGATAGCTATATGAGTTTGTTCTTTTTCATTGACTGATTCTCGTTTAGCAAATATAGCGCATTGACTAATTTCATGATACTTGATTTGTTTTTGCCAATAGTTATTTAAATTATTATATTTTTCATAAGATAAATGAGTGAATAGTAGTGATGTTTGGTTTTGTTCAGCAATAGATAAGATCTTTTCAAGTTGTGTAACTGTTTTATATTGGCTAAACACGGCTTCTGAAATACCACATCTTTGGCTCCGTTCAAAATCCATAATAATATCAGAGGATTTCATTTTTATTGCTCCTTTGAAATATAATCAATTATTTTTAACGCCAATAAACGCACTTCCTTTTTCATAAGTTGATATCTGGATATCATGTGGAATAGCTAGTGGAGTAATGATAATTTTTATTTTATTGATAATGAGATCTCTTTGAGAATTTGTTAACTGTTCAACAATATGAGGTTCTAATTCAAGTACGACTTTATCATTGCGTATCCTAAATCTAACCAAAGATACTTTTAATTCTAAACGAATAATATTTTCTATTTTATCAATTGTTTGTAGATGATTAATATCAATTTTAACACCTGTTTCAATACGACTTGATAAACAAGGTGATGCTGGAATATCTTTTAAATCATGAAGTTGAAAATAATTAGCTATTTTCCTTATCATTGCTTTATCAATGTTTAGTTCAACATAGGGTTGTCTTACATTTTGTTCTTTTGCTGCTATTAGTCCTGGTCGATAATCACCTAAATCATCTAGATTTGTTCCGGTTATCAAAACTCCATGGTTTAGTTTTTTCAATTTTTCAAATAGACAGCTTTTACAGTAATAACAGCGATTGACGGGATTATTTCTATAAGATTCATTATTTAATTCTCCAGTATCAATAAATTCTACATGCCAACAATATTTGTTAGCATAATCTCGGATACGATTAGCATCTAAAATAGGAACAGAAACTGACGTTGAATGAGCAATTAGAGCTTCTTTTCCTATAGTCTTATTGGCTATATAAGCAAGTAACATACTATCAATGCCACCACTTGTCGCAATTGTGCATGTTTTGATTGTTTGAAACCACTTTGTTAGTGATAAAACGGTTGATTCAATATCTAAAGTTGTCATGATTTGATATCCTTTTCATGATCATTTAATTTTTGACTAAGATTTTTTAAGGCTGTTTGCTCAATTTTATATTTGATTATTTGGCATTCAGCATATGATTTATCTATTAATTTTAATTTGTCAGATTCTAATTTCGCTGTGTAATTATGATTAGGGCGAGTAGCGACTTTCACTGGCCATTGTTGTTGGTCTATATTTAACGTGATATGCTCTCTTGAAAGTTTGAAACGATTAATCGGCCAATATCTAACACCTAATGTACTGGTTTCTGTAAATAATTGATGGCAGATATTGGTCAATTGTTCTGATAAACATAATATCTCTATTCGGTTCATCCAACGTCCTTTCTTGCCTTTTATTTGTAGACTAACTAAATCAATAACACCAGATAATATTCTTAATTTATCTTCTGCTATTGCAAGGCTTTCAGATGTCATATCATCAATATCACATTGAATAATAAAAATACTATCTTGTTCTAAATTAGCTTGTGATTGTGTTGTAAAAACATTGGCTCTTAAAATATTTGGTTTTTGTTTAAAAGTTCGCTGTCCGCAACCATAACCACTTTTAACAAATGAACCATTTAAGAAGCTTGAATTGTGCTTCATTAGCCAAGCAAGAATGGCAGCTCCTGTTGGAGTGATGCGTTCACCAATTTCATCATCATGAATCCATTGAAAATTTGTTAGTATCTTTAATATAGCTGGCGCCGGAACGGGTAAGGTTCCATGTGCACATTTTATCGAACCTTGTCCCCAAGGTAGTGCAGAACAAGACCAACTTGATACATTGCTATGGGTGATTAGAAATGCAGCTGTAATTATATCGATTATGGCATCGTCGGCACCTACTTCATGTAGAGCTATATTTTGTAAATCAATGCCGTGTATTTCGCTCTCAGCTTGAGCAAGAATCATATAAATCTCTTTTGCACATTGGTAAGTTTTATCATGTGCTTTAATTTGATTTAACTTCACTAATATATCTTGCCATGCATAGTGTTCATGATTATTTGTTTGTGTATTTTTAGCTACAAAGTGAGCTTGTGTTTTTAAAGGTTTTAATATCAGATGTTGAGAATCATCAATTGCCTGATTATTTTTTAAAACAACAAACTGTTTACCTACAATCTCTTTTTGTCGTGTTGTTTTGATTTCTAATTGATATGATCTAAAAATAGCTAAAGGAGATAAAAATGCCCGTAATGGGGATTCTAGTTCAGGAAATGCATCTAGCATTGCTGAACAGAACATATCTCCAGCTATTCCTCCAACGATGTCCAGATGAATATGCATTATTTAACCTTTTAAAATTTTCCTAAAATACAATGTACTTAAAATTTATTCTAAATACATTGTATTCGTTATACTAGTTATTTAATCTGTATATTACTTAATTTATTGGTTATTTTTCTGTTATAACCTAATCATTTGTACCCACATTTTTTGGTAGCACAAAAATAAGGATAGAACCAATTATTACCACAATGCCAATTGATAATAAACCGGCAGCAGGAGTACCGACGATATTTTCAGAATGTTGCCTTAAAATAGGTGCGCCAAAACTAAATAATGCACCAAACATATTAACAAAACCAATACCTGCAGCTAGAGCATTACCAGTTAAAATTGATGAAGGCATAATCCAGAAAATAGGTTGGCAGGCGAAATAAGCAGTACCCGCGATACATAGCGCAATAATAGCAGGTACAGCTCCAACATAAGCCGATAATCCCAATGCCAGTCCACCGACTAATAATGTTGTTGCACAGGTATTACGTCTTTCTTGAACTTTATCTGAATATCTAGGTATAAAAAATGTACCTAATAATGCGCATAACCATGGTAATGTTGTAACTAAAGATGTCATGAAGTTAACTTTACTTCCCATAATGCTAGCAACTTGGCTTGGTAAAAAGAAGATAAGACCATATACACCACATTGAATGCAGCCATAAATAATAGCAAAGTGCCATATTCTTGGATTTTTTAAGGCATCCATAAGTTTAGCTGAAGCTGCTTTTTTGTTGTTTTCTTCTGATTGCATTTGATTTGCCAGCAATTGTTTTTCTTCGGCAGATAAGAATCTTGCTGTTTCAGGGGTATCATCTAAATAGAAGAATGTCCAAATACCTGCAATAATTGCAAGTGCACCTTCAATTATAAACATCCAAAACCATCCCGGATGGTTTAAAAATCCATGAAGTTCTAAAAGAGCACCAGAAAGCGGTGAACCGAATGCCATAGCTAATGGCGCACCCATATAAAATAAGCCCATCACGGCGGCACGATTTGCTTGAGGGAACCATTGTGATGTTAAATAGATCATACCTGGAAAGAAACCAGCTTCAGTAACACCAAGTAATACCCTGATTGTTAAGAATTTAACTTCTGAATCAGCAAATCCCATTCCTGCTGATAAAACACCCCAAGCCAATGTAGTTACACCAATCCAATTTCTGGCACCAAATTTCTTTAGACATAAGTTTGCTGGTGCACCTAAAAATGCATATACTACAAAAAATAATCCTGCTCCTAATGCATAAGCTTCATTACTTAATCCAATGTCAATTTGGTAACTTTCTTTGGCAAAACCAATATTTGAACGATCTAAAAATGCTAAAACATAAAGTATTAACATAAATGGAATTAATCGAATTTTTGTTTTTTTTATTACCGATAATAAGTTAATATTACTCATAGAGAACTCCCTAGCCTTCAATTGAAGACTATAATTTAAATTTTTAATAATTCTTAGCTATTATTAATCACATATTTACATGCCAATACCTATATCAGTTACATTGTTATTGTCATCGAAAGATATGTATTCAGGTTTAGTTAGAATCTCGATTTGTGGATTTGACTTTGCATCTTCAAGCATATTTTCTGAAATATAAAACTCATCAATATGTAATGTATTAGCTATTCTGATAATGCGTGCTTCTTTTCGTCCATCTAAAATAATGCATGTCTTAATAGCTGCTTGCATGGCTTGTTTATCATTAGCTAATATTACTGGTACATAGCCGTCTTGGCTTAATCGAGAGGTTAGTACATTTGGATAAGTTTCAGGAAAATCTACTTTATCTAACAAACGTTGAGTTGAAAAATCCGCAAATCCCATTCCGGTAGCATTTCCGCCACTTTTTTCATGTAGATCTAAAACTACTATTCGGTCAGGACGGATTGTGGCAATCGGTTGCATAAATGGTGTACAAGCTCTGCCTGTTACATGACAATCCATGCCTCCACCAGAATAAATTTTTCCCATTAGATCAACAATACAAACATCGACATTATCAAACATCACTTTCGGGAAATAGCTTTTAGATTTTGATAACAATATTTTTTCACGTTCTTCAAGTTTATTGGCAGGAATAGCTTCGATATCAACGACTTGATCATAGGCGTTTTCAATTGTTCCGATTCCGAATAAGAAAGGTGTATTGGCTATTTTTACTTTTGCCATCTCGACAATATTATTTGCCATACAACCAAATCCATAAGTATGGCAAGAATCCGCACCTTTTTGTTTAGCAAAACCAATTGAAAGCATTTTTATAATTCCACTTTCAATTGGTGCAGTAAATGCGTTATGTGCTTTTATGCGATTAATACAAATAATACCATCAGCTTGCATGGCATTTTTATCCATTAATACTTCAAGCCCATTAGGTAACTGTCCAACTTTTATTGTTTCCATTGAAGAGCGAATTTCACATCCTAAAAATTCTTCTGTCATGCCTAATTTTTCTAGAACATGAATTTGTCCTTCAGCAGTAGCTCCTCCATGACTACCCATAGCTGGAACACCATAAGGTTTAGCTCCTAGTGCTTTTAACTCATTAATCACCGCTCTTGCAATTAAGTGTATTTTGGCAATACCTCTACTACCGAGACCAACTGCAATGGACATGTCTTTTTTTATTAAATTTTTGATTTCTGGCTTCGAAAATTCAGCGTGAACTTTAGCATCAATATCTTGAATTTCATTGGGTGACTCAAAGTGTTGCTTAACTCTTACCATCCTAGGTATTTTTACATCATTAAGTAATTCATCAACAAATGACATAGTTTTCTCCTTATTTGTAATATAATTAAGATTTAAAACAAAATATTACATAATTGCACCGGGCTGCCATGGGACGAATTCAAGTGAGCCGTATCCAAATTTTTCACTTTTAGTCTTTTCACCAGAAGCAACAGCTAAGATTGTTTCAAATATTCGCTTACCTGCTTGCTCTAATGTTTCTTGTCCATCAGCTACATCACCACAATTAATATCCATATCTTCCTCTTGGCGACGCCATAGAAAATTATTGGATGCGATTTTTATGCATGGGGTTGGTTTTGAACCATATGCAGATCCCCTTCCTGTTGTAAAACACATAATATTGGCTCCACCAGCAATTTGGCCTGTACATGCAAATGCGTCATATCCAGGGGTATCCATAAATACCAATCCTTTTGCGGTTACTGGTTCTGCATATTCATATACATCAATAAGATTAGTACTTCCTGCTTTACAAATCGCACCAAGTGATTTTTCAAGAATGGTCGTTAATCCTCCTTCTTTATTGCCTGCGGATGGATTATTATTTAATTCTGCGTGACATCTTTTGGCATAATCCTCCCACCATAAAATTCGATTAATTAGTTTTTCACCTACTTCTTTGGAAGTTGCTCGGCGAGTAAGTATATATTCAGCACCATAAATTTCAGGGGTTTCGGCGAGTATTGCTGTACCTCCTTGCTGTACGAGTAAATCAACAGCTACGCCAAGTGCAGGGTTAGCAGAAATGCCTGAGTAACTATCAGAACCACCACATTCAAGTGCTAAAACTAATTCTGATGCAGGTACTTCTTCTCTGGTGTATTGATTTGCTTCATTTAACATGCTTTCAATAATAGTTACGCCCTTATCGAAAGTTTTTTGTGATCCACCTGTTTCTTGAATAGTCATATGTTGTAGCATAGGACCTTCATTTAAACCTTTCACTTGAATAAGATCTTTGATTTGATTTGATTCACAACCAAGGCCAATTATTAGAATACCGGCAAAGTTAGGATGATTTGCATAACCGCTCATTGTGCGTTGCATCATCTTCATCAAATCACCTTTCATATCCATGGCACAACCAAAACTTTGAGGTAGGGCTACGATTCCATCTATATTGGGATAATCAGCTAATCCTTTAGCTTTAAAGTGATCTTCAAGGCGACGTGCAACTGTTGCACTACAGTTGACGGATGTTAGTATGCCAATATAGTTACGGGTTGCTATTTGGCCGTTTTTACGCTTATAGCCCATGAAAGTCCTTTTTTCACTAGCCATTGGTGTTTCTTGTTTATCTGCACAAAAGTCATATTCGTGCCCATAATCACCCATTTTTAGATTATGTAAATGGATATGTTCTCCAGCTTGAATATCACAAATTGCATAACCTATAATTTGATTATAACGTTTAATTGGTTGATCTTTTTCGATATTGTGAAGCGCTATTTTATGTCCTTCTTTTATATCTGAAAGTACAGAAACATTTGCTTCTTGAATGATGTATCCTTTGGATACAGGAAAACGAGCTATGGCAACATCATCATTGGGATGAAGTATGATTACTTTAGATACTTCGCTCATAATTTGCTCCTAAAACTAATTAGTAATAAATTTTTATAAAATCTTTGAATCGGATAATAATTTTTTTAGAACTTTCTTTTTATCGGAAGTTAATGGCATTACTGGAGCTAAAACTTCTGTTGAAATATCGACACCGGACAGTTTTATTGCTTGTTTGATTACGCCAAAGAATGGAGATTCAATTGCATAGACAGGCATTAATTTTGCTAATTGACGTTGTAATTTAAATGCTTTTTCATAATCTTTTTTAACAAAAGCTTTATAAATTCCTTTAGTAATTTTTGGTGCAAAATTAAAGGTTGCAGGAATACCACCGTGTCCACCAAGAATAAGAGTGTCTAACATATATTCATCAAATCCACTGAAGATAATAAAATCTGGACGGAAGGCGTGAACTCTGTTGATAACTTCTCGGGTATGGCTTATGTTATCAATGGTGTCTTTCAAACCAATAATATTTGGTTGATCCTTGGCTAATCGAGTAATAACATCAATACCAATATCTTGGCCGGTTAATGCCGGGAAATTGTAAAGTAGTACTGGTATATCAAGATTTTCAGCGACAGTTTTATAATGGTGATAAATGGCATCACTATTCAATAAAGCATAATATGGATTAACCACTAAAACGGCATCTGCGCCTATTTGTGCTGCATGCTGACCATATTGAATAGTTTCTTTGGTACTTGGACTGGATATTCCAATCATCACCGGAATGCGTTTATTGATATGTTTTACCGCAAATTCAGCAACTTCATATCGCAACTTAGGTGGCATATGGCAGAACTCACCACCACTACCTAGAATTAAAACACCATCAGCTTCGTTATCGATGAGATGATCTAATAATTTGCCCATTCCTTTTTTATCTAGTTCCCCTTTTTTATTAACGATAGTAGGGACTGGAGGGAATATACCTTTAAATTTTTCTAAATTCATTTTTTCTCCTTGTTCATGATGTAGAACATTGTTTCTTAAATTGGAACAAATTATTGGTAAAAAAATCTAGAATTGCAATGTATTAATTCAAAAGAAAATTAATTTTGTGATCATCCTCTCATTGTCAAAAATAATTTTTTTTGTAATTGGTTTTTTCCGTATAATGAAATATAGTTCTTTTTGTGGGAATTTTTTAATGTTATTAATTAAGAGGTAAATATGATTTATTACATTCCACCGGTTAATCTATTGGGTAAAGGATGTTTATCTGAATTAGGTGTACCGGTTAAAAAACTAAATTGCCGAAAAGCATTCGTTGTTAGTGATAAGTTTTTAGTGGGTAATGGTACTGTAGATAGAGTAGTAGATATATTGGCAAAAGAGGGGATTGAATCGGTTATTTTTTACGATGTAAAACCAAATCCAACCGTTACTAATGTTGAAAATGCACTAAAATTATGTCAAGAATCTAAATGTGATTTTATTGTCTCAATTGGTGGTGGATCGCCACAAGATTGTGGTAAAGCTGTTGCTGTGTTGGCGACGAATGGCGGTAAAATTACTGACTATGAAGGGATGCATAAAAGTAAACATAAATGTTTACCAATTGTGGCAATAGCAACAACTGCTGGTACCTCTGCCGAAGTTACCATCAATTACGTGATTACTGATGAAAGTAGACACGTGAAAATGATTATGGTGGATCCAAATACATTGGCGTCAATAACAGTTAGTGATCCTGATTTAATGATTTCTAAACCAGCCAATTTAACTGCGGCAACAGGTATGGATGCATTAACTCATGCTATTGAAGCTGTAGTTGCTAAAGGAGCGATGGATGTTACTGATTCAACCGCATTATATGCGATTGGTCAAACTTTTAAGTATTTAGCTCGAGCGGTTAAAAATGGTAACGATATCGAAGCAAGAGAACAGATGAGTTATGCCTGTTTTTTAAATGGAATTGCATTTAGCAATGCCGGTCTGGGTAATGTTCATGCTATGGCTCATCAACTAGGTGGTCTTTATGATTTACCTCATGGGGTATGTAATGCAATGTTATTATCGGTAGTTGAAGAAGAAAATGCTAAACATGCGCCAGAAAAATTTAGAGTTATCGCAGAAACAATCGGATTAGATACTAAAAATAAAACGGATCAAGAGTGTGTTGATTATGTGATAAAACGAATTAAAGATTTGGCACAAGAGGTAGGTATCCCTAAATCTTTAAAAGAAATTGGTGTTGATAATCCAGATTTTGAATTATTGGCTGAAAATTCGATGAAAGATGCTTGTGCCGGAGCAAATCCAGTATTTTTTGATAAACAAAAACTGATTGAGTTATTTAAGAAAATAGCGTAGCAGTTAATTTATCCAATGAGTCAAAATAATATTGAATCATAATGATTCAATATTATTAAAACTTATCTGTCAATTGTTGGCATGCATCACGTACTAATTGTGAGTATTTATCGATTTTATCCACAGGTAGTTGAAAAAGAACACCCGAAATACTGATAGCTGCGATGGGTTCGTTATTTTTATTGAAGATTGGTGCAGCAATACAATGAACACCTTGAACATCTTCCTGATTATCATAAGCCCAACCTTGAGACCTAATTTTAGCAAGCTCTTTTTTTAACTGTTTCTTGCTGGTTATTGTTGTGTCGGTATATTTGATTAATTTATCTTCGGGAATAAGTTGATCAATTTTTTCTTCTGGTAACCAAGCTATTAATGCTTTGCCAATACCAGAGCTATGCAAAGGCAATTTTTTACCAATCCAAGTGCGAATACCAATAGCCTGATCATTTTCAATTTTAGCAATATAAACAGAATAAAGACCATCAAGAACACCTAAATGGCAGGTCAAATTGGTTTTATCTCGCAGTTTAATCATTAAAGGTTCGGCTATTTTAGTGATATCAAACTGTTCTAGAGATTTATCTCCCCATTCATGCAATTTTAACCCAAGATAATACTTATTTTGATCTTGTCGCAAAATACCATGCATGACTAAGGCATTTAATAGTGTTGATGTACTGCTTTTAGGTAAATTGAGATCTTGAAATATTTGACTAAAAGTAGCCCCTCTGTGGTTATCTAAATAATCACAAATACGGACAATTTTATCTAATGCTGGTACCAGTGTTTGAATATTGGGCATGAAATATCCTAATATAATAATGTAAGAAATATATTTATTTTATTGATACTAATTGTTTAGAAAAACATATTATGAACGGTTTAGTGTATTAAGTGTCTTATCTTCAACATTATATTCAAGTTATTTGATAAGGAAAAGAAAATAACTTTTATTATTTTTCTCGCTTTGTGAATTTAAATCGATAAATCCTTATCTTGCATCATGTTAGGCATAGTTATATTATGAATGACAATGCTATATTATTTAAGGAATGAGCTATGTTAAAATCAATAGATCCAACCTCTACATCTTCTTGGAAATCCCTTCAAGCCAGTTATCAAAAACATCATAATAAAACTATAGCCGAAATATTAAAAGACGAGCCTAAGCGAGTCGAAAAACTGAGTATTCCGTTTGAGGATGAGTTTTTGGTTGATCTTTCAAAAAACCGTTTAACGCAAGAAACATTAGAAATCCTTTATCAGCTTGTGGATGAGTGTGATTTAAATGGTGCGATTGAAGCAATGTATAGCGGTGAAAAAATTAATCGCACAGAAGATCGAGCGGTGTTACACGTTGCACTTCGTAATGTATCTAACTCTCCAATTTATGTTGATGGCAAAAATGTTATGGATGATGTCAATGCAGTGCTTGCTAAGATGGAGTCCTTTAGTAAAAAAGTGATTAGCGGAGAATGGAAAGGTTATACCGGTAAGGCTATCACCGATGTTGTTAATATCGGTATTGGTGGTTCAGATTTAGGCCCTCACATGATTACTGAAGCTCTTCGACCTTATAAAAACCATTTAACGATGCATTTTGTATCTAATGTTGATGGTACGCATATTGTAGAAGCATTAAAAGATCTTAATCCAGAAACAACACTCTTTTTAGTTGCGTCGAAAACTTTTACAACTCAAGAAACGATGACTAATGCTCAAACTGCCCGTCAATGGTTACTTGATGCAGCTAAAGATGATAAAGCAGTAGCACTGCATTTTGTTGCATTATCAACTAATACTAAAGAAGTTGAAAAGTTTGGTATTGATACTGCTAATATGTTTGAATTTTGGGATTGGGTTGGTGGTCGCTATTCGTCTTGGTCGGCAATTGGTTTATCAATCGTTCTTTCCATTGGTTATGAAAACTTTAAACAGTTTTTAGCTGGTGGCCATGCAATGGATAAACATTTCCAAAGCGCACCAATTGAAAAAAATATTCCGACTTTACTTGCTTTAATTGGTATTTGGTACAATAACTTTTATGGTGCCGAAACCGAAGCGATTCTACCTTATGATCAATATATGCATCGTTTTGCTGCTTATTTTCAACAAGGTAATATGGAATCAAATGGTAAAAGCGTTGATCGTAATGGTAATAAAACGACTTATACTACTGGACCTATTATTTGGGGTGAACCTGGTACTAATGGCCAACATGCCTTCTATCAATTGATTCATCAAGGTACTAAACTGATTCCTTGTGATTTTATTGCACCAGCAATTAGCCATAATCCGGTTGGAGATCATCATCCTAAATTACTTTCAAATTTCTTTGCACAAACTGAAGCTTTAGCTTTTGGTAAAACTGAGCAACAGGTAGAACAAGAATTCCTTGCGGCTGGTAAAAGCCTTGATGAAGTTAAATCTATTATTCCTTTTAAAGTTTTTGCCGGTAATAAGCCAACCAACTCTATTTTAGTCAAAAAAATCACACCTTATGCTCTAGGGGCATTAGTTGCTATGTATGAACACAAAATCTTCACACAAGGTGTTATTCTTAACATCTTTAGTTTTGATCAATGGGGTGTTGAACTAGGTAAACAGCTAGCTGGTCGTATTTTACCTGAATTAGCCGATGATAAACCTGTGAGTTCTCATGATGATTCAACTAACAACTTAATCAATCAATACAAGAAATGGCGTTAGAGCGAGTTTAACAATAGATAAAAAAAACCTTCAGTTTTAACTGAAGGTTTTTATAGATGATTATTTTTTAATACGCATAATTGGCGTTTTACCTGCTTCAACAGAACCAGTTAGTTTGGTTAGTTCAACTACTGTTTCCATATTTGAAATTACAACAGGAGTTAAAACTGATTTAGCTTTACTTTCAAGTAACGGTAGATCAATTTCAATGATAGTATCACCAATTTTAACTTGTTGTCCTTCTTCAGCAACACGAGTAAAACCTTCACCTTTTAGTTCAACGGTATCTATACCAAAATGAACAAAAAGTTCAATACCTTCATCTGACTCAATCGCAAAAGCATGATTAGTTTCAAAAATTTTGCCAATTTTACCATTTAATGGTGCGACAATTTTGTTGCCAGATGGTTTAATTGCAACGCCATCACCAACGATTTTTTCAGCAAAAACAACATCAGGCACATCTTCGATTTTAACGATCTCTCCACTAAGAGGTGCAATAATTTCAATGCTATTTTTGTTATCGTCAGAGACAAACTGTTTTATTTTATCAAATAGACCCATTATGGCCTCCTAACAAATTTGCTTTTCAGCAGTATATTTTTCAATTAAATCAGTTATTTCTTTAGCGGTTGCTTTTTCTAGTGCAGTTTCAGCAAATTTTTTCGCTTCTTCGTAATTGGTATTACGAATTAATTTTTTGATTTTAGGAATTGATACAGCACTCATACTAAACTCATCAAGTCCCATACCTAATAATAGGATAGTTGCTCTTTCATCACCAGCAAGTTCACCACACATTCCTGTCCATTTGCCTTCTTTATGAGAAGCATCAATGACATTTTTAATTAATGTTAACACTGATGGTGAAAACGGATTATAAAGATGTGATATAAGCTCATTACCACGGTCAACAGCAAGTGTATATTGGGTTAAATCGTTAGTACCAATACTGAAGAAGTCAACTTCTTTAGCTAAGTGACGAGCAATAACTGCTGCTGCAGGGGTTTCAATCATAACTCCAATTTCGATTTCTTTATCAAACGCTTTACCTTCGGCGGTTAATTGTTCTTTAAGAATATTGATTTCAGATTTTAAGATACGAATTTCTTCAACTGAAATAATCATTGGGAACATGATACGTAATTTACCAAAGGCTGAAGCACGTAGAATTGCGCGTAATTGTGCATGTAATATCTCTTTACGATCTAAACAGATACGAATTGCACGCCAACCTAAGAATGGATTTTCTTCTTTTGGTAAATGCATATAAGGTACATCTTTGTCACCACCAATATCCATGGTACGAACGATAATTGATAAACCATTCGTTGATTCGGCTACTTCTTTATATGCTTTGAATTGTTCTTCTTCATTAGGATACGCATCACGATCCATAAATAAGAATTCAGTGCGATAAAGACCAACACCTTCATAACCATTACGATCGGCACCAGCAATATCACGAACTGTACCGATATTGGCACAAATTTCCACTTGATGACCATCAAGAGTTACCGCTGGTAAATCTTTTAATTTTGCTAATTCTTCTTTGTCAGCAATATATTTTGCTTGGACTTGTTTTAATTTTTCTTCAGTAGTGTGATCAGGATTAATATAGATAGCGTTGTTGATAGCATCTAAAATAACAAAATCACCTTGTTTGATTGCTTGGGTTGCATTAGAGGTACCAACGATAGCTGGAATTTCTAATGAACGAGCCATGATTGAGGTATGTGAAGTGCGACCACCAGCATCAGTGATAAATCCTAACACCATATCTAAATTTAATTGTGCAGTTTCTGATGGTGTTAAATCAGTTGCAACTAGGATACAAGGTTGGCTAATAGCACTTAGATCAACAATTTCAATACCGAGAATGTTTTTCAATAGACGTTTGCCAATATCACGGATATCTGCAGCACGTTCTTTTAAATATTCGTCATCTAAGTTTTCTAACTCTTTTGCTTGCGTTTCAAATACAGATTGAACGGCAGCATCAGCACTTGAGTGTTTACTTTGGATACGTGAGATAACTTCTTGTTCAAGATCTTCATCCTCAAGAAGCATTATGTGACCTTCAAAAATGGCAGCTTTATCTTCACCTAATGTGGTTTTTGCTCTCTCCATGATAGCATTTAATTGTTCGCTTGATTTTTGACGAGCTTCTTTAAAGCGTTCGATTTCAGCGTCAATTTTGTTATCAAGAATTTGCCTATTATTAATTACAATAGGTTCTTCTTTTAATAATAGCGCTTTTGCAAAAGCGATACCTGGGGAAACAAGTATACCTGATACCATAACATTTAATCCTTATTCAATATTAAAACCGTTCAATAATAATTGGGAGTATTATTCCAATTCAGGAATTAATTTTACTAAATGAGTTACTGCTTCTTTTTCATCTTCACCTTCGGCTGAAATAGTAATAGTTGTGCCTTGAGTTAAGCCTAATGTTTGTAATTTGAATAAGCTTTTAGCGCTAGCACTTTTTCCGTTTGATGTGACAGTAATTTCAGCATTAAAGTTTTTTGCTTCTTTTACAAATTGCGCAGCAGGGCGAGTATGAAGGCCATTCGATGCAGTAATGGTTACATCTTGTTTATACATAATTATTTTACTCCCAAAAATATGTTTTTTCAGACGACAATATAAATAAAAACAGCGTGAAAGGCTAGTAAGATTTCACAGTTCTTTAACAATTCGTCCAATCTTGTAGATAATAATCAACCAAGTTAGCCGATATTATTGTTAATATCGGTAAATTCGAGTGATTTTATCACGACATTTTTTAAATTCCACCTGCCCGTGAATTCCTCGTTTGATATTTTCAAACACAACTTCTTCACTACCATCAAGTTGTGAAGCCCGGATCTCTTCGTGGCAAAAAGATTCAAATTTTTCAAGCTCTTGTTCGCTGTTGCCTAAATGATAATTTTTAGGTAAATCTTGGCTAGTTATAGAGGTATTTGTTTGATTCTGTACATTAAGAACAATCACGCCTTTATTGGGCACCCATGAACTACATGCAGTTAATGACATAACAAAGAATAAAAATAGCGAGGGCAATGCTACGATCAATCTAAAAATGTTCAAAATATTTCCTTTATAAAGCACAATAACCTGTTTATTATTTATAGCTAGGCATAAATTATATACTATTAATCCGTGAAAGTGCAGGGGGTGTGTTTTCACGGTATTTAAGACTAAGGTGGATCTAATGACTAATAGCAATAATTACAATGAACTTAATCGCCAACTTATCCAAAATAAAATCGGCATGACAGTGGCTGAATTACATGGTTTTTTATCAGGTATATTAGCTGGCGGCAATCATGATGAAAGCTGGAAAATTTTAACTAAGGATATGTTAAATGATGGGCAAAGCATTGCTGAACCTTTAAACAAAGAAATTGAAAAATTATATCATTTAACAAAACAGCAGCTTATTGATGAAGATTTTGAGTTTCAATTGTTACTCGGCGATCAAGATTTATTTACCCAAATTGATGATTTAGTCGGATGGGTTAATCATTTTTTATTAGGAATTGGTTTGGTTCAACCTAAAATTAATCGGGTTAAAGGTGATGTTGGTGAGGCAATATACGACCTGAGACAAATCGTTAAATTGGGTTATGATGAAAATGAAGATCAGCAAGAGTTAGGCTTTGCATTTGAAGAAATTAAAGAATACGTTCGGATCACGGCGATGCTTTGTTTTGATGAATTTAACGAATCTGATATAACCCCAACTATTCATTAATATCAGTATCATTGATTTTTAAGGTGCAAGTTATGGTAGATATGCATAGCAAAACAGAACTTTTAGCGCGACGAAATAAATTATTGGCACAAATGGAGCCAAATAGTATCGCTTTGTTTTTTGCTTCACCAGAGGTTACGCGAAGCAATGATACTCACTATCCTTATCGGCAAGATAGTGATTTTTGGTATTTTACTTTTTTTGCCGAGCCAGAAGCACTATTGGCGGTAATAAAGGAATCTGATAATCAGGCTCGATACATATTATTTAACCGTAAAAAGGATCCTTTAGCGGAAACATGGACCGGATATCGGTTAGGTCAACAAGCTGCACTTGAAAAAGTTTTAGTAGATGAAGCCTATCTTTTTGATGAGATTGATGAGGTTTTGCCTAATTTAATCAATGGTAAAAAAGCTATTTATTATGCTGACCAGCTATATCATTATGCTGACGAGATAATTAAAAAAACGCTTAATACGCTACGGCAAGGCGGTCGATTAAAACTTTCAGCGCCAAGCATTGTTATTGATTGGCGACCAATCGTTCACGAAATGCGGATGTTTAAGTCTGAATACGAAATCGCCATTTTACGCCAAGCTTGTGAAATAAGTGCTAAGGCACATATTCGAGCAATGCAAAAATGTCAGCCCAATTGGTTTGAATATCAATTAGAAGCCGAAATTTTACACGAGTTTGCTCGGCGTGGTGCTCGTTGGCCGTCATATAACACTATTGTTGGTGGCGGAAATAATGGTTGTATATTGCATTATGAAAATAATAGTGACCAATTGAAAGATGGCGATTTAGTCTTAATTGATGCTGGTTGTGAATATCAATATTATGCCGGTGATATCACCCGTACATTTCCTATAAATGGTAAATTTAATCAGTCACAACGTGAAATATATGACATTGTGTTAACGGCACAATACGCGGCAATCAAATTATTACAACCAGGTACTGCAATATCAATAGTAAACCAACAAATTATTCGAATTATGGTTGAAGGTTTAGTTAAACTTGGCATTATGCAGGGCGATATCGAGACGTTAATTGCAAATAAAGCTTACATGGCATTTTATATGCATGGTTTAGGACATTGGCTAGGTATTGATGTGCATGATGTCGGTAGCGATCGTGATCGCATTCTTGCTGCAGGCATGGTGTTAACGGTTGAACCAGGGCTCTATATTAATCAAGAAGCCGATGTTCCTGAGCGTTATAAAGGAATCGGCATCCGCATAGAGGATAATATTTTAATTACTGATTCAGGTAATGAAGTTTTAACCGCAATGGTGCCTAAAGATCCTCAACAAATTGAGAAGTTAATGCAAATCAATAAATAAACTTATGATCAAGTAAGGTGCTAATCAATAAATTAAGATTAGCACCATTAAGTTTTATTTTAAATAAATACTATTGAATGATAGTTATTGATTGATAAATGTCAGTTTAGCCGTTACCTAAACTAATTGAGCTATCACGATTAAAGATAATCTTCATTTTGATATCTTTACCAGCAATTGGTTTGTATTTCCATGTTTTCATTGCTGTGATCACTGAGCGATTAAAAATATTATTGGGTTGAGCTTCAATAATTCTAATATTTTCAACTCGCCCTTCACTATTTACATCAAACATGACAATAACATGACCTTCTAAGCGCATGTCTAGTGCTCTTCTTGGATATTCTGGGCGATTTCGGCTAATCGGTGTTGGAGTGCCCGAATATTGCTGACTATCAGAAATTTTAGGTGCTACTGATGTTTTTGCCGTATTATCACTAATTGCTTCTTGTCTAACTTGTTGATGAGAAGCTTTTTGTGTAGGTGGCTTTTTCTTTTTTGGTTTCGGTTTTGGTTCTGGTTTTACTATTGTTGGTTTATCCGGTTCAACAGTAGGTTTTTCGGGTTCTTTTTCCGGTGTACGCTCAGGTGTTTCTTCTTTAACAACTTCAGGTTCTACAACAGGTTCAACGGGTTGCTCTTCGATAGGTTTATTATCTATGATTTCACTGTTTTCAGCACCTTGAATATCAGGCGTATTTTCAACTAATGATTGTTCTGGGGCTGCTAACTGAGTAAGGTCAACCATTACGGCTTTAATTGAATCATCACCTTCATCAATCATAATATTATTTGCGAACAATGCCGAGCTAAATAATAATCCTAATAAAAGTAGATGAGATATCACAGCAACAGATGCAAATACGTATATATAATCATCCTTTTGCTTATTTGCAGCAGATGATTGCGGCTCTTTTTCTGTGTTGATATCTATATCAAAATTGATCTTCATAACAGTAATAATTTTTCCCTTAGGGTGTGTATTCTAAATGAAAATGCTTATCATTTGTAGCATTTTTTTAAATATGATTTATCAATAACTTGTTGCATAAAAATATTTATCAGATAATAGTAAGTAAATATCTCTCATTTGTAGCGGTT
Organism: Gilliamella apis; assembly: GCF_002142155.1. GTDB lineage: Bacteria > Pseudomonadota > Gammaproteobacteria > Enterobacterales > Orbaceae > Gilliamella > Gilliamella apis. Next base: position 44,569 of record NZ_NASD01000008.1, on the reverse strand, counting down.
AGACTGATGAATAATCCATCGATAAAACAGATACTCGATCTAGTTCAAGACGATTTAGTGAAGGTTAATCAGGCAATACAAGCAGAGCTTAGCTCTGATGTTGTATTAATCAATCAATTAGGCAATTACATTATTAGTAGTGGCGGTAAACGTATTCGTCCAATCATTGCCTTGCTCATTGCTAAAGCACTGAATTATCAGGGTGATAAACATATTATAACGGCTGCTTTTATCGAATTTATTCATACTGCAACCTTATTGCATGATGATGTTGTTGATGAGTCAGATTTACGGCGAGGAAAATCAACAGCTAATGCATTATTTGGTAATGCTGCTAGTGTTCTGGTGGGCGATTATATTTATACTCGTTCTTTTCAAATGATGGTTCGTACCGAATCATTTAAAGTATTACAAATTATGTCTGAAGCCACGAATATTATTGCAGAAGGTGAAGTTCAACAACTACTTAATTGTAATGATCCTGATATTACTAAAGAACAATATCTACAAGTCATATATCGTAAAACAGCAAGACTATTTGAAGCGACTTCTCATTCCGCTGCTGTCCTTGCTGAAGCAACCCCAGAACAAGAATTTGCCTTGCAAGAATATGGAAAATATTTAGGTACTGCTTTTCAAATTATTGATGACTTATTAGATTATAGTGCCGATAGTAATCAAAAATTGGGTAAAAATTTGGGTGATGATCTTAATGAGGGTAAACCGACATTACCACTATTACATGCTATGCATCACGCTAACGCGCAGGATGCGGCTTTAATTCGGCAAGCGATTGAACAAGGAAATGGTCGTCATTTGTTAGAGCATGTTTTAGCTGTGATGAAATCATGCGGATCGCTTGAATTTACTTTAAAAATAGCCCAGCAAGAGGCGAACAAAGCGTTTAATGTGATTTCAATTTTACCAGATTCTCCTTATAAAAAAGCATTACAAGATCTGGCATTGTTATCAGTAAAAAGGGAAAACTAACAGTGAAGTTTATTTGATAATTTTAAATACATTATTTATACAATTTGTTTAATTAACACTTTTTTACTATAGATGGTGAAAATTTTAAATTGAATTTTATTCTGTTATGCAAACAGTTTGTTCCCTTTTTATAACAATCCCATTGTTCAAATAAGGTTATTATTATGTTCAAAAGATCTTGGCCAGTTTTATTAATTTTTGTATCAATGATTTCTGTACAATCAAGTGCTTCATTTGCTAAATATTTGTTCCCAATACTTGGACCAGAAGCAATGACTGCGTGGCGTTTATTTTTTTCCTCTATTTTATTGGTCATAATCTTTAAACCATGGCGTAAAAAGATTTCAAAATCAGCAATTAAATATATTATTTTGTATGGTATTGCCATGGGTTGCATGAATTTATCTTTTTATAATGCTATCTCTCGTATTCCTTTAGGTATTGCTGTCGCAATTGAATTGACCGGCCCAATTATGGTGGCTATGTTTTCCGGTCGACGATTAACCGATTTTATTTGGTTAGGTATTGCCATAATTGGATTAGTTATGTTGTTGCCTATTCATCAAGCAGGCAGTGACTTAGATCCGATTGGTCTTTTATTGGCTTTATGTGCTGGAAGTTGTTGGGCTGGTTATATTCTTTTTGGTCGTAAAGCTGGCGAAATATATGGTGCGCCAAGTGTTGCGCTTGGTTCGATTGTTGCTTCAGTACTACTCTTTCCAATTGGGGTATGGCAAAGTGGTAGTACAATGTTTTCCTTGGATATTTTGCCATTGGCTTTCATGGTTTCACTATTAGCGTCAGCGATTCCTTATGGCCTTGATATGGTTGCATTACCACGCTTACCAGCCCAAACTTTTAGTACCTTAATGAGTTTGTCACCGGTATTTGCGGCGTTTTCCGGATTAATTGTGTTGCACGAACAGTTAACACATTATCAATGGTTGGCTATTATGTTTATTATCGTTTCATCGATTGGAACGGTATTAACTATGCATCGGCCAAGTAAAATTAAAGCAATAAATCGCGAGAATTAAGTTTATTGAAATACTATCGCGCCAAGCTGCGCGATAGTAATGAATTGAAAGAAAGAGAAAAGTAAAACGTTATCTAGGTGGGAAACCCATGCCTCCGCCCATTAAACCTTTCATTTGACGCATCATCTTCATCATGCCGCCACCTTTCATTTTTTTCATCATTTTTTGCATATCTTCAAACTGTTTAAGTAGTTTGTTGACATCTTGTACTTGTGTTCCTGATCCATTTGCAATACGGCGTTTGCGTGATCCTTTGATGATTTCTGGATTCGCTCGCTCTTTTAATGTCATAGAACCAATTATTGCTTCCATTTTGATGGTGATTTTGTCATCCATTTGCGCTTTAATATGATCTGGTAGTTGACCTACCCCCGGTAATTTAGCCAGCATGGCCCCCATTCCGCCCATATTACGCATCTGTTTAAGCTGATCTTGAAAATCATTAAAGTCAAATTTATCGCCTTTTTTTAACTTTTTAGCGATTTTTTCCGCTTTTTCACGATCAACATTACTCTGTAATTCTTCAATTAAAGAGAGAACATCTCCCATGCCTAAAATACGTGACGCGATACGGTCAGGGTAAAAAGGCTCTAATGCATCCGTTTTTTCCCCCATCCCTAAAAACTTAATTGGTTTACCGGTGATATGGCGGATAGATAATGCCGCACCACCACGAGCATCACCATCAACTTTAGTTAAAATGACACCGGTTAGTGGTAAGGCATCGTTAAATGCTTTAGCTGTATTGGCAGCATCTTGCCCGGTCATTGCATCGACAACAAATAGCGTTTCAATTGGATTGATTGCATCATGTAGTGCTTTGATTTCATCCATCATCTCGCTATCAACATGCAATCGACCAGCGGTATCGACAATCAGTACATCAAAAAATTGTAATTTCGCATGTGAAATTGCTTTATTAACAATATCAACCGGTTTTTGATTGATATCTGATGGGAAGAACTCGACATCAATTGCTTTAGCAAGTGTTTCTAATTGTTTTATTGCTGCGGGTCGATAGACATCGGCAGAAACAACTAATACTTTCTTTTTTTGTTTTTCTTTTAAGAATTTTGCCAGTTTTGCAACGCTAGTTGTTTTACCTGCACCTTGTAAACCAGCCATTAGTATTACAGCTGGAGGTTGAGTAGCTAAGTTAAGTGAACTATTAACTTCACCCATTGCTGCAGTAAGTTCAGCTTGAACGATTTTAATAAATTCTTGGCCTGGGGTTAGCGTTTTATTCACGTCCAAACCGACGGCTTTTTGTTTAACTTGATTAATAAATTCTCGTACTACAGGTAGAGCAACATCAGCTTCAAGTAATGCCATTCGGACATCACGTAGTGCATCTTTGATATTATCTTCAGACAGACGTCCACGACCACTAATATTGCGGAATGTCTGCGATAAACGGTCAGTTAAATTCTCAAACATACTAACTCTCAACAAATGAAAAAATTATCACCTATCATATCAGAAAATTTGCAGAAGTCCCATGCTCATAAATTTGTTATAGCTTGACACAAAATTGTGTTCCTGTTGAAATGAGAGTCATAATAAATAAAAGGAGAAATTTATCTATGGCGAAAGTAGTTAATACCGATAAAGCCCCTGCAGCTATTGGTCCTTATGTGCAAGGTATTGATTTGGGCAATATGTTATTTGCATCAGGTCAAATCCCAATTAATCCAGCAACTGGTGAGATACCAACTTGTGTGAAAGAACAAGCTAAGCAAAGTTTAGCTAATGTTAAAGCAATTGTTACTGAGGCGGGTTATCAAGTTAAAAATATCGTTAAAACAACTATTTTTTTAGCTGATATGAATGATTTTGCTGATGTTAATAGTGTCTATGAAGCATTTTTTACCGAAAATCAAGCAAGCTTTCCAGCGCGTTCTTGTGTGCAAGTAGCTCGCATCCCTAAAGATGCAAAAGTTGAAATAGAAGTTATCGCTGTTAAATAAGTTTGCCAAAGTGATTAGCACCAATAGGTGCTAATGAAGCAAAAAAGTTGAGGAAAGGGTTTTTTGTGGCTTTTTTTGCTAAATATCCCTATTTTTTGTCACCAATTATGACGTTTTTCTATCTGAATCAGACTGTTAAACAGTCGATTTTATTTGCCTAAAATTATTTATATTTAAACTGTTATTTTGTGATTGATTGCCAATTAAGTTGGTGCAATAATCTACAATTATACATTGCTATTTATTGGTTAATTAGGTAGGAAAAATGTTTGAAAAAGTAGAGTCGTATGCTGGTGATCCAATTTTGTCATTAGTCGCAGAATTTAATAATGATAGTCGTCAAGATAAGACTAATTTGAGTATTGGTTATTATTATGATGAAAACAGTCAGGTTCCACAATTATCATGTATTAAAACGGCTCGTGATTATATTTATCAACATCAACAAGGTGCACAACTTTATTTACCAATGAGTGGTTTACCTAGTTATTGCCAAGCAATTCAATCACTACTTTTTGGTGAAGATAATCCTGCTATTCAAGCTAAAAGAATTGCGACTATTCAAACGTTAGGTGGATCAGGTGCCCTTAAAGTTGGTGCTGATTTTCTATATCATTATTTCCCTAATTCGCAAGTATGGGTTAGTGATCCAACTTGGGAAAATCATATTGCTATTTTTAGTGGTGCTGGCTTTAAAGTAAATAAATATCCTTATTTTGACCCAGCAACTTGTGGTGTAAAATTTGAAGCTATGCTAGATACATTAAATAGCTTGCCGGCTAAAAGTATCGTGCTATTACATCCTTGTTGTCATAATCCTACCGGTGTCGATTTAACACAGCAGCAGTGGGATAAAGTGATTGAAGTTTTACAAAATCGTGATCTTATCCCATTTATGGATATTGCTTATCAAGGTTTTGGTGAAAGTATCGAAAGCGATAGTTATGCAATCAAAAAAGTCGCTGAGAAAGGATTATGTGGTTTGATTAGTAATTCTTTTTCCAAAACGTTTTCGCTGTATGGAGAACGGGTAGGTGGATTATCCGTATTATGTGATGATAGCCAAGCAGCAAATTGTGTATTTGGTCAGTTACAAGCAACAGTTCGTCGTAACTATTCCAGTCCAGCCGCTTATGGTGCGCAGTTAGTGTCATATGTATTAAATAATACGGAACTTAAAACTTTATGGTTTCAAGAAGTTCAAACCATGCGCAACCGTATTGTAACCATGCGTTCAACGCTAGTCGATTTATTAAAAACAGCCGTACCGACACAAAATTTTGATTATTTAGTTAAACAAAGAGGTATGTTTAGTTATACAGGTTTTTCTAAAGAGCAAGTCACACAGCTAAAAGATGATTTCGCCGTTTATTTGGTGGGCAGCGGAAGAATGTGTGTGGCGGGATTAAATCACCATAATATACATCGTGTAGCAGAAGCATTTGCCACAATAAAATCATAATGTGACTAACTAGAGGAGAATCACATGTTACGTAAAGTATTTATTTTAATGGTAAGTATTGCGATGACAACAATGGTAGTTGGTTGTAACACGTTTAAAGGTGTCGGTAAAGATGTTCAATCTGGCGGTAAAGCAATTACTAATACTGCTGAAAATGTTAGTGAAAAGATGTAAATAGTAGCTGGAGTTACTTATAAATATTTTATAAGTAAACAATAAATGATGTATCGTATTTTTAATATTTTCTTTATATTTTTACTTGTAGGGTGTGGTTCGTTGAATTTTCGAACTACACCTTTAACAATGGAAAATTGCCAGTATCAAAATCGTTCTGGTATTGAATTTAAGCTAAACCAGCTTGAACCCAATCTTACAGAATATCCCCATATTTATCTCTCACAAAGTCGAGCGAGTAATCATTTACCAATAAGTTATGTTGGTTTAAAAGGCAAATTAACCGGTCAAACTTTTGAGCGCGATTATCCAAAAGAGACATTTTGGCGGAGTCCTAATATATTTGAACGAGCATCAATGTATGATGATGGTTATGACGATTTGTATATCAGTGTTAAACAGAAAGAAGCTCGTGATCGTAAGGCAAAATTTGTGGTCAAAGAAGCGGTATTAGAAAACTGTCAGATTATCTATATTTCCATTGATTCTTTAGCTAAAGACAGGGATAATCCTTCATTAATTCAATCTGAGGATTTATCTATTTTAAATTAAGGATATTTGTATGTCTGATAACTTAACTCTCAAAGGATTAGGTGGTTGGCTCATTGTTGTTGCGATAAGATTATTTTTGAGTTGTATCACTAGTTTATTTTTGATTCTTTTTAGTAGCATTACCTTTATAAAATTGGCTAATCTTACTAATTCTATTTTTTATATTGAAAATCTTAATTGGATTTATCCATTAGAAATCGGTATGAATTTGATTATTATCTTTTTTAATATCTACTTACTTTATCTCTTTTTCACTAAAAATTATAAATTTCCATCTTTGATGATTTGTTTTGAACTGTTAGTTATTGTATTTATGCTTTTAGATCAGTTTATTACTCATCAATTTACCTCATTTAAAATTGAAAGCCGTGATTTGTTTCATATAGCCAAAAACATTATTTTGAGTATTATTTGCATTTCCTATATGCTTAATTCAAAGCGAGTTTATAACACGTTTGTTAATGGACATCGTAAAGTGGAAAATTATAACAATGTTATTAGTTAATTTATTTTTTAAGGAACTAAAATGTCATTAAATTTTGAACCTTCTTTGAAGGGAAAAGTTAAAAAAGCCGTAATTCCAGTGGCAGGTCTTGGTACGAGAATGTTACCTGCAACCAAAGCGATTCCTAAAGAGATGTTACCCGTGGTTGATAAACCACTTATTCAATATGTAGTCAAAGAGTGTATTGCAGCAGGAATAACTGAAATTATTTTTGTTACCCATTCGTCTAAAAATTCGATTGAAAATCATTTTGATACTAGCTTCGAACTTGAAGCTATGTTAGAAGCGCGAGTTAAACGTCAACTCTTGCAAGAAGTGCAAGCAATACTACCAAAACATGTCACTATCACAAGTGTTCGCCAAGGTTTAGCCAAAGGGCTTGGTCATGCGGTACTTTGTGCTTATCCTTTAGTTGGTGATGAACCTTTTGCTGTTGTGTTACCTGATGTAATTATTGATGAGTATGATAGCGATCTTACTCAAGATAATTTAGCGGCGATGATTCATAATTATCATGATACTAAGCATAGCCAAATTATGGTTGAACCGGTACCTAAAGAACTTGTTTCATCTTATGGTATTGTTGACTGCCGCGGCGAAGAGTTATCTGCAGGTAATGTAACACAAATGTATAGTGTTGTTGAAAAACCGTCAATTGAAGATGCGCCATCTAACCAATCTGTGGTAGGCCGTTATGTGTTGTCTGAAAAAATTTGGCCTTTATTAGCCAAAACACCATTAGGTGCTGGTGGTGAAATTCAATTAACTGACGCAATTGCGATGTTACTTGCAGAAGATCCTGTTGATGCCTATTGCATTAAAGGCCGAAGCCATGATTGTGGTAATAAATTAGGTTATGTCCAAACTTTTGTTCAATATGCAATGCGTCACAAAAGCTTAGGTGATGATGTTAAAGCATGGTTAAAAACGATTTAATTTTATCTTTATTTCTGATGTAAAAAAGACGCCAATTGGCGTCTTTTGCTATTTGTTCAAAATACATTAAAAACGTATTTTATTATTAAACTTCTGACTGTTCATTATCCAAGGTCACATTAGGATCGTTATAGATATCCATATTCATTAATCCAACCTCATGATCAGTTGCAATTGCTGCTGTCATTGCACCGGATACATTGGCTAAGGTTCTTGCCATATCAATGATGGGATCGACGGCTAATACCATACCGATTAATGGGAAGTACTCAGCCATTCCCATACCAGAAAGCACCACAGTAGCAGCAACAGTTGCGGTACCGGGAATACCCGCGATACCAATCGAACCAATAACCACCACAATCACTAGCATAATATAAAATTGGATATCAGTATTAATGCCTACCATATGGGCTACCATTACGGCAAGCAGTGCAGGGAAAAATCCAGCACAACCGTTCATTCCCATTGTACTGCCAAGCGATCCGACTAGGTTTGCGGTACCGGTATTTACCCCCATTCTGACTGTCAATGTTGAAATCGTCATTGGTAATGTACCAACCGATGAGCGGCTGGTAAAAGCTAGTAACCATGTACCAAGTGCTTTTTTAATAAATATGATTGGTGAAACTCCATGCACCATCACAATCACGATATGTACTGCAAGCATTAATATGGTTGCAAGGTAAATTGCTAATACAAAGCTTGAAACTTCAATAATTGCAGGTATGCCATTTGAAATAATGGTACGAGCAAGTAAAGCAATTACCGCATAAGGCATATATTTGATGATTGTCATGGCAATTGACATGATAATTTTATAAAGTGCTTCAATAAAGGTTTTAAACAGGGCAATAGGTTGAGGATTCTTTTTTTCCATGCGATTAGCTGCGAGCCCCATTAATGCCGAAAAGATGACTAAACCAACAATATTCTCTTTTACCATGGAAGCAATGATGTTACTAGGGATAAGATTGACGAATGTATCAATAATATTAGTGTATTGTTTGGCAACCGCAGTTTTGGCTGAGGTTGAACTTAGTTCACCTAATGATAATACATTAGCTAAGATAATCCCGATAATACAGGCAATTGCTGTAGTGAACAGTAGCCAAAAAATACCTCTAAATGCGATTTGTGGTAAATTCTCTTTACCAGAAAAATCAATAATCACTTTTACGATTGAGACAAAAATTAACGGGATCACCAGCATGCGTATAAAAGCGATAAAGGCACGACCAAATAAACCATACCATGTTGCTGTTTCTTGCATCCAAACTGTTGAGTCAGTGGGAAAACCGGCTGCGGCTTGGATACCTAAACCAAGAACGGCACCAAGTATCAATCCGACTAACATTCGAATGGAAAAATTAACTTTTTTTGTTTGTAGTGGCCGCATGATAGCGAAAAAGCAAAGCAGTAATAAGCCAATGCCGATTAAGGTTTGATAATGAGTGATAGATAAGAACTTTTCGAAAAAAGTGCCCTGAAATATGGCATCTGACATGTTTACCCCCAGCGTTTGGATAAAATTAAATTAATTTTGAATAATCTGTTTTGGGGTTGGATTAACCATTTAAATTAACCCAACTGCCCATTCTGAATGTTAATAACTAAGCAAATATTTATTATGCTTAAACTCTATTTTGCGATACCTCCGGCGATATTTAAAATATCCCACGGTCTTGAAAAAGGTGGCGCATATAAAAAGTCCATCATCGCTAATTCATCAATTTTCATATTTGCCCAAATGGCTGTGGCTAAACTATTGGTTCTTAGTGCAGCGCCATTCCCTCCTGCTATTTGTCCACCTAATAAAATACGAGTTTCGGCGTGATAAATGAGTTTAGCGATGATGCCAGTTTGCCCTGCAACATAGTTACTGTGATTTTTATCTTTAACTATTACCGTCTTGTAAGGGATCCCTGCTTTGATTGCTTGTGATTCAGTTAGTCCTGTTCGACCTGCTTCAATATCAAAGACTTTCAATGCTGATGTACCAAGAGTACCAGGAAATTGGTTATTTCCACCAGCTAAATTGTCACCAACAGTTTTACCTAATTTGTTGGCGCCAGTAGCTAATGGTATATAAGTCATTGATTGACTAACTCGATGATATAGTGCGACACAGTCGCCCGCGGCATAAATATCAGCAATATTAGTTTTGCCATAACTATCAATGACAATAGCGCCATTGCTAAGTGTTTCAAGCTCTAAATCTTTATATACTTTGCTATTAGGTTTTACCCCTGTAGCTATAATGACAATATCCGCCGCATATTTAGTTTTATCGGTAATAACATGGGTAACTTTTTGTACACCTTCAAAACCTTGTACTCGTTCTTGTAGGTGTAAATCACAATGTTGTTTTAGGTTTTCTTCAATTATCTCGGTAAGTTCCGGATCGAAGGCGTCGACTAATACTCTTTCATCTAATTGAATTAGCTTTACATTTTTGTTTAATGCGACTAAAGATTCAGTTATTTCAAGCCCGATATAGCCGCCACCTATGACCACAATATTGCTGTTTTGCCGATTGGTTAAGGCATTTTTTATTGCCAGACCATCATATATATCACGCAAAGTGAAAATATTTTCCAGTTGGTGATTTTCTAAAGGTGGAATTATTGGTGCTGCTCCAACCGCAATAAGTAATTTGTCATAATCATCATCAAAACAGTTATTGGTGTTAAGATCTTTGACTGTAATTTTTTTTAATTTTGCATCAATAGCGATAACTTCATGTAACGTTTTGATTTCAATCCCATCTTTTGCAAATTGATTTGGTGTTCTGGATATCATTTCATTTTCATCTTGAAAATGATTGCCAATAAAGTAAGGTAATCCACAAGCACCAAATGAAACAATATCTGATTTTTCATAGATGCGAATTGTCGCATTGGGATCCTTTCTTCTGGCTTTAGCCGCGGCACTTGCACCAGCAGCTTGAGCGCCAATGATGATTATTTTCATCGAGTATTCTCCTTTGAGCGCAAATAATTTTTAATTATCATCCTAACACAGGTTAATCACACTAGTTAGATTAGTTGGTTATTTAGCTTTAATATTAATCAATTTAAAGTTGTGCCGATAAGATTTGATTTTGGTTAAAAATAAATCTTAATCAGTTAAAATTTTTTGAGGAAAGGGGTTTTTTCAACTATATTTTTGATTAATTTAACCTGTAATGGTGTATCGTTTAGGGCTGGGATATAATAAAACTGTTTACCGCCAGCATTTAAGAATATTTCTCGATTTTGTTCGTCAATTTCATAAATAGTTTCAATACAATCTGCCGAAAAACCTGGACAGATAACCTGCACATGTTCAGTACCGGTTTTAGCCAAGTTTGCTAATATATCGCTGGTGTTGGGTTCAACCCATTTCCCTTTACCAAACTTTGATTGATAAGCCATTATTATTGGTAAGTCGATGCCATTTGCTTGGCATTTGTCTGTCAATAATTTAGTGGTTAACAAGCATCTTTGCACATAGTCGTCTTGGCGTTTATCAATGTAGCGTTGAGGAATACCATGGTAAGAAAGGAGCAATACATCCGGCTGCCCTTGGGTTGAAAACGCTTGCTGAACTTGCCAATAAAGTGCATCAATATAACTTGGGTGGTCGGCATAATCACGAATATAGCTAAGATTAATTTTGATATTATTGTCAGCAATAAGTTGCTTTACTTTAGCTAATACTGCTTGAGTTGTGGTGGTCGAATATTGCGGAAATAACGGTAATAAAGTGACTTTTTCACATGATTTTAAATTATTTAGCGCCGAGAGTAAGTTCGGTTCCCCATAGGTCATGGCTAATTCGCATTGCATGTCAGGTAATGCGGGTTGTAAATGATTGATCAAGCGTTTACTGTAATGAAGTAATGGTGATTCACCCTCAATCCATATTTTTTGATAATGGTTGATGATGTAGGGGACACGTTTAGGAAGTACTAGGTATTTTAAAATTGGATGCCAAATAAAAGCAGGCAGGTCGACAACATGGCGATCGAGTAAAAACTCGGTCAAGTAACAACGAATCGCCATTGGTGTTACGGCACTTGGTGTGCCTAAATTAACTAGCAATAACCCTTGTTTTTTATTCACAAGCCATCCTTATGATTTTTCAAGATAGTGATGGATAACCTCAAGAAGGCGATTTAGCGCACCTTGGTTATTTTTTAAAACTTGATATGCATTTTCGCCAATTTGCTGACAACGACTTTCATCATTTAATAAGCTATTAATGGTGGAATAGAGCGAATCAGCAGAACTATCACATACCAGCATGCTATTAGCCTCAATTAACTGTTCACCAATAACTTTAAAGTTAAAAAAGTGTTTACCGCTTATAATGGGAATATGGTGTAGAGCCGGTTCCAGTGGGTTATGTCCGCCATGCTCAATTAAACTACCGCCAATAAAAGCAATATTAGCCAAACCATAAAGTTCCAGTAATTCTCCCATGGTATCACCCAAAATCACTTGTGTCTGATCTGTAGGGGGTTGTTTGCTACTGCGTGTAATATAATTCAAGTCATTATCGGCAATTAGCTTTTCAACGGTTTTAAAACGTTCAGGGTGACGAGGGACTAAAATAAGTAATAAGTTGCTATGATTTTTAAGAAGCTGTTGAAATGCTGATAAAATGATTTCATCTTCGCCTGAATGCGTGCTGGCAGCGATTAGTACTGGTCGATGTAATTGCCATTGCTGTTTTAACTGCGCAAGATTCTGTTGTTGCTTGGCCGTGAGTTCAATATCAAACTTAATACTACCCGTTACCGCTAAATGATCTGCCGGTAGACCCAATGAGATAAATCTATCACCGTCTTGTCTATTTTGGGCGGCAACCGTGCTGATTTTAGCTAATAGTTTACTAATCGCTTTTCCTAGTTTATGGTATCTTTTGGCTGAACGTTCTGATAAGCGGGCATTAGCAATGATCAATGGAATTTTTTTGCTATAACATTGGCTAATTAAGTTTGGCCAAAGCTCTGTTTCCATAATTATGACTAATTTGGGCTGAACTGTTTTTAGAAAGCGATGTATTGCACAAGGCAGATCATAAGGCAAGTAGACATGACTAACACTCTCTTTGAGTATTGATTTAACTTGTTTAGAGCCAGTGGGTGTCATGGTCGTCACCGTAATCGGTAACTGTGGATATTGGCTTTGCAGCGCTTTGATCAATGGAATTGCGGCTAACGTTTCGCCGACAGAAACCGCATGTACTAAAATTCCACCTGATTTGACTTTACTTTTGCAAAATCCATAACGTTCTAACCAGCGTTTACGGTAGTCTGGCGCTTTACGGCTACGCCAAAGTAGTCTTATCCAGACAAACGGTTGAATTAAATAAAGTAAGATCGTATATACAATACTCATGATCATTCATTAGTTAGATTAAAAAAGTGTTGTCGGTAATAAACTAACTCGGCGATAGAGTCGCGAATATCATCTAAAGCTTGGTGAGAACTCTGTTTACTGATACCTTTTAATATTTCTGGTTTCCAGCGTCTGGCTAATTCTTTAATCGTACTAACATCTAGATAACGATAATGAAAATATTTTTCTAAATTTGGCATGTAATTAAATAGAAAACGGCGATCTTGACCAATGGTATTACCACAGATTGGTGAACTGTTTTCTGGCACCCATTGTTTTAAAAATTCAATGGTTTGTTGTTCAGCTTGTTGTTCGCAAATGGTACTTTGACGCACACGATCAATTAATCCGGATTTGCCATGCGTTCTTTGATTCCAATCATCCATAAGCGCAAGTTGTTCATCTGATTGATGGATAGCAATGACTGGGCCTTCAGCGAGGATATTTAAATTAGAATCAGTTACGATGGTAGCGATTTCGATAATCCGATCGCTATTTGGATCAAGACCTGTCATTTCAAGGTCAATCCAGATAAGATTATTACTGTTTATATTTGATTGTGTCGTCATAATTTGCGGTATTAATTTTCTTTTTAATGCCGAGTAGTGTAGCATAAGTACTAAATCGTTTGAGCAAAAAATTAGTTATTGTGGCAAAAAAACAACTTTCAAAAAATCAACAAAGGCGTATGGACGCTAAGCATCAACAGCGTTTAGAAACTAAGCTAGATGAAAGTCTGGCTAATTTCTCTGCGTCTCGTGATGGCGTGGTGGTGAGTCGCTTTGGCAAATCAGCGGATGTTGAAGATAATGCTGGCAACATCTACCGATGTAGTATTCGTCGTACTTTACCATCATTAGTGACCGGCGATAAAGTATTGTGGCGTGAAAGTTTAGAACCGAATACTAATGGTATTATAGAAGCCGTTCATCCTCGTCATTCTGAGTTAGTACGACCTGATTTTTATGATGGCGTTAAACCTGTTGCCGCCAATGTCGATCAAATTGTTATTATTTCAGCCGTATTACCGGAATTATCGTTTAATATCATCGATCGCTATTTAGTTGCTTGTGAAGCAACCAATATCACACCGATTATTGTTTTGAATAAAATCGATTTGCTTGATGAGCACAAAAAACAGGAAATTGAGCAGCAGTTACAAATTTACACTAAAATTGGTTATCAAGTTTTATATGTTTCATGTCTATCACAGCAGGGTATAGAACCTTTACAAAAGGTACTGGATGACAAAATATCTATATTGGTTGGCCAATCTGGTGTGGGTAAATCAAGTATTATTAATCTGCTATTACCTCATGATCAAGCGACGTTAACTGGTGAGGTGTCTGAGATATCAGGCCTTGGTCAACATACCACAACTTCAACTCGACTTTACCATTTACCTAATGGTGGTGATATTATTGATTCGCCGGGAATTCGAGAATTCGGTTTATGGCATTTAGAGCCAGAGCAAGTTATTGGTGGTTTTGTTGAATTTGATGATTATTTAGGTGGTTGCCAATTTAGGGATTGCAATCACTTAGATACACCAGGGTGTCTATTGCAAAAAGCGGTATCAGAAGGAGCAATCGCTCCATCAAGATTAGATAATTATCATCGAATTTTGCAATCAATGCGTGAGGTTAAAGCGAAAACCAATAAGAGTTATAAATAACCATTAATAATTAGCAGATTTCTATTTTTGATATGTTGCCGAATATTGCTCACAAGTAGTGTTGTGAGCAATAAGATAAACTATCGCTATTTAGTGATTTTTTAATGCGAAACCAATAGCAATATAGGCAAAACCTTGGAAAACTAGATCGATACCTAAAAACATTCCTAATACCCAAACACTATCATATGGCCAACCAGCAATTAGCATTAGTCCTAAAATAATGTTAATAATTCCCGAAAAGACTACCCATCCCCAACGAGGGATATTGCGATTACTCATGGCAGCAAAAATTTGGCTAAATCCACTAATAGTCAATAATAATGAAATCAATAAAGTTAGTGCTGATGAAACTGCAATTGGTTGGAAAAAAGCCATCCCACCAATAAAGATATATAAAATCCCCATGATTGCCCATAAGGCAGTTTGGCCAAAACCTTTGATATTAAATGCATGTACAACTTGAATGATGCCTGCGATTAATAGCAGTGACCCGATAAAATAAACAGAAAAAACGGTAGCCATGAATTGATAACCCAATGCCAAGCAACCGAGAACAATCAAAATCACACCAATTATAATAAACCAATTCGCTTTATGTTTAACATATTGAATAGTGTTTTCATTAGTTGTCATATTAATTTCCTATTTTTGTTGTTAATGTAAAGAATTAAACAAATACTATCTTGCAAGGTTAAATTTTACTTATATTATTTTAGAAAAGGGCAAGGTATATAGGTGATACAAAATACTTAGTGAAAATCAGAGACTATATTTTCACTAAGTATAATATTTAAGCAATATAATAAAACGAATTTCGCACTTAAATTTTATCTTTCAGTGCTTCATCTAAAGTTGAATAAAACATTAATTTGTTTGGAATTGGTACAATTTTTGCTCGGGCTAAAGTTTTTAATGGTTGAAATTGTAATTCACAAATTGAGAGCTCCACCTGTGCAGGTAATTCATCAATGAAGTGAATAAGCGCATTTAATCCACCAGCATCAAGAATAGGTACCGCATCCCACTGTAGAACAATGTGTTGATAACCATTAATTTTTTGGTATAACTCTAAAAAGGTACGCTCAGCAGCGGCAAAGAACAATGGACCACTAATACGTAGTACTAATGTTTTCTCATTTCCTTGACTTAATTCGACCAAACGAGTCATTCTAGCAATGCGACGCATAAATAAGATAGAAGCTAATACAATACCAATTGTTATAGCGATAACCATATCAAATAATACAGTCAGTGACATGCAAATAAGCATGATTATAATATCATCTTTAGGGGCACGTTTAATGATATAAATAACTCTCTGCACGGCACTCATATTCCATGCAACAATTAATAATAATGCTGCCATTGCAGATAATGGAATAAAAGATAATAATGGCGCAAAACAGATGAGTGCCAATAAAACAATTAACGCATGCAATACCGCAGCAATCGGGGAAGTTGCTCCAGCTTTTACATTTGCTGCTGATCGTGCAATAGCTGCTGTTGCTGAAATTCCACCAAAAAATGGCGCAATGATATTACCTAGACCTTGGCCAATCAATTCACTATTAGAATGATGTTTAGTATGTGTCATTTCATCTAAAACTACAGCACAAAGTAGTGATTCAATAGCACATAACATTGCCATAGTGATTGAGATTGGAATTAAAGCACTTAATGTTGCCCAATCCCAAGTAAAATTAGCATGTTCCCATGGTAAGATAAATTCTGGTAAAACCGGCGGAATACCATGACCAGTAGTATTATCTGCCAATGTATAAGTGAATCGTGAACCAATTGTTTCTATTTGATAACCAAATTGATTGAAGATTAACATTATTAATACACCCGCGACTAATGCTGGTAAATGGCCAGAAATTTTCATTCGAAATTTTGGCCAAACAATTAGCACAATAAGTGTTATTAATCCTACTGATGTATCGGCGATATTAATTGTTGGCAACTTCCTCACTAGTTCAATAACTTTATTGATGTAGTTTTCCGGCATATGTTCCAGTGTTAAACCAAAAAAGTCTTTAATTTGCATCGTTGCAATTGTTATTGCAATACCAGAGGTAAAACCTAATACCACAGGTAGAGGAATATATTCTATTAAGCGACCTAACCTAATTATGCCCATTAATATTAAAAATATGCCTGAAAGTAAGGTGGCAATTAATAGACCCGATAAACCAAATTGTATTGAAACCGGATATAAAATTACCACAAAAGCTGCTGTTGGACCGGAAACGCTGAAACGAGAACCGCCTGTCAGTGCTATCACGAAACCAGCAATAATCGCAGTATATAGGCCATGTTGAGGTGCAACACCACTTGCTATAGCTAACGCCATAGCTAACGGAATAGCAATAATGCCAACAGTTATTCCGGCAATCAAATCTTTAAGAAAACGAGTCGTGTTATAAGGGGTGTTAATGCATGCCGAAATAAATGCACTACTAATTTTAGTACCAGAAAGGCCATATAATTTCATTATTTTTTAAATCAATTAAATGAGTTGGAAAAAATACATAATAAGATAATCCTTTTTTCAAAAATTGAAAGAGTGTTATTAAAATAATTGCATTATTTTCAGTTAAATAATGTTATTAATGAGATAAAATAAGCTTATAAATATTGGCCTGTTATTTTGCTCTTATATTATTAATTATAGATAGGGGTAATTATGTCTTTTATAAAAAATTTTTCTATTATTCAACCAGCAAATCAGATATTAGCCATTATGCTTACTCTTTTTACTCCATTGAGTTTTGCTGGAATGATGATTTCTAGTTCAAAGACTGCATATCAATATGATGCAAGACAATCTCTTACTCCTGCGCCTAGTGGTTATCAAGCGTTTTATATTGATCATATCGGTCGCCATGGTTCCCGTTATATCAGCAAAGCTAAATATGAAGATATTGCTTATAAAATTTTAGTATTGGCGGAAAAAAATAATCAATTAACTGAAAAAGGGAAATTATTATTAACGCAAATTACTACTATTAGAGAACTTAATAAAGATCATTATGGTGAACTTAGTGATCTTGGGCGAAAAGATATAAGTTTAATTAGTCAACGAATGTTAAAGAATAATCCAACAGTGTTTAAAGGTCAAAAAATAACGGTTATTTCATCAACCTCTCCACGGGCTAAAGAAACGGCTGAAATCTTTATTAATACATTCAAAACCAAATATCCTAATCTAAACGTTCATCAACAACCAGAAGATCAGCAAACGTTGTTACGTTTTTTCGAATATTCGCCTGCTTATGCTAAATATAAGAAAAATAGAATAATTAAAAATACGCTAAAATCATTAGAAAATGCCCCTAAATCAATAGAAATGAGTGAAAATATCGCAAGGCTGATCTTTACATCTGATTTTATTCATCAATTGAATAATGGTATCTCGCTATCAGAAAATTCTATAGTTAAAACGCAAAATTTTGTGCTTGCTGTTTATCAACTTTATCAAGAATTATTATCCTTTTCACCACCATTATTAGCCGATAATCATCTTGATTTTAGCGGTTACTTCACCAAAGATCAGCAATTATGGTTTAGCACTGTCGTCACCGCAAAAAATTATTTACAAATTGGTCCTGCTTTTGATAGTAATGGTATCCAAATTAAGATTGCTGCACCATTATTATTAGATATGTTAAAAACAGCTGATAGTGCGATAGCTAATAATAATATTGATGCCAATTTGCGCTTTGCTCATGCCGAAACTGTATCTCCGTTAGCAACATTGATGGAAATTGAAGGTACCAATATAGTAGCTAATCCAGTAACTGATTATCCTTCCGTATGGCAAGCCGACAAAATTATTCCAATGGCAGCAAATATTCAATGGATTTTTTATAAAAGTGAACAAGCTGACCAGCCTATTTTAGTTAAAGTCATGTTAAATGAGCGAGAAGTCCATTTACCTTTAAAAACCAACGATTACCCTTATTATCAATGGGACGAATTGAAGAAGTTCTATAAAAATAAATTAAATAACTGGGGGCTTACCGACCAAGGAGTGGTATTAAAATGGCTAAATAAAATTAAATAAATACGTTATATTTACTTAAAAAATTTAGAATATCATTCCTTTAAGACAGCATAATTAAACTTGTAGCCAAAATGTTACTGGGCCGTCATTAATCAGTGATACTTGCATATCGGCTGCAAATTGCCCTGTTTGTGTTTCAATATGCTGTTGGCACTGTTTGACAAAAAATTGGTAAAGCTCATTGGCCATATCTGGCGAAGCCCCTTTTGTAAAACTTGGACGCATACCTTTTTGAGTATCAGCGGCTAGTGTAAACTGAGAAACAACCAATAGTTTGCCATTAATTTGTTGAACATTGAGGTTCATTTTGCCATCATTGTCACTGAAAATACGATAGCCAAGCACTTTTTCACTTAAACGGATCGCTTTTTGTTCATTATCGCCTTGTTCAACACCAAGTAAAACTAATAATCCCTGATCTATTTCACCAATAATTTGGTTATTTACAGAAACTGAAGCGTGTTTTACTCGTTGGATTAAGGCAATCATTTTTATATTACTCCGATTGGGATGAATGTTTTAGATGCATTTTGTTATGTCTATTATAGTCGGTGAGTGTTGCAGCAAATTCGGCGCCAAATAAGACAATACACCAAGAACAATATATCCAAACTAACATAATAGGAATTGAGGATACTACACCATAAATAAGTTGATAAGTAGGAAATGATGTCACGTACAGCGCAAAAGCACGTTTACCAATTTCAAATAATATCGCTGCGACTAATGCGCCAATTAAGGCTTCTTTAAATGGTACCGATTCGGTAGGTATAATACTGTAAAGTAACCAAAATCCGACAATAGATATAATAAATGGTAAGGTACTTAGTAGTACATCACCGCTGGCTGCATCGGATAACCATTTTAGTGAAAATATATAAGAGCTTACAGCAACACTTGAACCAACTAAAATAGGGCCTAAAGTCAAAATGGTCCAATACATAGTTAAGTTGTACATGAACGAACGTTTCCGCTTAGTTCGCCAGATACGATTAAGTGCGTTATTAATAGAGTTAATAAGTAATAATGATGTCACTATTAAGCCGATAATTCCGACCAAGGTCATTTTTCTGGTATTGGCGATAAATTGCTCAAGATAATTTTGGATAGTATCACTAGCAGTTGGAACGAGATTACTATAAATGAGTTGTTTTAATGATTGACTCACCTCGTCAAACATAGGAAAGGCTGAGAGTAATGCAAAAATTACCGTTATCAGGGGGACTAATGCCAGTATAGTTGTGTAAGCTAGTTCTGCTGCTGAAGTAGTTAATCTATCATGATTTATTCGAGCCCACAACATTACTAAAAATGACTGCATATGCTTAAGTATATTCATAATATACCTTCATTTAGTTAGAAAGAATGCAATTATTGATCCCATTACCTTTTAATGTGTTTAATATTTTTTGTGCATCAGTTTTATTTGTATATGGGCCAACAGTAACTCGATATAACTGTTGACTGGAGGTTATATTACCACTAATACCGGTCATAGCTAGAGATGCTTTTAATGTGTCTGCATTTGTTTTTTCTTTAAATGCACCGCACTGTAGTAACCATTTATTATTTTCAGTATTGGTTGATGTAGTTGGTGTTGTAGAAGAATTATTGATAAAACTATCTAATATTTGTTGCCTTTCACTTGCAGTGGAATTAGTATCACTACTCGCGTTCGGTGTTTCTAATTCTTTAAGATAGGTCCAACGTTCTTGTGGTTGTTCAGGTAAAGTTGCTACCGGCGACTCAGTTTTTACTTTTGGTCGCTCAATAGGTTTTTCTGGGTGATTTGTTGATAGTAAATATAAAATAGCAGAAAACAAAACAATAATGATAACTGCAAGAACTATCATTAACGATGGTAATATTCGTGACTTATTCTTTTTAGCTTTTGATTTTGATTGGCTCTTTTTTCTTACATAATCACGTTGAACCACAATATGCTCTCTTTTCTTTCATTCATATAAATTGAAATAACAGTATATAAATAAAAAAAGTGGCTTACACCACTTTTTTTCAATTTTCTTTAACTCTATTGTCAACAGATTAGAACATTAAGCTAGTGCTTTAATCTGTTTAATTAAATTCGCTTTATGACGTGCAGCTTTGTTTCTGTGGATTAGACCACGAGCCGCTTGACGGTCAACAACTGCTTGCATGTCTTTGAATGCTACTTCAGCTGTTTGTTTATCACCAGCTGCAACAGCTGCGTAAACTTTTTTAACATAAGTACGCATCATTGAACGGTTACTAGCATTATGTTTACGACGTTTTTCGGATTGAACCGCACGCTTTTTAGCTGATTTGATATTAGCCAAAGTCAACTCCCAAGTTTAAATAAAAATACATATTAATAAGGCGGGGAAATATGCCTGATTTTCTTTCCATTGTCAATGCTGTTACATAAAAAAATTTACTATAAAAAGTACAAAGCACAAATTTCGAGTAATGTTTACTATATAACCGATATTGATTGTAACCTAATTAGAAATTTTATGTTAGAATAGCAAAAATTTTATTGTTTTTATATTTATAAGAGGAAGTCTCATGTCTATCATTAGAATGCAAGATCTTGATCTAAAAGGGAAACGTTTATTTATTCGCTCAGATCTTAATGTGCCTGTTAAAAATGGTAAGGTTACTTCAGATGCGCGAATCAAAGCATCATTACCTACTATTGAAGAAGCCATTAAAAAAGGTGCTAAAGTAATGGTTACTTCTCATATTGGCCGACCAACTGAAGGCGAATATAACCCAGAGTTCTCTTTACAACCTGTGGTTGATTACTTAAAAGAACATGTTTCTTTCCCTGTTCGTTTAGTTAAAGATTACCTTGATGGTGTTGATGTTAACGAAGGTGAACTTGTCGTTCTTGAAAACGTACGTTTTAATGTTGGTGAAGGTAAAGATGATGAAACTTTATCTAAAAAATATGCGGCTCTTTGCGACATTTATGTAATGGATGCGTTTGGTACTGCTCACCGTGCTCAAGCTTCAACTCACGGTGCTGGTAAGTTTGCTCCAGTTGCTTGTGCAGGTCCATTATTAGCTGCTGAACTTGATGCATTAGGTAAAGCACTTGATAATCCAGCCCGTCCGATGGTTGCGATTGTTGCTGGTTCTAAAGTATCAACTAAATTAACAGTTCTTGATTCTTTATCAAAAATCGCTGATCAAATTATTGTTGGTGGTGGTATTGCTAATACCTTTATCGCAGCTGAAGGCTATAATGTAGGTAAATCACTTTATGAAGCTGATTTAATTCCTGAAGCGAAAAAATTAATGGCTAATTGTCATATTCCAGTTCCAACTGACGTTCGTGTAGCAACAGAATTTAGCGAAACAGCAACGGCAACTGAAAAATCAGTTAAAGATGTGAAAGAAAATGAACAAATCCTTGATTTAGGTGATGAGTCAGCAGAAGCGTTAGCTGATATTATCAAAAAAGCAAAAACCATTTTATGGAATGGCCCTGTCGGTGTGTTTGAGTTCCCTAATTTCCGTCGTGGTACTGAAATTGTTGCTAAAGCAATTGCTGATAGCCAAGGATTCTCAATCGCTGGTGGTGGTGATACATTAGCTGCAATTGACCTATTTGGTATTGAAGATAAAATTTCTTATATTTCTACTGGTGGTGGTGCATTCCTTGAGTTTGTTGAAGGTAAAAAACTACCAGCTGTTGCAATGTTAGAAGAGAGAGCAAAAGCTTAATATTCTATTTTGATAAGAAGGATGAGCCAATTACTCATCCTTTACTTTTTATATAAATAAATCTATAGGAATTAAAATGGCTACAAAGATTTCTGATGTCGTTAAACCTGGTGTTGTTACTGGTGATGATGTACAAAAAGTTTTTCAAATCGCGCGTGAGAATAATTTTGCTTTACCTGCTGTTAACTGTGTTGATACAAATACAATTAACGCAGTAATTGAAACTGCAGCTAAAGTTGGTTCAGCTGTAATTGTTCAATTTTCTAATGGCGGTGCTCAATTTATCGCTGGTAAAGGCTTAAAATTAGATGGACAAGAAGCTGCTGTTTTAGGTGCGGTTTCAGGTGCTAAACATGTTCACCTAATGGCTGAAAAATATGGTGTGCCAGTTATTCTTCATACTGACCACTGTGCTAAAAAACTTCTTCCATGGGTTGATGGATTACTTGACGCTGGCGAAGCTCACTTTGCTAAAACAGGTAAACCTTTATTCTCTTCTCATATGATCGATCTTTCCGAAGAAACATTAAAAGATAATATTGATATTTGTTGTCAATATCTTGCTCGTATGTCTGCGATGAAAATGACATTAGAGTTAGAATTAGGTTGTACTGGTGGTGAAGAAGACGGCGTAGATAATAGTCATATGGATAGTTCTGCATTGTATACACAACCAGAAGATGTTGCTTATGCTTATGAACGTTTAAGCGAAATTAGCCCACGTTTTACTATTGCTGCATCATTCGGTAATGTTCACGGTGTTTACAAACCAGGTAACGTGAAATTAACGCCAAAAATTTTAGATAATTCTCAAAAATATGTATCTGAGAAATTCAATTTACCAGCTAAATCATTAAACTTCGTTTTCCATGGTGGTTCAGGTTCAACACAAGAAGAAATTGCTGAAGCAGTTAGCTATGGTGTTGTTAAAATGAATATCGATACTGATACTCAATGGGCAAACTGGGCTGGTATTTTAGATTACTACAAAGCAAACGAAGCTTATCTTCAAGGTCAATTAGGTAACCCTGAAGGTGTTGATGCACCGAATAAAAAATATTACGATCCACGTGTATGGTTACGTAAAGGACAAGAATCTTTAGT
Source organism: Gilliamella apis (assembly GCF_002142155.1). GTDB lineage: Bacteria > Pseudomonadota > Gammaproteobacteria > Enterobacterales > Orbaceae > Gilliamella > Gilliamella apis. Next base: position 21,000 of record NZ_NASD01000008.1, on the reverse strand, counting down.
TGCTCGTTTAGAACTTGCATTTAAAGAACTTAACGCTATTGACGTACTGTAAAATTTTCTAATATTTTTTATTGTATATAAAGAAGCAGAGTAATAAACTCTGCTTTTGTTTTATCCTTCAACAAATAAATGTTGCATTTTTGTATTAGTTATAGGATAATTTCGCCCTCATTTAACTTAGGGGAGCTGTCTATTTATTAATAGCTATTATTAATAGAGGCGTTTGCACCCGAGAAAAGGAAACTAAAATGGCAAAAAAAGTACAAGCCTACATCAAGTTGCAAGTTGCAGCTGGTGCAGCAAATCCTAGTCCACCAGTTGGTCCAGCACTTGGTCAACACGGTGTGAATATTATGGAATTCTGTAAAGCATTTAACGCTAAAACAGAAAGCATGGAAAAAGGTTTACCTATTCCTGTAGTTATTACTGTATATTCTGACCGTTCATTCACTTTTGTAACTAAGACTCCTCCTGCTGCAGTATTATTAAAGAAAGCGGCTAAAATCAAGTCTGGTTCTGGTGAACCGAATAAGAAAAAAGTCGGTAAAGTAACTAGCGCTCAAATTCGCGAAATCGCTGAATTAAAAGCTGCTGATATGAATGGTGCAACCATTGAAACGATGATGCGTTCTATCGAAGGAACTGCACGTTCAATGGGCTTGGAAGTGGAGGGTTAATTCATGGCTAAATTATCTAAGAAAGCTAAACTTATCCGCGAAAAAGTAAACGCAACTAAACTATATGATATCAATGAAGCAGTCGCTTTATTGAAAGAACTTGCTACAGCTAAATTCACTGAAAGCGTTGATGTTGCTGTTAATTTAGGTATCGACTCACGTAAATCAGATCAGAATGTACGTGGCGCTATCGTTCTTCCACATGGTACAGGACGTAGTGTTCGTGTTGCTGTATTTACTCAAGGTGCAAACGCTGATGCTGCTAAAGAAGCTGGTGCTGAATTAGTTGGTATGGATGATCTAGCAGATCAAATCAAGAAAGGCGAAATGAACTTTGACGTAGTTATCGCATCTCCAGACGCAATGCGTGTTGTTGGTCAATTAGGTCAAATTTTAGGACCTCGTGGCTTAATGCCAAACCCTAAAGTTGGTACTGTAACACCTAACGTTGCTGAAGCTGTTAAAAATGCTAAAGCAGGTCAAATCCGTTACCGTAATGATAAAAATGGTATTATCCATACTACTATCGGTAAAGCTGATTTTGATGCAGATAAACTTAAAGAGAATTTAGAAGCATTACTTGTTGCTTTAAAACGTGCAAAACCAGCATCTTCAAAAGGTGTATTTGTGAAGAAAGTTAGTCTTTCTACTACAATGGGCGCTGGTGTTGCTATCGATCAAGCAACTTTAAATGCATCTGTTTAATTAACAATTAAACAAAGAATCGGTTGGTGTCTGGCCTTAACCAGACCCCGTCCAAGACCGTAGGTGTAATTGATATTTAATTACTTAATTTTCCTACGTAGACGGTGACAGAACCTGATAAGATATAATACAGGAATTCTGCTCATCGTGATTGTGCTAGCTACATTTGTAGTTAGTTAAAGTAATTCTAGGCTTTGCCTAGTTTAATCCAGGAGCAATACCAATGGCACTAAATCTTCAAAATAAACAAGAAATTGTTGCTGAAGTTAATGAAATAGCCAAAGGTGCGCTATCTGCAGTTGTTGCTGATTCTCGTGGCGTAACTGTAGAAAAAATGACTGCATTACGTAAATCTGCTCGTGAAGCTGGTGTTTATATGCGTGTTGTTCGTAACACCTTATTACGCCGTGTTGTTGAGGGAACTCAATACGAGTGTTTAAAAGATACGTTTGTTGGTCCAACTCTAATTGCGTTTTCAAATGAGCACCCAGGTGCTGCAGCGCGTATTTTTAAAGCGTTTGCAAAAGAAAATGATAATTTTGAGATTAAAGCCGCAGCCTTTGAAGGTGAGTTGATTACTGCAGCGAACATTGATCGCTTAGCAACATTACCTACTTATGAAGAAGCATTAGCTCGCTTGATGTCAACCATGAAAGAAGCCGCAGCTGGCAAATTGGTTCGTACTCTTGCAGCGGTTCGCGATCAAAAACAAGCTGCTTAATTGCGGTATGATTGTGAATTTTATTAATTAAAAAAATGTAAATTTGGGAAACTATATTATGTCTATCACTAAAGAACAAATTTTAGATGCAGTTGCTGAAATGTCTGTAATGGATGTTGTTGAACTTGTATCTATGATGGAAGAAAAATTTGGCGTTTCTGCAGCAGCAGCTGTAGCAGTTGCAGCAGCGGGTCCAGCTGAAGCAGCAGAAGAAAAATCTGAATTTGATGTAATCTTAAAAGATGTTGGTGCTAACAAAGTAGCTGTTATCAAAGCAGTTCGTGGTGCAACTGGTTTAGGCTTAAAAGAAGCTAAAGACCTTGTTGAATCAGCTCCAGCAACTGTTAAAGAAGGTGTTAGTAAAGCTGACGCAGATGAACTTAAAAAGGCACTTGAAGAATCTGGTGCAGTTGTCGAACTTAAGTAAGTTTATCGATAACAAGCTAACTGGCTGGGGGTTTTATACCTCCAGCCTTTTTGCGCTGTAATAAGTCAAAGAATTTTATTTGAAGATTATCAATAAAAAGTAATAAAGAAATAATATATTTATTAAGCCTAATCATTTGATATTTATAGATATTTTCGATGAGGTGTCAGGCGTTATTATTTCGTAGTACCCTGATGAATATTTAATCATGCTAAAATAGCAGATAAGCAAGTTGAGGAACTAATGGTTTACTCTTATACCGAGAAAAAACGAATTCGTAAGAATTTTGGTAAGCGTCCACAAGTCTTGGATATACCGTATCTTCTTTCTATTCAACTTGATTCGTTCCAGAAGTTTATTGAGCAAGACCCTGAAGGTCAATATGGTTTAGAAGCCGCTTTTCGTTCAATATTTCCGATAAAAAGTTATAGTGGTAGCGCTGAGTTACAATACGTGAGCTTTAAGATGGGCGAACCTGTATTTGATGTAAAAGAATGTCAAATTAGAGGGATCACTTACTCAGCACCATTGCGCGTTAAATTACGTTTAGTTATTTATGATAAAGATGCGCCAGAAGGAACAGTTAAAGATATTAAAGAGCAAGACGTCTATATGGGCGAAATTCCTTTAATGACTGACAATGGTACGTTTGTGATTAACGGTACAGAACGTGTTATCGTTTCACAATTACACCGTAGTCCAGGTGTGTTCTTTGATAGTGATAAAGGTAAAACACACTCTTCTGGTAAAGTTTTATATAATGCTCGGATTATTCCTTATCGTGGCTCTTGGCTTGATTTCGAATTTGATCCAAAAGATAATCTTTTTGCTCGTATTGACCGTCGTCGTAAACTTCCTGCAACAATCATTTTGCGTGCGTTAGGTTATGAAACTGAAGAAATTTTAGATATGTTCTTCGAAAAAACTATTTTCGAAGTGGGCAAATCAAAATTAAAAATGGATCTTGTACCAGAGCGTTTACGTGGTGAAACAGCGTTATTTGATATTGAATCAAAAGGCAAAGTTTACGCAGAGAAAGGTCGTCGTATTACAGCTCGTCATATTCGTGAGCTTGAAAAAGATAAAGTAACTAAGATCGATGTTCCAGTTGAATATATTGTTAATAAAGTATTAGCGAAAGATTATGTGAATCAAGAAACTGGTGAAGTTGTTGCTTTTGCTAATACACCAATTTCATTAGAACTATTGCTTGAATTAACTAATGCAGGCTATAAGAAAATTGAAACATTATTCACTAATGATTTAGATCATGGTGCATTTATTTCTGAAACCTTAAATGTTGACTCTACTCGAGATCGACTAGGTGCATTAGTTGAAATTTATCGAATGATGCGTCCTGGTGAGCCACCAACAAAAGAAGCAGCTGAAGCTTTATTTGATAACTTATTCTTCTCTGATGAGCGTTATGACTTATCAGCAGTAGGTCGTATGAAGTTTAATCGTTCTTTAGGACGTGACGATATTGAAGGCGAAAGTGTCTTAACTAAAACTGATATCGTTGATGTAATGAAGAAATTGATCAGCATTCGTAATGGTCATGGTGAAGTCGATGATATCGATCACTTAGGTAACCGTCGTATCCGTAGTGTTGGTGAAATGGCTGAAAACCAATTCCGTATTGGTTTAGTTCGTGTAGAACGTGCGGTAAAAGAACGCTTATCACTAGGCGATCTTGAATCATTAATGCCACAAGATATGATTAATGCTAAACCAATTTCTGCGGCAATTCGTGAATTCTTTGGTTCTAGCCAGTTATCTCAGTTTATGGATCAAAACAATCCATTATCTGAAATTACTCACAAACGTCGTATTTCAGCATTAGGTCCTGGTGGTTTAACCCGTGAACGTGCCGGATTCGAAGTACGTGACGTACATCCTACCCATTATGGTCGTGTATGTCCGATTGAAACACCGGAAGGTCCAAACATCGGTTTGATTAACTCATTAGCTGTATATTCTCGTACTAATGAGTATGGATTCCTTGAGACTCCATATCGCCGAGTGGTTGATGGTGTGGTAACTGATGAAATTAACTATTTATCAGCAATCGACGAAAGTGAATTTGTTATTGCTCAGGCTAACTCAAATCTTGATGACGATGGTCGTTTTAAAGAAGATTTAGTGACTTGTCGTTTAAATGGTGAGTCTGGTTTATATAGCCCTGAACAAGTCCATTATATGGACGTATCAACACAACAAATCGTATCGGTTGGTGCTTCATTAATTCCATTCTTAGAACATGATGATGCTAACCGTGCATTGATGGGTGCAAACATGCAACGTCAAGCGGTACCAACGTTAAAAGCAGAAAAACCATTTGTTGGTACTGGTATGGAACGTGCAGTAGCAGTTGACTCAGGTGTAACTGCAGTTGCTCGTCGTGGTGGTACAGTACAATATGTTGATGCTTCACGCATTGTAATTAATGTTAACGATGATGAAATGTATGCTGGTGAAACAGGGATTGATATTTATAATTTAACTAAATATACCCGTTCAAACCAAAATACTTGTATTAACCAAATTCCATGTGTGGAATTAGGTGAAAAAGTTGAGCGTGGTGATGTCCTTGCTGACGGTCCATCAACTGACTTAGGTGAGTTAGCTTTAGGTCAAAACATGCGTGTGGCATTCATGCCATGGAATGGTTATAACTTTGAGGATTCTATTTTAGTTTCTGAAAAAGTGGTACAAGATGACCGTTTCACTTCGATTCATATTCAAGAGTTATCTTGTGTATCTCGTGATACCAAACTTGGAGCAGAAGAAATTACCGCCGATATTCCAAATGTGGGTGAAGCGGCTCTTTCTAAACTAGATGAATCAGGTATTGTTTATATTGGTGCTGAAGTTAAAGGTGGCGATATTCTGGTTGGTAAAGTAACACCAAAAGGTGAAACACAATTAACGCCAGAAGAAAAATTACTACGCGCTATTTTTGGTGAAAAAGCGTCAGATGTTAAAGATACTTCACTTCGTGTGCCAAATGGCGTTTCAGGTACAGTTATTGATGTTCAAGTCTTTACTCGTGATGGTGTACAAAAAGATAAACGTGCACTTGAAATTGAAGAGATGCAACTTAAACAAGTTCGCAAAGACTTAACAGAAGAGCTTAAAATCCTTGAAGCAGCGTTATTTGCTCGTATCCGTGATGTATTAATTTCTGGCGGTATTAAAGCCGACAAATTAGATGCCTTACCGCGTGAAAAATGGTTAACCATTGGTATCGCTAATGAGAGCAAACAAGCGCAATTAGAGCAACTTGCTGAACAGCATGATGAAATTAAAGCTGAGTTTAACAAAAAACTTGAAGCTAAACGCATGAAGATCACTCAAGGTGATGATTTACAACCTGGTGTTCTCAAAATCGTTAAAGTCTACTTAGCTGTTAAACGTCAAATTCAGCCTGGTGATAAGATGGCTGGTCGTCATGGTAACAAAGGGGTTATCTCTAAAATCAACCCGATTGAAGATATGCCATATGATGATAAAGGTCGCCCAGTAGATATCGTATTAAATCCTCTAGGTGTTCCTTCTCGTATGAATATCGGTCAGATTTTAGAAACTCACTTGGGTATGGCGGCGAAAGGTATTGGTCAGAAGATCGATGCAATGTTAAAAGAACAGCAAGAGTTAGCTAAATTACGTGATTTTATCCAAAAAGCTTATGACCTTGGTTTAGGTGCAGCGCAAAAAGTCAATGTTGCTGAATTTACCGATCAAGAAGTGATGACTTTGGCGCAAAATTTACGTAATGGTATGCCACTTGCAACACCAGTGTTTGATGGTGCAAAAGAGCAAGAAATTAAAGCATTACTTGAACTTGGTGATTTACCAACTTCAGGTCAAATTACCTTGTTTGATGGTCGTACCGGTGAGCAATTTGAACGTCCAGTAACTGTAGGTTATATGTACATGTTGAAATTGAATCACTTAGTTGATGATAAGATGCATGCTCGTTCTACAGGCTCATATAGTTTGGTTACACAGCAACCGTTGGGTGGTAAAGCTCAATTTGGTGGTCAACGTTTCGGTGAGATGGAAGTGTGGGCACTAGAAGCATATGGTGCAGCTTATACCTTACAAGAAATGTTAACTGTTAAATCAGATGATGTGAACGGTCGTACTAAGATGTATAAAAATATTGTAGATGGTGATCATCGTATGGAACCTGCGATCCCAGAATCATTTAATGTATTGTTAAAAGAGATTCGTTCGTTAGGTATTAATATCGAGTTAGATGAAGAGTAATCTTAGCTAGCTAAAATGATTTCTATTTATAAGGGATAACTTATCAGTAATGATAAGTTATCTAATTGATTTAACTCCATAGGAGTCAATTGTGAAAGACTTACTAAAGTTTCTAAAAGCACAAACAAAAACTGAAGATTTTGATGCTATCAAGATTGGCCTTGCCTCTCCTGATATGATTCGTTCATGGTCTTTTGGTGAAGTTAAAAAACCTGAAACAATTAACTATCGTACGTTTAAACCTGAACGTGATGGATTGTTTTGTGCGCGTATTTTCGGGCCAGTTAAAGATTATGAATGTTTGTGTGGAAAATATAAACGTTTAAAACACCGTGGTGTTATTTGTGAAAAATGTGGTGTAGAAGTCACACAAGCTAAAGTACGTCGTGAACGTATGGGCCACATTGAACTTGCATCACCAACTGCACATATTTGGTTTTTAAAATCATTACCATCACGTATTGGTTTATTACTTGATATGCCACTTCGTGATATTGAACGGGTACTTTATTTTGAATCATTTATGGTTCTTGATGGTGGTATGACAAACCTTGAGCGCGGACAAATTTTAACTGAAGAACAGTATTTAGATGCGTTAGAAGAGTTTGGTGATGAGTTTGATGCACGCATGGGTGCAGAAGCAATCCAAGAATTATTACGTAATATTGATGTACAAGCTGAATGCGAAGCACTACGTGACGAATTAGCAACAACAAATTCTGAAACTAAACGTAAAAAATTAACAAAACGTATTAAAATCATTGAAGCATTCATTCAATCAGAAAATAAACCAGAATGGATGATTTTAAATGTGTTGCCTGTATTACCGCCAGATTTACGTCCATTAGTACCATTAGATGGTGGCCGTTTTGCAACATCAGATTTGAACGATTTATATCGTCGCGTTATTAACCGTAATAACCGTTTAAAACGCTTATTAGATTTAGCTGCACCAGATATTATTGTACGTAACGAAAAACGTATGTTACAAGAGTCTGTTGACGCCTTGCTTGATAATGGTCGTCGTGGTCGTGCAATCACTGGTTCAAACAAACGTCCATTAAAATCACTTGCCGATATGATTAAAGGTAAGCAAGGTCGTTTCCGTCAAAACCTATTAGGTAAACGTGTTGACTATTCAGGCCGTTCAGTAATTACTGTAGGTCCATACTTACGTTTACATCAATGTGGTTTACCGAAGAAAATGGCTCTTGAACTATTTAAACCATTTATTTACGGTAAATTAGAGCGTCGTGGTTATGCAACAACCATTAAAGCAGCGAAGAAAATGGTTGAACGTGAAGATGCAATTGTTTGGGATATCTTAGATGAAGTTATCCGTGAACATCCGGTATTATTAAACCGTGCACCAACACTTCACAGACTAGGTATTCAGGCATTTGAACCTATCCTAATTGAAGGTAAAGCGATCCAATTGCACCCATTAGTTTGTGCGGCATTCAATGCTGACTTCGATGGTGACCAAATGGCGGTTCACGTTCCATTAACGTTAGAAGCGCAATTAGAAGCGCGTGCGTTAATGATGTCAACCAACAATATTCTTTCGCCAGCAAGTGGTGAGCCTATTATCGTTCCATCTCAGGACGTGGTATTAGGTCTTTACTACATGACTCGTGATAAAGTCAATGCTAAAGGTGAAGGCATGGTATTAACCGGCCCTAAAGAAGCAGAAAAACTGTATCGTTTAGGTCTAGTTGAACTACATGCTAAAGTTAAAGTACGTATAACTGAAAGCCATCGTAACAGTATTGGTGAATGGGAAGATACAACTTCTGTAATTGATACTACTGTTGGTCGTGCTATCTTATGGTTAATTATGCCTAAAGGCATGAGTTTCTCAGTTATCAATCAGCCGCTTGGTAAAAAAGCGATTTCACGAATTTTAAATATTTGTTATCGCCAATTAGGCATGAAAGAAACTGTTATTTTAGCTGACCAGGTTATGTATACCGGCTTTGCTTATGCAGCTCGTTCTGGGGTATCAGTTGGTATTGATGATATGGAAATTCCTGCTAAGAAATTACAAATTATCAATGAAGCTGAAATCGAAGTTGCAGAAATTCAAGAACAGTTCCAATCAGGTTTAGTAACTGCAGGTGAACGTTATAACAAAGTTATCGATATTTGGGCAGCAGCTAATGAGCGTGTTGCTAAAGCGATGATGGATAACTTATCAACTGAAAAAGTTATTAACCGTGAAGGTAAAGAAGAAGTTCAATCTTCATTTAACAGCATCTATATGATGGCCGACTCTGGTGCTCGTGGTTCTGCAGCTCAGATTCGTCAGTTAGCGGGTATGCGTGGTTTGATGGCAAAACCAGATGGTTCGATCATCGAAACGCCAATCACCGCAAATTTCCGTGAAGGATTAAACGTACTTCAATACTTTATCTCGACCCATGGTGCGCGTAAAGGTCTTGCGGATACCGCATTGAAAACAGCGAACTCAGGTTACTTAACTCGTCGTTTAGTTGATGTGGCTCAAGATTTAGTTGTTATTGAAGATGACTGTGGCACGTTAGAAGGTGTGGTAATGACACCTGTGATTGAAGGTGGTGATGTTAAAGAACCATTACGTGAACGTGTATTAGGTCGTGTAACAGCTGAAGATGTATTAAAACCAGGTAGTGCGGATATTTTAATCCCTCGCAATACATTACTTGATGAAAGTTATTGTGATCTACTTGAACAAGAATCTGTAGATAGCGTTAAAGTTCGTTCAGTAGTTTCGTGTGATACTGATTTTGGTGTTTGTGCGAAATGTTATGGACGTGACTTAGCTCGTGGTCACTTAGTGAACAAAGGTGAAGCAATCGGTGTTATCGCTGCTCAATCAATTGGTGAGCCAGGTACACAGTTAACCATGCGTACGTTCCATATCGGTGGTGCGGCATCGCGAGCAGCAGCAGAATCTAGTGTTCAAGTTAAAAACAAAGGTAGTATTAAACTAACTAATGCTAAATTTGTAACTAACCCAGATCAGAAACTAGTTATTACTTCACGTAATGCTGAATTAACTATTATTGATGAATTAGGTCGAATGAAAGAAACTTATAAAGTTCCTTATGGCTCGATTCTAACTAAAGGTAATGGTGCAACTGTTGATGCTGGTGAAACAGTAGCAAACTGGGATCCACATACAATGCCAGTTATTTCGGAAGCCAAAGGTTTTGTTCGTTTTGTTGATATGATCGATGGTCAAACTATTACTCGTCAAACCGATGAGTTAACAGGTTTATCATCTATCGTGATCTTAGATGTAGCAGAACGTACTGGTGTTGGTAAAGATTTACGTCCAGCAATTAAAATTGTTGATGCTAAAGGTAATGATATCTTTGTGGCAGGTACAGAAATGCTTGCGCAGTACTTCTTACCTGGTAAAGCATTAGTACAATTAGAAGATGGTGCGGAAATTAATGTTGGTGATACACTTGCACGGATTCCACAAGCATCTGTAGGTACTAAAGATATCACCGGTGGTTTACCACGAGTTGCTGATTTATTTGAAGCTCGTAAACCTAAAGAGCCGGCAATTCTTGCTGAAATTGATGGTATTATCTCATTCGGTAAAGAAACTAAAGGTAAACGTCGCTTAATTATCACTCCACTAGATGGTAGTGAACCGTATGAAGAGATGATTCCAAAATGGCGTCAACTTAACGTATTCGAAGGCGAACAAGTTGGCCGTGGTGATGTGATTTCTGATGGTCCTGAATCAGCACATGATATTTTACGTCTACGAGGTGTTAATGCAGTAACTCGTTACATTGTGAATGAAGTTCAAGAAGTTTATCGTTTACAAGGTGTAAAAATTAACGATAAACATATTGAAGTTATTGTTCGTCAAATGTTACGTAAAGCAACGGTTATTCATCCTGGTGGTTCTCGTTTACTTGATGGTGAACAACTTGAAGTTTCACGCTTGAAGATTATTAATCGTGAGCTTGAAGCACAAGGTAAAGAACCAATTGTTTACTTGCATGATTTACTTGGTATTACTAAAGCATCACTTACTACTGAGTCATTTATTTCTGCGGCATCGTTCCAAGAAACGACTCGCGTATTAACTGAAGCAGCAGTTGCAGGTAAAAATGATGAACTTCGTGGCCTGAAAGAAAACGTTATTGTTGGTCGCTTAATTCCAGCTGGTACTGGTTATGCATATCATAAAGAACGTTTGCGTAAACGCGCAATGCCATCTGATGATGTAATTCAACCAACAACTGTTTCAGCTGAGGAAGCTACAGCTAACTTAGCGGAATTATTGAATTCAGCAGAAGAAAATCAATAGATTTTAGATAAATCGACTAAAGTAGCACGTGTTATCACGTGCTATTTTTTTGTCGAGTGTATGGTATATGAAAGGAATATTAAATGTATATTGTCATGAATCGGTTTAAAATTAAGTTAGGTAGTGAAGACTCTTTTATTGAAATCTGGCGTAATCGTGATAGCCATTTAAAAGAGATGAAAGGTTTTAATCGTTTTTATTTCCTTAAAGGTAAAACTTATGAAGATTACACATTGTTTTCATCATATGCTGAATGGGAATCAAAACAAGATTTTGAAAATTGGGTTAATTCTGCTCATTTCAAACATACTCACCGTAATACCGATAGCCGCCCAAATAACCCAGATATCTATTTTGAACCTGCTCAACTTGAATGTTTTGAAGTCATTATCTAAGTAATTTTTAAACTAAAAAATCAAATTTTAAAATAAGCATTGTGAGCAATACCAATAAAAAATTACCGATGATAATTCTTCGCAAATTGCATAAAAAAAGATATAATCAAATAAAATTACATGGGCATTATTAAAGAACCCGATCAGTCCATGTAAATTAAATCTACTATCTAAAAGTCTCTTCTTTGTATTTTATAGTTCATAATTATTTTTATAAAAAGTTGTAAAAATATATTCCTTAATTAAGCATTATAAGTTTGTTTAGTAACAAAATTTTTAGGCTACTGGTTAGTATTTTCTAATTATCATTGCTTTTTTAAGCTATTTGAAAGTTTAACTATTTACAGGGGCTCGTCATGAAATCCAAATTACTATTGCTTATTCTTATTTTAATTATTGTTGGTGGATTTTTCTTTTTTAAAGACTATAACAGTATTCAAACTCAAGACGAAAAAGTAGCGGCTTCTTGGTCAGAAGTTGTTAATCAGTATAAACGTCGAGCAGATTTAGTTCCGAATCTAGTCAATACAGTAAAAGGATATGCAACTCATGAAAAAGACGTTTTTACTCAGGTAACAGATGCAAGAGCGAAAGTGGGGTCTATCCAAATTAATGCAGATCAACTTAGCGATCCCGATTTATTCTCAAAATTCCAACAAGCCCAATCAGAATTAAGTTCCGCATTAAGTCGCTTAATTGCGGTTAGTGAAAATTACCCAGAACTTAAAGCAAACACACTTTATCAAGATTTAATGAGCCAACTTGAAGGTACTGAAAATCGGATAACGGTTGCTAGAGGTCGATATATAGAAACAGTACAATCATTTAATACTTATATTCGTCAATTACCAACTAAATGGATTGCAAATATTATAGGGGTACAACCAAAACAACAGTTTACTGTTGAAAATGAACAACAAATTTCTAATCCACCAGCAGTCAATTTTGGACAATAAGCATAATGAAAAAATATTATCTGCTCTTTTGTTTACTGTTTTTTAGTGCGGTAAGTTATGCATTAACTGAGATTCCTACATTTGATCGCCGTGTTATTGATACGTCAGATACTTTAGAACCATCACAAATAGATGATTTGGAATCAAGCTTGATTGCTTTTGAAAAGACGCGAACTGATGGTGCACAGATCGCGGTATTAATGATCTCCAAACTCGATAATGAAACGGTTGAACAGTATGCTGATCGGGTGTTTATACAGTGGAAAATAGGTAACAAAGAGCAAGATAATGGTATTTTATTATTAATTGTTAAAGATGATAAGTTGATGCGAATTGAAGTTGGTTATGGTTTTGAAGGCATCATTACGGATTTAATTGCTAGTCATATCATTCGTGAACAATTAGCGCCACAATTTAGACAAAATAACTATTATCAAGGTATACATGATGCGCTTTCAGTTTTAATTAATAAGTTGAATGATCCTCAGCAGGTACCGGCGACTAATAGTGATCCAGATCTCAAAACGGTACTTGCTGGTGATTTTGGTGCCAATTTATTTAATTATGGATTAGCATCCTTTTTTATTTGTTTCACTATTGCTAGCTTATTTTCAATTACTTCCTCTAAACGTAGTGCTAGCCGAAGTTTAGGTACTGGTTTACTAAATGGTATATCAGTTGGTGGTTTTACTTTGTTCAATGGTTATTCATTACATATTGTCTTACCTCTAATATTTTTAGCATTTGTTGCCAGTGCGATTTTAAGTGGAATTTTAACTATGAGTGGCGGTAGCGGACGTGGTGGTCGAGGAGGCGGTTTCGGTGGGGGTAATGGTGGTGGTTTTGGCGGAGGTTCATTCGGCGGATTTGGTGGCGGAGGCGGTGGCCGTAGTGGTGGCGGTGGTGCCTCTGGCAGCTGGTAAACATTCTTAAAAAATACCAAAAGAAATTGGCAATTTACTTTTTTAACAAAAATACTACCTAGGTTCATAGCCTCGATAGCAAAAATAACTATCTGTGCTTGAAAAAATTTTGAGGAAAGGGGTTTTTTATATCAAAAAAATTTATTAATGATACTTTTAAGCAATAGTTTGTTTAAATTTAAAATCAATTTAGTTAATCTTCAATCATATCCTACATAATAATTCTTGTTTACAACAGCTTTCAGCTAGCCTGACAATAAATTTCCTTTTGCAATAGGAAAAAGTCTCTCTCCACATTGATAATTATTTCCTTTAGGCTAAGTCATCTTAAAAAGAAAAAAGAGAATTAGAATGACTATGCCACAAATACAATTCCGTATGATCGAAGATGATTTAGATCCCGAAGTTGTGACTGCGCAAACGATAGAAATCATCAATCGTTGGTTAACGGATCATCAAATAACCCAAAATGATGTGCAAAAAGCGATGTTGTTATCACATGTTAAAGCAATGGTTGAAAGAGCAAAAACGCTAGAAAAATTACCTGGGGTGATCCTTCTTTATTTGATGAGCTCTCAGAGCAATCCTTAATGCTTGCACGTAAAACTGTACAATTATTCAATAGGTTATCAAATAAAATTGCGCATGTTATTTTCTTATTAGCAATTAGCAAAGATGAATATGAAGATGCGATGCGAATTTATAACTTAGTCGTCAATTTTGTTAAAGAGAGATCAACTAAGCGGTTGTTAAATAGTCGTAATTTCGATGATTTTCAAGCTATTGTAAAAGATAGTTTTGGGCGTTTATCGTAATAAACTTGAGTTAATTTGCTATTTAGAAAGGGATTCAACTAAGCAAGTAACATAAGTTATTTAGCGATTAAGTAAATAACAGTTTTGAGCGCTAAAAAACCCTGTTCCTCAAAATTTTTTGTTAAGAAATAAGTAAAACAAAAATTATAAATATTTAAGAAATAATCAACAATTAAAACAAATTATCATGTGCTTGCCCATTGACGAAATGGTGATTTAAAGGTATTATGCGCGCCTTATGGCTTTGTGTGGTTTTTAGCTGCACTTAATAATTTTTAAGGTAGGCATGCATATCTTATGCAAAATAAATTACCATTAACAATTGACCCAATCAAAGCAGCACAAAAAAGACTTGATTATGTTGGATATTATCCAGCAAAAAGTGCAACAAGGATTGAAAGTCCAAAAAGTGATATCGAATGTCATTTGTCTTTTGATTTTGATGAGCAAAGACTTTGCGTTATCACCATTGATGCAAAAATGACGCTAGAACAAATTTGTCAGCGTTGTTTTAAACCTTTTATCACTGAAGTTCATGTGATGAATAAATTTAGTCCTGTTAAGAGCGATGCTCAAGCAGAGACATTACCGGAACATTATGAGCCCGTTTTAGTTAACGAGTTTGGTGAAGTAGATATATTAGCGTTAATTGAGGACGAAATTATTCTCTCATTACCAATTGCGCCGGTGCATGATAGTAAACACTGCGAAGTGTCAGAGGCAGATATGGTGTTTGGTGAAATTCCTGCTGAGAATGAAAAACCAAATCCATTTGCAATTTTAGTTAGTTTAAAGAATAAGGGGTAAATCCATGGCTGTTCAACAGAATCGTAAAACTCGTGCAAAACGTGGTATGCGTCGTTCTCATGATGCATTAACTGTTGCTAATATCTCAGTTGATGAATCAGGTAAAACTCATTTACGTCATCACGTAACCGCTGATGGTTATTATCGCGGCCGAAAAGTAATTTCTAAATAATTAATTAGTAATTAGAAATCTTCAGGTGACATTTTGGATAATCTAACCATTGCGTTAGATGCTATGAGCGGGGACTTTGGTCCTCGTATTGTTGTTCCTGCTGCAATTCAAGCATTACATCATTATCCAAATCTTTCTATCTTCCTTGTTGGTGACATAAAGGAAGTTAGATTTTTTTTGTCTAAAGAAAATGCCAAGCTAGTTACCCAGTACCAAGAAACAGGTCGCTTGATGGTGACAGAATCAACATCTATCATTACTAACGATATGAAACCTTCTTATGCAATTAGGCATAGCCAAGGTTCGTCAATGAGAATTGCATTAGAGTTAGTAAAAAATAATAAAGCTCAAGCTTGTGTTAGCGCTGGTAATACAGGTGCGCTGATGGGGTTATCTAAGTTGTTGTTGCATTCTTTAACAGGCATTGATCGACCAGCTTTAGTTGCCACCATTCCTGCATTAAATAATCAAAATACTGTGGTTCTTGATTTGGGGGCAAATGCTGAATGTGATAGTGATATGCTGGTTCAATTTGCTATAATGGGTGAAATACTAGCAAAATCGGTTCTTCATATTGAAAATCCTCGTGTTGCTTTGCTTAATATTGGTGAAGAAGACATTAAAGGATTGGATAAAATTCGTGCTGCTGCATCTGTTTTGAAGGCTAATCATCAAATTAATTATATCGGTTATTTAGAAGGTAATGAGCTATTAACTGGTAAAACCGATGTATTAGTTTGTGACGGCTTTGTTGGTAATGTGACTTTGAAAACGGTAGAAGGGTTAATTAAAATTTTTCTATCTTCGTTCAAAATGCTTTTAGGACACAACTCATTAGTTATGAAATTTTTGAGTAAATGGCTGCAAAGGAAAATAGTAAAAAATTTTGGCTATTTAGACCCTGGGCGATATAATGGCGCTTGTTTACTTGGTCTTCAAAGTATTGTGATTAAAAGTCACGGTAGTGCCAATCAAAAATCATTTTTTGCAGCAATTGAGCAAGCTATTTTAGCTATCGAAACCAATATACCAGAGAAGATTGCCAATAGCCTTTCTTCTGCACTACCCAAGAGCGAATAATTCGATGTATACAAAAATATTAGGAACAGGAAGTTATCTTCCAAAACAAATAAGAACCAATACCGATCTTGAAAAAATGGTGGATACTAGCGACGAATGGATAACTACTCGTACAGGTATTAAAGAAAGACGGATAGCAGCACCTGATGAAACTGTTACTAGTATGGCCTATGAAGCCGCGATTAAAGCTATTGAAATGGCGGATATTTCTAAACAAGAAATTGGTTTAATTATTGTTGCAACAGCAACATCAGCTAATGCTTTTCCTAGTTCAGCTACAGAATTACAAGCTAAATTAGATCTCGGTGATGTGGTTGCCTTTGATGTGTCGGCAGCTTGTTCTGGATTTATTTATGCATTAGATATCGCTGATAAATATGTAAAAAGTGGTGTAATAAAATATGCCTTAGTTGTTGGTTCAGATATGTTAACCCGTGGTGTTGATCCAAATGATCGCGGTACAATTATCATTTTCGGTGATGGTGCTGGAGCGGTTGTGGTTGGTGCTTCTGAAGAGCCTGGTCTTATTGCCTCTCATTTACATGCCGACGGCCGATATGGCGAATTATTAAAATACCCATATGTTGATCGCCGTTCTCTTAATGACCCTGTCTATATGACAATGCAAGGTAACGACGTATTCAAAATTGCAGTAAAAGAACTTTCTAATCTAGTTGATGAACTTTTAACCGAAAATGCCTTTAATAAATCTGATTTAGATTGGTTAGTGCCACATCAAGCTAATTTACGGATTATTTCAGCTACAGCCAAACGTCTTGATATGGATATGAGTAAGGTGATTGTTACGCTGGATAAACAAGGTAATACTTCTGCTGCATCAGTACCTTGTGCATTAGATACAGGTGTACGAGATGGACGTATTAAACGTGGGCAACTAATTTTATTAGAAGCTTTCGGTGGCGGCTTTGTTTGGGGCTCAGCACTCGTTAGATTTTAATTTTATAAATTATTTAGGTAATCAAGGATTTCAAAATGACCAAATTTGCAATGGTATTTCCAGGACAAGGCTCACAAGCTGTTGGTATGTTAAAAGATCTTGCTGAAAATTATTCAGTTGTGAAATCAACTTTCGATGAAGCATCACAAGTATTAGGTTATGATTTATGGACTTTAGTTCAAGATGGTCCAGCTGATGAATTGAATAAAACTTGGCAAACACAACCGGCATTACTTGCTGCATCGGTTGCGATTTACCGAGTTTGGCAAAGTATTAATGGCCCTCAACCAGAATTTATGGCTGGTCACAGTTTGGGTGAATATTCAGCATTAGTATGTGCTGGTGTGATAGATTTTAAAGATGCTATTAAATTAGTAGAGTTACGTGGTAAATTAATGCAAGAGGCAGTGCCAAGTGGTACTGGTGCAATGTTTGCTATTATTGGTTTAGATAACGATTCAATTCGAAAAGCATGTGAACAAGCTGCTCAAGGTCAAGTTGTCGCGCCAGTTAATTTTAATTCACCAGGCCAAGTTGTTATTGCTGGTAATAAAGAAGCGGTTGAACGTGCTGGTGCGCTTTGTAAAGAAGCCGGAGCTAAACGTGCTTTACCATTGGCGGTAAGTGTTCCTTCACATTGTGCATTAATGAAACCAGCCGCTGATAAACTAGCGACAACTTTAAATAACATGACGTTTAATACACCTCAATTTGCTGTGATTAATAACGTTGATGTTAAAGTTGAATCATCTGCAGAAAATATTAAAGCGGCATTAATAGCCCAGTTATATAGCCCAGTTCGTTGGACTGAAACGGTTGAAGAAATGGCAAAACAAGGTGTAACACTATTAGTTGAGATGGGCCCAGGTAAAGTTTTAACTGGCTTAACTAAACGAATTGTTGATTCATTATCAGCTTGTGCTGTTAATGATAAAGCGTCATTAGATGTTGCAATTGAAAATACTAAATAGAATACAAAAGGGGTAGTTATGAACCTATCAGGAAAAATTGCTTTAGTAACTGGTGCAAGCCGTGGAATTGGAAAGGCCATTGCGGAAAAATTAGTTGCATGTGGTGCAACAGTGATTGGTACTGCAACGACAGAAAAAGGCGCACAGGCCATAAGTGAATATTTAGGCTCTAACGGAAAAGGTTTAGCACTAAATGTAACTGACGAAGCATCTATCGAATCAGTTATTAATGCAATTAAAACGGAGTTTGGCGATATTGATATTTTAGTTAATAACGCAGGTATTACCCGTGATAATTTATTAATGCGAATGAAAGAAGATGAATGGCAAGACATTTTAGATACTAATTTAACATCAGTATTTCGTTTATCAAAAGCATTAATGCGTACTATGATGAAAAAACGTTATGGTAGAATCATTACTATAGGATCTGTTGTAGGGACTATGGGCAATGCAGGCCAAGCTAACTATGCGGCGGCAAAAGCTGGATTGATTGGCTTTAGTAAATCACTAGCACGTGAAGTTGCATCTCGAGGTATTACGGTAAATGTAGTCGCCCCAGGATTTATTGCAACTGATATGACAGAAGCATTAACTGATGAACAAAAAGCGTTAACATTAGCGCAAGTACCGGCAGGACGTTTAGGTGAACCAGCTGAGATTGCTAATGCGGTTGCATTTTTGGCTTCTGATGACGCATCTTACATCACAGGTGAAACTTTACATGTCAATGGTGGCATGTATATGGTGTAATTGATCAGAATAGTGTAAAATAAACCAATAATTTGATGTTTTGAACAAAAAATAAGCAATTGGGTTGAAAAATGATTGGCATCTTTTTCAACATTTTATAAACTTACATTCACCGCCACTTTCGGCGATATTTATAGGAAAAAAAAGAGTATGAGCACTATTGAAGAGCGAGTTAAGAAAATTATTGTTGAGCAACTTGGTGTGAAAGAGGACGAAGTTAAGAATGAATCTTCTTTCGTTGAAGATCTTGGCGCTGACTCTCTTGACACAGTTGAATTAGTTATGGCTTTAGAAGAAGAATTTGATACAGAAATTCCTGATGAAGAAGCTGAAAAAATTACAACTGTACAATCAGCAATTGATTATATTACTGCAAATCAATAAGGTTAGCAGAGTTTTCACAATAGGCGGTCAAATGATCGCCTAGTTTTTATTTATGTCTCTATTTTATAGAGTTAATTTGACGTAAAATTCTGAAAACTCATAATAAAATTTTCAATGATTCAAATTTCATTTCAATCCTTTTCTGGAGGACAATGTGTCTAAACGCAGAGTTGTTGTTACTGGAATGGGCATGATATCTCCATTAGGTAATACAGTTGAGTCTACTTGGCAAGCTATATTAGCAGGTCAAAGTGGCGTAGAACTTATAGAACACTTTGATACAGCCCCTTTTGCAACGCGCTTCGCCGCAATGGTTAAAGACTTTAATGGCGAAGATTATAATATTTCACGTAAAGATGCCCGTAAAATGGATTATTTTATCCAATATGGTATCGCTGCTGGTATGCAAGCAATGCAAGATGCTGGCATTGAAGTTACGGAAGAAAACGCAGAGCGCATTGGTTGTGCTATCGGTTCAGGTATTGGTGGACTAGGATTAATTGAAGAAAATCATAGTGCATTAGTTAATGGTGGACCGCGTAAAATTAGTCCATTTTTTGTGCCATCAACAATCGTCAATATGATTGCTGGTCATTTATCAATTATCTACGGATTAAAAGGACCAAGTATTACTATTGCTACCGCTTGTTCATCGGGCGTGCATAATATTGGTCATGCTGCACGTATGATTGCTTATGGTGATGCCGATGCAATGTTAGCCGGCGGTGGTGAAAAAGCCAGTACACCATTGGGTATTGGTGGTTTTGGTGCTGCTCGTGCATTATCAACTAACAATGATAATCCTAAAGCTGCAAGTCGCCCATGGGATAAAGACCGTGATGGTTTTGTGCTTGGTGATGGTGCCGGTATCATGTTCTTAGAAGAATATGAACATGCTAAAAAACGTGGCGCTAAAATTTATGCTGAGATCGTTGGTTTTGGTATGAGTGGCGATGCTTATCATATGACTTCACCTCCAGAAAATGGTAGTGGAGCAGCATTAGCTATGAAATGTGCTATTCGTGATGCAGGTATAACAGCGGAACAAGTTGGATATATTAATGCACATGGTACGTCAACTCCAGCTGGCGATAAAGCTGAAACGCAAGCGGTTAAAAGTATTTTCCAAGAAAACGCTAATAAAGTAATGGTAAGTTCAACCAAATCAATGATTGGGCATTTATTAGGTGCTGCTGGTGCTGTTGAATCTATCTTTACGGTGCTTGCGTTACGTGATCAAGCTGTTCCACCAACAATTAATCTTGATAACCCTGATGAAGGTTGTGATCTGGATTATGTTCCACATACTGCTCGTCAAGTGAAAAACTTAGAATATGCGCTTTGTAATTCATTTGGTTTTGGTGGTACTAACGGTTCAGTTTTATTTAAAAAGATCTAATCTTTTTTTCCCATCACAATTTGGTGATGGGAATCACACCTTTTATTGTTTTCTCCCATAAACGATAAGTTTTCCTCAGCGATAATCGTAGTTATACCTATGGATAAATTTTGATATTAATTTGTATTATCTAAAAATCTTTATTTAGTTAGTATCAGTTTAAAAAGTTCATATCTGTGTCAAAGAAGCTAACCAACTGTTAATACTAACTAATTTAATAGTACTATTTAGGTATATCACTAAAAATAGCAAAATATCCGTGATAGATAAAGC
>NZ_NASD01000007.1 GCF_002142155.1 Gilliamella apis | reverse complement strand
TCTCTATAATTATCATTATTGCTTAATACATTTCTTTCAGAAACCTTATAAAAATCCCATACCTCTGTATTATCTGAGCTAGTAATACTTTCAGCATAACAAATTTTTAATAAAAAAGTAGTAAAGAATATCACAATAAAAAATAATCTATATATCCTCATTTTCTTTTTCCTTAATTAGGAGTATAAAAAAACTAGTGGGAAGCATCATAAATATTATTTAGAAAAAGATTATTTTCAGATCTTCTTCTGCTGGCATTTTCTATATCTAAAAACTCATGGGCTGCAGCTTGATAATTACCATCATTCAAGTTTTGAATTAATCTTGGTGCTTTATTAACTGTAAAAAAATTTTCTCCACAATTAAATAAAAGAGAAACTAGAGCATCAAATTCATGTTGATACAATTTAACTGTAACATTATCCTTTACACCTTTTTCATATATTGGTATTCGCCTTTCAAATAATTCATTTGCCTCTGGTTTCTTAATTCCATTTGCAAATTCAGCAGGTAAAGTAATATTTTTACATTTATCCCTAGCAATTAAATGGCCATAACCTATGGTACAAAAACCTTTAGAATCATTATATGCAAACTCCCTAAAACCTTCCCACTCCTTAATAAACTCTTTACCTTGTTCTGAAAGACTTAATTGTGCTAATTCAATCCGACTATCTTCTGTTACTTGTTTAACAGCACTAAATTTAAAGTCTTCTGTATGCAAATGACTATTATGCAAAGTACCGCCATTTACACAACCTGTTATGCCACTAAAGTGGGGCAACATTGAAGAACCTATACGGAATTTTTGGAAATGAAACTTAGATAATGCTCTAACAAAAGTTTTATCTTTATCCCAATTAGATAAACCATTTACGTTTTTAATATATTTATTATCTATACTTTCCCCATTTACATGTAAGGCACTTGGGAAACAAGAACCTTGCTCATAAGCACTGCCTGTTACAGTAATCTTTTCTTTAATATCAGCTAATGCTCCAATAAAACCTGCTAAAATACTAGGGTGTGTATACTTTCTATATGTTTCCTGTAGTTCATACTTTATAACCACATCTCCACTTGTATAATCTAAACTATCTGGCATTCTTACTAACTCAGTATATGCAGCTTGTTGTTGATATAAACGCCATATATTTCCTAATGTATCATGATGTCCATACTCAGCAATATCACCATTGACTAAGGTAAGCCTTTGATAAATGCTAACACCTGTCAATGGTTTTATCCATTCATGAATATTACCATTTGTATATCTAGCTCTATACTCAATAGAATCTTCATTAACTGCAGCTTTTGCTTCTAGAACAGTGCCATGATTTGGATAATTATAATTTCCACTAGCAGTTCCTAATTTTTTCTTTTTCGTTACATGCCATTCACAAGTACAAATATTATGTTCTTTATTATCTTTATCATGATAAATATATAGATATTTGCCTTTGTTGGCTGAACTAATAGAAGATGGAGTATGTTTCTCTATCCTACCATCATGATATATATGATAAGCTGTTATTCCATCTCCTTTTAAATACTCCACAAAAGCCACGGGATGGAAATGAAAAAGCATAGGCGGAATAGGTGGGGCTACTTGCTCTAAAAAGGTAAGGGTATTCATCCTTTGTGTTTCTTGTACTAACAACTTTTTAGCAGCTGCCTGTGCTTCCTCAGACGCTTGAGGATTGGTTAGTAACTGAGTAAACCTAGCTAGTAAAGGCTTTGTGTCTGTCTTCCATTCAGAAGGGTGAAAGGCTATGAGTTTTGACCATTGGTCTCTAATTTCTAAGTTTTGTAATGCTGCTTTTAGTTCACTCTGCTGTAATTTCCCATCGCCATCAGTATCTATTTTATTATAAATCTGTTGAAAAATAGGGGGCATTAGGTTGGGGTCTAAATAACCATCGGCGTTAGTATTAACTTCTTGAACCATTTGAAAGCCTAGTTTGGCCCACTCATGTTGGTCTATTTCTTCTAAGCCTTCCTTGGCTATATAGCCTGTATGTTTTTCTACGGCTATTTCATACCATTCTTTACCATTGAGTTGTTTTTTTGCTTTTAGGGTATCAATAGCTAGGTAGTGGTCTCTTGTAACGGTGTAATCAGGAATAGGGCTCGCTTGGGGGGCAGGTGTTGTTTGGACTGGTATAGCAGGCTCTGGTCTTTCTGCTGGAAGCAGGCCTAGTAGTTGGGTACCCTTAGCTATTTTGATGTATTTTTTCCCCGTTAATTTAAAGGGGTTGTTAAGTAAAAATTCTACTGTTTTCAAGTCAGGAGTAAAAATCTCAACGTGTACTTGTCTTTTTTTATTTATTTCACACATTTTGCTGGGTGTTTCATAGATACCTAGATAGCCAAGACCCTCTCCCGCTATGACTTCGACTTGGCAGGGGACAACGGTATCAAAAACGGTAGGTTCTACTTTTTCTCTAATGATTGAGTCTTTATCTACCGTTGTCCAGAACGTACCCGTAGGCTGTTCACCATTTCCTCGAAAGGTAAACGTGCCTATGGCAGTACATTCAGCCACTAACAGGTCTGGTTTGCCTGTTTGACTGATGATTTTTGTTTGTGTGCTATCGAAAGTAAATTGGTTGCCTTGGTTGATTTTACCTAGCTCTGCTTTTAATTCATTATTTCCGTAGGTTTTCCAGATGGTGATGCCATCTGCTTTTTTAACTTTGGCAGTTACTGTGCCTTGCCAATAGCTAGGACGTGTTTTTTCTTTAGGTGTTGGCTGTTTATTATCTTTAATAAAGCTTTTATTGCCTTGTTTGGTTGGAACCCAAACGGTATCGCCTGCTTTGGCTACTTGGGTAGTACCCTTGGTAACTGCACCTGAGATGATTTTGCCTTTTACATCGGTGAATTGTTTGTTACTACTTACTTTGCTTTCGAGTACTTCTAGTGTAGCTCCGTTTGATATAGTTCCTAGTAAGGTGCAGTTGGCCTCGTCTCTTTGTTTGTCCCTTACGTTAAGTCCTGTTGCATTGATGGTAATTGTTTCAGGCTTGGCTTCTTGTTGTTGATCTTTTTTAGGAGGTAGGTAGTCTTCATAAGCACAGAGGTGCATATAGAGGCTGTAGAAGTCTAAATTGAAGGTAGTGGGTGGTGGTTCTTGCTTGTTAGTATCGTCAGTTTGATTATTGTTTGTATCGGTTGGCGTTGTCTCTGAGGTTTGTGTATTGGTATTTTGAGTAGTCTGCTCGGCACTTTGTTGTGCAGTGGATGTTGCTGTTGAGCTGGCAGGCAGTTCAAAAAATGCTTTGCCATCATTATTAGCCACTGGTTTACCTTCTTTATCCAAGAGGGCTATGTAGTGTTCGTCAGTAGCTGCAGTTTTGCCTGTTTCTCTTACTTTGGCAAAGTAGTAGCCATCTTTAGGAGCATCACTGACACTAAGAATATCTAGTTTTGTCCCTACTGGGTAGGTTCCTATTTTAGCCCCTGTTGTTCCTTCTTCATTACGGTAGGTACGAGGGCTACTACCCTGTACAGTAATGTGCTGATCTTTTAGTTGTTCTGTTGTTTGTTGTACTTGTTGTTGTATCTCTTGTTGCTTTTCTTGTTCGGTTTTTTTTCTTTCGTAGGGAATGGTGTGTTTAATTAAGCAAAATCCTGAGCTGTATTGGTATCCACCTTTTTCTGGTGGTACAGCAATTACTTCGTCATCTTCGATTAGGAGATAGTCTTTGTTGATACGATAGGCTATTACTGTGCCTTTAGCAATGGCTTGAATAGGCGCATCGGTAATATGTTGTGCAAAGTGCTTACTTGTGAAATGGACTCCACCATGCCAGAATTGGTTGGCACTGAGTAGATAGTAGCCACTGTCTTCTTGGGATAGTTTTCCATACAGTTCTTCGGCAGTATATTCTTTACCTTCTGCTTGGACTACCGGAAATTTAAACTCCATCTTATTTTCCTTCTATATTGGTTCTTTTAAATTAGTTTATTAAGTTATTGGATATTTATGCTTTATTCAGAAAACAATACAAACCCTACCCAGTTACTGGGACTATCGGTTTCCTCTACTTGCTTCTCTTTGGTAAAAGGTAGTAAAGGACTCGCAGGCGTTCCTGCCATAGGAGCTCCCCCTGTAAACATAGGGGTAGTAAATATCCCCGCTGGATTTAAGATGATATGTTGTCCCCCAGCCTTTAGGGTTAAGGATAAACCTCCATCTATGACTATCTGTTGGTCTGCTTTAAGGTGAATTTCCATCCCTGCTTCTGTGGTTAGAATAGTACCTATAGAGGTATGTTCTGATTCTGCAACGGTTTTATAGTCATTTTGTAGTATTTGGGTTTTACGGTCTTTTACCGTGAGATGGTGTTCTTCACTTTGTTGTTTTTGGTATCTATTACCTACAATGGTTTCACTGTGTTCATTCTGTACCTGTAAATAGCTATTGTTTTTAACTTCAACGGTATGGTTGTTCTTTGTTAATTGGTCGAAGTCTTTTTGAGCCTGCACAAAGAGTTGTTCTTCGCCTGCTTTATCTTCAATTCTAAACTCATTAGAACCCACACCCCCTTTGCTTGAGCTGGTTTTAAACACAGTCTTAGTCTTATGGGCAGGTAGTTCATAAGGCACTTTGTTAATACCATTATGAAGTGCTCCTGTAATCATAGGATAATCAGGATCACCTTCTAAGAAGCTAACCATAACCTCCATACCCACTCTCGGTACTGCAATAGCACCATAGCCATTACCCGCCCAGTTGCTGGCAACTCTGACCCAGTCGGATGAATTTTCGTTGTATTGTCCCTCTCTATCCCAATGACACTGTATTTTTACCCGACCGTATTCATCACAGTAGATTTCTTCTCCTGCCGCACCTGTGACTATAGCCGTTTGAGTACCCAATACTTTAGGCTTGGGATGAAGGTGTTGGGGGCGGTAGGGAACATCTTTTGGGGAGAGAATGGACACATTTCGATAGCCTTGGTTGAAGTCTGCTAAGGGAAATTGCAGTTGTTCTGAATAAGGATAATCAAGGCATTTGTTTAGTTGACTGGCTGAGGAGGTAGTATTAGCAGTGGAGGTGTCTCCAAAGGCTTCTAGTACGCTGGGTTGTTTACCTGCATGGCGTATTTCTCTAATTAACCAAGGCTGTTCAGTATCAGGTAAAGGATGATTAGAAAGGGAAATAAACACCCCCGCATGTAACCCTATCACATCACTATCAGCTTCGGCTAATACTTGACTGGCTCTGAGTCGTTCTATTTCTATCAGGGATAGTCTATCACCTTCTTTTTTATTGAGATGCCTATTAGGGTAGTCGTAGCTTTCTAGTGAAGGTTCTGTGGCTTGGTTTTCTTTTTGACTCTGGGTTCCTTTGGCATTGCCTTCAGGGATTTTCATATTTTGAAAATTATAATTTCTAAAACTGGCTTCTGTGGTGCAACTAGATACACCAATATCAAAACGTCGAATAATGCGTTGGTCTGTATGCAGTCCTGTATCAGCTTGATACCTAATAGCTTCTGCTAAGCTAGCAAAGAAAGGATTAGCATCAGCAAAAGTTAATACATGTCGCTCTTTACTATGGGTAAAGAAATAAAACAAGCCTTCACTTTCGGCTAGATGATGAATAAAGTCATAATCCGATTGGTCATATTGGGTAGTATATTCCCTTATGGTATAAACACTACTATCTTTTAATTTAAAGGCAAAGTCTTGGCCTTCGGCTAGGCCATATTCTGATAGGATGGTGCTAATGATCTGTGGCACGGTTTTTGTTCTAAAGACGCGCTGATTGACTCTTTTTTTCAAGTGGGTCAAGGTTGGGGTTAGGATGACTTTGAAGGTGGCGTAGTGGTTGCCTACGGCGGCTCTTTTAACGGACTGCACTATTCCGTGAATACCTGTAGAACGCTCGCCATCAAAGGATAAGAAAGCAGGCTTTGAGAGTAGCTTGGTTATATCGTAACGTAGATGGTTACAAACAAGCGTGATTTCAACCGCATAATCACTAGAGATAGCTTCTAGCCCTTCAAAGGATAATACTTGCAGTTTAGCTGTACTATCTACTCCCTGTACATCAAAATAAAAGTGCGTATTATTAGCAGGTTCAAACATCCTATTAACCTCTATTATCTTTATTAAGTCATATCACAATCAAGTTACAAGCCGTTTGATTAAGCCATTTTTCCTTCTATATTGGTTCTTTTAAATTAGTTTATTAAGTTATTGGATATTTATGCTTTGAACAATTTATCACCCCCCAAAAATATTAACAAGCTTTTTGATTATTAGATAAAAATCTAATGCTTTCTATAACTGACTGTAATTGTTTAGGTTTGAGCAGCTACTTGCATAGTCCTCACGCGCACGCGCGCGTTTTTGCCTTAGATCAATAAAATAACGATTAACTAACTAGGAAAAGGGCAAGATCAAAAATAACCTAACACTATGCCTTAAATGACCAACGTTTATAAGGTTAGCTTTTAAACCTCGTTTGCTTTTTTAAGGTGTCAATTATTGTTGAAAAGTGCACCATCTAAGAACGATGTTTAAATCGATAAGAATCATTTCCCGTTTCAATAATGTCACAGTGATGTACCAAACGATCCAGTAGAGCATTTGTCATTTTTTCATCCGCAAATAAAGTAGCCCATTCCGAGAAGGCTAAGTTAGTGGTCATAATAATACTCACCTTCTCATGAAGTTGACTGATTAAGTGGAATAATAAGGAGCCTCCTTTTTGACTAAACGGCAAGTATCCCAATTTATCGAGGATGATAAGATCGTATTTAATCAGTTGGTTGGTCAATTTGTATTGCTTGGTTTCTTTATCAAGCTCTAATTTGTTAACTAAATCCAATACATTCCAGAAACGAACACGTTTACCACAAGAGGCGGCATTAATACCAATGGCTGTGGCTAGGTGTGTTTTTCCTGTTCCTGGGCCACCTACGAAGATAATATTACGTTGACTCTCAATAAACGTATTATCCATAAATAACTCGATAGCCGGTTTATTCAATGGACTTAGCTTAAAATCAAAGTCAGCTAAATTTTTAGATTGAGGGAATTTAGCCTGATTAATCCGATATTCAATCTGGCGTATCTGACGTTCTGTGAGTTCAAGCTTTAGTAGTCGATGCAAAATATCTAAGGTTGATCGCTTACGTTTAATGCCTTCTGTAACAATTTCATCAAAATGGGTACTGATAGCATTTAACTTAAGTTGATTAATAATAGCTAGACACTCAAGACGTGGCATGACTAACTCCTTTTAATAAACTGTTATAATGCTGGCAGTTGCTTTGTGGTGGATTGCTAAGGGGTATCTCTTTTGCTTTAAGTACAGGGATAGCAGGTTCTAGTAATCGACTAATAATATTTTGAACAGCTTCTACTGTGGGTATACCTTGTTCTAAAGCAATAGAAGCTGCCGTAATACCTACATCCTCTCCATGCTCATGGATCAACATAAGAAGCTCTACCATTGTTCGATCTCCTTTAGGCTTATCTTGTAAATAACGTTGTAATTGTTTTATTGGTTCTGGTAATGGCCAATCTTTAAAAGGCTCCCCATTACGCAATGCACCTGGTTTATAAAGAAGTGCTTTGAGATAATGCCAAGGATTATAAGTAGTTTTATTTTTGATAAAACTTCGCTTGTGAGAGGCTACGCAATCCTTTTGATAAATAATATGGATCTGCTCTGCTTGCACCTGCAAAGTAACCACTTTATTAGCTAAATGGCAAGGTACGCTATAACGATGATTTTCATAACAGACTAAGGATAAACGATTCACACGCATAGGTTTATCTTTATACCAAGGGTAAGGGGTAGTCGTTACTAATAGTGGTTGCTCTTTTTTTAAAGCTTGTGAAACGCTTATTGTTTTATTATCAGGATGTTTAAATTCATCCATCAGTAGTCGGCATCGTTCATGTAAATAACTGTTAAGTTCATCCATGCTAGCAAAAGATAACATAGGTTCAAAAATTCGTTTGCGAAGCGTTTTTACTTGACGCTCAACTTGTCCCTTCTCCCACCCTGAGGCAGGTGTACAAGCCACAGGCTCTATTAAAAAATAGTTCATCATGGCTAGAAACTGCTCATTAAACACTCTTTCTTTACCTATACCAATGGTCGTGACTGCTGTTTTCATGTTGTCATAAATACCACGCTTACATGTACCTCCTAAAAACTCAAAAGCACAGTTATGGGCATCAACCAGCATATCCATTCGCTGATTGGGATAGGCTTTGATAAAGAAAGCTCTACTGTGACAAAGTCTAAAATGAGCAACATTAATCTTTACCACTTCACCCGATAGTTTGATTGTCTCTATACTCCAATCAAATTGATAAGCATCGGCCTCTGGAAAATACTGAGGAATAAATACGTCTTGTCCTTTAGCTTCATATTGAGCTTTGAACTTCCTTACAAAGCAAGCAAGACTGTTGTATTGTCCTTGATAACCCTCACTACGTAATAGCTCAAATAAACGACGAACACTTAGTCTTTCATTTGCTCGCTTGGTTTGTTCTTGTGTCAAAAATGTTTCTAGGTAGGGAAGAAAGGAGCCTAGTTTGGGGTAATGATAAGATTCGCGTTGATAGGTGGGAGGGTTTAGGGTGGTTAGGTATTTTTTAACCGTTCTACGATTTAACCTTAATTGCCTAGCTATTTCTCGTACTGATAGCTTATCGTTATGGTACAGCCTTCTGATTTTTAATATTGTTTCCATGCATAGCATCCAAATTTTGCTCCGCTAAAGTCGGAGAGTTTAACAAACTACACAAGAATATAACTGGTGCATTTTTACACCATATTCTTATGTAAAACTGGTGCACTTTTACACAATATTTAACAGCTTAGAGTTTGTCTTTACCTTTGTTTTCGTTTTAGTACTCATTTTTACTTTTATTGATTTCATCCTATTTTCCCTTTTCCTAACTTGTTAGTTGCTACCGGTATTACTTACTACTCATAAAAAATAAATTATTAAAAACGATTACTACTACAATAAAACCCTCTCTGGTGTGTGCTACAAAATGACAAAGCCTCTGCTTTGTCGTTGACGATACCTATGCACCAGAGCGAAACGGTGTTGAGGTGTTGGGGTTTGGTGATGTACTCAGTACAGCCGCCTGTTATTAAAAAACAGGAAATCCCACTGGCGGTGACCAGCCGTCGGTATCGGTCAACATACTTCTAAAATAAAAGTCAACGATGACTTACGCGTCAATAGCGTAGTAAGGTGTTAACTAAGGTTAAAAAGACAAATGAGCAATCAATCTTTTTTCATTAAAAAAAGATTAACCACCCATTAAGATTGAGGATTATTAGCTTAAAAAGCTTAAAAAAAGGTGTGTCATTTATTCAATAAGCTTTAAATCGCTTGTCAGCAAAGACTTAGCTTGCGGTGTTTACGTAGCGTCACTTTCTCATGTTTCATGGTAAAGTGACGCTACGACCGTTTTTTGCTTGCAAAAAAATTGCCGTTAAGTAGCAATTTTATGTGTTAAGTGGATTGTCCATTGGCGTAAATTAACAATGGTTAACTTAGAGATGAAACGCTAACGTATGGTTTAAACGTTATCGATGTTATCGCGCAATAACCTAAAACGACGTTTCAGTGCTAAACACGTTGGATTGAATCAGGCGGCTTAAGCAAATAGGTAAACGAACTTGTCTTGCGTTAAGCAGTAGGTGTGAGTTATGTGATAGCTAGGTAAAGACCCATATAGCTAATAGAATAGGTATCTCAACTGACCAATCGGTGAGTGAGTGCAATGACATTGATTGACCGATAACGAATAAGTATTTATCGCCTCTTTTCATCAAGCCAATGTAAAATAATACAACCATGCCAATTAAGGCTAATTTTAAATCCGTGTATCCTTCACGGTGATATGGGTAACCACTGTAATCCCCCCAGCAGAACGGAATACTAAATGGGGTATTTTTCAACCTGTAGGTTCAAAGACCTACCGCCAACTTAAAGGTTGTGCCAGCCTGGGTCATGTTACTAACCACGTTAGCTAAACATGGCTTGATTATGGCGTGCCTTTTTAACAAAATCAACCTTTATTTTGGCTTCATGCGCCTGTTTGCAATGGATTAGGATAGGTCTATACACGTCAGTGGATGGCTATACGCTTCAATGGAATCAGTTAGCTTTTTTCTTTGTTATCATTAGCTATGAGAATTTATTCATTAATCCAACAATGCTTTTGCATTTTATTCAATTAATCATTTTGTTATTTAGCACTTATCTATTTATTTGCATCAATAATTGTTAATAAAATAATGAAACTATTTTTATACATATGAAACAAAACTAAGCCAACATCTAAAAAACCAGATTAACTTTGTTAAGTCTATATACTATCATTCATTCAAGCTGATATTCCGTTTGAGAGGCTATTAGCTTAGCTCCACAAGCTGTTTTCATGCCTTCAACGGCTGGGTATTTGCCATGAACAGAGGTAGACTCAACACCTTCAACGATAGGGAACGTTCCTTTGCATAACGGACATAACACCATATGAGATTTACAGGCGACAGGTTTATCATAAACCAAGTAATCCTCTATTCCCTCTATCACAGTACCGCCATGAGTTGTTTTGTCTCCTTTACGTATGACAGGTTTTAAAGCCATATGGAATACTCCTTTGTTAAAATATTTGATGCTTATATAAATACACCATAATTTTATATACCACAATATTTTTACTTGAAATAAAACTAATAGATGTTATATTAAAACTGTTGTTTATGTTGATAGAGGCTGTACGATGTAAACATATCATAATGTAATAGATTTTATAATCATGGAAAGACAGCTATGTTTAGTTCAGCCAATGAAACGCATTTTTACTTAGCAGTAGAGGGTTTAGAAAACTCCCCCCTACAAGTTCTAGCTTTTGATGGTATTGAAGGACTCAATGCTGAATATGTATTTGAGATTACGCTAGTCAGTGAGTACCTTCGATTTGACATCACCCAACTCCTCAGCAAACCTGCTTATTTGTCCTTTATCCATGATAAAACCCAAGGTGTACACGGTATTATTCATGAGGTGAAACGCAGCAATGTAGGAATTGATTACGCCGAATACAAAGTAGCCCTTGTTCCCCGCTTTACCCATTTACATAAACGCCGTAATCATCGAGCTTTTGTCGGTAAAACAGTACCAAAGATCATAAAAACTATTCTAGAAGAACATGGCATCTTAGAAACCAATGATTTTGAGTTCAAATTTAAAGACCCTAGTATTTATACGCCTCGCGAATTTTGTTGCCAATACAATGAGTCCGATGCCCACTATCTTTATCGACTCTGTGAAGAGTGTGGTATAGCTATTCATTATGAATTTACCCAAACCAGTCATAAAATGGTTTTTAGCGATGCTCAGCCATTCTTTAAAGATCTACCTAATCCTTTAACTTATCGTTCAAATACGGGCTTTGTGGCGGATGAACCTGTTTTAAAACGGTTTGATGTAGGGCTTGTTAGCAATCCACTAACGAGTTCTGAAAGAAACTACAACTTTAAAAACAAAAAAATACCCGAATCATCTTTTGATGGGATACAAAGTAGTAAGGCCAATCAAGCCTCAGAGCCAAATCTTGAACACTACCATTTTCCTGGTAG
The DNA here is from genome assembly GCF_002142155.1 of Gilliamella apis. Lineage (GTDB taxonomy): Bacteria > Pseudomonadota > Gammaproteobacteria > Enterobacterales > Orbaceae > Gilliamella > Gilliamella apis. The sequence goes on along the minus strand of NZ_NASD01000007.1, from coordinate 108,687 downwards.
GCTTGACAATGAAGCGACTGCAAAGCAACAAGCGCAACTCTCCATTGAACGATTAAGAACCAACCAAATACTCGCAGAAGCTTATAGCGATATTCCAACGCTGCATGTTGGCCTATGTTTTACTGTAAAAGACTTCCCGGCATTAAATACGATGGCAGCTGATGAACTTTGGCTCATTAAACAAATTAAACACCAAGGCAGACAGCCCCAGGTACTTGAAGCATTAGGTAGTCAATCATCTGCAGATAGTAATTTTGAACTAACACTTCTCCCTAAATACTTTAAACAACCTATTGCTAACGAACTACAGTTCCCGTCAAAAAGTTTACAACAAGGCTATCGCAATTGCTTAATAGCGACACCTAAAAATATTGCTTATAGACCGCAACGACTACACTTCAAACACAAAGTTATCGGTACCCAAACAGCACTGATCACGGGGCCTGCTGGTGAGGAAATTTACTGTGATGAATACGGACGTGTCAAACTGCAATTTCATTGGGATCGTTTAGGCAACTATGATGAACATTCAAGTCATTGGGTACGGGTAGCTAATATTTGGGCTCACAACAAATACGGTGGTATTGAAATACCGCGTATTGGTATGGAAGTCATGGTCGATTTTATTGAAGGCGATATAGATAATCCAATTATACGCGGCGCGGTACACAATGGGGTTAACCAGATCCCTTATGACCTACCCGGCATCAAAACCCAGAGCACCCTAAAAAGTAAAGAATACAAAGGCCATGGTTATAACGAAGTCCTGTTGGATGATACAACAGGCGAAGTCAAAACACAAATTCATAGCACTCCTGGCACAAGTCAGCTAAATCTTGGATTTCTCACCCACCCGAGAAAATCAGATGGTGGAGGACAAGCTAGAGGCCATGGCTTTGAGCTAAGAACCGATGATTGGGGGGCTTTACGTGCTGGTAAAGGCATTTACCTAAGCGCGGATGAAAGAAACACCGCAAGCAGTACGCAACTGGATCTAGAAGAAGCCATTGATCAACTCAAATATGCCTTGCATATTGCCGAAGAACTGGCTAAATCAGCCCAAAAATCCGATGCGATTAAAGCCGATATTACCGACCAAAAAGAACAACTGCTCGAAGTTTATACTGACCTTAAAAAACCAGGCATACTAACCAGTGCCCCCGAAGGTATCGCCATGGTCACGCCAAAAAGCGCCCAAATAAGCGCTCAAGCTAACATAACCGTAACCTCAGGAGAAAATACTGACATCAGTGCAGTCAACGACTTTAGAGTAGCGGCGGGTGAATCTATTTCCCTTTATACCGTTAATAACGAAATGAAACTAGTAGCGAATAACGGGCAAGTGAAAGTCCAAGCTCAAGCCAATACCATGGAGCTTATTGCCGATAAAACCCTCTCGATTATCTCTACTGAAGCCAAAATCACAGCTGCTGCTGAAAAAGAAATCATGCTCACCTCAGGCGGTGCTTATATCAAAATAACTGGAGGTAATATCTTTTTACACGCGCCAGGGACTATTGAACATAAGGCAGCGGCTCATCCTCATTTGGGACCTGCGAGCACCAATTATTCCATGCCTAACTTTGTAAGAGCCCCTATCTGTATCGAGTGCTTAAAAACAGCAGCTGAAAATGCCGCTAATATGTTGGAGGCTTGATGATGGAAAAACAGCGCCTACCCAAGTTACCGATAAGTGAAAGTAAAAATGAAAAAAATACTAGCCTAAAACTTTACGCTATTATTGATTGTGCTCATTTTGATAAAGACTTTTATCAAAGCCTGATACAAAATCCTATGCTTACAGCCGAGTCATTATTTATGCGAACCCTTGATGAAGAATCGGCTGAAGCAGGGCCATTACTTATCAAACTAAATCCTGAGCAAGACCAAGACCTAATCGAAAAGCTCCAAGACATAGAACAAAAAAAGCCAGCGATAGTTTGGTTATGGAGTGACAAAAGCTTCTTAAAACTAGCTGATAACATTCTAAAACCGCTGCTCTATGGAGAGCTAGAGGATGGTCAGAAAATACTGATTCGCTACTATGACCCGAGATGTATCAAAGGCATATTAGAAGTACTCAAAGAAAATGAAGGCTCTGCCAAGAAACTAGCACATATCAAAGCGTGGGCGTTTAAATATAACGATGAATATAGTTATCTCGTTTAGGGATAAGGATATAGAAATGGCGATACAAATAACCAATGAGCAGCTAAAAAAACTTGATGAACAAGCATTTGAGTTATATGTAGGGGAACTTATTGAACATTGTGAGTTATGTTACCCAAAACGGGTTGATTATATTACCGTCAAAGAACTTAGAGTAATTTTAGCGAATGAAGTCAAGAAGATAAAACAACAAGGCATTAATCAAAGAGCATCAGTACGCTTTCAAATTGATTTAATGATTATTTTTGGTGTAGGTTTTAAAACAGACCCTCAATACGAATGGATTAACCAATGGCTAGTGCAAAATGCGCACTATAGTCAATTAGAACAAGCAGACTTTTTATTTGAGGACTGTGTGGATTATTTACAAGCAGTTTACGGCGAAAACAGCCGCAATAAGTATCTGGTGGACAGTAAATTGGAATGCTTTGATTTAACTCACTACAATCTGACTAAAGAAAATTTTGATAGAGACATTTTAGCTATTATACAAGATATTTATCCTAAAAAGGCAGAGTTAGCAGGTGATAAAGCGCTACAAAATCTTATTACTCAAGCTAAGCAAACAGCGTCTACACAATTTTCATGTACGTATATTGATCAATATGCCTATTTTATTATCGTGAGTTATTTATACGGACATCAATTTTATGATGACCCCTTCTTACCCAATCTAACATCCATCGAAAACAGCAATGACACAGAGTTTGATTATGCAAGTCATAACATAAACACAAAACAACACTATACTAATGCGATTGAGCATTGGGGTGTTTTAAAAAGTCTTTAAATATAAAAGGATATAAGTCAACGAAGGAAAGAATATGCCAAATGCCAACTTTTATAGAACAAGACCATCAAAAGTGAATCTACCCGAAGCAGAGGCAGGTCGTGCTGTCAACCAGTGTACTAAAAGCAGCGTCGTGGTTGAGTTTAGGCCGCTCAATAATTGGGATGGGGAATTTGGTTTTGATTGGCTGAGAGTCACCGAAGCAGAAGCTAGAGACATCGAACAATCTTACATCAGAAATGCTGATAATCCAACCGCCGCCTTTAAGCCTAATGATGTAACGTTTGGTTTAGTAGAGAGTGGATATGCTACACCAACAACCGATTTAGATGCTGATCCCGCACAAGCGCAAATAAAAACAGAGTATGCAGTACATCCTATTAGTGATAAAGGAAGAAATAGTAAAAGCAGGCATTTAACCTACTATGTGCCCTATTTAAATTTATATCCACAAACAGGATTAGCTCCCTTGCAAGCGTTAGCTGCTGGTCTGACTGAATATGCCGCCACAGAACCTCGTCCTTGTGAAGCGAAATTACGAATGATCGTGGATATTAAAGGCCAATCACCCGAAAGTATTGAGATTGAATTTAATAATAAAGACTTTGCTATTACCCTAAATATTGCTAATGCTGAGACTGAAATAGATGGTGATACAAGTTCATTAAAAATTCCCGTTCCTAAAAACTATACTCCTACACCTGACACTGCTGCCACTAGCCGTAAGTTAGTTGCGGGAGCCAGTGAGCTTATCGTTACAATAAGGTGTTTACGTAGTTTAACCAGTGATAAAGAGATCAATGTTTATGCTTATCATGAACAAGACGATACCGCAGCTAATAAAGACGCGAAAGATGATCTTAAAAAAAATAATGCATTACATAATAAAGCAAACCCTGGAACACCAAATGATCCAACAACCGTTATTTTAACAGAAAGAAAGTTAGCAGGTCAGTTGAAAGTTTTACAAAATGACGCACCCAAACAAAAAGAACTAAACGTCATTCTTATTAAAGTTAAAACAGAGGTTAATGTAGGTACTAGACAAACAGGATCTTATAATCCAGCAGAACTAAAAAAATTCAGTGATGTTTTACATCAGGCTCTCGTTCATCCTCGAATTATTACACAGTTAAATAATAGTGATATTATTTTAGATTTAACCAGTGATAATAATTTCAAAAAAAATTTACCCAATGCAGCAAGACCGCGTGGATTAAATAATGGCTACTATGTTTTACCCATTGGAAACATTAATAAAAATGAAGTGGGTTTTGGTGATTATATCTATAATCAATTTATTAATACGGAAATAAATACAGGCGGTACTATAACCAAACCTTATAAAAACTTGACAAGGGCTAACGGTTATTTTTTAGTTTTTATTTTTAAGGATAAAGGAAACGGCGATGGTAAATTGTTTGGCAATGTATTAAAGGATCGTACTGGCAATTTTGTAAAGAATGTGGTTTTATATCAGATACATGCAGGTGATACAGCGACTATTCCACATGAAGGATTACATGGGCTAACATTACGTCATACGCATCGTGATGAGCATCCATTAAAGTACCCTAACTGTAGATATATATTTCCTAACTCTCTTTTTTATGGGGCGGACTTAGCCACCTCGAATATTATGGGTTATAACACTAATGCAGAAGCTTATAGTACATGGCGATGGCAATGGGAGAAAATACAAGCTAATGTTTAAGAAACTACTAACAATCATTTTATGTTGCACTACTTATGCATGTTTATCGGTCAGCTACGTAAACAGTGCTCCAATACCGTCAAAGGGATCCCAAATGAACAAGCAAGAGATAAACCATTTTTTTGATATTAATAAATTTGAAAAAAATAGAAATGGTAGTGAATGGAATTTTACGATTTCCAATGGAACACAGGTTAGACAGATTAAAGAAAGTGATGGGTATACCGTTGAGATGAGACCTGTAAACTCCGCTTATGTTTATTCAAGTGGTTATAATAAAAAAGGTGAAATAACAATAACAGGTGTAAGATTTTATGGTAACGGCGTTAAAAAATGGATTTATTTTAATGATAAACAAGAAATTATTAAAGAAATTGATAATGACCAACCATACCCTTTTTCAATAGAGGCACTTGCCGAGTTATTAAAAGATAATTATGGCATAAACTTATACGACCCACGTCAAATACTGGTGATGCAGCGTTATATAGATACTACAAATACCCACAAACCTGTTTATGTCGTTTACGCTTTCCAGAAAAACTCAACGAATAAACTGGATGGTTTGTTAATTGATGGCGAAACAGGTAAGGTTCTTTTCCAAATGGAAAGCTATCTGCGTTCAGAAAGTAGTGTATACGATGAATACATTAAAACAACGGAAGAATATAAAGAGGGTCTTTACAAAATAGAAGATTAATAATTTGCACCTTTTCCAGATAGTTGCTATTTCGTTAGAAATGGCTTCTCTTAATTTAATACCCTTCCCTTTTTTATTCCTCTTATACTTTTTTCTTTTTATATCTTTTTCTTTTGTGCTTTTTAGGTGATTTGTGTTGATTAACCGCCATACCACTATTAAAATGGGTATCTAGTAAGAAGTGGTACATTTAAAATGGGTATCTAGTAAGAAGTGGTACATTAAAAGGTACATTCTTACTAGGTAGTATTTTTTAACTCATGAGATTTCAACGAGTTAGCACTAAAAACAAGAGAACGTTTCCCGCTCCAAATTCTTCAAAAATAAATAAATTCATTTAAATTCAAATAGTTAATCACGTAAATAAAGTTCTAAAATACGACTCGAATTCGGTTGTTTTTTGTTTGAATTATTACTTAATTAATTGATATTAATTGATTTATTTTTAAACCCCTTCCTTATTACCTTTTATAACCACTAATTATTTAGTCCAAAAATCAGTACATCTGGATTTAGGTAGTACATCGTTTTTTGTGCTATTTATGGCCTGATTTTTAAACCTATCGAATTTGACAGGTTTAAAATTATGTATTTCTTAATTTGCTTTTTTATCCATCAATATTATTGTAGATATATATTTTTCTTTGTCAGTTGCTAACAAGGAGCAATGATGCCATTAGTGGATAAAGTTGTGCATTTTGCAAGACCTGATAATAAACCTTATACGCTTTGTGATGGGAACGGCTTATCATTATTTGTCGCTTGTAACGGTCGACGAAGTTGGCATTTCCGTTTTTCTTGGCAAAAGAAGCAGTACCGGATCTCGTTAGGGGTGTTTCCTGAGGTGAGTCTGGAGGAAGCAAGAGCTTTGTGTCGAGACTCGAATGAGCTGCTTGGGAAAGGGATTGACCCTCGAGTTTATCGCCAACAAACTAATTCACCGGCTGCTGACAGTCGGCTATTTCGTGTGTTTGTTCGATCTTGGTTGGCATTCAAGTTGAAACGACTAGATTCAGTGTTTTCTCGGGAAAAGAAACATGTAGGTGGTCAAGTAACAGCTATCCAGATTGAACGTTCATTGAAAAGGGATATTTTACCGTTTTTGGGTGATCGAACATTAAGAGATATTTCTCGTGAAGATGTGTGGGCAATTCAGCAGCGTATTGAACAGCGAGGTACATTTGCTGTGGCTAAGAAGGTGCGGACTTGGCTTAAAGAGATGTTTGCTTATGCGGTGGCATTGGGTGAGTTAGAGTTGAATCCAGCCAGTTATTTGAATGAATTAGCATTACCTTGTTATGGCAAGCGGATGGTGAATCCTTTCTTATCTCTGGAGGAAATCCATGAGTTATTATCTTGTCTTGCCCGTTATAGAGGTAATTTGCAAACTAGATTAGCGATTCGCTTACTATTGTTGACGGGGGTTAGGTTAGCGCATTTGCGCTTTGCACAGGTGCAACATTTTGATTTCAAGCTGTCGGTTTGGCATGTTGATGTGTTTAGAGGTCGTAAGGTATTGGAGAATTCAGATAGGAGTCGTCTTATTTATCCTGCTTATGTTGTTCCTTTATCTTCCCAAGCATTAAGTATTGTGAAGAAGTTGTGTGAGTGTGCTTTTCCTGGTCAAAAGTATCTTTTGTGTCATCGTCTCGATCCCCAGCAAACAATTAGTGAAAATACATTGAATATGGCATTGAAGCGTTTAGGGATTAGTGGTCGTTTAACCAGTCATGGGATTAGAAAGATGCTTTTTGCGGCCTTTAAGGACTTGGGCTATGATGATGATTTGATTAATACACAGTTGTATCATTTTAGTTGTGAAGAGATCCGACGTACTTATAATCATGCGCTGTATATTGAGCAGCGTAGAACGATGATGCAGGAGTGGGCGGATTTATTGGATGCGTGGGAGAAAGAAGAACAATTTAAAGTAGTTTACTAAGAATTTTGGTTTATCTTAGCCAGAAGTCGAATTAATCCCTCAAAAATAACCATAATAATTAAAATATAATTCCATATGTTTTCTAAAATATTTACATTAAAAATCTTTCGACGATAACTAAATATTGAATATAGGATTATTATTTTTTTACTGTACAATATTTTCAATTATAATTTTACAGAAATTAGAGATCTAAATGAACGCGGAACAACTAAAACAATTAGAAGACGATCTATGGGCTGCTGCCGACAATCTACGAGCAAACAGCGACCTTAAATCTAGTGAATACGCCACACCAGTTTTAGGGCTTATATTCTTGAAATTTGCTGATAACAAATATGCAGTAGCTGAAAAAGCCATTCTTGATGAGTATAACAAGCTAAAAGGTACTCGCCGAGAAAAACCAATCAGTGATGTTGCTATTGAAAAATGTGGTTTTTATCTACCCGATCACGCTCGTTATGACTATTTGCTAAATCTTCCCGATGAAGAAAATGTTGCTAAAAAAATCAAAGAAGCAATGCAAGATATTGAGCGTTATAAGCCTGAATTGGATGGGGTATTACCTAAAGACGAGTATTTTCCTCTTGCCCGAACCGATAAAACATTACCTTCGCAACTATTAAAGGCATTTTCTAATATTCCTCGTGATGCAAGTGGTGATGTTTTAGGCAAAATCTATGAGTACTTTTTAGGTAACTTTGCCTTAGCAGAAGGCCAAGGTGGTGGCGAATTCTTCACACCTACCTCAGTGGTTAGATTAATGGTTGAAATAATCGAGCCCTATAAAGGTACAGTATACGATCCAGCTTGTGGCTCAGGTGGTATGTTTGTTCAATCACAGCATTTTATTGATGATCATCGCCGCGAACTTATAGCTTTAGGGCAAAGCTATGAGCAAGATCAATTATTTGTTTATGGTCAAGAAAAGACTTTAGATACTGTAAAATTAGCTAAAATGAACCTTGCAGTTAATGGATTACGTGGTGATATTCGCCAAGCTAATAGCTATGCGGAAGATCCATTTAATAGCTTCGGAAAATTTGACTTTGTGATGGCTAATCCTCCATTTAATGTTGACGATGTGCCAATTGCTACTGTAGAGAAAGATGAACGTTTTAATACTTATGGTATCCCACGTAATAAAACCAAACCTAAAAAAAGTGAAGAAGGTAAAGAAACTGTACCCAATGCCAATTACTTATGGATTAACCTATTTGCCACCTCATTAAAAGATAAAGGACGTGCAGCATTAGTTATGGCTAACTCCACTAGTGATGCACGTCACTCGGAAGCTGATATAAGACAAACCTTAATTGAAAATAATTTAATTTACGGGATGCTTACTTTACCGTCCAATATGTTCTATACGGTAACCTTACCAGCAACATTATGGTTTTTTGATAAAGCTAAACAAGATAGCCGTATTCTATTTATCGATGCACGTAATATCTTTACTCAAATTGATCGTGCCCACCGTGAATTTAGCGAAGAACAGATTCATAATATTGCCATTATTAGTAAGTTACATAAAGGTAATCGTACAGCATTTATTCGTTTAATAGACAGTTATTTTGGTAAAGGAATGCAGCTACTGCTAATAAGTGAACAACAAATTGTTCCTATCAGTGAAAAGCTACTTGAAGTATTAGGAGAACAAATAGGTAAAGATACTGTAGATGAATTAGTTGAAAACTGGCAAGAAATAGCTCAATTACAGAAAGAATATCAAAATTACCAATCCCATATAAAAGGAAAGCTTACTGATAACAAATATATTGATAAAGTAAATCAAGCACAACAAGAACTATCAAATACTTTCCAGCCGTTCTTTAAATTATTACATAATAGTTTAAAGCAACTAGATAAAAATGTACGTCAACATGAGAAAACACAACAAGATATAGCTCATGCTGAAGGTAAACGTACTACAACCGACCGAAAAACTAAGCAATTAAAAGAAGCATTAGAACAACTACACCAAGCTTTAAAAAATGCAGAAAGCTTTTTTAAGCATATTAACTGGTTACATGAACGTTTTCCAAATGCAGAATATACAGATGTTATTGGACTTTGTAAGTTAGCTACACCTGATGAAGTTAAAGAACAGGATTATTCACTTAACCCTGGACGATATGTGGGGGTAGTAATTGAAGAGGATGGGAAAACTGAAGAAGAATTTATCTCAATGCTTCTTGAAACACAAGATGAATTAGAACAATTGACTGCCGCCGCCCAGACTCTTGAAATAATCATTTCAAAAAATATTAAGGCTCTCTGCGATGAATGAAACAAAACTATTTTTAGAACAGTGTTTTGAATTTATTAATGGTGGCACATGGAATGAAAATGAATATTCCCTAGAAGGTATTCATGTTGTTAAAGTTACGAACCTAGTGAATAGTGGCGTTGAAAGAAAAAAAGATGATAGCTATTTGCCATGGTCTAAATATGAAAAATACCAAAAGCATAAATTATTTGAAGGAGATGTTGTCATTGCAACAGTAGGGTCTCATCCAACACAACAAGGGTCAGTTGTTGGACGCACATCGAGAATTCCTAAAGACTTTGACGGTTCTTTTTTAAACCAAAATGCTGTGTGCCTCAGAAATAAAGATACTAATAAAATTAATTCCAGATACTTTTTTTATCTGACAAAAACAATACTATTTAAGGGATATATTGAAGGAAGAGCAAAAGGTAGTGCAAATCAAGTAAGGATGGCTCTTAGTGATTTAAAAAAATTTAATTATTATTTCCCCCATATTTCTTATCAACGCAAAATTGCTGCAATTTTGTCTACATATGACGATCTTATTGAAAATAATAATAAACGTATTGCATTATTAGAAAAAATGGCTGAAGAAATTTATCGTGAATGGTTTGTACATTTTCGTTTTCCAGGATATCAAGATATCAAATTTGAAAAAGGTATTCCAAAAGGTTGGTCTGTCAAATCCTTGGGTAATATTTTCGATACTGCTTCAGGGGGAACACCCTCTAGAAAAGATATAAGAAATTATAATGGAAAAATAAACTGGCTTAAAACAGGAGAGTTAAAAAGCATATTCGCATTTGAAAGTGAAGAAAAAATAACCTTATCTGGATTAGAGTCATCATCTGCGAAAATTTTCCCAATAAATACTATTGTGATTGCAATGTATTGCGCAATGCCAGATATATCAATTTTAGCTGAACCTGCAGCAACTAATCAGGCTTGTTGTGCCTTCTTACCAAAATTGGATTATTTTACATATCATTATAATTATTATTTAATTAAGTATGCACAACCCCATCTTATACAATACTCTCATGGTGCGGCTCAACAAAACTTGAGCCAAGATTTAATTAAACGATTTGAAGTATTAATTGCTAATGAGTTTATTATTAAAAAATATACATCAATAGTTGATCCACTATTTCAAGAAATAAAGATTATAATGAAACAAAATAAGATTTTGAGAGAATATAAAAATATGTTACTCCCACGTCTAATCTCAGGAAAACTTTCAGTAGAAAATTTAGATATCGCATTTCCTCCTAGTATGCAGCAAGAAGAAGGTAAAGTAGATTAGATAAAAAAGGAACTACTTATGGTAAAAGGTAAAGTAAAAAACTTCATCAGTGAAGACGATATAGAACAAGCATTATTGCAAAGCCTACAACACCTTTATGGCTTTGATATATTAAATTGCTTTACACCTAACCCTGAAACATTAAATGATGGTTCTAATCGTTCTGATAAACGTGATGTAGTACTTATTGATCGTTTACGTATGGCATGCCTTACCTTAAATCCTACAATTCCTATCGATGTAATTGAGGCTCAGGTACTATCTAAAATCATTGATCATCGTAATATGATGAGCCCAGTTATAGCTAATAAAGAACTCGATAATTTTATTCGTAACGGCGTACCGGTCATATATGAAGACAGTAAAGGTATAAAACAACAAGAGTTTGTTAAACTTATTGACTATAATCAGAAAGAAAACAATAGTTACCTAGCAGTCACTCAATTATGGATTAAATCAACTGTACAAGTTCCTTTTGCTGCTTATCGTCGTCCTGATATTATCTTATATATTAATGGGTTACCCTTAGTATTTATCGAACTAAAAAACTCTAATATCAAGCTTCGCTCAGCATATGAGGATAATTTAACTAGCTATAAACACGATATTCCCCAATTGTTTAATTATAATGTCTTTTGCCTACTTTCTAATGCAGTTGAAACCAAAATAGGCAGTTTTACTGCTGGTTGGGAACATTTCTTTAATTGGTTACGTGTAGATGATGAAAAAGAAACTATTAATCGTAAGGATATTGCTGAAGCAGGTACTAGCCTAGAACGTGTTATCGATGGTTTATGTAACCCCAACCGTCTTTTAGACTATATAGAAAACTTTATTCTTTTTCATAAAGATAATCTAAAAATTATTGCTCAAAATCATCAGTTTATGGGGGTTAATCAAGCATTTAATCGCTTTTTAAAACGTGATGAACTAGACGGTAAGCTAGGAGTTTTTTGGCATACTCAAGGCTCAGGTAAAAGCTTTTCCATGATATTTTATGTACGTAAGATTTTAAGGAAAGTAACGGGTAATTTTAGCTTTGTAGTAGTAACTGATCGACAAGATTTAGATGGGCAAATTTATCGTAATTTCTTAAATACGGGTACAGTAAATGAGAAAGACGCTGCTCAGCCTGCCAATGCAGAAGAAATGCGTAAGTTTCTTGGTCAAAATAAAAAAGTGATGTTTACCCTCATTCAAAAATTCCGTTTTACTAAGGGTAAAACTTATCCTCATTTATTTGATCCCGTCAAAGAACAGCGAGAAATTATAGTTATTGTTGATGAGGCACATCGTACTCAGTATAAAGACCTCGCTGAAAATATGCGTAGGGGATTAAAAGGTGCACATTTTATTGCTTTTACAGGTACTCCTCTACTAGGTAAGAAACGGAAAACTAGTGAATGGTTTGGTGACTATGTATCAGAATATAACTTTAAGCAAGCTATGGAAGACGGTGCAACAGTGCCCCTTTACTATGAAAAACGTGTTCCAGAAATGCTTATTCAAAATGATGATCTCAGCGAGGATTTTTATACATTATTAGAAGAAGAAAAACTTGATGACGCCCAGCAAGAAAAATTAGAAAAAACATATGCTAAAGAAATACAGATAATTGTTCGAGATGACCGTCTAGAAACACTAGCTCAAGATATTGTCTACCATTTTCCTCGTCGTGGCTATCTTGGTAAAGGAATGGTTGTCACACTGGATAAGTTCACTGCTGTCAAAATATACAATAAAGTTCAATCTCATTGGAAAGCAGAAATAAAGCGATTACGTGGTTTAGTTAAAACTACAGCCAATGAGATTGAAAAAGCTCGTTTCAAAAAAATTATCGACTACATGAAGCGGGTTGAAATGGCTGTTGTTATTAGCGATCCAAATGCTGATATAGAACGCTTTGAAAAAGCAAAGCTGGATATTAAACCGCATATTAAACGCTTAGAGCAGATTGATGAGCATGGGCATGATATTGAATATAATTTTAAAGACCCTGAACATCCTTTGCAGTTAGTATTTGTCTGTGCTATGTGGCTCACTGGTTTCGATGCACCAACTTTATCAACATTATATTTAGATAAGCCAATGAAAGATCATACGCTCATGCAAACTATTGCACGGGCAAATCGCGTAGCTGCTTATCGTATTAGAGGCTATAACGGGGAATTAATCGAAAAACGTAATGGCGAAATCGTCGATTACTATAATGTATTCCGTAATATGAAAAAAGCGTTACGCGATTATGCCTTAGGAGGGGATGATACAGAACCTCCTGTACAAGAGAAATCAGTACTTTTTAGCTTATTAGATAGTGCAATTTTACAAGCAGCTACTTGGTGTAAAACCTGCGATATTGATCTTTATAGCATTATTAACACAGAAAATACTTTCAAGAATATTACTCTATTTAAACAATATGCCGATATCTTGTTAAGTAAAGATGAATGGCGAAAAACTTTTTATGTATATGACAATACTATCTCTTCACTTTATGAAGCTAGTAAACCTGAAGTATTAGATCAAGAGCAACGCCCTTTAATTGCTATTATCCAATATTTACGTGGGATTGTGGACACACATATTAACCAAGCTGATATTGATGATGTTAATGAAAAAATTGCAGAACTATTAGATGAAAGCATGGTTGTTGATAACGGTGAGAAATTTGCTGTTAGGGAACACCAAGCCGAATACAAGATAGTGCAAAAGAACCGAGTGTGGGATCTCAGTAAGCTTAATGTCGAAAAACTTAAAGAAGAATTTGCTGAGACTCAATATAAACATATTGAGATTGCAGAGCTAAAAACATTTATTGAAGATAAATTACGACGAATGTTGGAAGCTAATCATACTCGAGTAGATTTCGCACAAAAATTACAGCAAATTGTCGATCGTTATAATGCTGGTGGCTCTTCTACAGAAAATTATTATGATGATTTGATGGCATTTACTGAAAGTATGAAGCAAGAAGATGAGCGCCATATAAGTGAAGGCTTAACGGAAGATGAACTTGAACTTTATGATTTACTCAAAAAAGATAAACTAACTAAAGCTGAAGAACAAAAAGTTAAACTTGCAGCAAAAGAACTGATTATAAAATTATTAGAACGTCACCCTAGAGTTTTAGTACAAGATTGGTGGAAAGATGGTCAAACTCAATTAAAAGTAAAAACAGCCATTGAAGAAGTACTTGATCAAAATTTGCCAGAAAGCTATAACCGTCTTGAGTTCAAGGAAAAGTGCGATAAAGTTTTTGAGCTTGTTATAGAGTTTGCTGCTCATCATAAAAAATGGGCTGCATAATTTGTGAGTGTTTTAACCACACATAACTCCAACTGATATACACCTTGATATGTTAAATTATATGAAGGACATTCAATTAAGTTAATTGATAAATATGACCTTCACTAAATTGTAATGACCTTCCAGAAAAATCGGAAGATAAATGTAACTGAGTTATTATGACTCCACGCTGTTAGTACCAATTATGGAGATTATATTATTGAAATATTTTCTTTTTGTATAAAATAACTTAGTATTATTTACGACTCTTTGTAATCCATTTAAGTATATAAATAAAATTATTGTAACTAAAAGCTATTTAGTCCAGAATATAGTCCAAAGGATAGCTTGATCAATAATAAATATAACTTATTCAATAGATTGTAGAGGTAATATGGATTACGTTTTCCGCTCCAAACTCATTCCAAAGTGAAAAATATTCAAATTCGAATTATCATTTATAAATTAGAAAATTCTAAAATTATAGACTAATGACAATCTTTTTATTGTTTCTTTATACCTATCTATTTTATCGTCTTATCTACTCTTATTGAGATCAGAAGTTTGGTATCGACTACACAATTTAAAAGAAGTAAGTCCCAACTATGAACCGGTTATATTTCTACTATAGAGTCGAATAGTTTTTTTATTTAATTATATATAACCTTATTTTGTTATGCTCATATATTCTATTAAACTATCAACAAATAACCTTACATTCAGCGGTAGGTATTTGGCATACGGATATAATAAAAAAATGGCCGTGTTGCGCCATTAAATTCCGTTAATACCTCAACGGGTGTTTGGTAGAAAAATAACTAAAATTAAATAAAACTGCAAGTAATAACTATTTATATGTTATTGATTGATAAATGTATAATCTTACTGCAAAATTAGCTAATAATTTTATTTACTTGCCAATTGAGTTAGTGATGGATGCTAAGAAAACAAATATTATTAATAAATTAAATAGTTTATTAAACCATCAGGTAACTTTAATTGCGGAAGATATTGATTATTTAAGTTATCAAACAACCTCTATTCCTTGTGATATTTCTGCTTATGATTCTTATAGAATAATGACTCAATCTCAACCTAAATGGCTTAAAATATTGTTTCAGATGAGGGATTTTTTAGCCAGAATGGTAGGAATTAGAACAATAAAAGGTTTTGAACAGTTAAGTGAAAATATACCTAATATTGGTGATATAGTGCATTTTTTTAACGTGATGGAGTTAGAAAAAAATAAATTAACTTTAATCATTAGAGATCATCATCTAGATGTTTGTTTACATCTTTGTTTAATTGAAGATAATGATAAACAAAATAAATTATATGTAATTACATCAGTCAAAAATCATAATTTTATCGGCAAGTTATATATGGCACCAGTGTCTGTACTACATCCATTGATAGTTAATAGATTATTGAAAAATCTTAAAGCTAAAAAATGAATTTACTAGTAAATCCGGATTGATTTTTTGATTGCACAATTAAACATCGTTAATTTTTTATGATTAAAGATCATAATAAGCCAAACTTTTTAGTTCTGAAAAATTTAGCTAAAGATTTACCTAAATAATTTAAAATATATAAGGAATATATAATGATAATTGTAACTTTTAAGTTTAAAAAACCTTTGGAAGAATTGTTAGCTAAATTTGAAGAACATAATAAATTTTTAGATGAGTATTTTGCCAACAATAAGTTTATCGCGTCTGGTCCTTTAGAGGATAAAACAGGTGCGATTATTGTAGTAATGAGTGATTCACTTGAAGAAGTTAAAAATATGATGAAATTAGATCCGTTTTGTATTTATGATCTTGTTGATTTAGAATTTACTTTATTTCAAGCGAATAAAATTTCTTCTAACTTATTAAGTAATTAAATTTACATTATCTGATTTAATGGGTTAAAAGTAGGTTGCATTCAATGCACCTACTTAATCGAATAATTTAGGAAATATTAAAAAACTTACTTCAATAAAACTAATTTTTTCTATCTAAAAACTATCCGTAGTACGATATCCCCCACCACCTGATGAAGAGCTCGATGAATAACCATTCCCACTGGATGAGGAGCTTGAAGAACTTGATGAAGTTCGACTACTACTGGATGACCAGCTTGATGATGAGCTACTTGAGCGCCTAGAAGATGATGAACTTGAGCTACTAGATATCGACCAGCCACTATCTGTACTTGAGGAAGTTGTATTATTTCTTAGCACGCGTCTAGCTAGAAGCTCCATAACGATTTTTTCAGGAGAATCACCATATTCTATTAAATTATTTAGTAGGTTATTAAGTGTTTTTGAAGAAATTTTATATTCATAAAAAGAACTAGGTATATTATTTTGCCTAAATAAATTCAATGTTTGATTAAAGCGAATAAAAATATCTTCAAGTTTGCCAATTGATTGTTGAAAATGAGGAATACGTTGTTCAAGTTGTTTTATTTGTTTACCTAATTCAGGAATTCTTTTAAGTAATATATCATCTTCTTTGGATTTAGTTTGTAAGGTTAGCTGTTCAAGTTTTTTAAGTGACTGATTTTGCAATAATTTACCCAGTTTTGAAGATAAATTTTTAAACTGAATGCTGTCTCCTGATTGTGTGTCATTTAATGTATTATAAGCCTCTTGCTTTTGGCGCTCAGCTTTAGCTAAATCATGTTCAATTTTTGCTAATTCAGTTTTTAATTGCGGCAGCTTCAAACTGTTTTCAACGTGTTGTTCTTTGCTATTTTTTTGTTTTAATGCCAAATCGTATAATTTTTTCTGATTATCGTATTTAAATTGCGATTCTTTCATTAAGGATTCAAGTATTTTTTGGTTTTTATAATTTTTATTGAAATGAACAAAATCAGCTAGCGATTCATCCAGATGTCTAAAAATCCAACGACCCTTATAATTATCTTCGCCATAGTTTCTCTTGATTAAATAATTGTAATAGCTATTTTTACTGTACTCGGCTAATTTTTTTGAGAACTCCTTTTGGCATGCTTCATAATCTTTGGTTACTTTTTCTAAACTTTCTTGTTCGATAGTAAAACGATTAAACGATGAAACGTAATCAGGATCGCTTTCCAGTTGTAGCACCTTTTGGGTGGTAAGTTCATCTAACTTTGCAAGAGTATTTGTCAATTGCTGTTGATATTGACTAGTTTGTTTTTCTAATTTACTAAGCTTGCTATTTAAGTCACTATATAGTCCTTGCAATTGCTTAATAATATTTTGGACTTGAAAATCACCATTTTCCGGTGATTCTTTTAAATAGATGGCAGCAATTTTTTGATAAATAATAGCCTGTTCATTCTTTAAATTCAGAATATTATCAAGGGTATCTTGCCTTTCTTGATAAGCCATATCTAAAGTGACTTTAATCCCTTGTGCTTGTTCGTAAATGTTATTTTCAACTATTTTGGTCTGCATGGTTTACCACTCTAAAATCCTACCTGATTTCACTGATTTTGGACAATTGAAAATTAAACGTCCTTTCGGTTTAGCACAGAGTTTATTGTTATCAATATGCCCATCTTGCATTTTATCGGCTTTAACACTGTTATATTTTTCTAAAGTGACTTGTTGACCAAATGTATTTACCAATTTTGATTCTCCAGTTTCAATACTTTGTACCCATAATGAATCTGAATGGTTATTGGTTGTCATTGGTCTGACAATCAAGTACCAAGATTTACCGTTAGTATTGTCATGAGTACGCTCTACTCCTGATTTATAATTTGGATGATCAACAATGGTTAACGTTAAATTGGTTTGTGCCAGTTTAATATAATAAGCCATCATTTCTTGATAATGCTCGACATGCTCAAAATTCAAATTTTTTAAATCAGAACTTAAGGCATTTTGTAAAGCAATAACCTCACTCATATCAGAGTTAGGTACGTTTAATGTTTGTAGTTGTTTAGTATCAGATAAAATTTTATTTTCAAGAGCTTCAGCACGCTCAACGGAATGATAAAGTGTTTCTATTGGTTTAACATCAATATCTTGTTGTCCTTGATTAAGATTATCAAGAATTTTATCAACAGAAATTTGTAAAATAGGGTATTTTTTAGTTGCCACTATAAACTCTTCACTTTGAATTAAGTTGGCTAATTTTTTATCCTTTTCAAGTAATTCACTTAATTCTGTTATTTGTCTGGTGATCTCAGGTAAAGAAGAAGCGATTGAGTTATCAAGTTCTTTCAGATCATTAAGTGTTTTCTGATTCATCTCAATCGTTAGCGATGAAATCTGTGTTGATTCAGTAACAGGAAGATTAATCTCTTGATTGAGTAATTGAGTGATTGATTTTTTTAATTTTTTTACAGGAACTTGTGCAAAGTAAACTGGAAGTTTATCAATTTGCAAAAATTTATTGTTAAGATCATTTAAGGTATTTTTTTGAGATAAAAAATGACTATAAGTCGTATCGATATTATCATAAATTTTAAGAATATTTTTTAATATGCTGAAGTTGATCAACAATAAAATAACTAAGATCGTCCCAATAAAAGGATAAAGTATATTTCTTTTTATGTAACAAAAAGCAAAAAAACGAATTAACCAACTACGTTTAGGTGCAATAAATTGTAATCTTTTGTTAAACCAAAGATTAATTCCCTTCTCAATGATTTCATCATTAACAATTTGCCCCTTAGCTTGATAATAATTTTTTATATTTTCTGCTAAGTTTGTACGCAAAGCGTTATGATCAAGGTGCTCAAGTAATAATTGTTGCTTTTGATAAAGTTCGTCAATGATTGCCATTGCACCTAGTTGGTCACTAAGCTTAATATTTGACATTAATTATTAGCCTTTAAAATAATATTATTAAAGCGTTGTTTACCGTCTTCAACAATACGATCTATCTCTTTCGCATTATCAATTGATTCATTACGTAATTCGATAATTAACTGCTGACTTGATTCTTGATAATTGACAATTGCATCGACCAAAGCACGTAACGAATCCGCTTTAATGGTTGAGCTATATCCAGCACGTAAACTTTCTTCTAATTGCTTATTACCCGCAGAAGCAATGCTTTCAATACCTTTATTCATGCCATCTTTCATCGCTTCTAACGTTTTAGTACTTTCGCTTAAACCAGTTAAGGAAGTGATTGATGCACTTAATGCAGTAAAGACAATTTCATTGGTGGAAAAAAAGCTAACACTTTGTTGATAAACTCTTTCTTTCACTGAAGTTGTTTGTTGTATACGGGCAAAAACGGCTTCTGCTGAATTATAAGAAACGGTTAAATTATTGGCTAAATCCAATATTATTTGATAACGGTTGTCTTCTTGTTGGACATTACGTAATGCTTCATCTCGGATAAGCTCTAAACGCGCTTTTGCCACATGATCATCTTCTTTAAAATTATCCACATCGTTAATGGCTAAAGATAATTTATCTTTACATTCTTCAAGACGAGCAGTTGCTATTTGAACTAATTCTTCGGCGGTGATTTGAGCTTGTTTCAATCCAAATCGAAAGTCTTGATAAGCATTTAGAATAATATGTTCACGTTCAATTTGATTGCCAGTTTCTTGTGATACTTGTAAATATGTCTTTTTTATAAGGTTGAATCGATCAGGAATAGAACCTCGTTGTAGTTTCATCCAACCTATTTTTATTTTTTCAAAAAAATCTAATCGACCATCATCCAGCCAACCTAGCATCTTTTCCATATCCGTTCGGATACTATCAAAATGATTAACAATTTTGGTATAACGTTGTGAAACTTCAACGCCATCAATTTGTTCACGAACTACTTGGTTAAAAGCACTTTGTTGTTGTAAAGTTCGTGCTATTGCTATAACTCGATTTTTATCAATCTCTGCAACATTATCCAATAACTTTAAAATTGGGGCATCGGCTTGTGGTTTAATAATAATTCCGATTTTATTTAATAATTGTACTGCTCTATCAATATAAGGTATGACCTGACTAGACATTTCTAAATCCTTTAATGTTTATTATTACATCGGCAAATTGGCTAAATTATATCTTAATATATTGTTTACAACAATTTATCTCAATGACCTTTTAGATTATTAAAATAACCATCAAAGACGATAGTTTTAAATATAAATGGCCATTAATCATGATTTAGTTTACTAGATGTGAAGGGTTTTCTTTTGCCTGATTTTCTATTTTGATTTTTACGTAGCGTTATTGATTTCGAATTCAAGTTATTGCAAGTGGCTAAAATTTCACCTAACTTATTAAATAATTAAGTTTATATTATCTGATCCGAGCAGATAAAAGACTGTTGCGTATAATAGATTGAATAATTTAGGAAATACTAAAAAAATTCACTCGTATAAAACTCATTTTCTTTTTTAGACGCATTAATATATTTTATTCTTTTAATTGCCAATTTACCTACTATGTGGTAAAAATGGCACTCTATTCCCGTCAGTTTTCTTTTTGTAAAATTTAAATTATTCATAATATAGTTTTTCTTTTTCTTTTTTAATTATTTACTAATTTAGTCTTATTGTTATTGATAAATTAAGTCTTTTTTTATTTATTCGAAATTTTGCCCGCTCCACAGTTGTATTGATTTCTTAGCTGTAATAAGCAAATTGCCATGCACTTAATAGCACTACTTAAAAATTCTCTATTAGATTTTTCAAATAAAAATGTTGTTTTACCAATATAGATTTATTTTGGAGAGGAAATAATGAATAAAGTATTTAAGTTAGTTTGGAATGCACAACGTCAAGCCTACATCGTTACATCAGAAAAAGCACAATCTAAAAGTCGATTATTTTTACTTAATTTATTACCAGCTATCAGTTTAATATTAGTTATGACACCAATGAGTTATGCTCAGTGTGATAATTCATTACTCGTTAATAATTGCAGCCGAAAAGTTACTAATAAGATTGCCAATAAAAATTTATCTAATAATCAATTATCTAATAAACAAATCAATGCTTATATTAACTCACTTTTTGGTGCCACTAACTTTAACAATCCAGTAGAAATATTACTATCCAGTCATATTGAATCTGATGATGATGGTTATAACTATACTGGTGATAATAGTGTTAGTGACATTACTTTATATCAATCTGCTGGAGATATTATTGGTGGCAAAAATGGTATTAATATTAACCATAATGGTAATGGTTCAACAGGTATTACGATTTCTAGTGATGTCACGGGTAAACAAGGTGATGGAATAAGAACTATAAATAGTACCTCTACTCAAGATCTAAACATTACCGAACTTGTTGGTGCTAATGTTCATGGGCAAGCCAATGGAATTAACGCCGTAAATAATGGACATGGTATAACAATAATTTCAACTGCGGACTCGGTTATCGGTGATGAACTTGATGGTATTTCGGCGGTAAACGATGGTGATACTCAAGGTTTAAAAATAATTCAATCAGCAGGTAATATTCATGGGAAAAAAAATGGTATTAATGCTGATAATAGAGGTAAAGGAAGAACAAATAT
The DNA here is from genome assembly GCF_002142155.1 of Gilliamella apis. Classification (GTDB taxonomy): domain Bacteria; phylum Pseudomonadota; class Gammaproteobacteria; order Enterobacterales; family Orbaceae; genus Gilliamella; species Gilliamella apis. The sequence goes on along the minus strand of NZ_NASD01000007.1, from coordinate 87,041 downwards.
TACTACCAATGGAGAAGTGGCTGGTGATGAAAATGAAGGTATTAATGCCGTTAATGAACAAAATGCCGGTGATTTACTGATTTCACAAAATGGTGGTTCTATTACTGGTGGACTTAATGGTATCAAAGCTAATAATCAGGGCAATGGTTCTACCTCAATTACGGTTACAGCTAATATTATTGGTCAACAAAATGATGGCATCAATGCCAATAATAGCAGCAATACGCATGATTTATCGGTAACTCAAAATTCAGGGGTTATTAATGGTAAATTAAACGGTATTAATGCTGTTAATAATGGCAATGGATCAACTATTGTCACAACTTCAGGCACAGTTACTGGTAATGAAAAAGATGGGGTAAATATTACTAATCAAGCCAATACTAATAAATTAACCTTTAATCAATTAAAAGGTGAAATTACGGGTAAAGAATACGGCATAAATATAGTTAATAATGGTAATGGTATAACTTCGATTTCAAGCCATGGAGCGATCGAAGGACAACAAAAAGATGGTATACAGGTTACGGGTAGAGCCAACACAACTGATCTAAACGTTAATCAAACCGATGGTAGTATAAAAGGTGCACTTAATGGAATGAATTTGACTAACCAAGGGACAGGTTCAACTTTAATTACTACTAATGGTGAAATCAGTGGACAACAAAATGATGGCCTTTATGCAATTAATCAAGCTAATACCCACGACATGACGGTTAATCAATCGGCAGGGACTATTTTGGGTCAATCTAATGGTATTAATATTCACAATGGTGGCAATGGATCTTCTATTATTGGTAGCTCAGGTAATATAACCGGAGAAACTAATTATGGTATTGTCGCTGTTAATGAGACTAATACCAAAGATCTTACAATTATCCAATCATCAGGTAATATTAATGGTAAACAAGATGGTATTAATATTGAACATAAAGGGACTGGGTCTACAACGATTTCAACTGCAGGACAAGTATTAGGCTATCAAGGTAATGGTATTTATGCTGTAACTCAAACAAACAGCCAAAATTTAACTGCAAAACAATCATCTGGCCGTATCTATGGCAAAAAAAGTGGTATTAATTTTAATAATAATGGTAATGGATCTACATATGTTAATACTTTTGGTGATGTCATTGGCGAAGAGAATGAAGGGATCTTAGTCAATAATGACATTCATAGCCAAGATGTCAATGTGATGCAGACATCAGGCCAGATTAAAGGTAATGCTAATGGGATTAATATTACTAATAAAGGTAGAGGTAAAACAACAGTAACTTCATCAGGTGATATTATCGGTAGTCAATATAATGCCATTACATTACTCAATGATCAAAATAGCCAAGATATCACGGTGTCACAATTAGATGGTAATATGCAAGGGGAGTCATACGGCATGTATATTACTAATAATGGCAAAAGTACCACCGCGATCACAACTTCAGGCAATGTAACTGGTGATCAGAATGATGCAATCCGTGTGATTAACAATAATAGTGCTACGGATTTAAAAATCAATCAATTAAAAGGTAATATTACTGGTAATCAAGATGCTATAAATATAGAAAATAATGGCCAAGGATTAACCAATATTACTACTTCAGATAACGTTATCGGTAAACAACGTGATGGTATAGCAGTGAAAAATGGTACTAACTCTAAAAATCTTACTGTTATCCAATCAGCAGGTGAAATTAATGGTAATCGCTACGGAATATATGCAGTCAATAGTGGTCAAAACTCAACGGTAATTAGTATTGCAGGTAAAGTCATAGGTAATAATAGTGACGCTATTTTTGCTGTTGCAGAGTCTGCTACTTATAACTTACTTTTTAGTCAAAATAGAGGTAGTGAGATTAATGGTAAGCTCAATAGTGTCAATCTTACCAACAATGGTCAAGGTTCAACGAATATTAAAGTTGCAGGTAAAATCATTAGCCAAACATTAGATGCTATCATTGTAGCTAATGATGCCAATACTAGTAGTCTATCCTTTAAACAAGAAGCGGATAGTAATATTCAGGGAGAGATAAATGGCGTTAATCTCACCAATAAAGGACGAGGGTTAACTAATGTTATAGCTCAAGGAGTTATTAGTGCTAATCAAGGTTCAGGCATATTAGCCGCTAATGGTGATACCGCAACAGATTTATTTGTTAAACAATCCAATGGCATCATCAGTGGTTTTGATAACGGTATTATGATGACCAATAATGGTACAGGTATGACTGAACTTGATATATCAGGAAAGGTAGTTAGCCAAAATAATATCACGGGTATAGGTATTAATACTTCTGGTAAAGAAGGTCTTAAAACTTATATCAATTTAAATCAGGGTGCTGATGTATCCTCGGCTAGTGGTATTGCGATTAAAAATGAAACAACTGATTCAATTATTTACCTTAATAATGGTTCTAAAGTTAGTGGTCAAATTAGATTGGGTACTGGCAATGATACCTTATTTATCAATGAGGGTGCAGATATATCACAATTGACAGTCGTTGATGGGGGCAATAAATTATTTCGCGTAGATGGATCGTCTGATGTTGATAGCCTTAACCTTAATACTCATCTTATTGGTTCATCAACCTCTAATGGTTCGATAGGTGATGTGGCTATTATTGGCTGGGAAAATATTAATCTTAGTAGTATTGCTAGACTAACACTCACTGGTGATTTAAATACTGATAAATTAACTATTAATTCAGGTGCTATGGTGGATCTTAAATCTGGTCTGCACCAATCTAATATTAGTGGTAGTGTTTATAATAGTGGTGTGATTACCCTCGGTAATCAATTTGCCGGTGACCGTTTAACGATTAATGGTGATTATATTGGGGATGATGGTAAGTTAATTTTTGATACAGTTGTACAAAATAGTGATAGTCCAACTGATCGATTATTTGTACAGGGTAATGTTTCGGGTAATACTTTTATAGAGATTAATAATATTGATGGTTTAGGTGCTGATACTAGTAATACAAATGGTATTGAATTAGTGCATGTTGATGGATCAAGTAGTAATGATGCTTTTAAAATGCGACAAGAGCATCTAGATGTGGGTGCATATGAATATTATTTACATAAAGGTGATCTTAACAATCAAAATAATAACTGGTATTTGCGTTCTTACTTGCCAAATAATCCCAATAATCCCAATAATCCCAATAATCCCAATAATCCAAATAATCCAAATGATCCCAATAATCCAAATAATCCAAATGATCCCAATAATCCTAATAATCCCACAGACCCAACTCATCAAAGTGATCCACAAGAACCTACAGATCCAACTATAAATCCCTTTCCTGAACCAGAAAAACCAGCCAGAATAAAAACTTATCGTAAAGAAGTATCGATGTTTGGTGCAATAGCTGAACAACTTCGTTTAGCAGATAACCTTATGCAAAGTAATTTACATCAACGTATTGGTAATGCGCCATTGTTGGATTCATCAATAGGGTGGGGAAGAATTATCACTAAACGTATTAATGTAAAACAGAATGGTACAGCAAATGCAAACAGTAAAGGCAACTACTCAGGTTTCCAATTGGGTAGTGATATTTGGCAAAATGACGATTGGCGAATTGGGGGATATTTCGGTTATCTACATGGTAATTTAAGTGTTGATGGCTTTGCTAGTGGTAGATATGGGCGTGTAGGTAGTAATGGTATTAATTCATACTTTATGGCTGCTTATGGTACCTATATGCAAAACGATGGAGGGTATTTCGATATGGTCTTACAAGCTGCTCGTCACCGAGCTGATGTAAATCCAAATAGTAATAAAAATAGCAAACAAAAAGCAAATAGTTTGAATGCCTCCATTGAAACGGGCAAACCATTTGGGTTATTCGATAGTAATTGGAAAATCGAACCTCAAGCACAAGTGATTCATCAATTGTTAAACTTAAAAGATAGTCATATCAATGGTAAAACTACAGTAAAACATAGTGATAATAATGCTTTGCTATTGCGTATTGGGGCTAGATTTGAAGGTGACTATAAAGTTGATAATGAATTATGGCGCCCTTATGCACGGGTAAACCTTTTCTATTCACCAAGTGGTGCTGATCATGTCACTTTTGCTAGTAAAAATGCTACTACTAAGTTTAGTAATGGGGTTAAATCATTTAGTTCTGAATTAGCCATTGGCGGTAGTTATGAAGTTAATAATCAAATTAATGCATATAGTGAAATTGGTCACACATTGACTCATGGTGGCGATGCCAGAGTTAAAGCTCCAATTAGTGCTTCTGTAGGTATACGAGCTAAATGGTAAGTGTAAAAAAATCACAATAAATTTGTAAAGCCGATATTGTATGTTAAGTATCGGCTTTGTTTAGATTTTTCTATATATAGTGAATTTTTTAAAACTAAATATTTGGTCGACGTTGAGTCAACCACTCTACAATGGCCGGATCGCTATGTGAAAAAAATGCACTGGTTGCAGTATCAATCGCGGTGATATCGATCATATCCTTATCTGAAAGTTGAAAATCAAATAGATTAAAATTCTCCATCATACGCTCTTTTCGAACTGATTTAGCCAAACTGACAATTTGCCGTTGAATTAACCAACGTAAAATAATTTGACCTACCGACTTATTATATTTTTGGCCAATTGCGGTTAAAATTGGATGATTGAAGATATCATTCTTTCCTTCAGCAAATGGTGCCCATGCTTCCGGCTGAATAGTCTTACTTTGCATCCAAGGGGCTGCTTGTAATTGTTGATTAAAAGGGTTAACTTCAATTTGATTTACGGCCGGTTTTATTTTATTAAATGCCATTAAATCGGCTAAACGATCCGGACTAAAATTACTAACACCAATTGCTCTGATTTTTCCTTGCTCATAAAGTTCTTCCATCGCATGCCAAGCGCCATGAATATCACCAAAAGGTTGGTGGATTAAATATAAATCAATATAATCTAGTTGTAGTAAATTTAATGATTGTTCAAATTGGATTTTAGCACCTTCATAGCTAGCCCGATTTAACCAAAGCTTGGTAGTAATAAAAAGATCTTTTCGGTCAATTCCACTAACTTTAATCGCATTTCCGACTTGGCGTTCATTTTGATAGGCCGTTGCGGTATCAATCAGACGATAACCAACATCAATTGCATCCAACACCGCTTGCTGACACTGCTTTTCATCAATTTGATAAACACCAAAGCCTAGAATAGGCATTTCAATGCCATTATTTAATTTTGTGCTTTTCATAATGGGCACCTCTAACATTAGAATTAACTGAAAATATTAACGGTTGTCTTTTTGAATGATTATTTATTAATCTCAATATCAAGTAAAGCGGAAATGTTATCTCATCAGTCAACAAATAACCTGTTTTATAGTAGTTTTTCAAGCTATTTACCTTTATGTTTATCTTTAAAAAACCCCTTTCCTCAAAATTTTTTTACTATTAAGTAAATTATTATGAGTTATTAAAGTGATTATTATTTGAATAAACTTTAATCATTTGATAAGCGTATAAAATAAGATAGATGGATTATAAGTGGAAAGATAACAGTGTTAGTTGCCCAATTATAGTGCAATGGTGATTTAAATTAATTTACAAATTATTATAAAAATAACTATCTTTGAAAAAAATATAATATTTATTTTTAAATTATTAGTAATTATTATTTAGTTTTTTGCTAACTTCATTAAGTTATAGCATGATTATTAAATGATTTTAATTATCTCTATAAGTTTATTCTTTGCACATCATTAATCATTATAATTTTTTTTAATTAGTTTTTTGTTAAAAAAATAGTAATTATATTTGCTATTGTTTTTTGAAATATGTTAGAAATATTGGCATAGTAATTGCATATATTGATATCAGATTAATCATAATTATAGAGAAGTTTAGTAAAGAGGAACATGCGTATGGAAAATCATAGCAGCAGTACCGTTGCTTTTGTAAAAAATAGGCGAGCATCGCTGATTAGTGCAATCTTTTTGATGGCAACTTCGGCAATTGGTCCTGGTTTTATCACTCAAACAGCTACTTTTACCGTGACACTTGGCACTGCTTTTGGTTTTGGTATTTTGGCCTCTATCATTATAGATTTTGTGGTTCAGCAAAATATTTGGCGAGTAGTTGCATTAACAAAAATGAACTCATCAGATATCGCTAATAGTACTATACCTTTTAGTGGCTATATATTAGCAATATTAGTTATATTTGGTGGTTTAGTTTTTAATATAGGCAATATCGCTGGAGCCGGTTTAGGTTTAAATGCATTAGTTGGCCTTGATCCTAAGTGGGGAGGAGCAATCAGTGCTCTAATGGCGGTTTATATATTTTCATCACGTAAAGCGAGTAATTTTATTGATCGCCTAATGATTGGTTTAGGTTTATTAATGATCATTTTGACGCTCTTTGTTGTCTTTGCTTCTCATCCACCTGTCGGCGAGGCTTTAAAAGAGACTGTTATACCATCAAAAATTGATTTTGCTTCAATTACAACTATTGTTGGTGGTACTGTCGGTGGTTATATCTCCTATGCTGGTGCTCATCGCTTACTTGATAAAGGTATGGTTGGCGTAGAACATATAGACTATGTATCTGGTGCAGCAACAAAAGGGATCATGGTTGTTGGTTTAATGCGTTATATTTTGTTTTTAGCCATTTTAGGTGTAGTAGCCAGTGGTGTTAAAATCGATATTTCGAGTTATGCCGCTAATCCTGCATCACAAGCATTCCAGGCGGCTTTAGGCGAATTAGGTTTGCGTATTTTTGGTTTGATATTATGGGCAGCTGCCATCACGAGTATTATTGGTGCCGCTTATACCTCGATGACTTTTATTACGCCGTTTAAACGTAATATCAGTGAAAAGCAACGCCAATTTGCGACTATTGTTTTTATTGTTGCCTCGTTGGCGATTTATTTAATTATGGGTACCGCTCCGGTATCATTGCTGGTTTTTGCTGGTGGGTTTAATGGTTTAGTATTACCGCTTGGTTTAACTATCTTTGTTTACATAGGATGGAAACGGGCTGATTTAATGTCTGGTTATCATTATCCTAGATGGCTATTGTGGTCAGGACTTTTGGTCTGTGCTATTACATGGTATATGGGAGCAATGTCTGTTTTCACTATTTTTAATTATTTAAAATGAAGGGCATCATGACTACTAATAAGATTATTGATTTAAACAGTGATCTTGGCGAAAGTTTTGGTCAATGGCAAATGGGTAATGATGAAGCAATGCTAAAAGTTGTTAGCAGTGCCAATATTGCCTGTGGTTTTCATGCCGGTTCGCCAGAAGGGATTTTAAAAACATTAAAAGCAGCCAAGTTAAATAATGTAAGTATTGGTGCTCATGTTGGATATCCTGATTTAGTTGGTTTTGGCCGACGAAATATGGATATTAGCTCTGAAGAATTAATTGCTGATGTTATTTATCAGATTGGCGCATTAACTGGATTAGCAAAATCTATTGATGCTAAAGTTAGTTATGTTAAACCGCATGGTGCTTTATATAACACGATAGCGCATGATAAGCGCCAAGCAATGGCAACGATTGATGCTATTCGACTGATTAATCCTCATCTTGTGTTAGTTGCTTTGGCTGGATCACCATTAATCAGCTGGGCTAAAGAAAGTGGCTTGAAAGTTGTTGCTGAGGCATTTGCTGATAGAGCGTATCATACCGATGGTACATTAGTCTCTCGTAAGGAGGCTGGTGCAGTCTTACATGATCCAGATATTGTTGCCAATCGTATGTTACAACTTGTTAATGAAGGCGGTTTGATATCAATTGAAGGCGAGTTTGTTGAGATTGATGCTGGATCAATTTGTGTTCATGGTGATAGTATGGGCGCTTTAGCGATGGCGCAAAGAGTTCGCCAACAATTACAAAATAATGGCGTTAAAATTGCTTCATTTACCGATGTTATTAATGAGTAATTTGCAGTAGGTATTGCAACAATATAATTCAATTATTTGCCGTAATTTTCAAATAAAGATTTACTTATAATCAATCTTTTTTGCGGTGTTTAGAGGTGTATAATGCGTTTTTTACCAGTTAATATTGATGCTCTGCTTGTCGAGTTAGAGACTCTAGAACAAGTGATGGCATTAACTGATGCATTACAATATAAAAAAGATGTATGGAATATAAATGAAATAATACCAGCCGCTCGGACTGTGTTAGTTCGATATAATTCCATTATTATGGATGGAAATAAATTAGCCCAATATATAGCGCAATTAGATGTATCTTCAGGGGAATTAAGATCAGGTGAATTAGTTACCATTCCAGTTAGTTATAATGGTGAGGATTTAGGCTTTGTAGCAGAATATTTAGGCATTAGCGTTGCTGATGTTATTTCTAGACATACAAGTAATGAATATCAGGTTGCTTTTTGCGGATTTGCACCTGGTTTTGCTTATATGGTAGCGAAGGATATTCAGCTTAACGTTCCTCGCCGTCAATCTCCCCGGGTTCGTATTCCAGCTGGCTCTGTAGCCTTAGCTGGTGAATTTAGTAGTGTTTATCCACAAGCAAGCCCCGGTGGTTGGCAACTGATTGGTGTTACCAACGTTAAAGTCTGGGATATTTATCGTGACGAGCCAGCACTCTTTAAACCAGGTACACGAGTAAATTTTATTGATGCAAGTAAGACTGCTACTAAATATAGCTTACCACAATCGAAAAAAGTAACTCTACCGGTTGAACAACAAGAGCAATCGCAAGATATTGAGATATTAGCCACTGGAATTCAAACTTTATTACAAGATAATGGCCGCATAGGACAAGCTGAATTAGGTATTTCAGAATCAGGTGCAATGGATAAAGCAGCTTTGCATAGTGCCAATCGTATACTAGGTAATCCAACTAATGAGGCTGTTTTAGAAATAACTCAAGGTGGTTTTAAAGCTCGTATTAATAGCGCTATGTTAATTGCTGTGACAGGGGCGTCATGTGAGATTAAAGTTACTACAATTAGCGGTGAAAGCTATTTTGCTAATATGTATCAACCGATCCAGTTAGAACAAGGTGATATTGTTCATTTAGGTAACGTACAGTATGGCGTACGTAGTTATGTTGCTGTGCGTGGCGGTTTGCAAGTTCAGCCGATCTTAGCTAGTTGTTCTTTTGATACTTTGGCGCAAGTCGGTCCGAGTCCGCTAAAAGTTGGTCAAACATTGACCATCAAGAATGGTCAAACTTTTAACGCGCTTTCTTTAACAGAAACTCCCGCTATCTCTTATCCATGTAAAGATGATGTTGTCGAATTGGATATAATGTTTGGCCCTCGTACCGATTGGTTTACACAACAAGCTATACAACAACTAACTTCACAATTGTGGCAAGTGACCCCGGCATCAAATCGTATTGGTTTACGTCTTTTGGGTGAAATTCCTTTAGAGCGTGAAAAACAACAAGAATTACCAAGTGAAGGCACTTGTATGGGGGCAATACAAATTCCTGCTAATGGTCAACCGGTACTATTTTTAAATGATCATCCTCTAACAGGTGGTTATCCGGTTATTGCAGCAGTATGTAATTATCATTTGGACTTGGCTGGTCAAATTCCAGTTAATGCCAAAATAAAATTTAATCCGATTGGAGTTTTTAAAGAATTTGAAGGGAGCCATGTTAATCATGTCTGAAATTAATAAACAAGTTGCACACAAAGTATTGATTGCTAATCGTGGTGAAATTGCCGTTCGGATTATTCGTGCTTGTCGAGATATAAATTTCGCATCAATAGCGATTTATGCCGATGTTGATATGGATGCACTGCATGTGCAAATGGCTGATGAAGCTTATGGATTATCAGGTAATACTCCGAGTGATACCTATCTAAATATTGATAAGATTATTGCGATTGCGCAAAAATCTGGAGCAACAATGGTTCATCCCGGTTATGGTTTTTTGTCTGAACGAGTTGAATTTGCCAAAGCGGTACAAGATGCTGGTTTAATTTGGATTGGTCCTAAACCTGAAACAATAGCTATTTTGGGCGATAAAGTAAAAGCGAGACAACTTGCTGTCGAAGTAGGGGCACCACTGGTTACCGGTACGGATAAGCCTGTACAAAATTCCAAAGAAGTTGTTGAATTTGCGCGTAAGCATGGATTACCAATTGCAATTAAAGCCGCATTTGGCGGAGGAGGTCGAGGACTTAAAGTTGCTTGGCAAATGGATGAAGTAGAAGAACTCTATGATTCAGCTGTGCGTGAAGCAACGGTAGCATTTGGTCGTGGTGAATGTTTCTTAGAACAATTTTTACATCATCCTCGACATATTGAAGCACAGGTTATCGCTGATGCACATGGTAATGTTGTTGTAGTTGGTACTCGTGATTGTTCTTTACAGCGTCGTAATCAAAAGTTGATAGAAGAATCACCAGCACCTTTTTTAGATGAAAAAATAGAAAAACAAATAGTTAAAGCATCAATCGATATCTGTGCTAAAGCAAATTATATTGGCGTTGGTACCGTTGAATTTTTACTGAGTCAGGATGGTAAACTGTCTTTTCTAGAAGTAAATACTCGATTACAAGTTGAACATCCAGTGACCGAAGAAACAACAGGAATTGACCTCGTTATTGAACAGTTACGAATAGCGCAAGGATTACCTGTTAGTATTAAACAAATGCCTCAACCGCGAGGGCATGCTATTGAATTTCGCATAAATGCAGAAGATGCTGCTAATGGTTTTTTACCTGTGGCCGGAACGATAACTCATTTTGATATACCGACAGGTCCAGGTGTTCGCTTAGATAGTGGCGTTAATGCAGGATCAGTGATCCCTGCTACATTTGATTCGCTCATGGCTAAACTTATTATTGTTGGTAATAATCGCCAACAGGCTTTGGCAAGAGCTCGTCGTGCATTAGCTGAGTTTACCATTGAAGGAGTTGCTAGTGTGCTACCATTTGATCGAAAAGTGATAGACCATCCTGATTTTTGCCAGCAGTTTAATGTGCATACTCGTTGGATTGAAACGGATTTTAAAGCAGAACTTGAACCAGCAAAAAGGCAACTTCCGCAGCAAGAAGATTTACTGACCCATACCTTTATTGAAATTGATGGTAAACGTTGTAAGCTTGGTTTACCAGCGAAACTATTTTCTGGATTATCTATCAGCCAGACCAATAGTGAAGCCCAATCAGTTGTAACCACTAACACAAATCTTGATTTAATTGTTCCAGCTCCAGTGTCTGGCAATTTGTTTAAATGGTTGGTTGAGGATAATCAAAAGGTTGAACAAGGTGATATGATTGCAATTATCGAGGCAATGAAAATGGAAATTCAAGTAATAGCTCATCGTGAAGGTATTTTGAAACATTCTCATATCGAAGGTACGTATGTTAATGCTGATGATCCTATTGCTGAAATTATTTAGTATTAAAAATAATTTATAAATTAATAATAACAATATGTTTTATTAGATTCTTGCAGTTGGTAAAACATATTGTTTTTTATATTAAGATTATTAGTATTGCCTTTTCGAAACAGTTATATCGGCGATTAATATGTAATTTAAATTTTTGATATTAACTTCCCTAATCTTATTGTTGAGCTCTTAACTTATAAATTAAACGATATAATCACGAATATTCATCTCGAATTTGAATTAATTATCCAATGCTATTCTCGTTTTATCATTCTCAAAAACCCCTTTCCTCAAAATTTTTTATTGAATGATAATAGTTATTGGCGACTCTTTCTAACCCTTATATAGATTCAGGATAATAATTAAACTTAATAATTGAACAAAGTAATATAAAAAATAGTTATCATGATAATTTTTTTATAGTTTTAGTTTTAATTTATGATAAGGTTGCCGTTTTGTATTTTATACATAGGGAAGCTCTATGACACATTCAACCAATAAATTGGTTCGTTTTTATTTCAAAGTAGGATTAATACCACAAATTATTTTGGGGTTAATCTTAGGTATTGCTTTAGCGGCAATTTCAAAAGATGTTGCATTAGATATGTCCTTTATTGGATCACTTTTTATTAATGCTTTGAAATCAGTAGCCCCAATCTTGGTACTTATTTTAGTTATTGCTTCAATATCAAATCACCAACATGGTAAACGGGCCAATATGGGAGAACTATTGGCTCTTTATTTTGCAGGGATGATGTTAGCGGCATTATTAGCAACTGTTGCCAGTTTTATTTTTCCTTCTGATATCTCTTTAGGTGATACAGCTAATCAAACTAAGTTAACACCGCCTGGTAGCGTTATTGAAGTATTAAAAACTTTATTTTACAAGATGATCGACAATCCAATTAATGCGCTGGTTAACGCTAACTATATCGGTCTTATTATTTGGGGTGTTGGTATTGGGATTGCATTAAGACATTCAAGTGAAACCACGAAAACAATGATGAATGATCTTTCTGTAGCTATTTCATTTATCGTTAGAATTATTATTCGTTTTGCGCCATTAGGTGTATTTGGTTTAGTCGCTTCAACGCTTGCAGAAACAGGATTTGGTGAATTACTTAAATATGCCCATTTAATTCTTGTGTTGGTATCTTGTATGTTAGTTGTGGCATTGATCATTAATCCTTTATTGGCGTATATGGTCATGCGTAAGAACCCGTATCCATTAGTTTTAACTTCATTAAAAGAGAGTGCTATTCCAGCTTTCTTTACTCGTAGTTCGGCAGCAAATATACCGGTTAATATGGAAATTTGTCGAAAACTAAAAATGGATGAAGATACCTATTCCGTCGCAGTACCACTAGGGGCGGCCATTAATATGTCAGGTGCAGCTATCACTATTACTATTTTAACCTTAGCAACTGTTAATTCATTACATATAGAAGTTGATGTCCTTTCTGCGGTATTGCTTTGTATTGTAACGAGTGTTTGTGCTTGTGGAGCATCGGGTATCGCTGGTGGTTCATTACTGTTGATTCCTGTTGCTTGTAGTATGTTTGGCATACCTAATGAAATTTCAGCAAAAGTTATTGGTATCGGTATTGCAATTGGTGTAATTCAAGATTCAGTTGAAACTGCACTTAATTCATCTAGTGATGTGGTATTTATTGGCGCTGTTTCAGAGAAAGTACAGCGTAATAAAGCAAAATAGAATCAATTTATTCGTTAGCCAATTTATAATGACTATTAAGCCTGATAGATATCAGGCTTTTTTTATGAATTGAAAACACAATCAATAGCTCAATGATTGCATTTACGCTAATGACTATTTATCATGATTTATATATTAAATACATCAAGGAATTATCATGTCATTCAATGCAATTATATTAGGGAAAGATGAGGTTACTGGATTTTCAAATTCCTTAAAGACAATTACTAAACAGCAGTTATTGCAGCAGCCGGGAGATACTTTAGTTCAAATCCATTATTCAAGCATCAATTATAAAGATGCATTAGCCTTGACAAATAAAAGTCCTATAGTTCGACAATGGCCAATGGTGCCGGGTATTGATGGTGTGGGTACCGTCATTGAGAGCCATAGTGGCCGTTATCAAGCAGGTGACTTAGTTATTTTAAATGGCTGGGGTTGTGGAGAAACTCATTGGGGATGTTTAGCACAATATGCCTATCTAAAATCAGATTGGTTAATCCCTTTACCTAATAACCTTACTACTTATCAATCAATGGCTATGGGTACAGCCGGTTATACCGCTGCACTTTGTGTAAAACGCATTATTGATTTTGGTATTAAACCACAAGATGGCAAAATTTTGGTAACCGGTGCTAGTGGTGGTGTCGGTTCTGTGGCCATTTCCTTATTGTCTAGATTGGGTTTTAACGTTACAGCATCAACAAGTAAAACTTCTGATAAAGAGTATTTATCAAAACTAGGTGCGGTTGATATTATTGATAGTCAATCATTAAAAACGCCGAATAAACCGTTACAAAAAGAGTTATGGTCAGCTGCAATAGATGTCGTTGGTTCAAACACATTAGCTAATATTTGTGCTCAAACTCGATATGGTGGCATAGTCGCATGTTGTGGTTTGGCGCAAGGTATGGACTTACCTGCAACCGTGGCACCATTTATTTTACGCGGCGTAACACTATCGGGAGTTGATAGTGTGATGGCAAGTTATGATAAACGGGTTGCAGCTTGGCAATTAATAGCAGAAAACATGGACGAGCAACTGTATACTCATATAGCTAAAACCATTACATTAGATCAATGTTCTGAGATAGCAAATAAGATGATTGCTGGTGAAATTAAAGGACGTTTTGTGGTTGATGTGAATAAGTGATTTCATATTAATTAGCATCACAATATATAGCGGTGTAAAAATACACCGTTATATAAGTGTCAATATTAATTGAGATGAAAATTAATACTATCAATTGCGTGATAATGCTTGTATTTCGGGTAAAATAAGGCTAAATTCAATCCAACTTAACTATTTTTCAGTGATGTTCGCAATTACCAATCAAAGTTATCAATAATCTGTGATTAATTTCGAGGGGGAATGTGATATGCCATATCAAACAAGAGAAGATTTACCTGAATCAGTCCGACATGTTTTACCTACCCATGCTCAAGATATTTTTAAAGAAGCTTTTAATAGTGCCATAAAAGAGTATCAAGATCCGAAAAAACGACGCGATAAAAGTGATGCCGAACAAGTTGCTTTTCGTGTTGCTTGGTCAGCGGTTGAAAAGGTCTATCATAAGGATGAGCATGGCAAATGGGTAGCTAAATAAAACTTAAAACATTATAGATAGCTTGTTTTATTATTGAATAATGTTATAAATAATAAGTAAGAATAAACGCTAAGCCGACATGGATAGTCGGCTGAATTAACTTTCATTTCCGCATCGGTTAGAGCAGGGGCAACTATGGCTCATGGTTTATTAGCAACGCGATTATTGCACAAAAAAATGGTTAACACTTTAGTATTATTGTTTAACTGACAGTTATTTAGTTATAAATTAGCTGGCAAATTTTTATTTTCTTAAGTTTAAATTTACAACTCCCTGTTTTCTTCCTAATTCTCTTCGTTATCCAAATTTAAGATAAATTTTCCTTATTCTATTTACAATTTTCCTTATCAATACGGAAAAAGTTGGTTAGTAATTATTTATTTTTCCTTTTATACTAAATTTGAATCATCAATAAACATAGGTAATTGATTATGAATAATAAAGGTTTACCAAAAGATTTTTTATGGGGCGGTGCTGTTGCTGCTCACCAATTGGAAGGTGCTTGGCAAGTTGGCGGCAAAGGTATGAGTGTTGCTGATGTGATGACAGTCGGATCGCCGAAAAGTTATCGCAAAATCACTGAAGGTATTATTCCTGGTGAGTATTATCCTAATCACGAAGCTATCGATTTTTATCATCATTATAAAGATGATATTAAGTTATTTGCTGAAATGGGGTTTAAGTGTTTTCGAACTTCAATTGCTTGGACGCGAATTTTTCCAAAAGGTGATGAGCTTGAACCAAATGAAGAAGGTTTGAAGTTTTACGATGATTTGTTCGATGAATGTTTAAAATATAACATTGAACCTGTAGTCACTCTTTCACATTTCGAATTACCTTATTATTTAGTAACCGAATATGGTGGTTTTCGTAATCGTAAATTAATTGATTTCTTTGTTCGTTTTGCCGAAGTCTGTTTTGATCGTTATAAAAATAAAGTTAAATATTGGATGACCTTTAATGAGATTAATAACCAAGCTAATTTTAACGAAGATTTTGCTCCTTTTACTAATTCTGGTATCTATTATAAAAAAGGTGATAATCGTGAGGAAATCATGTATCAAGCCGCTCATTATGAATTAGTGGCTAGTGCAAAAGCAGTTCAAATTGGTCATGCAATTAACCCTGATTTTCAAATTGGCTGCATGATTGCATTAGTGCCAATCTATCCTGAAACTTGCAAACCAAGCGACATCCTAATGGCACAAAAAGTTATGGAACGTAAGTACTTCTTTACTGATGTTCATGTGCATGGCAAATACCCAAATTACATTAAAAAATATTGGCAACGTAAAAACATCAAGCTAGATATTACTTCGCAAGATTTAGAAGAGTTAACAAAAGGAACCGTAGACTATATTGGCTTTAGTTATTACATGTCGAATGTGGTTAGACACAATAAGGGTAATGACCATTTTGATTATAATGAAAAAACTGATTTAGTCGGCAATCAGTATGTCAAAAAATCCGATTGGGGCTGGCAAATTGACCCTGAAGGCTTACGTTATACATTAAATTGGTTAACCGATACTTACCGTTTGCCACTTTTCATTGTTGAAAATGGTTTTGGTGCCTATGACAAAGTTGAGTCTGATGGTAGCGTTCATGATAATTATCGAATTGAATATTTACGTGAACATATAAAACAAATGAAGTTAGCAGTTATTGAAGATGGCGTTGACTTGATGGGTTATACACCATGGGGTTGTATTGATTTAGTTTCAGCCGGTACCGGCGAAATGGAAAAACGTTACGGTTTTATCTATGTAGATAAAGATAATAAAGGCAATGGTACCTTAAAACGTAGTCGTAAAGATTCTTTTGCTTGGTATAAAAAAGTCATTGAGTCAAATGGTGAAATTTTATAACGATTTAAATTCATTAGGAGAAATTATGAAAAAAGCGTTAATTATTTGTGCAGCAGGTATGTCATCATCACTTATGGCTAAAAAAGTTACTGAATTTTTTGCTAGCCAAAATAAAGCCATTGAACTTGATGCGGTATCAGCAACTGAAGGTAGTAATAAGATTAAAAATAGTGATTTTTCACTGTTCTTAATTAGCCCTCAAACCATGATGATGTTTGATAAATTAAAAGCGTTGGGCGATGAAGTAGGAAAACCAGTGGTGAGTATTCCTTTTCAAGCATATATCCCAATACCGTCTGGTATTGAACAATTAGCTAAATTAGTCGAGGATAATATTAACTAATATTCAAGAAAATCTTTGTTCTACCGATCTTAATATGATGCGAATCTTTTATGAAGGCTCGCATCATAAAATGGCTTAAGTTTAATATTGCCATTTTAGTAACTTAACCCTTTGGATAAATTTCATTAATAGTTAAGGTGTAGTAGATAATGATAAAACAAAAACAACGAGAACTAATTAGTTTACTTGTTCGTTCTAAAAATGAATATAAAAGTAGTCAAGAACTAGCTACGCAATTATCGTTATCTGATCGTACCGTACGTACCTACCTTAAAGATTTAAAAACTATAATTGAAAGTAATGGCGGCAATATAATAAGTAAACAAGGTTACGGTTTTCAATTACAAATTGAAGATCGAAATGCATTTAATTTATTTTTAATTGAACACCATTTATTAGATAAAAATGTTGAACAATTTCAATGTCGAGAAGCGAGTGAACGAAAACATTATATTTTGAATTTATTGTTATTAGAGAGTCAAAAAATTGATGTTGAAGCATTATCAGAACAACTATTTATCAGCTCATCTCAATTAAATAAAGATATTGCCGAAATTAAATCTCAATTACTTCCTTATGAACTAACGATTAAAAAGAATCGTTCTCTAGTTTTTGTTGATGGTGAAGAAAAAGCTAAACGTCATTTTATAATGAGTTATTTTTTTCATGAAGATTCAATTAATTTTCTACATCATTTGTCCTATTTTAATCAAGCTTGTGAAACCATTAGTTTTGATTCATTAACTATTATTATTTTAGATGAATGTCGTGAGGCAAATATTAAATTATCAGATGTGATGATACAAAATATTGTCTTGCATTTATCATTAAGTATTAAGCGTTTACAATCGGGACTTTCTATTCAAAATCTTGATTTGCCTGTTTCAACAAATTCGTCACTTGAATACCAAGTTGCCGAGCGAATTATCACTCGCATTGAATCGATTATTGGTTTTCATTTTCCTAAAGAAGAACAGATGTACCTTACTCTACATTTGATGAGTAAATCTAATTTAATCCAAGATGATCTGGATGATGATTTGGGTTCGTCACTAACAAATTTGCTATTAAAGATCCAACAAGAAACAGGCTATCCTTTTTTGCATGATGAACAATTAAAAAATGGATTAATCCAACACTTAAAACCAATGTTAGTACGTTTACAACAGAATATTAAATTAGATAATCCATTAATAGAGGAAATCAAACACCAATACTGTGAGGTCTTTGGGTTAGTTAAGCGTTATTTCAATCAATTACCCAATTTACAACAATATGAAGTGAATGATGATGAATGGGGATATTTAGCACTGCACTTTTTAGCATCACTAGAAAAACTAAAAAATGAACAGAAAGCCAAAGTGTTAATTATTTGTGCAACCGGTCTTGGTAGTGCTCAATTACTTAAAAATCGAGTAGAAAGTGAATTTGATGAAAGAGTGAAAATTGTGGCAACGCGGGGGTATTATGAAATTGATCCAGAAATGTTAAATGACATCGATTTTATTATTTCTTCGGTCGATTTATCGTCAAAAATATTTAAAGTTCCAGTATTTCATGTTTCAGTATTTTTTTGTGAAGAAGACGTACAAGCGATTCGCCGTTATCTTTCCCATAGACAAAAACCTAATTCATTGCCAAAAAATTCATTTGTGACAACATTTGATGATAAACAGCAAAATCATTCGCATTATATTAACCAAATCTTTGATGATATTGCCGCAGATTATTTTTATTTGTGCTCAAACAAACCATCTAAACAAGCTGTTTTGGATCATTTGCTTGATCTCTTGTCTATTAATGAGGCAAAAAGCTTTAAACGTGAAATGCAAAAGCAAATGGAAAAACGGATGGTTATTGGTGAAATACTTTTTAGTCCAACTATCGTGGTTCCTCATCCAGCCATTCCAGTAGGTAAAATAGCTAAAATAGCGATTGCCATTATTCCAGAAGGGCTTTGTTGGGATGAAAACTACCCAGATGTAAAATTCGTTTTTATGATTTCACCGTCAATTTATCAAAATTCTCATTTAGCAATGATGACTAAAGCAATTGTCAATTTAATCGATGATTCGGTCATGCAACAAGCCATGTTAAAAGTTGCAAATTTTAACCAGTTTAAATCACTTTTTATCCAACTTATTGAAAAAGGAGCGTAATAATGAATGACCAAATGAGCTCAGAGGATATTCAAATTACCGCATTTAATATTATTTTACATAGTGGTAATGCCAAAACCAAAATTCATGCTGCTTTCAAAGCAATGAGAAACGCAGAATTTGATACAGCAAATCAGCTCTTAGAAGAGGCCAATGAGGAGATATTAGAAGCACATAAATCGCAAACCGATCTTCTACAATCTTATGCTAATGGTTGTAAAATTGAGATGGAAATTATCATGGTGCATGCTCAAGATCATCTAATGACAACAATGACGTTACGCGAAGTTGCCATTGAGATGTGTTATCTCTATCAAAAAACCTATCAGTTATCAAATCAATAAAGAGGTTAGCGATGAATACTCCACTAGAAAGCCAACTTAAAATGCATAAAAAAGTCAGTTTGACTAATCTTTATTTTAATCGCTTTTTAGCGGTTCGTTATGCGACAGCCTTCTTTCTATTTATTAACCTTTATTGGGCTGTCTTTCTGTTGGGGAGCTTATCAATTGCTATAGTACTACCACTGTTGCTTATCGTGATGGCTACATTAACCAGTTTTGAACAAATTAAGCTTTATCGTAATCATAAAAATCATTTACGTTATGCCAGTTTATTGTACCGAACATTATTAATATCCATTATCGTGTTAATGGTTTTGATTTATACCCCATTGTTTCACTTTTTCTTTCCATTTCTAAAAAATTCACCGGAGGCGGTAAATATTATATTAGGCATTTTGGCAGCAAGTTTAGTTTTTACTATTTTTATACTGATAAAACTAAAAAAAATTGAGCGTAATGAGGATAAACATTTTAAAAGAATCCAAGCTTATCAAGAAATCATCAATTGAATGAGGAAAACAAAATGAATACCGGATTTGTGTTGTTACAAAAGTATCTAATGACTCCGATGGCTAAAATATCGCAGTTTAAGATTGTTCGAGCAGTAATGGCAGCTGGAATGGCGTCAGTGCCTTTTTGTATAGTTGGATCGATGTTTTTGGTGTTTAATACTTTGCCGATGACATTTACTGGCTTAGAAACAGTATTTGAAAATACTGTTTTCAAAGTAAGTGATCTTTATATGATAGCAAATACGGCGACAATGGGGATATTAGCACTCTATTTTAATATTGTTGTCGGTTATGAATTAACTAAAATTGAGGAAGAAGAAACTGGTTTAAAAGTAAATGCACTTAATGGTGCTATGTTATCGGTATTTGCTTTTGTTATGACTTTACCAGAATTGGTAATGCAAAGCGGTGCAATGGTTTTACTTAATGACCAAAGTGAATTAGTTTTTAACGGATTACGTTTAAAGCCGTTTGTTTATCGCTTAGGTACATCTGGTATCTTTATTGCCATTGTTATGGCGATTATTGCAACACAGTTGTATTTCCTCTGTGTACGTCGTAATTGGGTGGTTAAAATGCCGGAAACCGTTCCATTAGGCGTATCCCGATCATTCACTGCATTAATTCCAACTTTTGTTATTGCATTCACAATTCTTATTCTAAACGGAATTTTGGTGTATTTTGGTACGGATATATTTGATATTATCGGTGTTCCATTTACCTTTGTAACCAATTTAACTAAAAGTTGGCTTGGTATAATGGTGATTCTATTCTTAATCCATGCGCTTTGGGTTGTTGGTATTCATGGTGCTAGTATAATTGGGGCATTTATTACGCCTATAATGCTTAGTAATATGAATGAAAACGTTGGCGGCGCACATATTCCATTTGCTGGTGAATTCAATAATTCATTAGTAATTTTAGGTGGTTCAGGTTCAACGTTACTTATGACATTCTTTATTGCTTTTTGTGCTAAATCGAGTCAATTAAAAATTTTGGGTCGAGCTTCAGCTGTCCCGGCAATTTTTAATATCAATGAGCCAATTATTTTCGGTATGCCGATAGTGTATAACCCATATCTTGCCTTACCGTTTTTATTAGCACCGATGGCATGTGGTACTTTAGGTTACTTTGCGATTAGTAGTGGGTTTATGAATCCAATTATTGCATTAATACCATGGCCATCACCAATGGGATTAGGGGCGTTTATTGGTACTGGTGGGGACTATCGAGCTATGTTTGTTGCGATACTTTCAGCAATTTTAGCGTTAGTAATTTACCTACCTTTTGTCAAAATGTACGACAACAAGCTTTATAAAGAAGAACAAGTTAAATCTGAAAGCAAAAGTCAAACAGAGGAATAAATTGCAGGTTGGTGTCGAATCTATTCTTATTTAGGCCAAAAACAGTAAAAACATAATAGATTCTTGAGGTAATAAAAAACCCGTTATAAAAACGGGTTTTTTGTTACTGTTATTTGATGATTATTCAGGAATAATATCAACAATAACTTTTGCAAAAGCTTCGCTGTGTACTTGGAATAACACTTCGTGTTCACCAGTAGTACGCAATACACCATTTGGTAAACGAACTTCGCTTTTTGATACTTGAATACCACGAGCTTTAACTGCATCAGCGATATCACGAGTACCAATTGAACCAAATAAACGACCTTCATCACCTGCTTTAGAAGTAATAGTTACTTTACCTAAAGCATTGATTTCAGCAACGCGTTGTTCAGCTGCTTTTAATGTTTCAGCTAATTTTGCTTCTAATTCAGCACGACGAGCTTCGAAGAATTCAATATTCTTTTTAGTTGCTGGTACTGCTTTACCTTGTGGAATCAAAAAGTTACGAGCGTAACCCGCTTTAACATTAACTTGATCACCTAAGCTGCCTAAATTAGCAACTTTATCGAGTAGAATAATTTGCATTATATGTTCCCTCTGTTGCTAATTACTGATGATTGTCAGTATATGGTAATAATGCCAAGTAACGAGCGCGTTTGATAGCGCGAGCTAGTTGACGTTGATATTTTGCGCTAGTACCAGTAATACGGCTTGGTACGATTTTACCACTTTCTGTGATATAGCTTTTTAATAAAGAAACATCTTTATAATCAATTTCTTTAACGCCTTCTGCTGTAAAACGGCAGAATTTGCGACGACGGAAGTAACGTGCCATTTGGCTATTCTCCTAATAGTTTAACTTGGTCAGCATGTAAAACTATTTGACTGGTTTTATCTCGTTTAGTATGTGTACTAATAAAGCCACTTACCAAAACTTTGCTGCCTTTTTTAATACTGTAACTTAACTCTTGTTGTCCACTGACAATAACCGGCATTATGCACCATGCTTGTCTTGGGAGTCCTGCTTCAATTTGTTCAGAAACATGTTCTAAATAAAACTGACAGTGTGATATCCCACTTGGACTCATTTTTTTAATCGGGGTTTTGGTAACCAATCCCGATAAAACTAAACGATTATTCTTCCGAATCATCGTCCATGTTTGCATCGCTAAAATCTTCTTCAGAACTACGACGTTCATCTTTAGCTTTTAGCATTGGTGATGTTTCAGTTACAGAATGTTTAGTACGCATAATTAAACTGCGAATTACTGCATCATTAAAACGGAAGTTATCTTCAAGCTCATTTACTGCTTCTTGAGTAGCTTCAACATTCATTAACACATAATGTGCTTTATGCAATTTTTCGATAGGATATGCTAATTGACGACGACCCCAATCTTCTAAACGATGGATTTTGCCACCATCAGTGGTTAACGTACCAGTATAACGTTCGATCATACCAGGTACTTGTTCACTTTGATCTGGGTGAACCATAAATACAATTTCGTAATGACGCATTATCGCTCCCTACGGATTAATCAGCTTTCTGTCGGGGCAACCGCAACCCATTGAAAGCAAGGAACATGAAAATTAAGCGGTTGAAATCGACGGCGCATTATATATCAAAATAATTACTTTAACAAATGAATAAATATTAAAAGTGTTATTCGTTTTTTATAATAAAAATAATCTGTTAATCATAACTAAAAATTTTAACTAAAAATCGATTATAAATAGAATAAAAAAACTTTTCGGCAAAGTTTTTACTTGAATAAGTGAATTAGGTGTAAAAATGTAACGATATCTATACATCTTTGTTATTAAAATATGTTATTCTTTATAAAATAAAAGTTTAATGTTAATAGCTATTTTTAAAGGAGTGCTTATATGGCTGAAGAAACCATTTTTAGTAAAATAATTCGCCGTGAAATTCCTGCTGATATTGTTTTTCAAGATGATCAGGTCACAGCCTTTCGGGATATTTCTCCTCAAGCCCCTACACATATTTTAATTATTCCCAATAAATTGATCCCAACCGTAAATCATATTGCAGAGTCTGATGAAGCTCTGCTTGGTCACATGATGGTTGTTGCGGCTAAAATTGCCAAGCAAGAAGGGATTGATGAAAGTGGTTATCGTTTAATAATGAATTGTAATAAAGATGCAGGACAAGAAGTCTTTCATATTCACATGCATTTATTAGGTGGTAAAAATTTAGGGCGATTAATAGGTTAACTTATATGAAACAGTTTAAACATATCGTTGGAATGGGTATGCTTGCTTTTAGTTTAGCTGGATGTCAACTTCTTGGTTATAATCAAAAAACTGAAGTCAATCCGCCAGTAGAAATCCCCGATAACACTGGGGTGGTAGATACTCCGCCACAGATAGTTAAAACAACTGATTGGAATGATATATTATCTCCAGTTGTTAATAAAATATTGCAATCTTCATCAGCAATTGAAGGTAATAAACTGTTGTTAATTAGTGATATCCAAAATCGTAGTGGCGATTATTTAGCAACAAATCAGATTGATACAACGTTACATAATATACTGAATAAGCAAAGCATTTTCTCTGTGGCTGATAGACAATCGATCAGTCAAGCTAAACAAGCGTTAGGTATTTCTGTTGATGATAAACTTGTTTCTCGCAGTAAAATGATCGGTTTGGCTAAGTCAATAAATGCAGGCTATGTGCTTTTTACCACACTTTATAAGTTACCAACCGAAAATGAAGATGCCAATTTATCTATGGAGTTACTTTCAACCCAAACGGGTGAAATTTTACAACGTGTAACAACAAAAGATATCCAATCCAAAAATTCTGCTAATCCTGATAATGCTCAAGGAGCTGCTGAATAATGGGGCCTTTATTGATCGATGTACCAAGTACATCATTAACTAATGATGATATGGCGCTTTTAAAAAATCCAATGGTAGCAGGGATTATTTTATTTAGTCGTAATTATCAGTCGCCTGAGCAATTGACTGACTTGATAAAGCAAATTCGTTCGGCGACATCAGAACGTTTATTAATTTCGGTTGATCATGAAGGTGGTCGAGTTCAACGTTTCAAACAAGGTTTTACTCTTATTCCTCCTGCGCAATCTTTTGCTTTGCTTAATGATTTAGAAAAAGCGAAATCATTAGCATTTGACGCGGGTTGGTTACTAGCGATGGAATTGATTGCCTACGACATTGATTTAAGTTATGCGCCTGTACTTGATTTAGGTCATGATTGTTTAGCCATTGGTAGTCGGTCATTTCATCAAGATAGTTATATTGCTTATCAAATTGCATCGTCAATGATTGATGGTATGCATTCGGCAGGCATGAAAACAACTGGTAAACATTTTCCTGGTCATGGTCATGTTATTGCTGATTCTCATAAAGAAACACCAATTGATTATCGTTCGAAAGAACTCATTGAAAATGATATGCAGATTTTTGCTAAATTAATCGCTGAAAAGAAACTTGATGCCATTATGCCTGCTCATGTTATTTATCCTGAATTTAATGATAAACCTGCCAGCGGGTCAGCGTTTTGGCTAAAAACAGTGTTACGTGAAAAGTTACATTTTGATGGTGTTATATTTTCTGATGATTTATCGATGGAAGGTGCATCTGTTTTGGGTGATCACGCTGAACGAGCTAAAGCAGCGCTTAATGCTGGTTGTGATTTATTATTGGCTTGTAATAATCGAAATGGCACATTAGCTATTTTAGATGCATTAACTCGTTTAAATGAGAAACAGCCATTATTAACCGATAAAGCAAAACTACTATTAACTAATAACAAAGTAAATTATGCCGATTTGATAAAGAGTCATGATTGGCAGAATCGTCATCAAAATTTAATGAAGTTGAATGAAAAGTGGGAAGATTATCATGCAAGCAGCCATCATTAAAATCGACAATAATACACAATTAGTTGCTTATAATGATGCAGCAAAAGCATTATTTTCTAGTAATTTATTAAGCTTAGATCAGCCATTTGATTATCGAAATGCATTTAATTTAGATGCAACATTCGATTTATCCGAACATGATGATACGATTATTGTATTAAACTCGCAGTATTTTTTATTGCAAAAAATTAATGAATCATCCCTTATTACCTTTGTTTTGCAACCAGTTGAATATCTAAAAAAACGGTTAGCAAAAATTAATGTTGTTGGACATCATGCTTTTGATATTTTTGCTGTTAAAAGCCAACCAATGCAAAAATTAATTGCTCAAGCTAAAGCTTTTTCAATGCAAAGGGAGCCACTATTGATTACCGGTGAAACTGGCACAGGTAAAGATTTGTTGGCTAGTGCATGTCATCAATATAGCCCTAGGGGGGATCAAACCTTTTTAGGTCTTAATTGTGCTGCTATGCCTGATGATGTTGTTGAAAGTGAGCTTTATGGCCATGCCGCAGGGGCTTATCCAGGAGCACTTGAAAGTAAAAAAGGTTTTTTTGAGCAGGCTAATGGTGGTTCTGTTTTGCTTGATGGCATTGATGAAATGTCATTTCAAATGCAAACCAAATTATTGCGTTTTATTAACGATGGCTTTTTTAGACGAGTCGGCGATGATAACGAAGTTTATGTTGATGTTAGAATCATCTGTGCAACTAAAGTTGATTTAGCTGAATTGGTGGAACAAGGAAAGTTTAGGAAAGATCTTTATTATCGCTTGAATGTGTTGTCCTTAAATTTACCTTCACTACAAGAGCGTCAGGATGACATTGCGGCACTGACAAATATTTTTATTAATGAATTTGCTAATAAGCAGGGCATTGATGCGCCAACCGTGAGTCAAGATGTTATTGCTTATTTGACTCAGTACTCTTGGCCGGGTAATGTAAGACAACTTAAAAATGTACTTTATTCTGCATTAGCTCAGTTGACATCTTCACAACTAACGGTAAAAGATATTGTTCTACCAGCGATAACTTCAACTCAGATCTCATTGATTAGCGATATTGACAATAAAACGCTAGATGAAATGACTAAAAACTATGAAAAAGAAGTCCTAAAAAGTCTCTATGTCAAATATCCAAGCTCAAGAAAACTTGCCAAAAGATTAGGGGTATCACATACTGCAATTGCGAATAAGCTTAGGGATTATGGAGTATATAAATAAATACAATTATCTATTTGAGTGGAATTAACTAAATTCAGATTGAAAATAAAATTATATCTACGAATTGAATTATGTATTATAAACATTTTAAGTTTTAGAATTAGAAAATTATTCTGTTATAATAAGTAAAAAAATAACAGACAAGAAAATTATGAGAGTGTTATCAAGTATTTTTTTATTATTGGCTTCGAGCAATGTTATTGCCGAAATGACATTGATTGCGCCTATTGCTATCATTTGTTGATATGAAATCTGATGGTAATTTTCTAATTAATCTTGAATTTTTGTTGTTATATTTTTATTCTCGGAAATCAATTAGCTATAAAGTTAAAGCTGATTAATTAAGTAATAGGTATGGATGTTATGTTAAAAGTATTGATATGTACAAATCATATGGCAAGTATTGGTGGTTCAGAAATAGTTGCATTGGAAGTCGCAGAATTTTTCAAGAAGAATAACTATTTAGTCGATATTGTGGCCAATTATATAGGTTATCCAGTAACTGAAATTGCTAAAAATTCGGGTATTAATCTATTAACAACTGATGAATTACCAAACCCATTCAATTATGATATAGTTTGGTCTCAACATCAAGTATTACCTATTCTTGTTAACCATTATATAGAAAGTTTTAATAATAAAACTTTTTTTGTATTTACACACCTATCCCCATATGAACATTTAGAAACTTTTGGATTATATACAGAAAGATTGTTAGCTAATAAAATTTTCTTTAATAGTGAAGAAACTTATAATCATTTGAGTGATTTTGGAGTTCCTACCAATATTAGTGAAATTTTTTATAATGCAGCTCCATCAGAGTTTATTTGTGAAAAAGATTCTAAAAATGGAGATTTAAAAAATATACTTTTGGTTAGTAATCATCCACCTCAAGAAGTGTTAGATGCATTGGAAATTTTAAAAAATGAACATGGATTGAACATAATAAACATAGGTGTTAGAGGAAAGGTAAGCAGATTAACCCCGAAAATGGTTGAAGAAGCTGATGCTGTTATCACAATTGGAAAGACAGTCCAATATGCAGTTGTTGGTAATACTCCTGTTTACTGTTATGACCATTTTGGTGGAATAGGGTGGTTATCGATTGAGAATTATAAAAATGCAGAACAGTTTAATTATTCTGGAAGATGTTGTTTGAGGCGTATATCGGCAAGTGAAATTGTTGAAGAAATAATAACTGATTTTCCAAAAGCTAAATGTAATATCTCAAAAATTAAGAGTGAAACTTTGGCAAAATACAGCTTAGATAAATATATTACAAATATAATTAATAATTCTAAAGAAAATATACCAAAGAAAGTTCTAACTTTAGATGATCGTCAAAAGATAAGATCTGAATCAGAAATCGTAAAATCTATTAAGCAATATTATAATGCGTACAATAAATTATTATTAGAGCATAAACAATTATCGAATAATAATAACGAAATAATTATCAAAAATACTGAGCTAACTTCTAAACTTCAAGAGATATCCGGTAATAATGAAATGTTAATAGCGGAAAAGGTATCTATATCAAACTCACTTGGTCATTTAACTGAAGAATATAATCAATTAGTTAATTCATATAATAAGCTAGAAATTCGATATCAGAAATATAAAAACACTTTTTTTAAACGATTAGCAAGAAAAATTAAAAGTTTATATAACAAAAAAATTTATTGATATCGATTATAAAACCAATCTTTCAATTAAAAGCAAATAGTGAAAGATTGGCTTACATTACAGTTGACAATTTAATAAAGCTATATTTTTGAAGCTTCATTCCATAATTTATCTATGTTCAAATTTAGTATAAAATCTGAAAGGCCTCTTGGATTATGTATCAACAATGGATCTAACTTAACAACCCAGTTATGATCTTTTCCTCTTTCTCCTTGCGCACCAATATCAAATACTAATGTAGGTATTTTTAATGCTAATGCGATTGATAATGTATAAGAGAAAGTTTCTTCCCATATACTTGGTAACAATATTAAATCAGGCGAAATCTCTCTAAGGGTATTAATACATTCTTCATCATTTTGATATCGGCCAGTAACTTTGACATTATTGGTTTGCATTACATGTAGATCGCCAGAACTACAATAACCTACTAAAAAATAGGATAATTTCAAATCTCTATTTTTTGCATCAATAGCTAATGAGGTTAATACTTCTGATCCTTTTTCAATACTTAATGCGCCTATTGATGCAATTTTTATTTTATCTTTATTTTTATTTCTCTGTGCCGGAATAATATTATTGAACACATTTTCATGTGGAATAACATCAATATTTATTTCAGGAAAATCATGTAATATGATATCACGAGCTCGATAAGATGGAGCTTCAATTTTAGAACATCTATTTAAGAATAAACTATAAGCTTTCTGCTTTGAAAAAGCATCTGAAATATTAATTTCATAATCAGTGGGCAGAGATCTTCCATTATTCCAAATATTCCTTTGCGTTAGAGTTGGTATTCCTTTGTAAATATATTCGGGACTCAGCAGCTTATAATCATATGACATGCATGCATAATCATGAATGATAAATTTATAATTCCAATCTGATGATGCAAAATAATACAATAGTTTTTCATGGTGATGCCAATCAAGACCAGCAAAACTATTGATGTGTATTAAATCAGGTTGAATTGTTTTAAAAAATAAATTTAATAATCCAAAATCACAACTTAAAGATAAATTTTGTAAATTAGGTATTTCTAAGTGATAATTTTCAGGGACTTCTATTGAATAATATTTTTTATCATGAACTTTTAAGAGGATACAATCAATATTTTGATTTCTATATTGTTTTACTATTTGTTTAAGATAGGTATTGATACCTCCTTCCCATGAATGAGATACAATCACAATAGTTTTTTTGTTTTCTAGTTTCAATTTTAATCTTGCAATATCTAAATTACTTCTAAGCATTAAAATTGGATCAACATTTAAAAAGTGATGTACCATGTTTAAATAATTTGGATGCTTCAGTTTTAGGGCATTTTCCCCTTTTTTCATATTTTCGGCTTTAATAGCTGAAAAAGAGACTGAACCAACATGAAAGACAAATACATCACCAATAATAATATTTTTGAAACCTGCATGAAGTGCTCTCATACAAAAATCATTTTCTTCACCATATCCAACTTTGAAAGCATTATCATCTAACATGCCTATCTTATTAATAACTTCTCTCCTCATATAAAAACAAAAACCAACACCAGTTGGTGTTTCTATATATTTCCCTTTATTTATCTTAGACGCTAATTGATCTAATTCAGAAGGAGAGACTTCAAGAACCCTATTGTTGTCTTGGCATGTGAATGGATAACTACAAATGGTTGCATTATTAGACATTGGTGTAATTGTTGCTATTGATTTATCATTATCTGCATAATCAATCATTCTTTCAAACCAACCATCAAACACAAAAGCATCAGAATTTAATAATATTACGTCTAGATTATGAGATAGGTTACTTATGGCAAAATTTATAGTTCTCACAAACCCAAGATTTTCTTTATTTAGGTGATAATCAAATAAACCTTTTTGAGAAAGTTCATCAAGCTTCTGGTTTAATTCTTGATCCGGACCTGCATCATTAATAACTAATAAACTATATGCATCGGTTGTTTTACTTTTTAGTGCATGATAAATAGAACATAAAGATTCATCTAATCCTTTATAAATAGGTAGTATCACAACACATCGTGTGTTAGATGAATATTTGGCTGGTTGCAACTCATCCCATAGATGATCTTCAGGAGATAAGGGAGTAAACCATAATTTTTTTGGTAAATTGGATTCTATTTCCGAATTATTACCCGAACTAAGATTATCAGAATTTAATATACTAGTTTTTGCTGGTAACTTTTTTGATAAGATATTTAAACCAAGAAAAGTTATTTTCTTATAACCATTATTGCGTTTTATCACAAGAACTTTTTTTAAAAAAAATTGTTCATTTGATATCAATTTTCTTTTATAAATAGTTATCCCTAAACATTTAACTTTTATCGTTGAGCTAGATTTAATTCTTTTTAACATATGTTTCCACACTATTTATCATTGCAAACCTTATTAGAAATTATAACGCTATTTTTAAGTAAACTAAACATTTAGTATCAATTTATTTACATTTAATTAATCATACTGGTATATTTCATTTAAC
Organism: Gilliamella apis; assembly: GCF_002142155.1. Taxonomy (GTDB): domain Bacteria; phylum Pseudomonadota; class Gammaproteobacteria; order Enterobacterales; family Orbaceae; genus Gilliamella; species Gilliamella apis. The sequence continues at coordinate 56,471 of NZ_NASD01000007.1, read as the reverse complement.
TTCAAGTTAAAGCATGATAAAATATATTATTAATTATATTTAGTTAAATTAATCATTTCGGATTTTAATTATGAAAATAATAGTTACTGGAGGAGCTGGTTTCATAGGTTCTGCTGTTGTCCGCTATATTATAGATCACACCTATGATGAAGTATTAGTTATAGATAAATTGACTTATGCAGGAAATTTAGAGTCTTTAGATAAAGTATCGAAAAGTAATCGATTTCATTTTAAGCAAATTGATATTTGTGATAGAAATTCCTTAAGAAAAATGATAACAGATTTTAAACCTGATATTATTATGCATTTGGCTGCCGAAAGTCATGTCGATCGTTCTATTGATAATCCATCCATGTTTATAGAAACTAATGTAATAGGTACTTTTTCTCTTTTAGAAGAGTCTTTAGCATACTGGAGAAATATAGACTCTTCTAGAAAGGCAAATTTCCGTTTTCACCATATTTCGACAGATGAAGTTTATGGTGATTTGCATGGAACAACAGATTTATTTACAGAAAAAACTCCTTATTCACCAAGTAGTCCTTATTCAGCTTCAAAAGCATCAAGTGATCACCTTGTTCGAGCTTGGCATAGAACTTTTGGATTACCAACCGTCATAACTAATTGTTCAAATAATTATGGCCCTTATCACTTCCCAGAGAAATTAATTCCTTTAATGATTTTGAATGCATTAGAAGGGAAACCTTTACCTGTTTATGGTAATGGTCTACAAATAAGGGATTGGTTATATGTCGATGATCATGCCAGGGCTCTTTATTTAGTCGCGACTAAAGCAAAAGTTGGAAAGACCTATAATATAGGTGGGCATAATGAGCAGAAAAATATTGATGTTGTTAATATTATTTGCGAATTACTTGAAGAATTGATGCCAAATAAGCCTTATAATATTAAATGTTATAAGGATCTTATCACTAATGTTGCTGATAGGCCTGGTCATGATCAACGTTATGCTATTGATGCATCTAAAATATATTATGATTTAGGCTGGAAACCACAAGAAACCTTCGAGAGTGGTATGCGTAAAACAGTTGAATGGTATTTAAATAATCAAGCTTGGTGTGATCATATTAAAGATGGTTCATATACCAGATCTAGACATGGTATTATTAAATAAAATAATAGGTTGAATTATGAAAGGAATTGTACTTGCAGGTGGTTCGGGGACACGTTTATATCCTATAACTCGTGGTATTTCAAAACAATTACTCCCTATATATGATAAACCGATGATCTATTATCCGTTATCTGTTCTTATGTTAGCCGGTATCCGTGATATATTAATTATTTCAACACCGGATGATTTGCCTTTGTTCAAAAGATTATTGGGAGATGGTTCGCGATTTGGTATTCAACTTAGTTTCGCGGAACAACCAAAACCTGAGGGTTTAGCTCAAGCATTTTTGATTGGTGAAGAATTTATCGAAGGTCAGAATTGTTGTTTAATTTTAGGGGATAACTTATTTTTTGGAGAGAGTTTTGGTAAAAAATTAGAGAAAGTTGTATCACAAAAGAATGGAGCAACAATTTTTGGTTATCAAGTTGTTGATCCGGAACGTTTTGGTGTTGTAGATTTTGATGAAAATTTTAAAGCATTATCTATTGAAGAAAAGCCAATTAAACCAAAATCAAATTGGGCTGTTACAGGGCTTTATTTTTATGATGAAAATGTTGTTGAAATGGCGAAACAAGTCAAACCATCTAAGAGAGGAGAGTTGGAAATAACAACACTTAATCAAATGTACTTAGACGCAGGATTATTGAATGTTGAGATACTTGGTAGAGGATTTTCTTGGCTTGATACTGGAACTCATGATAGTTTAATTGAAGCTTCATCATTTGTTCAAGTTATAGAAAAAAGGCAAGGTTTAAAAGTAGCTTGTCTTGAAGAAATCGCCTATCGTAATGGCTGGATAAGTTTTGAACAAGTAAAAGAAGAAGCTGTCTGTTTAGGCAAAACATTATATGGACAATACTTAGCCAAATTGATAAATCATTAGAGGTTCTAATGGAAGTTATACAAACAGAAATCCCAGAAGTGAAAATAGTTAAACCTAAAGTATATGGAGATGAAAGAGGTTTTTTTCTAGAAACATTTGAGCAAAAGCGTTATCAGAAAATGTTAGGTATTAATTTAAATTTTGTGCAGGACAATCATTCTCGTTCACAAAAAAATGTATTAAGAGGTTTGCATTTTCAAAAAGAAAATCCTCAAGGGAAGTTGGTTAGAGTTGTCAGGGGTGAAGTATTTGATGTAGCTGTAGATATTCGCAAGGATTCATCCACTTATGGTAAATGGGTTGGTGTTATTCTTTCTGAAGAGAATAAAAAGCAATTGTGGATTCCCCCAGGCCTTGCTCATGGATTCTTAGTTTTGTCTGATATTGCTGATTTTGAATATAAATGTACAAACTATTATGATCCTAACTCTGAAGGATGTTTAGTTTGGAATGACTCAACCGTAAATATTAATTGGCCTATATCAACGCCAACTTTATCCGAAAAAGACAAATTAGGCAAAACATTACAGGAGCTATAATAAATCATATGAAAGTTTTATTAACTGGAGCTAATGGGCAACTAGGTAATTGTATTGTTGATATTTTCCCAGCAAAATGGGAACTAATTAAGACTGATGCTGAACAACTTGATATTACTGATGAGAATGCGGTAGATAGTTTCATTGCTAAATATAAACCTGATGCAGTTATTAATGCTGCTGCATATACTGCGGTTGATAAAGCGGAGGATGAGCCTCAGCTAGCTTACAATGTCAATGTTATAGGGCCTAAAAATTTAGCCATTTCATCAAAAAAATATAATGCGAAATTTTTTCATGTTTCGACTGATTATGTCTTTGATGGAACAAATAATATTCCTTATACCGAAGAGGATATAACTAACCCGGTTAATATCTACGGCAAAACAAAACGTGAAGGTGAAATAGCGGTTTTAGATAATGCTCCATCGGCAGTTGTCATTAGAACATCTTGGGTATTTAGTCCTTATGGTAATAATTTTGTTAAAACAATGTTGAGATTAGCTACTGAAAAACAACAATTATCCATAATTGAAGATCAACTTGGTAATCCAACTTATGCAGGCGATCTCGCTCAAGTTATTCTTTATTTGCTTGATAAAAAAATAGATGGAGGTATCTATCATTTTTGTGGTGATAGTTCAACATCGTGGTTTTTGTTTGCTAAAAGAATTTTTGAAATAGCCTTAACCCTAAAAGTGATAACCAAATCTCCAGAAATTATTCCAGTTAAAACTCACGCATTTCCTACGAAAGCTAAAAGACCAAAATATTCGGTAATGAGTGTTGAAAAATTAATTAAGTATGGTTTATTCGCCTCAGATTGGAATAAAGGTTTGATTCACAGTATTACTAAAATTAAATCTGATAATTAACCTAAATAATATAATATGTTATGACTATTTATTTTGCAGAATGGAATGCTGATTATGAAAAGTATATGATCAACGCCTTAAAACATGAGTATGATGTTATACTTTATAATAAATTAATGAAGCATTTTAGGGATATCAATTTTTCTTTAGAAAGAAAGAATTTTCCTCGGCAATGGTTTATCAAATTAAATCAATTAATAAAATTAAGAAAATTAAAGCCTGATGATATTTTATTATGTAGTGGTTTTGCTATATCTGGATTTATAGATTTAGTTAAAGATGTGAATTGCCATCGAGTTTTAGTTTTAAGAGATACTATTGATGTCTTAAATAATAGTATGAAAAATAAGAAAAAATGGCTACTTCAAGATGAAGACTATATAACCAAAATTACTCCTCATTTTGATAAAATATATAGTTTTGATTTTGATGATTGCAAAAAATATAAATTTACCTATTTAAATCAATTTTTACCTTTTACTATCTTCGAAATGAAAAAAATCAGAGAAGAAGTGAATTATAATGTAGCAACGAAAAGTTGTTTTTTTATTGGTGAGTATTTGAATAATCGAGTAGAAGTAATAAATAATTTAGCTCCTATTTTATTAGATAATAATTATAAAACCGATTTTCATTTAATTAATTATAATTTACTTCCAAAAAAAACTGAGTTAAATTTCAAAAAATCAGATTATTATAGCTTAGGATCAAAAATTGGTTATTTTGACAATATTGAAAAGGTAAAACAAAGTGATATTATTTTAGAAATTGGTCAATTAGGTCAAACAGGAGTGACTTTAAGGGCAATAGAAGCAATATTATTTAATAAAAAATTAATTACCACAAATAAATCTATTAAAGAATATGATTTTTACAGCCCAGAACAAATCTTTATTCTTGAAAAGGAAAATTATACAAATATTTCAGAATTTTTACAGACAGATTTCTTACCTATTCCATTAGAAATTTTGTATCAATATAGTGCCGATGAAATGTTGAAAACAATTAACAGTGCATTTATAACATCTAATTAAGTTCATTTATGTTTAGTTAATTTTTTAAGACAATAGATAATGTTACAGATTATACCAGAAAAATATTTTTTCTGATGTATTTTATGTTTAGAACAATATCTCATTTGATTAGCTGTAACAGCTGATAAAAATGGTATTGATTTTAGCGGTGATTGTTCTTTAGCATTTACAAAATATTGTGAACACTTATAATCTTTAGCCCAATTATGCCACGGTTTTGTCGGTCCGATATAATGAATCAATATTGTTTGTTCTAAATCAGGTGAATAAATTTTATATTTTAGTTCATAATTTATACTAACTTGTTGGTTGTATTTGTTATCAAGATATTTAACTTTTTCGAGAAGTAATAAATTTAATACATCTTGATCAAGATGTGTAAATTTTGGAGATTTATTATTATCTGATAGAAGTTCCAATGCTTGGCTATTTATATTATTTTCATACCATTTGTTTAAATCTATTAGCAAAAAACCTGCATTAAAATAAGCATTTGATAATCGATTTTCATCTAGTCGAAAAGCACATTTTTTCCACCAAATGGAATCTTTGTCTTTAACAACATATGCAATATTGTTATCAAATTGTAATTCAAATAACTCTTCTAACGATCCATTACATATGATATCAGCATCTATATAGAGAATTTTATCAATTTTTTGATAAAAATAATCAGCTATTATAAATCTAAAATAGGTTGCGATAGTCCAATTCTTTGTAGTAGGAAGTTTCGACAAACTTAAATCATTAACTAAATATAATGTTATATTTGTTTTATATTCTTCAGATAGTAACTTAAAATTTTTTTCAAAATCTTCTGGTAAATGGTTAGTAAATATGTGAAAAGAAAAATTTAGATTAGGATTAAATATTAAAATAGAAGAGAGCGAAACAGCACAACCTAGAAAAAAATTTTTATCTATTCCGTAGGCTATATTCAGCTGATTATCATTGTTACTATTATTGTTATAAAATGTTATTTTTTTTGTAATAATGTGGTTGACATCGAGATACATTGTTTATTTCCTATTTGTAATAATTTACAAATAAACACATTTAATTAAAAAGCTACGGTTGTTGTAAATTTTTAACTTAACGTACAGATTAAATTAAATTTGAACTTTAATTTTATAGTTATTATATAGATAATACAAATTATTTCTAGTTGAAAAAGAATTGAAATAAAATATTAAACAATACAGTTTATATAGTATAATTAGTATTTTGATTAATTGTTCTCTTTTATGAAAAATAAATATAGTTCATTAAACACAATTAAGCAATTGTGGCCATTTATTTCTCCAAATAAAAAAGCTTTAATAGTTGCTATTATTGCTCTTTTGTTAAATGCAGCAACTGACGCAACATTAATTTCACTAACTAAACCACTATTAGATAATGGCTTAATGGATAAAAACTATGATATTCTGGTCCTTTTTTCTATAGGTATTATTGGGCTGATTGCTTTACGTGGATTATCCAATTTCTGTTCAACTTATTGTCTTTCATGGCTTTCTGGTAAAGTGGTAACTAAATTCCGTCAATTAATTTTTAATCATTTAATCAAAAGTCCAACTAGTTTTCTTAATAAAAATCCGATTGGAGAACTAGTGACAGTAATAACTTATAACACCCAATTATTATCGAAAGCATCATCGGATGCCTTGATTATACTCGTTAGAGAAATCGCATATGCTATTGGTTTAGGTATAGTAATGTTCTATGGAAATTGGAAATTAGCTTCAGTATTAATTATTGTTGTACCTGTAGTTATTTTTATTGTTCAATTTATCGCAAAAAAATTTCGTCATGCACTGATTTCCATGCAAAAAGGAATTGGTACCATAACGACAGCTGCCGATGAGATGATGAAAGGGCATAAAGAAATTCTTGTCTATAATGCTCAAAAATATGAAAAAGAAAACTTTTATACAATTAACAAAATTTTTAGGCAAGGTCTATTGAAGATTGTTTTAGTTTCTGGATTATCCTCACCTATTATTCAATTAGTCGCTACAACCGCTTTAGGTTTAATATTATTTCTTGTCGCAAATCAAACTTTGGATATTACACCCGGTTCATTTACTGTTGTTTTTTCTTCAATGGTTGCTATGATGAGACCATTAAGGGAGTTAACCAGTGTTCACCTTGAGTTACAAAAAGGTTCTGTTGCTTGTGAATCGCTATTTGCTCTTTTAAATACTCCTTTAGAAGAAGATAATGGGAAAATTGAATTAAAAGGTTTGGAATATGATATTGTTTTTCATCATGTCACTTATACCTATCCAACAAATAGTTCCCCATCTTTAAAAAATATCAGTTTTACAATTAAGCAAGGTGAAACGGTAGCTTTAGTTGGTCGTTCTGGCGCAGGCAAATCAACAATAGCAAGTTTATTACCAAGATTTTATGATATTCTCAAAGGTGAGATATTAATTGATTCTATCGATATCAAGCAATATACGTTAAGATCATTGCGAGACCAAATAGGATATGTATCTCAACAAGTTCACTTATTTAATGGAACTATTGCTGATAATATTGCTTATGGAGCTAAAAATAGGTATACCAGACAAGATATTATCGAGGCTGCTAAGCAAGCTAATGCAATGGAATTTATTGATAAATTAGAAAATGGAATTGATACCGAGATTGGTGATAATGGAATTTTATTATCTGGTGGACAACGTCAACGAATTGCAATTGCACGAGTTTTATTAAGAAATAATCCAATTCTTATTTTTGATGAAGCTACATCTGCGTTAGATAACGAGTCAGAAAGATTAGTACAACAAGCAATTGAACGTTTACAGAAAAATAGAACTTCAATTGTCATTGCTCATAGGTTATCAACAATTGAAAAGGCAGATCGTATTCTAGTTATTGATGGAGGTCAACTTGTAGAGGATGGGACTCACCAATCTTTGTTATCCCAAAATGGCCTTTATGCCTCAATGTATCAACTACAATTTAACTCTTAATTAAAATTATATTATGAAAAAAAATAGTAAAAAGATAAATAATGATATAGATCGAGATTTTTCAACGTTACATACTTTTTTTAAGTTATGGCCATATATAACTAAACATAAATTCCTGCTTTTTTTTGCAATAGTATTATTAATTATAAGTGCATTTGCAGATACATCACTTATTGGAATACTGCAACCTTTACTAGATAAAGGTTTTGTTGAAAATGATCAGCACTTTTTATTTATGGCACCAATTTATATTTTTACCTTAGTTTTTCTTCGCGGTGCTGCAAATTATGGGTACTCTTATTTTTTATCTTTAATTTCAACTAAAATTGTCCTTAAAATTCGTCAACGACTTTTTAATCATTTTGTTGATGCTCCAGTGAGTTTTTATGATAAAAATTCAACTGGACGATTATTATCGCGTATAACGTATGATACTGACCAAGTAGCCTCTTCTTCCTCAGATGCTTTAATTACTATAGTACGTGAATCAGCATTTATTTGTGGCTTATTTTATACAATGTTTATTAATAGTTGGCAATTATCTTTATCTTTGATTTTTATTACACCTATAGTGATTGGTTTAATTACATTTGTTTCAATAAAATTTCGAAAAATGGCCAAAACTATGCAAAACTCAATGGGTAATGTTACTATGTCTGTTGAGCAAATGTTAAAAGGTCACAGAGAAATTATTCTTTTTGGTGCTCAAGATGAGGAATCGAATCACTTTGCAAAAGTAAGCAATAGATTTCGAAGAGATACGATGCGTTTAGTCTCTATATCTGCTTTATCTACACCAATTGTTCAACTAATTATATCGTTTGCTATCGCTTTTGTATTATTAATGGCGAGTAACCCAGATTTAAATATAACTCCAGGGCAGTTTACCGTAGTCTTTTCTTCACTAGTTGCTTTAATGCAACCGATAAAAAGTTTAACGAGTGTTAATGCTGACTTTCAAAAAGGGATGGCGGCATGCCAAACTTTATTTTCGATATTTGATCAACCTATTGAGAAAGACAATGGAAATTTAACTATTGAACGGGTAAAAGGTAATATTGAATTTAAACATGTTTCTTTTACATATGAAACTAGACAAGAACCAGCATTAAGAGATATTAATTTTACAGTAGAGTATGGTAAAACCATTGCTTTAGTTGGTCGTTCAGGTTCAGGCAAAACAACTATAGCGAGCTTACTTACTCGTTTCTATGATATAAATGAAGGCGAAATTTTAATTGATAATTATAATATTCAGGATTTAACTCTATATAGTTTACGAGACCAAATTGGCTTAGTTTCTCAAAATGTACATTTATTTAACGATACAATTGCAAATAATATTGCTTATGGGCAAATAGGTGAATATTCTCTAAATCAAATTGAAGAAGCAGCTAAAAAAGCTTATGCCTATGATTTTATAAAAGAGCTAGAAAATGGTTTTGATACTGTAGTTGGTGAAAATGGAATACTATTATCTGGTGGTCAACGACAGCGTATTGCTATCGCTAGGGCTTTATTACGTGATAACCCAATTTTAATTTTGGATGAAGCTACATCAGCACTTGATTCGGAATCAGAAAAAGCAATACAAAAAGCATTAGAAGAATTACAAAAAGGTCGAACATCAATTGTCATTGCTCATAGGTTATCGACAATTGAAACAGCAGATAAAATTTTAGTTATTGATGGTGGTGAAATTGTTGAACAAGGAAATCATCATGAATTAATATCTCAAAATGGTATATATTCAAAATTATACAAAAGTAACTTATCAAATTAAAACTTAATATTTTATTTATAAAAAGATATTTTGAATTATAGGAAATTGAAAGGAATATGGTAAACAAGTTACTTAATTTTATTAAACATCTAAATAGACAACGAAATTTAAAAGTTAAACCTTTAAAATTAGCTATTAAATTATACTTATTAAATCGAAAAAAAAAAGTAAGATCGTTATTAACTCCGCAGGATTATTCTTCTGTAGCTATTTTAATGAATGACCAAGGTATAGGTGATGCAATAGTCACCTCTTACTTAATTGAATCATTAAGGAAAAATGCTTTTAAAGTTTTTGTAGTAGTAGAAAAACGAATTGCATTTTTATTTGATGAATTTATCTCAGTTGATGGTATTATTTTTTATGACAGAAAGAAGAAGACAGAATTGATAAAAGAGTATTTAGGTAATACTGAAATTGATGTTGTTATTGATCTTGTTGATAAGGGGCCGAATAGTGTTCGACGTTCACAAATAATTAAAGCACTTAATCCATTACATACGATAGGTTTTAATCAAGAAAAATATAAGCTATATGATACATCTATTGATTACCATGATTATACCTCTCATATTTCAAAACGAAGTCAGAAAGTATTGGATTTAATGAACATTAAGGTTGATAGAGTAAGTTATTATCTTAATATCCCTCCTTGCAATGAAAAAGCCGTAAATGATTTTTTGAAACCTTATAAATCATTAGGAAAAAAAATTATTATCTTTAATCCATTTGGTTCTAATTCAGCAAGAAGTTTTTCAAATTCTCAAATTGAAATCATTTTGTCTTTTTTATCACAATATAGTAACTTCATTACAATCGTGGTAGGTGAGCCAGATAAAATTTCAAATATAAAATCTACAAATAATATTATCATAAATCAAATGGCATCTTTTTTTTGTACGGTAGCACTGGTTAAACATTCAGATTTTGTGATTACAGTTGACACGTCAATTGTGCATTTAGCCTCGCATTATGATAAGAAAATGGTTTGTGTATATAATAATAGAATGATAGATAATAAGTTCATTAATAATTTTGTATGGGGACCAAATTATGCTAATGCAATTCAGGTTTTCACTGACGAAAATGTTAATACAGGACTTGGTGATTTAATATCTAATTTTGATATTAATATAATGTTAAAACAATTGGAAAATGAGTTACATAAATTATAAGATAAATGGTAAAAAGGAATTTTTTTGATAAGAATGAAGAGAAAAATAAAGCAGTTAAATTGGAAACGTAACTTAATAACAAAAAAAATTAAATATTTTATTTTTATGAAATTTCTGTCATTTATTTTCTTTTTTGTAAAAAGACGAAAGGAAATAATTAATCCCGATACAGTAAAAAAAGTGCTGATTATTAGAAATGATTGTATTGGTGATATGATTGTTACTACACCTTTTATTCGTTGTTTATCTAATGCTGGGTATAAGGTTTATATTTCATCAAGAAAAAGTAGTTTAGATATTCTTGATGGTAATCCGTATATTAGCGATTGTTTTTTATATCAGGATAGAAAGCTAAATAATTTGGTTGATTCTATTCGAACAATAAGAAAACATCAATTTGATTTATCCATTGATGCAAGATTTCATCGAAGATTAGACCTAAAACACCTAATTTTTTGTTGTTTAATTAAAACAAATATTTTATTGAGTTATAATAAAAGTAATATAAAAGCCTTCAATATCTCTTTGCCATATTATAAAACGAATGATCATGTAACAAATCAATTAAAATACTATTTAGATAATCTTAATATTAAACATGACTTATTCAATTACGATATTTATATTAATCCTTCACAAAATCAGAATGTTACTGATTTTATAAACCGATACATTTATCCTAATAAATTTGTTGTTATTAATCCATTCGGCGGTTCAGAATATCGGTGTTTATCAGGCTCTCAACTTCAAGGGATTTGTGATTTATTTAAGAAACATTATCAGGATTATAAAATCGTACTAATTGGTGAAGGTAAGAAATTTGAAAAATTATCATTGCTAGATACAATTAAATTTAAGTCTGAGACAATTATGGATGTTACTCCATTGATTAAAAGAGCTGATTTAGTGATAAGTGTTGATACATCGATTGTACATATAGCATCGGCATTTTCTACGAAATGTATTTCCATTTATATGGAACCTTTAGCACCAAATTTAGTAAATTTGAAGTCCATATATAGTAGGGAATATAGTGATTACAAATATTTAAGACAAGATTTATTTCTCGATGGAAAATATATAAAAAAATACAAACCTAGACTTGAGTTTCAAATAAATAAAGATCTATGGGCACCAAATAATATTAATGGTAGACAGCTTGTTTATGATGCTAATAGTATCGAATCAGTAGAAGTGCAAAAATTATTGGAATCAATAAAAAAATATATTTAATTATTTTTTTGTCTACCCCGTAATTTATAGATTAAATAAAGAGTATAATATTTCATACCATTAATAAATTTCTTTTCTTTAAAGCTAGATTTTGCATAAATTCGATAATCATTTACTCGCATTTTAGGTTTATAACTTTTTAAATTACAGTTAGCCCAAGGAGTAAAATGTTTATAAAAACAATAAATATTTTGGGCTATACCTGTATGTTCTTGATACCATATTTTTCTTGGACCTGTAAAATGCACAAAATAAGGTAACGATTTTTTATGATGAAAAAAAGATTCTTTTTCTTTTTCATTCATCCAAGTAAATAAATAATTCCATTTAACATCAACAAAAACAACACGTTCTTGCAAAACAATGTTTAAAGCATCTTGGTCTGGGTAGATTAAATTATAATTCTCTGGTGATAATAATGTTTGGTTGGCTTTATTTTCTATGTCAAATTTTTTCCAATTCTGAGTGTTAATATATAAAAAACCTGAATTAAAATATTTTTTATTTCCTAACGATAAACGATTTGCATTTGCTAAAAGATTATCATCATTTAAAGAATCAGCTGTTACCGCACAAACTACTGAATCAATATTGATATTTAAAACAGGAGAAATGTCGCCAAAACATAAGATATCAGCATCTAAGTAAATAAACTTATCAATATAATCAGGTAATAGTCTTGGAACAGATAAGCGAATATACATTGAACGATTGATATGTTTTACTTTTTCATTCTTAATTTCAATGTATTTATTTAGCTCATCAATAGGAATTGAATAAAGCGTAATTGCGGAGTTAATTTCTTTTAGCTTATTTTTTTCTTCGTCTGAAACATCATACAAAAAAATATGAAAATGAATATTATTACTTTTATTATTGAGTATGATCGAAGTAATAGAAACACCAACATGTTCTAGATAATTGGAATCTGTACAATATACAATATTAATAATACTATTATTCATTTCAAACACTCATTAATACAATTTGTTAAATATATCATAGCTATTTATGTATTACAAAATAGTTAAATAAATATGAAATGGATAGTTAATTTTTTTTATAATAATTAGTTATGTTACAATAAATCAAATTTCAAATTCTCAGTATTACTAGAACATGTTAACAGCAAATCTTTTTATTAGTAAGATTACAACTTTATTTAGTCATATTATTGAATCACAAGAAACAGTGCATATTGCATTTTGTTTCGATGATAATTATGCAATGCCAGCAGGTATTGCTATGTCATCAATTATTATCAACAACCCCGATAAAAATCTTTTTTTTCATTTATTTGCTAATAAAGTATCTAATAAAAAAATTGAAGACTTTAATCAACTTAGTCAGAATAATACCACAATAATCTGTTATGAAGTGAGCGATGATTTCTCGATAAATCCTGATACTTTAGTACTACATGTTTCGGCATCAACGTGTTTACGTTTTGTCGTACCACAAATACTAAATAAAATAACATCCAGAGTGTTATATTTAGATTGTGATATTCTTTGTACTAACAATCTGAATCATTTAATCAATACCGACTTATCCGATAAATATGCCGCTGTAGTGCCTGATGTAGAGAAAACTCAAGAAAAGCAATGTTCAGCCTGTGATATTCCATATGGCGAATATTTTAATGCGGGTATGATTTATATCAATACTGATATGTGGGTAGATAATAATCTTACCGAAAAAGCTTTTGCAATGATTAATAGTGGTAAAGTTTACAAATTTGCCGATCAGGATGTTCTGAATATATTAATGCAAGGTAAAACTCAGTTTCTACCTAAGATATTTAATCAACTTACATCGCTTACAGTTGGTGGAAAAGAAGATAGCGGTTTAAGTGATGATACGGTTATAATTCATTACGTAACTGGCAATAAACCATGGTACCAATTATATTTAACCCCCCTTTATCAACGCTATATTGCTACTTCACCATGGGCTAATCAAAAATTATTATTAGCTAACGAGAATGCCCCATCAACTACAAGGCGTTATGCAAAACTGTTAGCTAGTAAACATCAATATTTCAAAGCTTTTAAATATTATCTTTTATATTTAAAGCACAAAGTATTTAGAAAGTAATTTATTCTAACAAATAGAATAATGGTTTTAGTTGTATGGAAAATGATATGCACTATAGTGATAAATTTTTAAAAAATATATTAGTTTTAAATAAAAATGTACAGGTTACTGAAGGATATCATATTGCTTATTGTTTCGATGATAATTATGCAATGCCAGCTGGCTTATCTTTGATGTCTGTTATTGAAAATAATCCGAATATTGCGATTAATTTTCATTTATTTACTAATAACCTTTCTAAACAAAATTTAGCTCATTTTGAAACATTAGCGAAACAATTTGATTGCTCTATAACTTGTTATGAAATAGATAGCAATTTTTCAGTAAATTCTGATACATTAGTTTTAGGAATATCAATTGCAACATGTTTAAGATTTATTGTTCCTGAAGTTTTAGAAAAAATAACAAGCAGAGTTTTATATTTAGATTGTGATACCTTATGTGTGGGGAATTTAGAAGGGCTTTTTAATAGAGACTTAACTAATAAAATAGCCGCGGTAGTACCTGATATTGAAAATATGCAAAATACCCAAGGTAAACGTTATGGAATCCCTTATGGTGAATATTTTAATGCAGGTGTTATATTTTTTAATACATTATTATGGAATCATAACAAATTAACAGAAAAGACATTTCAACTTATTAATGATGGGAATGTATATACATTTGCAGATCAAGATGTTTTGAATATTGTTATGAAAGAAAATACATTATTATTAACTTCGGATTATAATAATCTAACAGCATTGACTGTAAATGGAAATGAGGACGCTAAAGTTAATAAAACAACTAAGATTATACACTATATAACTAAAAACAAACCTTGGCATCAACCTTATCGAACTAATTTATTTGATTATTATTTTACTAACTCACCTTGGAAAGATATGTTATTACCTTTCTATAACGATAACAAAACTTCTTCAATTAGAGCTTATGCAAAATTAATGTTTAAGCAAAAGAAATATCTATCAGGAATAAAACATTATATTATTTATTTAAAAACTAAATTTAAAAAATAATATTCGGTCAATGATCTTGTTGCTTTCAAGCTTATTTAGTTAATAGATTAGAAAAATTTTAATCTATTTCTAACTAAGCTATTTATAGTTAAAGTTCATGTGTATATTTCTAACGTGGTTATTGATATAGTATACTTCGTTTTTTTTGATGGTTAATTATCCAATTTAATGACTATTGTTTCATGCCGATTTTATGAGGGCGTTATATTTTACTAACGTTAATTATTTCTTTAACAAATTTTCTAAAGTATATAAATAGGGCTTATCTTTTGATTAGGTGTATTTTAAGTGATTGATGATTTTGCAGAAAATGGTTTACTTGCGACAGCTATTGATGGCTTTGTTGCAAGAACGCCACAAAAACAGATGGCAAACAAAGTCACTAAAGCAATACAAGCACAACAATCACTGGTGGTTGAAGCGGGAACCGGTACAGGTAAAACCTTTGCTTATTTAGTTCCAGCATTACGAAGTGAGAAGAAAGTCATCATTTCAACTGGCTCGAAAAATCTACAAGAACAGTTGTATAGTAAAGATTTGCCGATTATCAAAAAAGCTTTGAACTATACCGGTAAAATTTCACTTCTTAAAGGTCGAGCCAATTATCTTTGTTTAGAGCGTATGTATCACCAATATGCGGCAGCAGGCGATTTAGATAAGAATTTACGTACAGATCTTGTCCGCGTAAAAAATTGGTCGATTAAAACTAAAGACGGTGATATTAGTAAATGTACAACGGTAACCGAAGATAATCCAATTTGGCCAATTTTAACTAGCACTAACGATAATTGTTTAGGAAGTGAATGCGAGCACTATAATGATTGTTATGTGGTTAAAGCTCGTAAGCGAGCGTTAAATGCTGATATTGTTGTGGTCAATCATCATCTGTTTTTAGCTGATGTAGTAGTAAAAGATACTGGGTTTGGTGAACTGATTCCAAAAGCTGATGTAATGATATTCGATGAAGCTCATCAACTGCCAGACCTGGCATGCCACTATTTTGGGGAACAGCTAACCAGCCGACAACTGTTTGATTTAGCCAAAGAGATAAATTTAGCTTATCGAACCGAAGTCAAAGATATGTCTCAGTTACAGCAATGTGCTGATAAACTGCAAAAATGTACCCAAGACTTACGATTATTAATAAATCAGCAAAATAATAAAGGCAACCTGCGTTATCTATTTAATCAAGCTAACATTAAACAAGAATTATCTTATTTATTTGATGCTCTTGATTTTTGCAAAGAAGTACTTTTATTAGCGATAGGGCGCTCTACCACGTTAGATAATTGTTTTGATCGTGTTAACCAGTATCAATTATTATTGAAGCGTCTAACAGAAACACATGTATCTGGTTTTAGTTATTGGTATGAGAGTTCATATAGTTCTTTTCTTTTCGCATTAACACCATTGTCGGTAGCTGATAAATTTGCAGAGTTATTAATCGAGCGCAAAGGAAGCTGGATCTTTACATCAGCAACCTTATCAGTCGATAATCAATTAGATTATTTCACCAAACGTTTAGGGTTAACTAATTCTGACTCATTGATTTTAGAAAGCCCTTTCGACTATAACAACCAGACAATATTGTGTGTGCCACGTTATATACCATCACCAAATGAGCAAGGTAATGCTGAAAAATTAGTTAATATTCTATTACCTGTTATTGAAGCTAACAAAGGACGCTGCTTTTTCCTCTGTACTTCATATGCCATGATGAATGCTTTAGCGACACAATTTCGAGAATTGACTAAATTACCTGTGTTAGTTCAAGGTGATACCAGTAAAGTAAAATTATTGGAGCAATTTATTCATAGTGGTAACGCTCTATTAATTGCAACTAGCAGTTTTTGGGAAGGAATCGATGTTAGAGGCGACACACTTTCTTGTGTTATTATAGATAAATTACCTTTTACTTCACCTGATGATCCTTTAATTAAAGCTCGAATTGAAGATTGCCAAATGCAAGGTGGTGATGCATTTAATGAGGTTCAATTACCCGAAGCTGTTATTACCTTAAAACAAGGAGTAGGGCGATTAATTCGTCATCACAATGATCGTGGCGCAATTATTATTTGTGATAATCGATTAGTCATGCGACCATATGGCGCAACATTTATTAATAGTTTACCACCTTCGCCAAGAACGCGAGATATAAATAAGGTCATCAATTTTTTATTATCTAACAGTGAATCGATAACTGATAATTTGGAAAGCAAATGAGTACTATTTTAGCCATTGATACTTCAACAGAAGCTTGTTCAGTCGCATTATTTTATCAAAATGAAATCACTCATGATTTCATTATTTCAGAGCGAGATCACACCAAAAAAATCTTACCCATGGTGGATAAAATTTTGCATCAAGCCGGGTGTAGTCTTTCACAACTAGATGCCATTGCTTTTGCTCAAGGTCCTGGTAGCTTTACTGGAGTGCGAATAGGGATTGGAGTGGCTCAAGGTTTAGCGCTTGGTATTGATGTTCCAATGATAGCTGTATCGACATTGCAAACTTTAGCACAAGGTGCTTATAGAACTAAACGTGCAACTAAAGTTATTCCAGCAATAGATGCTAGAATGGGAGAAGTTTATTTAGGACAATACCATTATCAAGATCAACAATGGCAAGCGATCATTCCTGAATGTGTGATTAAACCTGAGGATGTGGTAACTAAAATCCGACATATTGATAATGATGATTATTCGGCTGGCACTGGTTGGCAAACTTATCCTAATATGTTAGCAATGATTAAATCAAGTGAAGTGTTATTACCTGAAGCACAAGATTTGGTGGTTATCGCCCAGCAAAAATGGTTAAGAAAGGAAGTGGTTAAAGTTGAAGATGTTGAGCCAACATATTTGCGCAACGAAGTTACATGGCAAAAATTACCAGGTCGATAACAGCAGATAAGCGATCGAAATGCGTTATCTGCTGTGAAATTAGGTTTACTGCTTATTCTTGAAATAATCCCAAATTAGCTTTGGCATAGGCTTCAAAGTCAGTGCAACCACCAATTGGTTTTTCATCGATAAAAATTTGGGGTACGGTTTCGACCGGTTTACCAACACTTTTTGAAAGATCTTCTTTGGTAATACCTTCAGCATTGATATCAACGTAACGATATGAAAAGTCATCTCGTTCTTGTGATAATTTTTCTGCTAACTCTTTAGCTCGCACACAATATGGACATCCTTGACGTCCGAAAATTACAGCATACATAGTTCACCTCTAATAGTTAAATTTAATTGTTGGATTAACTATACTTCAGTTTTAAATAAAAAAAAGTAGTTAAATCTAGTTGATATAATAGATTATACCTATTGACATTACGCTTGCAAAGTTAGCAAGGTATACGTTTTAATCATTTAGATACTTTATCGAGTATTTTGTCTGTTATGACAAAAAAATTTTGAGGAAAGGGGGTTTTAAGCCTCAAAAATAGTGCTAATTTGATATTACTCGCTATAATTTTAATTTTAACCATTAAATGGATGTCAGTATGTTAAAAAAAATGATATTTATTTTGTCATTAACTTTATCGATAACCACGTTTGCAGCACAAAAAGAGTGCCCTGTAAAACCAAGTTACGATATTGTGATAAATAAAGACAGTATCCATATATATAATAAATCAAATGATTTATCTATTATGAATGATGGTCAGGTGATATTAAATAAAAAAATAATATCACCAAATCCATCATTGCGAAAAAAACTTGATCAGTTTGAGAAAGGTTTACGCTCACAATTACCTCAACTAGAGCAGCAATCATTAAGCTTATTGTCTGAAGTAAAAGTTGCTTTTGATCAGGCAATCACCAAAAAGTTGAGTGATGATCGTGAACTGCATAGCGAATTAAATAAATTATATAAAAGATTAGTGAAATTATTACATGGTTCCCTTATTAGCGAGAATGGCAGTACAAAATTTTATTATCAAAATTTTAATAAATTAAAAAAAGATGGGCACGATATTGGTGAACGTATTTTTTATAATGTTATTGGTGGTAGTATTTTAGATTTTAATTTGTTTAAAAACATAGCTGCGATTAAAGATATTTCGAAAAATGAATGGAAGGCTCAAAAACCAAAACTTAAAGCCTTTGATGCTCACATTTGCTCGGTTATTACGGATGTGGATCACCAATATCAACAGATTTTAACAGAACTTAATCAATCGGCCGACAAGTAAATAGACAATAATCAAAACTTTTGCGAAAATATCTTATCTACAATCATCAGGTAAAAGAAGTAATCAGCTTATGACAGCGAATATAATTGATGGCAAAGCGTTAGCATTGCAAATACGCAATGAAATTGCTCAAAAAGTAAAAAAACGTAATGAACAAGGTTTATCTGTTCCCGGATTGGCTGTTATACAAGTTGGTTCGGATCCAGCCTCGAAAATTTATGTAAAAAATAAACAAAAAGCTTGCGATGATGTTGGTTTTGCTTCTTTTGCGTATGATTTTCCATCGTCAACCACTGATGAATTATTAGCATTAATTGATGAATTGAATCAACGATCCGATGTTCACGGTATCTTAGTTCAATTGCCTTTACCGGATAATATTGATAAAACTAAAGTGCTAGAGCGTATCGATCCGCGTAAGGATGTCGATGGTTTTCATCCTTATAATATTGGTCATTTATTACAACGAGATCCAATACTAAGACCATGTACACCATATGGTGTCGTTAAAATGTTGGAATCAACCGGTATTAATTTATCGGGGTTAAATGCAACAGTTGTTGGGGCGTCGAGTATTGTTGGTCGTCCTATGGCATTAGAGCTATTACTTTTAGGATGCACAACCACAATCACCCATAGTCGAACAGTGGATGTAGCAAAGCATGTCAGTAATGCAGATATTGTTGTGGCTGGTGTCGGTATACCTAATTATGTCAAAGGTGAATGGATAAAACCGGGTGCTATAGTGATTGATGTTGGTATTAATCGTTTGCCTGATGGGAAATTAGTTGGTGATGTGGAATTTGATGTTGCTAGCCAACGAGCCGGCTGGATCACGCCAGTACCTGGTGGTGTTGGGCCGATGACGGTAGCAATGTTAATGAGTAATACATTAGAAGCATGTGAACGATTTAGTGAGTAAGCATATTAAAAGATATTGCTCACCTTTTTAACAATTTTTACGTAATAGAATGAAATTAAGGAACATTTTATGATTATATTTCATACTTCATTAGGCGATATTAAGATTAATACTTTTGAAGACAAAGCTCCAGAAACAGTTAAAAATTTTGTTGAATATTGCCAAGAAGGTTTTTATAACAACACCATTTTCCATCGTGTCATTAATAATTTTATGATTCAAGGTGGTGGTTTTGAACCAGGTATGAAACAGAAAAAAACTAAATCGCCGATTAAGAATGAAGCTGATAATGGTTTAAAAAATAATCGTGGTACATTAGCCATGGCGCGTACCAGTGATCCTCATTCTGCAACAGCGCAATTTTTCATCAATGTCGTTGATAATGATTATTTAAATTATCGCTCATCAGATATCAATGGTTATGGTTATTGTGTTTTTGCCGAAGTTGTCGATGGTATGGATGTGGTTGATAAGATTAAAGCGGTTAAAACTGGCCGTAGTGGCATGCATTCTGATGTTCCTGTAGAAGATATCATAATTAAGAGTGTAACGGTTGAATAATCCGGTTCGCTTTTTTATTGCAGATATTCATCTTGCAGACAATCAGCCTGCTGTAGATCATTTTGATATAACAGCAGGTTTTTTATCTTTTCTAAAACAATTACCTAATCAATGTGAGCTTTATATACTTGGTGATTTGTTCGATTATTGGGTAGGTGATGATGTACAGTCAATACTACACAATCAAATCGCTGATGCCTTAAAAGAGCTCTCGTCACGCCATATTAAAAAATTCTTTGTACATGGCAACCGTGATTTTTTAATTGGTAAGCATTACGCTAAACGCTGTGAAATGACTTTGCTAGGCGATATTAATTGTTTGTTGAATCAAAATAAAAATATTGTATTTTTGCATGGTGATTTGCTTTGTATTGATGATCCTCAATATCAAAAATTCCGCAAAATCATGCATAAAAAATGGCTACAAAAATTATTTCTATTACTACCATTAAAAATACGTTTAAAAATTGCCACTAAATTACGTAAAGAGAGCAGCCAGCATAATCAAATCAAATCTGAAACTATTATGGATGTAAATCCAAAAGCTGTCATTGATATGATGATTGCCAATAACGCTAGTATTATGGTTCATGGACATACTCATAAACCTGCTACACATCATCTTTATATTAATGGCGAGCCTGCGACTAGAATTGTGTTAGGAGCTTGGCATGATGGCATTTCGTATATAAAACAAGAAAAAAATAGCACCACTTTAGAACTTTATAACCACTCTTTCAAATAATCACTTTGTAGAATTTGTTCAGTATCACCATAGATTTGTAATTTCCCTTGCTCTAAAACTGCTACGTGTTGTGCAATGCGTTTAACTTCATTGATATTGTGCGTTACATAAACAATAGGGATATTTAGATCATTTACTAGTTTATCAATATAGCTTAATAGCTCTTTTTTACGGGGCATATCTAAAGCTGAGAGTGGTTCATCCATTAGTAATAATTTTGGTTCTGCTAATAGCGCTCGACCAATGGCAATACGTTGTTTCTCACCACCCGATAACATTGCTGGATAACGATTGAGAAGTGAACCTATGTTGAGTACCGAAACTATTTCGTCAAATCTTTCTGTATTCAATGATTTTGCACCATAAGTTAAGTTTTTTATTACTTTATAATGGGGAAAAAGCAATGCATCTTGAAAAACAGTACCAATTTGTCTTTTTTCTGGCGTTGTAAAAATTCCTTTTTCAGTATCAACCAAAGTAGTTTGATTTAGTTTAATACAACCGATATCTGGTTTAATCAAACCATTAATAAGGTTAATCAGAGTTGATTTTCCTGATCCGGAGACACCTAAAATTGCCGTCACGCCATGACAGGGAATTTCATGTTTAAACTGGAAAACAAACGAGGCGAGTTTTTTGCTCACATTTATATTTAACATGATGAACTATCCTGTTAACTTCTTTTTATGCCAACGATTAAGCATTTCAGATAAAAATAAAGCAATTAATGATAATAGTATCGAAACAATGCAAAGCCGTAATGCACCGGATTCGCCATCAGGGATCTGTAATAAAGTATACATAGCTAAAGGAATTGTACGAGTTTCACCTTGAATATTTGAAACGAAGGTAATTGTTGCGCCAAATTCACCTAGACAACGCGCGAAACCAAGTACGGTTCCCATTAAAATGCCCGGAAATGCTAATGGTAAAGTAATGGTCATAAAAACACGAAATGGTTTAGCGCCAAGGGTTCTTGCGACTTTTTCTAATCTTGAATCAATTGATTCAATCGCTAATCGAATCGATCTGACCATAAGAGGGAATGCCACCACAGCAGAGGCTAAGGCAGCACCTTGCCAATTAAAACTGAAACTGAGATGGAAATAGTTATTTAACCATTCGCCAATAATACCATGACGTCCCATCGTTAAAAGTAGTAGATAGCCTAAAACAACAGGCGGTAAAACTAATGGAAGATGAACAATACTATCAAACAATGATTTACCTATGAATTGACATCTTGCTAAAATCCAAGCAGTTAATATCCCTAGTGGTAGGCTAAAGATTATTGCTGCTCCAGCTATTTTTAAGCTTAGCAGCAATGTTTGCCATTCAAATTCAGTTAATATCATCTTTTCAAAATACTAATTAATTAAAAAACCATATTTTTGGAAAATATTTTGTGCTGTTGGTGAATTTAAATATTGATAAAAATCTTTCGCTTCAGGTTTCAATAATGTTATTGGATACTCAATAGCTTTGAATGTATCGGCAGGAAAACTACCAACGATCTTCACTTTATCACTTACTTTTGCATCAGTGCTATACACAATCCCTAATGCAGCTTCATTGCGTTCAACTAACATTAACGCATCACGAACATTACTTGCTGGAGCCATTTGTGGTAACAATTTATCAAATACGCCTAAATTAGTTAAAGACTCTTTAGCGTAAAGTCCCGCAGGGACATGGTCAGGATCACCTACAGCTAACCTTTCGCCTTTAGGTAAAATTATTTGCCAGTTGGTCTCTGCATTAATGTCTACTTTGTCTAATTTAGATTGTTTTGGCGCTATTAAAACTAAGCCATTTTTTAACAAATTTTGTTTTTCTGTTGTAATTTTATGTTCAATAAGATAATTCATCCATTTTTGATCTGCTGACATAAATATATCTGCAGGAGCACCTTGTTCAATTTGTTTAGCTAATACAGAAGAAGAAGCAAAGGAAAATACGATTTCGGTATCTTTATGCTCTTTTTTATAACTAGTTGCGATATCTTGCATTGCATTAGTCAGCGATGCTGCGGCAAATACTGTGATTTTTTGACTGGCTGTTGCAGATAAACTCACAAATAAAGCTGTTAATATTATTATTAATCCAGTGATTTTTTTCATATTATCCCTTATTTTCGTTATATAAAATAATGCATAACGATGCTATCAAACTTTACCAATAATGTACAATTAATCTTTACTTGTTAGCGAAATTTTATTGTTCATAAAGAGATATGATTACAATTTTTGGTGGAAAATAAAAAAACGTCTACAATAGAATAACTTTACCATTAATAATGGTTTATTTAATCTAATAAGGCACAAAATAATGCTGTCAGCAGAAATTTTATTAACTTTAAACTTAAATCAGCAATTATTTACTGATCCACGGCGCATTGCCCTACTAAAAGCGATAGAGCAAACAGGCTCATTAAGTCAAGCGGCCAAACAAATCGGTATAAGTTATAAAACTGCATGGGATGCGATTAATGAAATCAATAATTTGGCTCCAACCCCTTTTTTGATTACCGCTACAGGAGGAAAAAATGGTGGAGGTACCAAACTTAGTGCTTACGCTGTAAGATTTATACAACTTTACGATCTATTAACTCAGCTACAATATAATGCATTTAATATTTTAAATGATGACAATATTGCGCTGGATGATATTTTAAAAATTACTGCTAAATTATCGTTGCAAACCAGTGCTCGTAATCAAATTTATGGTAGTGTTGCAAGTATTGAAACCAATAATATTGCCGGATTTGTAAAGGTTAAATTAAATGATAATCAAACGGAACTAAAAGCTTATATAACTCAGCAAAGTATTGAACGTTTAAAAATAGATGTTAATAAAACCGTGCTTTTACTTATTAAAGCCCCTTTGATTGAATTGAATAATTTAAATGAAAATCAATTAACGGTTAAAGTTGAAAAAATAATCACTGATGGTCAGTTATCTGAAATTTCATTTTCATTGCCATCAGGTATGATACTTTACGCAAGCAAATTAACCAGCGAAGTTAATCGTGTAAAGTTAATCGAAGGTCAGCAAACAACCATATCTATCGATCCTCAACATATTATCATTGCTACATTAGTTTAGTCATTTGAGGTATTTATGTTACAAATTGAAAATACAATATATAAAATTAGTGATTTCCGCGTTTTTACTATCGAGTCTTTGACGATTAATGCTGGCGATATTGTTGCTTTTGTCGGCCGAAATGGATCGGGTAAGTCAGTATTAGCTAAAGCGTTAGCTGGTGATCAAACAGTATTATCAGGGAAAGTAATTAATCGTTTTAAATCTATCGCGCATATATCCTTTGAGCACTTACAAAAGATCATCGATGATGAATGGAAACGAAATAATACTGACATGCTAAGTGATAAAGAAGATGATACTGGATTAACTACGGCTGAGATCATCCAAGAACATAATCAAAACCAAGCGCTTTGTGAAAGTTTAGCACTACAATTTGGTATAGCAGATCTTTTAAATCGTCGTTTTAAATATCTTTCTACCGGAGAAACTCGTAAAACCTTAATTTGTCGCACATTAATGAGTGAACCTGAACTATTAATTTTAGATGAGCCTTTTGATGGTTTAGATGTTGCATCTCGAGCTAATTTAGCTGAAACACTCAGCCAACTATCAAAACAAAATATTACTATTGTAATGGTATTAAATCGTTTTAATGAGATTCCTCCATTTGTTAAATATATTGGATTACTGGCTAATTGTCAGCTATTGAAATATGGCACAAAAGACACCATATTAAATGACGTAGCTGTGAAACAACTTACTAATTTAGAACATTTATCTAATTTTACTTTACCAGAGCCTGATGAAGTTTCTGTGCCATTACCCAACGATTTAGATCGGATTATTTTAAATAATGGGTTTGTTCAATATGATGGTAAAGCAATTATTAATGGATTAAGTTGGCGTGTCAAAGCTAATGAAAATTGGCAAATTATTGGCCCTAATGGAGCAGGTAAATCCACATTACTCAGTTTAATAACAGGCGATCATCCACAAGGCTATAGTAATGATTTAACACTATTTGGACATAAGCGAGGCTCTGGTGAAACTATATGGGACATCAAGCGTCATATTGGCTATGTAAGTAGTAGTTTTCATCTAGATTACCGAGTTAGTTTAAGTGTGGAAAATGTATTGGTATCAGGTTATTTTGATTCAATTGGCGTATATCAAACAGCTAGTGATAAACAATTAAAATTAGTTAAACAGTGGTTGCAATTATTAGATTTAACCGAATTAGCTGAGAAACCGTTTCAATCACTTTCATGGGGGCAGCAACGTTTAGTCCTAATTGCTAGGGCTTTAGTTAAACACCCAACGCTACTGATTCTAGACGAACCATTACAGGGACTCGATTATTTGAATCGTGAATTGGTAAAAAATTGGATTGATAATTTAATTGATAAAGGTAATACACAATTATTGTTTGTTTCGCATCATGTAGAAGATGCGCCAAAATGCATCACTCATCGATTAACTTTTGTGCCTAATGAGACTGTTGGCTATCAATATAAAATAGAAGGTATTAAAAAATTGTTTAGATAAAAGCTATTAAATTAAGTTTTAAAAATAGGAATAATCAATAAAAAAAGTTTTTTAAATAGCTCAAAATTTAGTCAAAATCCGGAAAAAAGTTTATATTGATTATACTTAGCAAGTTATCCCCTATGCCTGTGGATAAGTCTGTGAATAGTTGATTGAAAAGTGTGTTAACCTCAATGCTCATCAGGTTTTTGTTTGATTTGATTACAACTTAATCATGATTTTGAATATTTATATATATCAATTGGTTATCATAAATCAAGGGTTGTTTGTTAAGGCGGCTTTACATTCTTTTAGCTTAACTGAACAAAAAATATAACATTTCTAAAGGTCAAGTGTTTTTTGGGGATAATTTTTATTAATAGGTAAAATTTTAGGTTGCGAGTAATGAGAAAATTCAAATTATGTTCTGATTTTAAACCTGCTGGTGATCAGCCTGCGGCAATTGATCGGATAAATCAAAATCTTGATGATGGGATTGCGCATCAAACATTATTAGGTGTTACGGGCTCAGGTAAAACATTTACTATGGCCAATGTTATTGCCAAGCATAATCGCCCAACTATTATTTTAGCACCTAATAAAACTTTGGCAGCGCAGTTATATGGTGAAATGAAAGCATTCTTTCCTGATAATGCGGTGGAATATTTTGTTTCTTATTATGATTATTATCAACCAGAATCATATGTGCCTTCTACTGACACATTTATTGAGAAAGATGCCTCAATTAACGAGCATATTGAGCAAATGCGTTTATCGGCTACTAAATCGTTATTAGAACGCCGTGATGTAGTGATTGTGGCTTCAGTGTCTGCTATATATGGATTAGGCGCGCCTGAAACTTATATGTCCATGATTTTACATTTGGCAAGAGGTACCATCACTGATCAGCGTTCAATCTTAACGCGTTTAGCTGAATTACAATATACCCGTAATGAAATTGGTTTTAGTCGTGGTACGTTTCGGGTACGAGGTGATGTTATTGATATATTTCCTGCTGATTCTGATGAACTAGCTGTACGTGTTGAGCTTTTTGATGACGAAGTTGAACGGATAGTTATGTTTGATCCATTAACTGGTAATGCGATTAATGAAGTACCTCGTATTACTATTTATCCCAAAACGCACTATGTAACCCCAAGAAATATTATGGATAATGCGATTGCTGAAATTAAGCAAGAGCTTCAAGAACGCCAAAAAGTTTTGTTGGATAATAATCGACTTTTAGAAGAACAACGATTAACTCAGCGTACTCTATTTGATATAGAGATGATGACCGAACTTGGTTACTGTTCTGGAATCGAAAATTATTCAAGATATTTAGCTCAACGTAAAGCAGGAGATCCACCCGCAACATTATTTGATTATTTGCCGGCTGACGGCTTATTATTTATCGATGAATCTCATGTGGCAATTCCGCAATTGGGGGCGATGTATAATGGTGATAGATCACGGAAACTTAATTTAGTTGAATATGGTTTTCGTTTACCATCAGCATTAGATAACCGACCACTAAAATTTTCAGAGTTTGAAAACATAATGCCACAAACAATTTATGTTTCAGCAACACCAGCTAAATATGAAATTGAAAAATCGAGTGGAGAAATTATCGAGCAGGTTGTTAGACCTACAGGTTTATTAGATCCGATTATTGAAGTTAGACCGGTTGCTACTCAAGTTGATGATCTATTATCTGAAATTAAAGTGAGAATAAATCAAGATGAGCGAGTATTAGTCACTACTTTAACTAAACGTATGGCTGAAAACTTAACTGATTATTTATCTGAACATAATGTTAATGTTAAATATTTGCATTCGGATATTAATACCGTTGAAAGAATGGAAATTATTCGCGATCTTCGTCTCGGTAAGGTTGATGTGTTAGTTGGTATCAACTTATTACGAGAAGGATTAGATATCCCTGAAGTATCATTAATTGCAATTTTAGATGCTGATCGTGAAGGCTTTTTGCGTTCAGAAAGTTCATTAATCCAAACGGTTGGTCGTGCAGCTCGAAACGTGAATGGTAAAGCGATTTTATACGCCGACAAAATCACACCGGCTATGCAGAAAACGATCGACGAAACAGCGCGCCGTCGTAAAAAACAGGAAGATTTTAATGAAGCTCATGGTATTACGCCAAAATCAGTACGTAAAGAAATTAAGGATGTTTTAGATGCTGGTTTAAGCACGAAAAAAGCTACGGCTAAAGTACAAGCTTTTGAACCTGGTGGACAGTATAATTATGTTTCGGTCAAAGAAGTTCAAGCAAGAGTCAAAGAACTTGAAGCCATGATGTATGAAGCTGCCCAAAATCTAGAATTTGAAAAAGCAGGTGTTTTACGTGATGAGATCAAAAAATTACGATCTGATTTTATCAAAGTATCTTAATAAAAAGTTTTTAAGGAAAATATAATGACAATTACTCGTATAGATCCCGAAGATAGATGGTCGGAAGCGGTGATCCATAATAATGTGATCTATTATACAAGTGTGCCAACAGATTTACGTGATGATGCTTATACGCAAACCCAAAGTGCCTTAGCTGAAATAGATAAAATTTTAGCAAGAGCAAATAGTGATAAAAGTCGTATTTTAGATGCGACCCTTTTTTTGGTAAATAAAAGTGATTTCCCTGCCATGAATAAAGCGTGGGATGAATGGGTAGCAAAAGGGAAAGCTCCAGTTCGTTGTACTGTTCAGGCAGGATTAATGAAAAAAGAGTATTTGGTTGAAATTAAAATCGTTGCTGCGGTTAATCCATAAATTTATATTATTATCCGCCATATATTGGCGGATTTAATAACGTTATATTATGAGATTAGCTGTTTTATTTATATATTAGCTTAAATTGTCCGAATATTCAGTTTAACTTATTGATAAGAAGTCATACTTCTTGCTATCCCATTTATCAAATTTTAGTGTATACTTTCGACACTTAATATTTACATCTCCTTATAATCATCTATGCATACTCAACCAAAAATTGCCATTGTAATGGGTTCGAAAAGTGATTGGGCTACTATGCAGCATGCTGCTGATATTTTAGATACTTTAGCCATTACTTATCATGTTGAAATTGTTTCTGCTCACCGTACTCCAGATAAATTATTCGAATTTGCTGAACATGCTAAAACAAAAGGTTTTGATGTCATCATAGCTGGTGCTGGTGGTGCAGCTCATCTACCTGGTATGTTAGCGGCAAAAACCTTAGTTCCTGTTTTAGGTGTGCCAGTTCAAAGTGCTGCATTAAGTGGTGTGGATAGTCTTTATTCTATCGTACAAATGCCAAAAGGCATTCCTGTAGGAACTTTAGCTATTGGTAAAGCTGGAGCCGCAAACGCAGCCTTATTAGCTGCGCAAATTCTAGCATTACATAACCAAGAAATTTATCAACGTTTATCGAATTGGCGATTAAGTCAAACTGATGAAGTTTTAAATAATCCTGATCCGAGAGTAGCGATATAATATGACAATTCGATCTGTTTGTGTGTTAGGGAATGGCCAGTTAGGGCGTATGCTTCGACAGGCAGGTGAACCATTAGGTATTCATGTTTATCCTGTAGGACTAGATGTTGAACCGGCATCGATCCCTTATCAAAATTCTGTTATTACTGCTGAAATTGAACGTTGGCCTGAAACGCAATTTACGCAAATTTTAGCTAGTCATCCTCAGTTTGTTAATCGAGATGTATTTCCTATTATTGCGGACCGTTTAACTCAAAAACAGTTATTTGATGAACTGAACTTACCAACAGCTAAATGGTTTGCTGTTAATAATCAGCATGATTGGCCGAATTTTTATGAAAAATTAGGTGATTTACTAATTGTTAAGCGTCGAACCGGTGGTTATGATGGTCGTGGGCAATGGCGACTTTCTGTCGATGATGACATCACTGTGCCAAATGACGTTTATGAAAATGCTATTGTTGAACAAGCGATTCCTTTTGAAAAAGAGCTGTCGCTGGTTGGGGCTCGAAATGCCAAAGGGGAAACTGTTTTTTATCCTTTGACTAATAATTTGCATCAAGATGGCATATTAAAAATGAGTGTTGCTATCCCATGTGAAAATGAGACATTACAGGCAAGCGCTGAGCAGATGCTAGCAAAGATTATGCATAAACTTAATTATGTTGGTGTTATGGCAATGGAATGTTTTGTCATTGGCGATAGCTTATTAATTAACGAATTGGCTCCAAGGGTACATAATAGTGGTCATTGGACGCAAAACGGTGCTTCTATTAGCCAGTTTGAATTACATTTACGGGCTATTTTAGATTTACCATTACCTAAGCCAGATGTTTTTTGTCCATCAGTGATGGTGAATTTAATTGGTACCGAATTCAACATTAATTGGTTAGCGGTAGATTTAGTTCATTTGCATTGGTATGAAAAAGAAGTAAGAGTAGGGCGTAAAGTTGGTCATATCAATTTAAGCCATCAACATCGCCCAAAATTGATTGATGCATTAAATCAACTTGCTTCTATGTTACCAGCAGAATATGGTTCACCAATCGAGTGGGCAAAACAGAAATTATAGCTGATTGAACTTCAGGTTGCGATATGATCGATTTTAATAAAAAAATTAATTATCAACGATATGCCAGTAAACAACGTCAAGCGTCGGATGAATATTCTGTCTTGCGCTTTTTTGAAAGTGATCGGGGTCGCATCCTTAATTCAGCAGCGATACGGCGTTTACAGCAAAAAACACAAGTATTTCCTTTAGAGCGTAATTCTGTTGTGCGAACTCGGCTTACTCATTCAATGGAAGTACAACAAGTTGGTCGTTATATCGTCAAGGAGATTGTTAATCGTCTTAGTCTCTCTGGAAAATTAAAGACGTTTGGCCTAGATAAATCCGTCATGTCTATAGAAAGCTTAGTTGAAATGGCTTGTTTAATGCATGATATTGGTAATCCACCATTCGGCCATTTTGGTGAAGCAGCGATCAATCAGTGGTTTACTGCGCGTTTGGGAATTGATAATGATTCAAGCTATCCAATACTTAATATTAATGAGACCGATAAGCAATCACTCAAATCATTAAAATTAAAAATTCGCCAAGATCTTGCAAACTTTGAAGGTAATGCTCAAGCAATTCGATTGGTGCATACAATTCTTCGACTTAACTTAACTTATTCACAAATCGCTTCAATTCTAAAATATTCCAAACCTGCTTATTGGTCTAATGATATTCCAGATGAATTCAGCTATTTGATGAAAAAACCTGGATACTATTTGTCTGAAGAATCTTTTGTTAATGAATTATCACAGCAACTGGATATCCAACCATTTCATCGCTATCCACTTACTTATATTATGGAAGCGGCGGATGATATTTCTTATTGTATTGCTGATCTAGAAGATGCTGTAGAAAAGAAAATTTTAACTGTGCAACAGCTTTACCACTATTTAAAAGATGCATGGGGCCCAGTTAAAAAAGGTGATTTATTTGATGAAGTTGTTAATAAACCTTATGACAATTTGAAAAAAAATGAATTTGAAGCGATAGGCATTGACCAATTCTTTATGTATTTACGGGTAAATACTATTGCTAAATTGGTACCTCATGCGGCAGAACGATTCATTGAAAATATAGAAACAATCTATCATGGTTCATTTAATCACGCTTTACTTGAAGATCATGAAGCTGAATATAAATTACTGAATATATTTAAAACAGTTGGATTTGAACATATATTTAATCATGAGATGGTTGAAAATATTGAATTACAGGGTTATCGAATAATCACTGGTTTATTGGATATTTATAGTCCACTGCTAAATATGGCAACAGATGATTTTATTAACTTAGCCAAAACAAGTAATCATAAAAACTATCCTATTGAAACAAGGTTATATCATAAATTATCGGCAAAACATTGTGTCGCTTATCAACAAGCTATTGCATTATTGGACAAAGAGCATTCTAGCTTTAAATGTTGGGAATTCTATTATCGTTGCAGATTAATTCAAGACTATATTAGTGGTATGACTGATCATTTTGCTTATGACGAATATCGCAAACTAATGGTAACATTCTGATTATTAATATCTATCGGCACCAAAAATAGGCATAGGCACCAAATTGGTGCGATTGAAAGCCTATTTTTGTCATTAAAAACCCCTTTCCTCAAAATTTTTTTCTTAATAATAATTACCAACTAATTTTAAAAATATCAAATATTTCAATGGCTAATCATTCTATGCTAATTTTGGCATGTTCCTTGCATTAACTTAAATAACATTAATAGTAATAAGGAGTAATGGATGAAATTTGTCACCGTAGTTATAAAACCTTTCAAATTAGAAGAGGTCAGAGAATCACTATCCAATATTGGAATTACTGGTTTAACCGTTACTGAAGTTAAGGGATTTGGTCGACAAAAAGGTCATGCCGAGCTGTACCGTGGGGCAGAATATAATGTCAACTTTTTACCTAAAGTTAAAATTGAGCTAGCAATTAGTGATGAATTGGTTGATGAGGTAATTAGTACCATCAGTAAAGCTGCTTATACGGGAAAAATAGGGGATGGGAAAATTTTTGTTACTCCGCTAGAACATGTCGTTCGTATTCGTACCGGTGAAACTGATGAGTCAGCACTGTAATTATCAATAAGGATATCATTATGTTGAAAAAATTTATTCTCTGTTTCGGATTGGCTTTAGCTAGTCCAGTGTTTGCCGATGAAGTCGCAATTGCAGATAAGGCTGACAATGGTTTTATGATGATTTGTACCGCATTAGTTTTATTTATGTCAGTGCCTGGTATTGCACTTTTTTACGGTGGCTTATTAAGATCTAAAAACGTTTTATCCATGTTATCGCAAGTATTAGTGACATTTTCGTTGATTGCGGTGTTATGGATAGCTTATGGCTACTCTTTAGCCTTTGGTGAAGGTAACTGGTTTTTTGGTAATTTTAACCATTTTTTATTGGTTAATGTCGGTATTACTGATGTTTCTGGTTCGATCTATGAAATGATTTGGATTGCATTTCAAGGTTCTTTTGCTTGCATCACTTGCTGTTTAATCTTGGGGGCTTTTGCAGAAAGAATTCGTTTTTCAGCAGTTCTTATCTTTATGGTGTTATGGTTCACTTTCTCATATATTCCGATGGCTCATATGGTTTGGGGCGGTGGAATTCTTGGTGATGAAGGTGCATTGGATTTTGCTGGTGGTACTGTGGTACATATTAATGCTGCTGTTGCTGGTTTACTCGGTGCTTATATGCTTAAAAATCGTATTGGTTACAATCGAGAACCATTAAAACCGTTTAACTTACCTTATGTTTATTTAGGTGCAGCCATATTATATATCGGTTGGTTTGGTTTCAATGCCGGATCGTCAACACATGCAGATGAAATTGCTGGTTTAGCTTTTATTAATACCGTTGCCGCAACTGCTGCCGCTGTTTTGGCGTGGTCATTTGCCGAATGGATATTACGTGGTAAACCATCATGTTTGGGCGCAGCATCAGGCGTGATTGCTGGATTAGTTGGTATCACTCCAGCAGCTGGATTTGTTGGTGTCGGTGGAGCAATGTTAATCGGTCTTATTTGTGGGGTAGCTGGAGTTTGGGGAGTTTCATCTTTAAAAAGGATTTTAAAAGTTGATGATACCTGTGATGTATTTGGTGTACATGGTGTATGTGGTATTGTTGGTTGTCTATTAACTGGGGTCTTTGCTTCTGAGTCATTAGGCGGAACAGGTTATGCCGATGGCATCACTATGACAAGTCAAGTGGGTATACAGTTAATGAGTGTTATCACTTGTGTAATTTGGACGGCAATCATTGCTTATATTGCGTATAAAATTGCTGATTTTAGTGTTGGTTTACGGGTATCTGAAGAGCATGAACGTGAAGGACTTGATATCAATAGTCATGGTGAAAGTGCATTTAATAGTTAACATTATTTAGAAGATCTAAATTAAAAATCTACAGTATGTCTATACTGTAGATTTTATCTTATTAATTATTGTTAAGTTTTTTTTAGTCATCCCAAAGCATAATAGTATTATCTTCAGTTAAGACTAAGGGTGGAGCGAAAAGGTAATCTTTAAATCTGGTTGGTAGGGATTGAACATTGTTCAAGTTAAATTGTATTTCAGGGTAAAACTTGGCAAATTCCTTTAAACGATCATTCAGCAATTTCTTTACTCTATTTGATTCTTTGGCAATTAAGATCTCATCTTTTAACATACCGATTTGTTTTTTATGATGTTCTGATTCAAATATTTCTTGAAAAATAAAAGAAAAACCTGACTTATTATTTTGTTTATCATCATGATATTCCCTATATTCAGAATGGTGAAGTTTCAATTCCTTAATACGTAAATTAATAATTTCATCAATATGATCTGTATAATCATTTAATGTTGGGTCAAGATACGCTAAGGTTTTATGCTCAGGTATAGCATCATTGCTATGCACTAAGGTAAATAATGGTTTTTTATATGTCTTCATTCTGTAACTTCCTTTTAATTCAGGGTAAAAATAGAACAATAAATTTGACAATAAAACAGTGTTAATACTCATTATTGTCAAGGCATATCTGTTTAACTTTATGTTTACACATACAAAACAACTAAGACTGTTACTATACTGCTATTTACTACTGACTATTAAAACCAATGATTTAAGAAAAAATCATCTTGTTACGATATAAATAAGACTAACATGCTATTTAATAGCTTGTTTTAAACCTACTATTTTGCTGTGCCTCCTGTTATCTAAATATTATTAAAATACATAGCTTTGGTTAATATTTACTATATCTATAATATATATAGTAATAACTATGTAGCTTTTATTAATTGGTTTAAGATAAATTAGAGAAATCTTAATATGCTTGTTTATTAAGTTATTAATCTATAATAATAAACTGCATGTCTTAGGATGATGATTTAGATTTGAGATATATTGATACCTCGAATGCCAATCATTGGTTGATATAAGTCCATTTTAGAAGTATCAAATCTTCTGGAAAACGTTCACTAAAAAAAGGATAGACTTTATTAAATTATCATTTCGGACTTAATTTTATGTTATTACGCTACTAAAAATATCTTTTGAAAAACAACTTATTCTTATCAAAGCAACGCTAATCATTCTTAATTTAGAATATCAATTATGATATTGAGACGATCAATAAACTTTTCAATACCTACAGATAACATTACTTCATTTGTGTCATTTTACTAAATGTACTAAATAACAAATTATATCAACCACGGTAAAGACTTTATTTTATAGATATTAAAACTTATAAAAAATATAGATTACTTTTCTCTAATGCCTTAGCTAATACTACACTTTTTACAGTAATAAATACTAGTATTTTTTGTTTTTTTTGTCTAGTATTTGACAAATGATCTATTGTTAACTTTGCATGAGCTAAATTGTTGCAACATAGACGTCACATTAACCTGATAAAAAATAGTGGCTTTCCGAACGGTAATAGATTAGATTAGTCGAATGATCTTTTATAGTGTTCTTTGGGATCACTGCAAATGAATAGTGAAGATAAAGTATCAAATAGTAGCCGTTTTATTAATCGTTATCAATTATCGAAGTTACATACGTTTGAGTCTGCCGCTCGCCATTTATCTTTTGCTTCTGCCGCTGAAGAACTCTGTATTAGTCCTAGTGCTGTGAGTCATCAAATTAATAAACTTGAAGAAGAACTCAATTTTAAATTATTTAACCGATTTCACCGAAGAATAACTTTGACCAATGATGGTAAGAATTTATTTGCTGTGGTTAAAAAATCATTAAGTATTTTAAATCAAGAAATTGTCGATATTAAAAATAAGGATGTTACCGGCGCTATCACGATCTACTCTTGTCCCTCTTTTATTCAAGAATATTTGATCCCTAAAGTATCGCAATTTACAGAATCTTATCCGCATATCAATTTGAATATGATATCAGGAAATACACCTATTAATTTCAACCAATATCCAGTTGATTTAGCAATCTATTATGATTCTTTGCATTATGATGAATTAAATTGTGAACATTTAATTAGTGAAACACTTATTCCGGTATGTACCCCTGATTATGCTAAGCAATTTAATCTACTTTGCAATATCGAAAATTTAAAAAAATGTATTTTATTACATTATAATTCAGGTGATATGCTAGATTTTAGTTTTGATGAATGGTGCACATGGGCAAATTACTTTTCGTTATCTTTTGATTTTATTAAAATGCAAAATTTGTTATTCGATCGTTCAGACCATGTCATTGCTGCTGCAATCAATAATGCAGGAATTGCCATTGGTAGAAAGCAGACTATCAAAAAATATCTTGAATCGGGTCAGCTGATAGCCCCTTTTTTAGATATGGAAGCACCATGTGCACAGCGTTATTATATTTGCCGCTCACATGAAAGATATAATCCTAAAATAGATGTTTTTGTACAATGGCTTAAAAGCCATGTACAAGAGTAATTATGATAAAGACAATTAAGTGCAGTAATTTTATTACTACACTTAATACATTGCAGGATTATTATTTTTTCAGGTGTTTTAAATTAGGTAAGGCAATTGCCAACAAAATAATGATCACCCCAATCCATTGGTTTAAATATACCGATTCTCTCAAATAGAAATAAGAGCATGTTACCGCAACGGGAAGTTCTGCCGCTGATAAAATAGCACTTAATGAGATGCCAATTTTTGGAATACCTACCGAGAATAAAAAAGGTGGTAAGACAGTACCTAATAATGCCAGTAAGAAACCTAATTGGTAAATTTTATCATCAATATTTAATTCAAAGAAAAATAGTGGTGGAAAAATAATAAAGGTGACAATACAAGCTCCGGTTATCATGAGTGCACTTTTTTCTAATTTTGGTAATTCGTTACCAATATTGCTACTAGTGGTAATAAAAAGCGAATACATTAAAGCAGCTAAAAAGCCAAATAAACAACCCGTTAAATTCAACTTAATGGTCTGATTGAATATACCTGCTGCTAAACAGCTTCCAATGATAATTGTAATGATAGTCACTAACTGAATAGGTGTTGGTTTATTTTTAAAAATAACAAAATCAATAATTACACTTATCCATAAATATTGCATAAGCAAAATAATAGCAATAGATGCTGGAACCAATTGCACGCATTGATAATAACAAATCCCAACTAAACCGGGAAATATACCAACGGCACATACATGCCATTTTTTAGTTGAGCTTTTTTTGTGTTTATTCGTTGCTTTATTTTTATTGGTAGCTTTTACTATAAAATGGATCCCCCATAATATCAGCATACCTAAGAAACATTGAACTCCGGTCACTTGGCCAAGTGTATAACCTGATTTATAAGCGGTCTTGACAATAGAAGAGAGAACGCCGAAGCTACAAGCGCCTAAAAAAACTAATAAACCACCTAAAAATTTTTCTTTCATAACTAAATCTCATTACTTTTAAAACTATATGTGCCGTCAATTATTGGCACATAAAAATTATAACCAACAAGAAATATCTTGTGGCTTTATGTCACTATTTTTACGGTATGGGAATACTCAAAAAACAGAGGATAAATAAGGGATGGGTTATCCCTTATTTATATTGATAAGTTATTACTTCGCAGATTCGGTTTTATGTTGATCATAATTAAAGGTAAAATAAAATACTATACCTAAAACTAATGCGTAAGCAGCAAAACTTAACCATATTGAGTGCCAATCTTTTAATCCATCATGTGTATTGATATCAACCACAATACCACTAATAAATGAACCTATAATCGCACCGATACCATTAACCATGGTCATAAATAACCCTTGGGCACTAGCACGTATATTAGCATTAACTTCTTTTTCAATAAAGATGGAGCCTGAGATATTAAAGAAGTCAAATGCACAACCATATACAATCATTGATAGCATCAATAATACAAAACCAAATGGTGTTGGATCACCATAGGCAAAGAAGCCAAATCTAAGTGTCCAGGCAATTAAGCTGATCATTATGACTTTCTTTATGCCAAATTTGTTAAGAAAATATGGGATAGTCAAAATAAAAGCAACTTCAGCCATTTGCGAAACAGATAATAATATCGCTGGATGTTGAACAATTATGCTGTCTTGAAATTCGGCAATTCTGCCAAAATCTTTTAAAAACGCACCACCAAAGGTATTAGTGATTTGTAATATAGCACCTAACAACATCGAAAACAGAAAAAATATCAACATTACTGGTTTTTTAAATAACACAAATGCATCTAAACCTAAACGTGAAATCCATGATTGTTGTTGGTTTTTGGTGATTTCAATATTGGGTAATGTCGCACTATAGATAACTAAAATAATGGAAGCCCCACAGGCAATATAGAGCTGAGCATTGCTTATATCGAATTTTAGTAAACTGATGGTCCACATTGCGATAATAAAACCTACAGTTCCAAAAACACGGATTTTTGGGAAAACCGTAACAGTGTCTAAATTACTTTTATCTAAACAGTGATAACTTAATGAATTAGATAATGCTATAGTTGGCATAAAAGCCATTGCATTAACCAGCATCACCCAATACAGTTGGTTGGGTGTTGTTACTGAGGCTGCATAAAATAATGCAATAGCACAAATAGTATGACAAAGCATAAATAAGTATTTAGGTGGAATAAATTTATCGGCAATAATACCAATAATAAATGGCATAATTAATGCAGCAAAGCCTTTAGTACTGTAAACCAAACCAACGTCATAACCAGAAAAATTCAACGTATTGATCAAATAAATACCAAAAGTTGTTAACCAGCTTCCCCAAATAAAATATTGGAAAAACATCATGACTTGTAATCTATGTTTTATGTTCATTATTTATATCCAAAATAAAGTGAACTGCTAATATAAAATTATAAAAAATTACTTTTTAGAATGACTTATTAAAAACTAAAAACGAGCAATTGTTTTAGTAATCAATTGTAAGAAAGTTGATTTAACTCGTTCAGCGGTTTCAATAACTTCTTCATGACCTAAAGGTTGATCTAAAATGCCACAAGCCATATTGGTTAAACATGAGATTCCGATGGTTTTAATACCTGAATGATGAGCAATGATTGCTTCTGGAACGGTTGACATACCTACAGCATCAGCACCTAATACTCTGATCATTCTAATTTCTGCTGGCGTTTCATACGTTGGGCCTGTCCACCATGCATAAACACCTTGTTGTAACGTGATATTAAGTTCTTTAGCAACTTCGCTAACTGTTGCGCGTAATTGTTTATTATATACTTCGCTTACATCAAGAAAACGTACGCCTAATTCTGGATTATTTGGCCCCATTAATGGATTATTAGCGGTCAAGTTAATGTGATCTGTAATTATCATTAAATCACCAGGTTTAAAGCTGGTATTAACTGCACCACAGGCATTGGTAATGATAAGTTTTTCTACGCCAAGCATTTTCATTACCCGAACAGGGAAGGTAACTTGATCCAATGAAAAACCTTCGTAATAATGAAAGCGCCCTTTCATGGCAACAACGGTTTTATCGCCACAGTTACCAATAACTAATTCATTAGCATGACCGACAGCAGCAGATTTGGCAAAATGAGGGATATTGTCATAAGGAATGTGTACTGCATCTTCAAGAGTATCGGCAAAAGGGCCTAAACCAGATCCAAGTATAATTCCAATTGTTGGTTTTTTATTAGTTTGTTGTTGAATATAGTTTACTGCTTGTTGTATATCTACTGTTTGATGCATGACACTATCCTTTCAAATTTAAGTATACGCTTAATTGATAACACGATTAAAAATCATTATGATTATTAATCAGTTATGTAAAATTATTTATAATATCAATAACTGATAATTGATTAAAAATAGAACAATCATTTAAAAAAGAATATATAATAAAAACAAAGTTGTTCTTATTTTCGGCGTATATTATGATGATCTTCGATAAATAAAGAAAGGTGTGAAATAATATATATTGAATTAAATTTATTTTTATATGAAAAATCAATAAATTGAATGGTTAATTATTTTATTGATTATGTAAAATAATTGTTCAGTCTGAATTTATTATTGATAGACTATTTCTCAGTGATTCGTTGACTATCGGTATAAATTACTCCTTGGGTGTTTCTAAAAAAACCAACTAAAGTTAAATTACTTTGTTTAGCTAGTTCAATTGCCATTGTCGTTGCGGCTGATACGGCAAATAGAATTTCTATGCCACAACGAGCTGTTTTTTGTACCATTTCATAACTAGCTCGGCTTGAAACAAGAATTATTCCTTGTATGTTTTGCTTAGTTTCTTGTTGTATTTTTGCTCGATAACCTAACAATTTATCTAATGCAACATGTCTGCCAATATCTTCAAATCCAGCAATAAAATTACCAGTTAAATCCAACCATACAGCCGCATGTGTACAACCGGTTTGTCCTCCAACAGTTTGTACTTTGGTTAGATAATCAAGGGCATGATGAAAATCAGATAAACGGATTTTATTGTTTGATAAAAGAGGGGGAGTAAATTGACAAACTTGCTCTATTTGTTCTGTACCACAAATACCACAACCAGTACGACCAGTTAAATTGCGACGCTTTTCTTTTAATTGCATAAAACGTCTTGACGATAGTTCAATATGGACTTCAATACCTTGTACTGTTTCAATAATATCAATGCCATAAATTTCACTAACTGATTCTATAATTCTTTCAGTTAATGAAAAACCAATAGCAAAATAATTGAGATCTTTCGGGGTTGCCATCATGACGACATGAGAAATACCATTATAAATTAGCGCCACTGGTTTTTCTGTGGCTACAGTATCATCTTCAGACGGCTGTAATTGACCATGTTTAAATTTATTTACATTAAAGCTTTTAATGCCCACTGTCATGGTTTATCTCGAAATAATTGTTTGACTAAATCTAGCTATCATTTTAAATATAATAACTTAGCTTAGCAGCAATAAAAAGGCCAATATTTAGGTTGGTTGACTTTGTTAGATTCTACCAATGATTAGTCCAATTAGAACTATCATATATTTGTTGTGTTAAAATAAAGCCTATCTAAAATAATTATGGTTGACAACTTTATGTCATTAAATGAAATTACGCATACTATTATGCAATTTATTGAAACTCATCAAGTGTGGTCGCTGCCAATTATTTTTTTATTAGCATTTGGTGAATCACTAGCTATCATCTCTTTACTTGTTCCTGCTACCGCAATTTTATTAGGAGCCGGAGCTTTGATTGGAACTGGGGTGATTTCGTTTGTTCCTGTTTTGATTGCTGCATCATGCGGGGCTATTATCGGCGATCTAATATCTTATTGGTTAGGCAAACATTATCATCAACAGGTAATAGCTTCATGGCCATTGAATAAATATCCGAAAATGGTATTTCGTGCTGAACAGTTTTTTCAGCGTTATGGGACTTTTGGGGTGTTTATTGGCCGATTTTTTGGTCCTTTGCGAGCAGTCGTTCCTTTGATAGCTGGTACCATGCATATGCCAGCAACAAAATTCAATATTGCCAATGTGGCTTCTGCTCCTATTTGGGCATTTGTCCTATTGGCACCAGGAGCTTTTGGGGTGCCATGGTTAGAAACAATTTTTGGCTAAACTGTGCCAATAGTATAATTTCGGCGACCACTTTTACGACCAAGCGCTTCTAAGTTTGTTTGCAATGGTGGGAATGGTAAGGTCAGGTTATGACGTCGATAAGCATCCAGAATGAGTTTATGTATGGCACTGCGTAATTTCATTCGATGTCCCATTTCTGCCGCAAATACGCGTAATTCAAACAGCTGGATTCCTTCTTGAATATCAACTAAAAAGACTTGTGGTTCTGGATCGTTAAGCACAAATTCACATTCTTCAGAAGCTTGTTGTAAAAGCTTCATAACCAGTTCACTATCTGCATCAATGGTTGCTGGTATGGTTAATACTATACGAGTGATTGAATCGGATAATGACCAATTGACTAATTGTTCGGTGATAAACGCCTTATTCGGCATGACAATTTCTTTACGATCCCAATCGACTATAGTAATAGCTCGTGTACTAATTTTAGTGATATTACCAGTTAAATCTCGAATCGTAACGGTATCGCCAATCCGCACTGGTTTTTCAAACAAAATAATTAAACCGGAAATAAAATTAGCAAAGATCTCTTGTAGACCAAAACCTAAACCAACACCAAGTGCAGCAATTAACCACTGAATTTTAGCCCAATCTATACCAATGAATGAAAAAGCAATCATACAACCTATCATCAAAATAATGTACTTCGATACCGTGGTAATTGCATATCCAGTACCCGGCGCTAAATCTAAATGTTGTAAAATGCCTAACTCAAGTAATGCAGGTAGATTTTTAACTAATTGAACAGTAATGGTCATGACTAAAATAGCGATACACACCGCACCAAGTGTAATATGTTGTTCGATCTCATTACCATTGATAATGGTACTTGTGCCCCAAAGCTTTATATTATTCATAAAAGCAAAAGCCGAATGAAGTTCAGACCAAAGTAAGATCATACTAATTAAGGCTATTAGCATAATAATCGATCTGACTAATTGTAATGACTGAGCACTAATCGCATCTAAATCAATAATAGGTTCATCAACATTATCATTGATTGCAGTTATATCTTCTTCTATGCCTTTGGCGCGTTGCATTCGTTCTAATCGGCGCTGTTTAGTCCGTTCGAATTCAATACGACGTTTTTGTATCCACATCCAACGACGAATCATAAAATAAATAACTAATAAGCCAAACCAGATTATGACTGAGGCTTCTAATCTGCCCAGTAAAACTTCTGCTGTCGACAAATAACCTAAACAAGCAGCAATGATGGCTAGCCAAGGTGCACTTAATAGCATAAACCACAAAATATGACTTAATAAGTTATCCCCTGAACCTTTTTTATCAATATAAAGAGGGACGCCAGCTCTATGAATTGAATTAGTCATAAATACTAAAGCAAAACAGAGGATAATAAAGGCTATACGACCAATAGTTGCAGCAAATTGGCGATTACTAAACTGATCAAAACTCATCACAATGACAACTAATGGGATCACGACCCAAACAGATAGTTGATAGTATTTCATTGCGTGACGAACATTTTGTTTTGCCCAACCAAAGTGAGTGATAAACAATCCATTTGGGGAAGCAAAGTGTGCCGTAATAATGAATACCCACAAAATAGGTGCTGCGGCATTGACACCATAGCCTAAAGCAACTGCAACAGGGTAATCCCAATTAATTTGTAGTGCATAACCTAATGCAGCCCACAAAATAGGTACAGGTAATGCCATTATCAATGAAAAAATAATGACTTTTAAAGTCAGAGAATAACTGTCTTGGGTGACTTTACCGACTCGAGTAGCTGATTTATTTAAAAATGTGTTGTATTTGCCACGCATTTTAAAATGCACATATACAAACATTATTGATAATACTAAAAAGAATAGTGGTTTTGGTGCGCTAAGCACTTCTAAACTAGCATTGTAGAGTTGTGATAGTGTATCAATTGAAACGGTGACATAAACCACATCTTTGGCTAAGTCTAAAGGAAAACTAAGTGAAATAGGGTTAACATCAGCAACCCAAAAGAAGTAACGATGAGCGGCATCATTAACTTCATCAATGGCATTGGTTAATTGTTTATTGGAAATTTTTAATTTAGTTAATTCAAGGATCGTGGTATCGGTCCCTGAAATTAATGTTTTAAGTAGTTCGCTTTGTTCGCGTAATAATCGTCGGTATTGGCTGGCAGATTTAAGATTATTAAGAGGAATACTTAATGTTGGGTAATTCTCTAATCCGTTTAAGGTATTTGAATAATTAAGTTGTTGAACTTTTGCTTCAGCGATTTCAGCATCAAGTGGTTGTGACTTAGGTTTTTCTGGTAATCGCAATAGTTGTTGGCGCAAAGTTTCACCTAACGCCGTTGAAAAACTTAACCATTCACCTTGTTCTGCAAGGGTTGCAAGGGTATTTTGAACATGTGAAATTTGGGTGTTAATATTATTTTGTTCATTAATAATGCTGGTTAAATGTGTTTTTTGGTACTCCATATTCTGACGAAGATCTTCATTCTTTTCATCGAGTTTAGTGATCACTTCTGCAAGTTGATCTTCATTATCAATAACAGGTATTGATTCTTCAGCTACAGCAAAGCATGAAATAGCCAGTAATATCCAACACAA
Organism: Gilliamella apis; assembly: GCF_002142155.1. Classification (GTDB taxonomy): domain Bacteria; phylum Pseudomonadota; class Gammaproteobacteria; order Enterobacterales; family Orbaceae; genus Gilliamella; species Gilliamella apis. The sequence goes on along the minus strand of NZ_NASD01000007.1, from coordinate 12,508 downwards.
AAAACCACGCATCAACATAGATTAGATCCTTTCGGCTAGTTTTTGACCTACTCGGGTAATATCACCATGTTTTAGATGGCTATCAAATTCAATAGCGTTGGAGGCAAATAAGGTGATAACGGTTGAGCCTAATTTAAAGCATCCCATATCTTGGCCTTTTGCTAATTTAACTTCACCAGCATAAGTCCAACGTTTCATCACTCCATCACGAGGTGGTGTAATTATACCAGCCCAATTTAATTCAATACTACCAACGATAGTCGCGCCTACCATAATTTGAGCCATTGGTCCAAATTCGGTTTCAAATAAACAAATTACTCGTTCATTTCGGGCAAAAATATTTGGAATGGTTTCAGTTGTTGCTTGGTTAACTGAAAACAGAGAGCCTGGTACATAAATCATTTCACGTAATATACCATCACAAGGCATATGAAAACGATGATAGTTTTTAGGTGATAAATAAGTGGTAGCAAAAGAGCCATTTTTAAAAAACTTTATCATATCTGGATGACAAGCAAGTAAAGATTCTAATGAGTAAAAATGGCCTTTAGCTTGTAACAATAAATTATCTTGAATATTACCGAATTGACTAATTACACCATCTGCTGGCATGACAATTGAACTTGCCGCAGGATCAATAGGTCTCGCATCTTCATTGAGTTCACGAGCAAAAAAATCGTTAAATGTTGGATAATCTTTAGCATCAGTTAACTTCGCTTCACTTAGATCAATTTTGTATAGCTTACAAAAACCAATAATCATCCATGTTGTGACTTTTCCTAAACGTTTGTTGGCTAACCAACCCAATATAACGGTTAATAACTGTTTAGGTAAAAGATACTGAATTATTGCTTTTAATTGATTTAACATAAATAGCTCTCAATTTATTTACTAAATGAACCATTATATCAACATTTATTATGAAAGTATAAAAACACCACCTTTGTTCTTATTTTGTGGTATAGATCACAAGCATTTTAAAAATTTTGCCAAACTTATTTAACAATGGCCATCGATTAAAAGTGTAAATCAAAATAGTTCACTAGACTGTCTTCATTAGTAAAAGTGAGGGTAGTTATAATGGCAAATAGATATATTGCTGCAATCGATCTAGGCGCATCAAGTGGCAGAGTCATGTTGTCGAGTTATCGATCTCAAACAGGAAAATTAACGCTAACTGAGATACATCGATTTAGTAATGGATATAAAAGTGATGGTAAAAATTTTTGTTGGGATTTGACGTACTTAGAACAAGAAATCATAACCGGATTAAACAAAATTATCCAACAAGATATCAAACTCGATAGTATCGGTATTGATACATGGGGGGTTGATTATGTGTTGCTTGATAAACAAGGTCAAATTGTCGGCCCTACTTACTCTTATCGAGATCATCGTACTGACAACATTATGTCAAAAGTACAAGATGACATTGGTCTAGAAAATATTTATCAAAAAACGGGAATTCAGTTTTTAACCTTTAACACACTTTATCAACTTAGGGCAATGATGCTTGAATCACCAGAATGGTTATCACGAGTAACCGATTTTGTCATGATTCCTGATTATCTGATTTACCGATTAACCGGTGTATTAAATCGAGAATACACCAATGCAACCACCACACAACTTGTCAATGTGACGACTCAAGATTGGGATAAAGATTTACTTGATTATCTTGGTATACCACGTAAATGGTTTGGTGATATCAGTAAGCCTGGAAATCAAGTTGGATATTGGCAAAGTGCCAAGGGTGATCATATCCCTGTAATTGCAGTCGCAAGTCATGATACTGCTAGTGCGGTTATTGCTGCACCAATCATCAATTTACATAGTGCTTATTTATGTTCGGGTACTTGGTCATTAATGGGATTGGAATCAAAACAACCACTGATAAGCAAACAAGCATTAAAAGCCAATATTACCAATGAAGGTGGTGTAGATGGTAATTATCGAGTATTAAAAAACATCATGGGATTATGGTTATTTCAACGGGTTTGTGCTGAAAATAACGTTAAAGATATTATTGAATTAATCGCATCGGCAAAACAAGAACAACCTTTTACGTTTCTTATAAATCCCAATGATCCACGGTTTTTAAATCCGGACTCCATGACAGAAACCATTAAACAGGTTTGTTTAGAAAACAGTGGTCAAACGCCTAACAACCTCGCTCAATTAGTCAGATGTATTTTTGACAGCCTAGCTCATTTATATCGAGATGTATTACACGAATTATCGACACTGAGTGGTAATCCCATTAAGACATTACACATTGTCGGTGGAGGTTGTCAAAATGCTTTTTTAAACCAGTTATGTGCTGACTTATGCAATGTTAATGTCACCGCTGGACCTATTGAATCTTCGGCATTAGGAAATGTTGGCTATCAGTTAATTTCATTAGGTGAAATTGCGGATATTGATGCATTAAGACAGTTAATTTCACAGAATTTTGACACCAAATTTTATCAACCAAATTGTATTGAAAATTTTTATATTAATTAAGGAGTGCTACATGAACACTATTGAAAATGCTTATCAGATCGCTAAAGCAAGATTTGCTGAAATTGGGGTAGATACAGATGCTGCAATAGCAGCAATGGCAAAATTACCGATTTCAGTTCATTGCTGGCAAGGGGATGATGTTGGTGGTTTTGAAAAGCAAGAAGGTGAATTAACTGGTGGTATTCAAGCAACTGGTAATTATCCTGGTAAGGCTCGTACAGCTGATGAATTAAGAGCAGATTTAGATAAAGCCTTTAGCCTTATACCAGGCCCTAAACGACTAAATCTACATGCTTCTTATTTAGAATCAGATCAAAAAGTCGATCGTAATGAAGTTAAACCGGAACACTTTGCCAATTGGGTCAAATGGGCTAAAAAACATCAAATCGGTTTAGATTTTAATCCAACTTATTTTTCACATCCTTTAAGTAATGAAGGCACTTTAACCCATGTTAATCCAGAAATTCGTCAATTCTGGATAGAACACGGCAAAGCATGTCGTAAAGTATCAGAATATTTTGGTAAAGAATTAGGTACACCTTCTGTTATGAATATCTGGCTACCTGATGGTATGAAAGATATTACTGTCGACAAATTTAGTCCTAGACAACATTTAGTTGAATCATTGGATGAAATTATTCGTGAAAAAATTGACCCAAAATATCATATTGATGCGGTTGAAAGTAAATTGTTTGGTATTGGTCTGGAATCTTATACCGCTGGTTCAAATGAATTTTATCTAGCTTATGCGACATCACGTAAAACTGCATTATGTCTAGACGCAGGGCATTTCCATCCAACGGAAGTGATTTCCGACAAAATTTCTGCAGTTATGCCGTTTGTTGAACATCTATTACTTCATGTCAGCCGCCCTGTTCGTTGGGATAGTGATCACGTGGTGCTTTTTGATGATGAAACACAAAATATTGCAAGTGAAATCATTCGAAACAAACTATTTGACCGTGTGCATATTGGTCTAGATTTCTTTGACGCTTCTATTAACCGTATTGCAGCATGGGTAATTGGTACTCGTAATATGAAAAAATGCTTATTAAAAGCATTATTAGAACCAACAGAAAGATTAAAAAAATATGAGCATGATCGTGATTTTACCTCACGGCTAGCATTACTAGAAGAACAAAAATCATTACCATGGCAAGCAGTTTGGGATCAGTACTGTTTATTGAATGAAGTCCCAGTTGGTAGCCAATGGTTAGATGAGGTTCGTCAATATGAAACAACTGTCTTAACTAAACGATCTTAAGGAACATAAAATGCAACAGATTCTTTCTTCTTGGTTTGTAAAAGGAATGATCAAAGCCACTTACGATATGTGGCTTAAAGGCTGGGATGAGCGTAATGGTGGTAATGTCAGTTTAAGATTACTTGAAAGTGATGTGATCTCTTTTCAAAATGATTTTTATGAAAAACCACGCCATGTATCTTTGACGCAAGATGTCACTAAACTTGCTAACCAGTACTTTATTGTCACTGGTTCCGGTAAGTATTTCCGCAATGTCATATTAGATCCTGCTGATACGTTAGCTATTGTTAAAATCGATGAACAAGGCAAAGGTTATTACATTATGTGGGGATTGATAAATGGTGGTTTACCAACGTCTGAACTAGCTGCTCATCTTCAATCTCATATTGTAAGAATTGAGCAAAGCCAAGGAAAAGATAGAGTCATCATGCACTGTCATGCAACTAATTTAATTGCTTTAACATATGTCCTAGAGCTTGATACTGCGGTAATAACCAGATGGCTGTGGGAAATGAGCACCGAATGTTTAGTTGTATTTCCTGATGGTGTTGGTGTGGTGCCTTGGATGGTTCCGGGTAAAGACGAGATTGGTTATGCCACTGCAAAACAGATGGCAAAACATAGTTTAGTTTTATGGGCTTTTCACGGTGTATTTGGAACAGGTCCAACCTTAGATGAAGCTTTTGGCTTAATTGATACAGCTGAAAAATCGGCGGAAGTTTTAGTCAAAGTGTTATCAATGGGAGGAAAACGTCAAACTATCACCTCGGAAGAGTTCAGATTGTTAGCTGAGCGTTTTGGTGTCACTCCATTGGAAGATGCTATAAACAGTAAAAATTGCTAATAAAAATATAAGGATAAGGATATGGGTAGTTCAATTATTTTAGGCATATTCTGGCACTTTGTTGGTGCTGCTTCTGCTGCTTGTTTTTACGCACCACTTAAAAAAGTAAAAAACTGGTCATGGGAAACCATGTGGTCAATCGCAGGGTTATTTTCTTGGATTATATTACCATGGTCAATAAGTTATTTTTTATTACCAGACTTTTGGGCTTATTATGGTTCGTTTGGTTCAGACATATTAATTCCGGTCTTCTTATTCGGCGCAATGTGGGGAGTCGGTAACATTGGTTATGGCCTAACAATGCGTTATTTAGGTATGTCGATGGGAATAGGTATCGCTATTGGGATAACCTTAATCGTCGGCACTCTTATGACCCCAATATTACAAGGTAAATTTGGTGAATTATTGGCCTCGACTGGCGGTAAAATGACATTATTAGGCGTAGTCGTTGCGGTTATTGGGGTTGCTATAGTAACTTACGCCGGCTTATTGAAAGAAAAAACCTTAGGTGTACAAGTTGAAGATTTTAACTTAAAGAAAGGCCTTCTTCTTGCCATCATGTGTGGTATTTTCTCGGCTGGTATGTCATTTGCTATGAGCGCTGCAGTACCTATGCATGAAAAAGCGGCTGAGCTTGGTGTGGATCATTTATACGTGGCACTTCCAAGTTATGTCATTATCATGGGTGGGGGGGCAATTATTAATCTCGGTTTCTGTATAAGTCGACTCTGCGTTAAAAAAGACTTATCCTTCAAAAAAGATATCTCTGTTGCCAAAGCCTTATTAATTAGCAATATTCTTTTTGCTATCTTAGGTGGTGCAATGTGGTATTTCCAATTCTTCTTCTATGCTTGGGGGCATGCAAATATTCCAACAGAATATGGCTTTATGAGTTGGATGTTACATATGAGTTTCTATGTACTTTGTGGTGGGATTGTTGGTTTAGCACTAAAAGAGTGGTTTGGTACCGGTAAAAAACCAGTACGTATTCTTTGTATTGGTTGTTTAGTAATCATTGTTGCTGCCAATATTGTTGGTTTAGGAATGACTAGTTAATTAAAAGGAAAACATTATGGCTTATAGAATGATTTTAAATGAAACATCTTATTTTGGTGCAGGCTCAATCAGTCAAATCGTAGATGAAGTTAAAAAACGTGGTTTTAAAAAAGCGTTAGTAGTTACAGATAAAGATCTAATCAAATTCAAAGTAGCAACTAAAGTAACACAATTACTAGATAACAATGGTTTTTCTTATCAAGTATTTGATGAAGTTATGCCAAATCCAACCATTAGTATTGTTCAAAAAGGGGTTGAAGTTTTCAAACAATCTGGTGCAGATTATTTGATTGCGATTGGTGGGGGGTCACCGCAAGATACCGCAAAAGCTATCGGCATTATCATCAATAATCCAGAATTTGCGGATGTTCGTAGTCTTGAAGGCGTTGCGCCAACTAAAAAACCAGCCGTACCTACGATCGCAATTCCTACGACAGCAGGTACAGCTGCCGAGGTGACCATTAATTACGTAATCACAGATGAAGAAAATAAACGCAAATTTGTCTGTGTTGATCCACACGATATACCGGCTGTTGCAATTATTGATTCAGATATGATGACAAGTATGCCTGCTAGTTTAAAAGCAGCAACTGGTGTTGATGCCTTAACTCACGCGATTGAAGGTTATATAACTAAAGGGGCGTGGGAATTATCAGACATGTTCCACTTGAAAGCGATTGAAATTATTTCTCGCTCATTACGTGACTCGGTAAGCGGGATCGCAAAAGGTAGTGAAGATATGGCATTAGGGCAATATATCGCAGGTATGGGGTTTTCAAATGTGGGTTTAGGATTAGTTCATGGAATGGCACATCCACTCGGAGCTTTTTATGGTACACCTCATGGTGTGGCTAATGCCGTCCTTTTACCTCATATAATGGCTTACAATGCTGAATTTACTGGTGAGAAATATCGCGATATCGCTAAAGCAATGGGAGTCGCTGCGACGGAAAACATGACAATCGAACAAGTTAGAAAAGCTGCTGTTGATGCAGTTAAACAACTTAACGTTGATGTTGGTATTCCTGCAACATTAAAAGAGATCGGCGTAAAATTAGATGATATTCCTGCGCTAGCCCAAGCTGCTTTTGATGATGTTTGTACCGGAGGTAATCCTCGCGATACTAACGTAAGAGAAATTGAGCAACTATATCATTCTATTTACCAATAAAAATGACACAATGAAAGTGAAATAGGTTAAACACAAAGTTAACCTATTTCAAATAAAAAGGAATTATTATGATAAGAAAAGCGAGTATTATGCAGGTTCATCCTGATAAACATGCAGAGTATAAGAAGCGGCATGATGAAATATTTCCTGACTTAGTGAAGGAACTTAAAGCTCATGGAGCTCACAATTACTCAATCTTTTTAGACAGCAAAAGAAATCTACTTTTTGCCTATGTCGAAATTGAATCTGAGGAACGTTGGGATGCTATAGCTAAAACAGCTGCTTGTCAAAAATGGTGGGCTTTTATGCAAGATATCATGCCAAGCAATTCTGATAACAGCCCGATTAGTGAATCATTAACTGAAGTTTTTTATTTATTGTAAAATATTCCTCTCTTTAATACACATAAAAGAGAGGAAACTAAATAAATAATCATTTCTACACACTCAATTATCACTTCTTATCGTTAAATTGGGCTCGATATTCGGAAGGAGTCTGATTGGTCAGCTTTTTAAACACAGATGAAAAATAGTTACTATCATCATAACCACATTCTGCCGCAATCATACTAATCGAATAATCAGTAGTTCTAAGTAAAGACATTGCATCACATAGACGTCTTTTTTGTAAGTAGCCAGTAATAGTCATCCCTGTTTGACTTTTAAATAAGCGACTAAGTGAACGGCTTGCGATATGATTTTCTTTGCAAAAAACATCGATATTAAATGGCGTCGCAATACTGTTATGAAGAGCTGTGAACAATAAATCCAATTGATGAGTAGCAGTAGGTAGAGCTACCGTTGGAGCTTGTTTAATCCGATCTAACAAAATAACCAACTGTAAAAAAAGAGCCTCAGATAAATGAACGGAGGCTAAATTGTTTTTCTTAGACTCAACATCTAACTGTTCAATAAGTGGTGATAAAAGTTTAAGGGATGAAGGTTGAATACGCCAAGAACGTTCATTATGTCTAGCAGTCACTTTAGGTAAATAAGACTCAATAGTGGATGATAAAAATAGTGATTCTCTCAAATATAAAATATTATCCAATCTAAGGTCATTAACAGATTCATAGCCATGCACATCTTTCGGATTAATATATAAAATATCACCACTGGTAATAGGATAAACATATTCATTCCAATGATGCAGCCCATTACCAGAACAGACAATCACAATTTCATTAAAATCGTGGTTATGCAAAGGAAAGGGTTGTTGATGATCACGTCTTTCGACAGTAACAGTATTTATCTCCGAAATAAAATAGTCTTGTTTATATAAACGTAAACATTTTTCCATAGACTGTTCCTGATTGATTAATGATAACGTTTATCTGGATTATTACGTAATGTTTGTGGCGAAAACGTAAATTCTTGTTTAAAACAGGTTGAAAAATAAGCACTGTCATTAAAACCACACTCTTGTGCAATAGTTGTGATGGATTTATTGCTGTAAATTAACTGTGTGTAAGCATTAGCCAACCGTAGCTTTATTAAATATTTTTGTGGTGTGATACCAATTTCATTCTTTATATGTCGATGAAAAGAGCGTAATGATAATGAAAATTGCTCAGTTAATTGTGCCCAATTAATTGGCTCCTTAAAATTGATTTGTAACCAACGTAGAAGTTGTTTAACGCGATTATCATAGGAACCAGAACCCTGATTAACATAAAGATTATTATTAAAAATCAAAAGTAATTGTAAAAATAAACTCTCCTGAATAGCATTTGATTGATTTGGCGTTAATTGCTTAATAATCGATTGAATATTTTCATAAGATTTTTTATCAAAAAAGTAATGCGATTGAATTGGATCAGGATTGGGGATTAACTGGTTTATCCCATTGATAAAATGAAAATTTTCAGGGTCTCTAAACAAAATATTGGTCAAATGCAAATCATCAACGCTTTCGTATAAATGACAGTCGGAAGCCTTAATATAAAACATCATGCCTGGATATAAATCAAAAAGTCGCCCATTCAATATGTGTTTACCGTATCCGCTAGTTACAATAACGATCTCATTGAAATTATGGGTATGTTCAGGATAAACAGGTTGTGGTGTTCGAGGCTCAATGGCGATATTTTGATCGCTAGACGAGAAAAAATCTTTATCAAGTAACATCTCAATCATTCTGAACCTCACTTCTTTTTAAAACTTACCACCACATTCTAAAAAGTAAATCGAAATCTCACCTTTAATATTTGGACAGCTAACCTAATATTTTGGCTATAAATTATAGCTATGCAGGACTTTTTATTAAAAATGTGCGAAGCTTCACATTTTTAAAATTTTTCCGTTTAAAAGTTCATCAGAACACGACTGAATACCAAGCAGTTGAAGTTTTTTATAGAATAAAATTCTAAAATTTTTATTTGTTCCGATAACGTTAGTTATGATATTTTTTGTCTTTCTGACTTGGTGAGGGTATTTTTTATACAAAATAGCAGAGCATTTTTAATTATCATCAAAACTTTCAGGTATATCTGTTTCTTTCAAAATGCAAAAAAATAATTAACCGTGAACTAAAAAACTACTCCAGTTAATCTGACTTATTATGGAAGCGCGTATTTTTTTAGTTATAGTTTATATAGCGATATTAGCAAAGATAATAAAAGAGAAAAAACACTTAAGGGAAGCCAACAGAAAGAGCTGTTGAATGTTAGCCTATCATAGTTACCTACACAAATTCATTGATGTTGCAATTGAAATTTATCTTAATTGTTCATAACGAATAATGGAACATTTACAATACAAAAAATACCAAATTATCAATAATAAATATTGGAATTAAAATCCCTATTGACCATTTCATATAGCCAAAAAAGCTTGGCATATTAATTTTATGTTGTGTGGCAATACTTTTAACCATAAAGTTAGGAGCATTACCAATGTAACTTAATGCGCCCATAAATACGGAACCCATTGAAATTGCCAATAGTGTGTCTGCATAAGTGGTCATTAAATTAGTTGCATTACCGGATGCTAAATTAAAAAACACCAGATAAGTTGGTGCATTATCTAAAAATCCTGACAATAATCCCGATAACCAAAAATACATACTGTTTATTGGTGTGGTTTGTTCACTGGTGACCAATGATACTACTGAACTCAACGCACCATCATTGCCAGCACGTAAAATTGCCAGAACGGGTACTATAGTAATAAAGATACCAATAAACAATTTGGCAACTTCTTTGATTGGATCCCAATTAAATTCATTGCCAGCTCGTACTTGCTTTGGCGTGATCAGTATTGAAAGAATCGTTATAGCAATAAAAAGACCATCACGAACTAGATTTTCTAATTCAATTTGTGATCCTAATAGCATGAAATTTATCGCTGGATGCCAAATACCAGATAAAAGCACACTAGCAATTATCGCCATTAGCAAACCGATATTTTTTAGACCGTATAATTTAACTACTTCTGACCTTTGAGAAAGGGGAATATTGCCATATTGCTTAAAATAATAATATCTATCGATAACATAATAGATGATGAGTAATAAACCTGATGTCAAAATAACTGGCAATAACATATGGTTAACAGTCCAGAAAAAATCCACTCCTTTTAAAAAACCAATGAATAATGGTGGATCACCTAACGGCGTCAAACCACCACCAATATTGGCGACTAAAAAGATAAAGAAAATTACTGTGTGAACTGAATGGTGTCGTTGCCGATTAGCTCGCAGTAATGGCCGAATCATTAACATCGCTGCGCCAGTTGTTCCCATAATTGAAGCGAATACAACACCAATGGCTAATAAAATAACATTTGATTTTGGCGTACTTATTTTATCGCTTTTGATAAGGATACCACCAGAAACAGTGAACAATGCCAACAGTAATAATATAAAAGGGATATACTCTTCAATAATGGCATGAGCTGTTAATTGAATTGTGGTAGATAAGCCAAAAGAAAATAATGCAGAGCCTAGAAATAGTAACGTCCAAACCAAAACAATTTTGCCATAATGATGATGCCACAGTCGGGCTAAAAATAGTGGACATAATGCGATAGAAAGCAAAATTCCAACAAATGGGATAGCCCAAAATAACGATAACGCCTGCCCATTAAACTCGCTTGCATGTAGTTGAAAAGAGATTAGCATTAAACTAATAAATGGTATTATTGATAATTTGGATAGACGTTTCATTGCGTTATTATGTGAATTGAAAGTGGCAGATTATAACAAATCCACAATTAATTTTCGAATTAGTTACACTTAAATAAAATTTAGTTTAACAGTAATAAAAAATTTGAGGAGAGGGGTTTTTCAACCTAAAAGCTTTGGCTATTTTCGCTTATTTGCGTAAAAAGGCTATAATAGTCGGCAATTTTTCATATCGGATTATTCATGCAGACAACATCGCCAATGATTAATAAAGATGTTTTACATCGACGTAATAAGCATATTAATGGTTACCCATTTGATTTACTTATTAAAACGTTACCAGCATTATCTAACTTTGTTAAACCTAACCAATATGGTCGGGTAACGATTGATTTTTCTAATCCTGTTGCTGTGAAGATGCTAAATAAAGCACTTTTATTGCACTATTATCGACTCTCTTATTGGGATATTCCAGACGATTACCTATGCCCTCCAATTCCAGGGCGAGCAGATTATATCCACTATTTGGCTGATTTATTAGCTCAAGATAATCAGAATAAGATCCCAACAGGTAAGAGAATTAGCATGTTAGATATTGGGGTTGGTGCCAATGTCATTTATCCAATTATTGGTTGTGCTGAATATGATTGGTCATTTATAGGTAGTGATATCAATCCAACATCAATCAAGGTTGCGTCGTTAATAGCAAAATCTAATGAACTATTAAAAAATAATCTACAATGTCGTTTACAACCGAACAGCGAGGCTATTTTTGCAAATATCATTAAGCCGAAAGAATTTTACTTGGCAACTTTATGCAATCCTCCTTTTCATAATTCAAAGCAACAGGCTCAAGCGAGTGCTCATACAAAACTACAAAAATTGGGTAAATTAAGTTCAGAAAAAGATCAAGTTGTGCTTAATTTTGGTGGGCAACATGCTGAACTTTGGTGCAAAGGAGGAGAAAGTGCATTTATAGCCAAAATGATTGCTGAAAGTGTTAACTATAAAACACAATGTTTATGGTTTACTTCGTTAGTGTCGAAAAAAGAATCGCTGACAAGGATAAAACAACAATTAAAAAAAGCATCCGTAACTGAATACCAAATTATACCCATGGCTCAAGGTCAAAAAATAAGCCGTTTTGTTGCGTGGACGTTTTTTGATCGAGAACAACGACAAAAACAGATCAAAAAGTTTTGAGGAAAGGCGAGAACTGTAATAAGAGTTTTTTAATTGTAAAATGAATAAATTGTCCATCAATGTAAAGTATTTCATTAACAAATTTTTACATAAAAAGTTATTACAAATCTAATATTTTACTTTACTATGTAACAGATGTATTTTTTACATTCACCATTTAGAATAATATTATTTTTTTTATGATATTTAATGTATGTGTTTGAAAATTATATGTAAATTATAGCAAGGATTAGCGAAAATATGTTAAAATATGGTCTTAATCGGGCATCGGGCATCGGGCATCGGGCATCGGGCATCGGGCATCGGGCATCGGGCATCGGGCATCGGGCATCGGGCATCGGGC
>NZ_NASD01000006.1 GCF_002142155.1 Gilliamella apis | reverse complement strand
CATCATTTAGAATGTTCCGTATTTAATGGCAATTATATTACAGAAGATGTTGATGATAATTATTTTAATCAATTAGAGAATAATAGAGCTGAAACGAAAACATCTTTATCAATTAAAGAATCTGAAAATCTTGAAATTTATAACGAAGAACAATAGCAATTATTTAATCTTGTAAAATTATGACAAGATTATAATAAATAAATCTGAAATATTTTTTCAGATTTATTTATTGAAAAACTAACCAATTTTATTAGTTTAAAATTTGAATATATTTATTAATAAAAAACGTTATTTTTCAATAAATTAATTAAAAAGCTAATTTACCTTCAAAATCGTATCAATATAACCTAATGAAAAATAATAATAAAAATATTCTTTACAAAAAAAATCAAAAAATAAAATAAAATATTTTGATAAATTACTTTTTTGTAATAAAATCCTTATAAATTTGGTTGTTTTGTAAAGAAATATTAATTTTGTAAAAAGTAATTTAAAAAAATATATAAAAACCAATAAATAATTACAACTATTAATGACAATGCAGTAATGATAGAAAACAGAAAAAACATTGTAATATTGTCAGAGGAATATAAGGAATAATTAAGATGACTAAGAGTCTTAATTTAAAAATTATCTCAGCTTTCGTGATTGCAACACTATCTCTACAGCCTGTTTACGCTACAGACTCGGAGACGTCTTCAAATGCAGTTGATAGTAATAAGATAATTGAATTGAAAAATGGCACTAAAGCTCGAGAGATGATAAATAATCAACAGCGCAGCCTATATCAGATTGCGTTGTTAAGTAGTATTTCGATTTCAGAGCTAAGAGCGATGAATGCCGGTCGATTTGACAAGAAAGATGTCGTTGATATTGGTGAGCGTCTAGTTCTGCCTGAAAATTCTCCTTTATTACCTGCTATAAAAATTAATGATGATAAAAAAGATAAATATTCGAATTTACCTAAATTAAGTTCTGACGATAATTATGATGTAAAACAAGATAAAGATGCTTTAGCTACTCAAGTGGCGTCTACATTACAAACTCTCGCTACTCAAGATTGGAAGCAAATTACTTCATCAGATAATGGTGGTATATCAGGACATCTGAAAGACAAAGGTAAAGATTATGCTGAAAATTATGTTCGTAATGGCGTTAAAACGCAAATTGTTGACCCAGTTCGTAATGCAGCACAAGATTTCTTAGGTCGTTTTGGGACAGCTCAATTACAGTTTGATTTGAGTGATAAAGGCCAATTTAATAACGTTAATTTAAAATTATTTAGTCCTTGGATTGATACTGAGGATATGTTGATTTTTAGCCAAATTACATTCCAAGAATATGAACATAATCGCCGTATAGGTAATATTGGTATTGGCCAACGTTGGGATGTAGCCGATAAAAAATGGTTACTTGGTTATAATGTTTTTTTGGATCACGACTTTCAACGTGCACATAATCGTTTAGGTATTGGTGCCGAGGCATGGAGTGATTACATGAAATTCGCGGTGAACTATTATCATCCTCTCTCGGACTGGAAAGAGTCTAAAGATTTTGATGAATATTTAGAAAGAGCTGCTAAAGGTTTTGATATCCGTTTTCAAGGTTATTTACCACAATATCCACATCTAGGTGGGTCGCTAATGTATGAACAATACTTTGGTGATAAAGTTGCATTGTTTGGTAAAGATAATTTACAAAAAGATCCACGAGCGATAACAGTTGGATTAGATTATACTCCTGTTCCGCTTTTCACGATAAAAGCTCAACATAAACGCGGGCAAGATAATAAAAAAACTACTACAGCAGAATTAACCATGAATTATCGGATTGGTACGCCATTAAAAGATCAATTAGATCCAGATATGGTCCAATCAGCAAGATCCTTAAAAGGCAGTCGATATGATTTAGTTGATCGTAACAACTATATCGTCCTTGAATATAAAGAGAAAAAAATGACTGTCGATTTAGGATTAGAATCTATTCAAATAATCGAAGGTACAACATCTAACATCTTTATAGCTTTGCATAATGCTAAAGGTGTATCCAAGTTGGTGTGGTCTGGTAATATGCAAGATATCGATGATGGTGGTGGTTTCTTATGTTCGGCAATCGGAACTTGTACCGCTTCTTCATGGTTTAATCCTCCAGCAAGTGTTGATAATTGGAAAATAGTTGCTCCAAAGTATCTTGATAAAAATGGTCAACGCCCCCCAGTTAGCACCAATGGTATTTATTCTTTATCGGTAACCGTTACTGATGGAAAGGGGAAAAGATCAGCAACATCTAACTCAGTTTCTTTTGAGGTTCTACCTAATAACGAACTACGCAAAGTGGGCGTTTGGGCTATTGATGTTTATGGTAGACCAAGTGCAGCTCCTGTTCACAATCCTGCGAATGGTAGGGATACCGTTACGTTAATGGCTACGTTGGTCACACCAAAAGAAGGCGTAGAAACTCGGGGCCTAACTGATTATGATGGATTTAGTGATAATATCTTAATGGATAGTATTGGAAATTCGTTTGAAGCTTCCGTTACCGATTTGTGGGTAGCAACTAGTAATGGTAATCCAATTAATTTGATTGATGGAACCACTGGAAATATAACAGCTTGTCCGACAGCAGAACCTTGTGTCATTGTTAAATCATTTGAAAAAATCAAGATGGGACGAAAGATATCTAATAGAGATATAGAGGTAATTGGTGATACTTATGCTATCAATGTTGCTTCTAATATCACTGGTACAGTTGATTTTGTAGCTAAGCTGAATCAATATGGCCAATCTTTAAACCATGCGATTGTTTACTTTAATGGTGGTCAGTCCGGTAGACTTGAAGTTTATCGAAGTTCAGATAATGCATTAGTTGCAGCTACTGATGATAGCCCTTACCTAGTATTTAATCCAAATGGTCCAAATGAGTGGAAAGTTCATACCGAATATTATGTAGTCGCTTATGATCTGGCTGACAACGTAATTCAGGATCCATTTATTGTCTGGTCACTTGTTGGATCAAATGATAGCGCATGCCCTGGAAATAGAGCGGTTAATCTTAAAAATGCCTTGGGTAATCCTGACTATCGAAATGGACCATGGTTTAATGTGAGTATGGGTAAAAATGCACGTTATAAGATTCGAGGAATCAAATCAACAGTAAATGGCAGTAATATCGACGGTGAAGATAGCTATGCGTTTATTGGTACAAGTATTGAAAAAGTTGAAGGTGCACCTGAGCACGTGAATTGGCAGCAAGTATCTATTCCTGAAAGTGCATGTGCTGGAGACCAAGGTTTCTTATTACAAGTTATTGCTTATTAAAGTTAAAAAGTTTTTGAATTATCACAAATTACCGTTGATAATTCAAAAGGGAACACCAAAAAATGGTGTATTTATATAAATACAACATGTTAATTTATCAAAGAAAAATAGGAAGTTAAACATGAAAAATCTAACAATCAAAAAAGTCGCATTAGGCTTATTCTTAGCTGGTTATGCTGCAAGTAGTGCTTACGCAGTAGATATAACGGGCGAAACCGTTAATGAAATACAAGGTAATGCACCGGTTATTTTCGCTAAAGATCATGACATTGAACGCGCTATTACCATTCGTATTACCGAAACTATTGATGGTAGTACAGCTGCTGGTAGCCAGAATAAAGCTAAAGTTGGTGATTATATTCATATCTTTTATAATTTAAAAGATTCAGATGGCGATATTGATACAACAGGTGCAATCAAAGACACATTAAGAGTATGGATTAATAAAACTACTGATGATGTGTCATGGTCAAATGTGACTAGTGCTCTTTCTTCACTTACCTATGAAAATACTGGTGAACAAGGTCATATATATTTTAAAATTACTGAAGATATGGCTGGTGCGGTGAAAGTTGGTTTACAACTTCAAGAGAAAACTTCATTTGGTAATCCAAATGTAAATGAATGGTTAAACCTTGCTGATATTTGGAGTACTCAAGCTCCTCAACATCAAGAAACACTAGGTGATAACGAACAACCAGCTCCTAATACTGGTTCTGGTGACCCAGATCCTAACAACCCAGTAGGACCAATTTACTCTGATCAAAGTACAAAAATTGGTATTTTCAAATATAAAACTGATGGTACACTTGACATGGATATAAATATAGCAGCTGCTTTACCAGCTCGACCAACTGGAGTTAGTGATGCAGACTGGGCGAAACGAACAGTTCCACAATATGGTGATCGTTTAGGTGCTGTTGTATGGCAAATAACGGATGGAAATACTACTGGGGATCATAGCTTACCAAATACTGCTGGTACTGATAGAATAATTACTGGGTCATATAGCTTCTCATGGTATCTTTACGGTACCTCTAGTGCTAATACAGGTAGTGTAGCTGCACCTGCAGATGCATTAACTACAGGTGTGTATAGTGTAGTTGCAGCTGGTATTAGTGATTCAATTGCCTTAGGTGCGGTAGAAGCAGCTGGTGGCAATGTTGCTACGATAGCAAATACTAAACATAACTCATTATATAATACCTTAACAACGACTAAAGCAGGTATTCAAGGCTTCAAACTTCAAGTTATAGCAAGATAATTATCTATTTAGTTATGAAATTGATAAAAACCACTCTATTGAGTGGTTTTTTTTAATAAAATAAGCTTAATCAAATTAAATTAAATGGATAAAAAGTGTTACGTAATATAATATTTAATTGTGCACTTCTAAGTATTAAATTGATACAATAATTAATCGAATCGATAATTACACCCATGATTATTCCTTGGCAGACTCTTGACCCTCAAATATTAAATAATCTTATTGAATCTTTTGTTTTACGAGAAGGTACCGATTATGGTGTGCAGGAAAAAACACTTGCAGATAAAGTCAATGATGTAAAACTTCATTTAATTAATGGAACTGCCGCAATTTTTTGGTCTGAATTACATGAAACAATTGATATCAAAATTATTAAATAATGATTAAAATCGTTTTACTGAGTATATGATTTATTGTGTAACTTTGTTATAGTGTCATTGTAGTAATTGAATGGAGAGGACGGAATAATGATTGGTAAACAGCAATCAGATACAACATTAGAATGGTTTTTATCTCATTGCCATATTCATAAATATCCAGCTAAAAGTACCCTTATTCATCAAGGAGAAAAAGCCGAAACTCTCTATTATATTTTGAAAGGATCTGTTGCTGTATTAATTAAAGATGATGAAGGTAATGAGATGATTTTGTCTTATTTAAATCAAAATCAATTTTTAGGTGAATTAGGTCTTTTCGAAGAAGGCACAGAGCGTAGTGCTTGGGTAAAAGCGAAAACAAGTTGTGAAGTGGCTGAAATTTCTTATAAAAAATTTAAACAGCTTGTACAAGTTAATCCCGATATTTTAATGCGTCTCGCTAGTCAAATGGCAAGTCGATTACAAGTGACATCAGAAAAAGTAAGCAACTTAGCCTTTTTAGATGTTGCTGGACGAATTGCACAAACCTTATTGAATTTAACCAAACAGCCTGATGCAATGACCCATCCAGATGGCATGCAAATCAAAATTACCCGTCAGGAAATCGGTCAAATAGTTGGTTGTTCACGTGAAACAGTGGGTAGAATTTTAAAAATGCTTGAAGACCAACATTTGATTTCAGCACATGGCAAAACAATTGTGGTTTATGGTACCCGTTGATTATCGAAATTATGATTAAAATGATTGAGATATTACGAGATATTAAATGACACAACAAAGATACATCCCAAATCATGTTGCTATTATAATGGATGGTAATGGTCGTTGGGCTCAACAACGTAATCAATTAAGGGCGATTGGTCATCGAGCTGGTTTAAAAGCGGTTCGTAAAATTGTCACTCATGCAGCAAAACTAAATATCAAAGTACTAACTTTATATGCTTTTAGTAGTGAAAATTGGAAGCGACCATCAAATGAAGTTTCAGCTTTAATATCACTTTTTATTTATGCTTTAAATCGAGAAATCCAAAAGTTAAATAAACATAACGTTCGTTTAAATATTATTGGTGATATTTCAAAGTTTAATGAACATCTTCAAAAACTGATTATTGATGCTCAATGCTTAACACAAAATAATACCGGCCTTATTCTCAATATTGCGGCTAATTACGGTGGTCGTTGGGATATTGTACAATCAGCACAAAAAATGACGACTAAAGTTTTGCAAGGAGAGATAAAACTTGAAGATATTAATGAGGATAGTTTTGCCACAACCATTTGCATGAGTGATTTGCCTGAAGTTGAATTAGTTATACGTACTGGTGGTGAGTATCGAATTAGTAACTTTTTATTATGGCAAAGTGCCTATGCAGAATTCTATTTTACCGACACACTTTGGCCTGACTTTAACTCAATATCCTTCGATGAAGCGATAGACGTATTTAATACTAGAGAACGACGTTTCGGCGGTGTTCAAAATGAGGAAATTTAATGTTAATTCACCGTATTCTAACTGCACTAATACTTATTCCACTGGTAATTATTGCCTTGTTTTTTGCGCCATTATCAATATTTTCTTATCTAGTTATCGCTGTTTGTGGAATAGCTGCATGGGAATGGACTAATTTTCTAGCTATGACTAAACCATTACATAAAATTGTTTTTACATTTTCTGTTGTAATGTTATTAAGTTTAGTTTATCTAATTCCAAATACAGCATTAATAAAATATAGATTATTTAATTATATAATTTGTTTATCGATTATTTGGTGGTTAGTTGCATTTTTATTGGTTATTGGTTATCCAAAGTCAGTAAAATACTGGTCTAATTCACTGATTATTAAATTATTATTTGCTTTTTTTACACTGTTTCCTTTCTTTGTCGGTATGATTGAGCTTAGGTCAATTAATTATATATTTAATACTTATACAGGTGCTGTTTGGTTGCTATATGTATTTGTGTTAGTATGGGCAACCGACACCGGTGCATATTTCGTTGGTAGAGCGATAGGTAAACGAAAATTGGCGGCAAAAGTATCACCAGGGAAAACGATAGAGGGCTTTTTAGGTGGAATTAGTTCAGCCATTTTGATTAGTGTGTTTGTTTATTTAACCGGTTATTTCCAAATTAGTTTCATAACTTTTATATTGAGTTCTTTGTTAGCTATTTTAGTTTCAGTATTAGGTGATTTAACTGAAAGTATGTTTAAACGAGAAGCAGGCATTAAAGATAGTGGTAATATTATTCCTGGACATGGCGGTATTTTAGATCGGATTGATAGTTTAACTGCTGCAGTTCCAATATTTGCGGCACTATCTTTACATTTACTTTAAAAGGTTATTGATTTTGCTCTGGTCACTGTTATTATTTCTTATTACTATCAGTATATTAGTCACTGTACATGAGTTTGGACATTTCTATGTGGCTAGGTTATGCAAGGTCCATGTTGAATGTTTTTCGATTGGGTTTGGAAAAAAAATATGGGCGCATAAGTTTTCAAGTGGAACAGAGTTAGTTATTGCTATGATTCCACTAGGTGGCTATGTTAGAATGCTTGATAGTCGAGCTAGCGAATTAGCTCCCAATTTTGAAAAATTTGCCTATGACAAAAAGAAACTATGGCAAAGAGCAGCAATTATTTTTGCTGGTCCATTTGCCAATTTTGTTTTAGCAGTGCTTATTTATTGGATTATTTTTTTGATGGGAGTCATTGAGTACCCCGTTAAAGTAAAAAATGTTATACCTTTAACTCCGGCTGCAACATTGAACATTCCAGCTAATTCAGAGTTAAAAATGATAGATAATACAAAAATTTATAGTTGGAATGATGTAAATATTGCATTAATTACTGCGTTAGGCAATCAAAACGTTAATATTACATATATTGATAGTTCTAATGGTGATAGTAACCAAAAAGAAATCATTAAAAATGTTAATATTAACGATTGGTATTTTGATATTGAGAAAGATTCTGCTATAACAGCTTTTGGTTTTATACCTAAACAGTTGGAAATTTATCCAATTGTGAGTAAAATTGTGACAGATTCGGCTGCTGAAAAAGCTGGTTTGCAAGTTGGTGATAAAATTATCAGTTATAATGATCACTTATATACAAATTGGAGTGATTTTGCGAATACAATAAAAAAAGCCGAAATCATGGTATTGAAAGTGGATCGTAATGGTAAAGATATCAATCTGACGCTGACACCCAAAATAAATCAAAATGGAGAGGGGGTTGCGGGATTTTATCCGACATCTGATTCGGTAATTAAGCAGTATAGTTTTTTAAATGGATTTGACAAGGCGATGGAACAAACTATATTAACAACAAAGTTAACAGTTCGATCTCTTTATCAATTAGTAACAGGTGTTATTGGTCTTAAACACTTATCAGGACCGATAACAATAGCAAAAAGCGCAGGGCAAACAGCAAGTTATGGTTTTACTCCTTACTTATATTTTCTGGCTTTTATTAGTATAAGCTTAGGTGTAATCAATCTTGTTCCATTACCAATGTTAGATGGCGGGCAGCTTCTTTTTTTATTATTTGAAGGAATAAAAGGAAATGCCTTATCAAATAAAGCACAAGAGCGTTTTTTTCGTATCGGATTTGTTTTATTAATGGTAATAATGGGAATTGCACTATTTAATGATATTTTACGATTGTAATGGGATGAGGTTATAAATATATACGATGAAAATAAAAAACTTACTTATAGCATCTTTGCTGTTTAGTACTACAGCAGTATATAGTTCCAATGCATTTTGTGTTGATGATTTTGTAGTTAAAGATATCAAGTTTGAGGGGCTACAGCGTGTAACTGTTGGCGCAGCTATGCTTGAAATGCCAATCCAAGTTGGTGACTATGTCAATGAAGCTGACTTAGGCCGTATTATTAAATCTCTTTACTCAAGTGGTAATTTTGATGATATAACCGTATCAAGAGATGGTGACAGATTGATTGTACATGTGCAAGAACGTCCTACTATTGCTAGCATTACTTTCTCTGGCAATAAATCTGTCAAAGATGATATGTTGAAGAAGAATTTAGATAGTACTGGTATTCGAGAAGGTGATGCATTAGATCGCACTATGCTTTCAGGTATTGAAAAAGGTTTAGAGGATTTTTATTACAGTGTTGGTAAATATAATGCTCAAATTAAAGCTGTAGTTACGCCATTATCTCGCAATCGTGTTGATCTAAAATTAGTTATTGCTGAAGGTAAATCGGCGTTAATTGATCAAATCAATATTGTTGGTGCAAAAGCATTTTCATCAGAAGAACTGATTTCTCGTTTTACGTTACGTGATGAGGTTCCTTGGTGGAATATGTTAGGTGATCGTAAATATCAAAAACAAAAATTAGCATCTGACTTAGATGAATTGCAAAGCTTTTATCTAAATCGAGGTTATGCACGTTTCAATATTGAATCTACACAAGTTAGTTTAACGCCAGATAAAAAAGGTATTTATGTAACTATTAACATCCATGAAGGTGAACAATATAAATTATCAGAATTGGATTTTAAAGGTAACTTTGCTGGTCATAAAGAGGCAATAACTAAAATAGCCAAAGAAAAACTGACTGTTGGGGAACTTTATAATGGTAAAAAAATTACTGATATTGAAGATAATGTTAAACGTTTGTTAGCTAATTTTGGTTATGCTTACCCACAAGTTGCTATTCAACCAGAAATGGATGATGCATCACATACCGTTAAATTAATAGTATTAGTTGATGTTGGACAACGTTTCTATGTCCGTAATATTAAGGTTGTCGGAAATACAATTACTAGTGAAAGTGTCGTTCGTCGTGAACTTCGTCAGATGGAAGGCTCATGGTTAAGTAATGGTTTGGTTGAACTAGGTAAAGATCGTTTAAATCGACTTGGATTTTTTGATTCGGTAGAAGCAAATACTGAACGTGTTCCGGGAGTAGATGATCAAGTTGATATTATTTATAAAGTTTCCGAGCGAAATACAGGTAGTATTAAATTTGGTATTGGTGTTGGTTCTGATAGTGGTGTCAGTTTTAATGCAGGTATTTCACAAGATAACTGGTTAGGCACAGGTAACAGTGTTTCTTTTGATATTAATACTACTAGCAATGATAAGACAGCATCAATATCGATAGTAGACCCATATTTTACGGTTGATGGTGTCAGTTTAGGCGGTAGTGTTTATTACAATACTTATAAAACTGATAGCGATGATGATGAATCAGAATATTCAAGTAAAACTTGGGGCGCTACAGCTAATTTAGGTTTCCCAATAAGTGAAAATAATTTTCTCCGCTTTGGCACAGAATTTGCTAACCATCGATTAACTGATATGAATGCGCAATATAATATGTGGCGCTATTTTGAATCCATGGGTGAAAATATGGAAAATAAAGGTAAATCTTTTTCATATGATACCAACGATCTATTATTAAATGCTTATTGGACATATAACTCGTTAGACCGGGGGTACTTTCCTACTGATGGTCTAAAATTAACAGCAAATATAAAAGCGACAGCACCTGTCTTTGATAATCGATACTATAAGATGGTTACTGATGCATCTTATTACTATCCAATTGACGGAGATCATAATTGGGTGTTCCTAGCACGAGGTCGATTAGGCTATGGCGGTGGATTTGGTGGTAAAGAGTTACCATTTTATGAAAACTTCTATGCTGGTGGTTCAACTGTTTTACGTGGTTTTAAATCAAATACTGTTGGCCCTAAAGCAGTATATTTTGATAAATATGGTTGTAGGACACTAAATGATACATCCAGATGTGAAAAATCTAAAGATGCGATCGGGGGTAATGCTCTAGCATTTGCTAGCACAGAATTGGTTGTTCCAACACCATTTGCCAGTGAAAAATATGCCGATAGTATTCGAACATCAGTATTTTTTGATGCCGGTACTGTTTGGGATACGGAATGGGATCTAAAGGGAAAAAATGTTCCTGATTATAGTTCCCCATCAGATATTAGAATGTCAGCTGGTCTTGCTGTTCAATGGATGTCTCCATTAGGTCCATTGGTATTTTCTTATGCACAACCACTTAAGAAATATAATGGCGATTCGGCGCAACAATTTCAATTTAATATAGGTTCAACATGGTAATACCAAGTTGTGAATAACTAAAATATATAGGTGAATAAAGTGAAAAAAATTATATCTGTTCTTGGTCTTAGTGTTGCATTACTTTTTACTGGCGCAGCGAATGCCGAAATTAAAATTGGTGTTATTGATGTTATGTCTGTATTACAACAAATGCCACAACGAGAAACAGTTGGAAAGGCTTTAGATAAAGAATTCGAAGCTAGAGCGAAAACACTACAGCAAGAAGAGAAGAAAGCTAATGATGCGGCAGCACGTTTAAAGAAAGATGGTTTAACTTTATCTTCTTCTGAAAAAACAAAATTGAATAAAACTATTTCTGATTTTGAAAATAAAGCAAAAGCGTTTTCAAATGATTATCGTAAACGAGAAACTGAAGAAGCAAGTAAATTATTAACTAAAATTCAAGAAGTAGTTAAAAAAATTGTTGAAGAAGAAAAATATGATTTAATATTAAAAGCTGAAGCAACTTTATCGGCTTCAGATGCTGTTGATATTACAAATAAAGTTTTGGAAAAGGTTAAAAATTAATGTTTGCTTTTCGTTTAGAGCAATTAGCTGAACAGTTGGGTGCTACGTTACACGGTGATGGTGAATTAATCATCACTGGTGTGGCATCAATGAAAAGCGCCACTGAAGGCCAAATAACTTTTTTGTCTGATAAGAAATTCCAAAATAATTTATCTAGCTGTAATGCATCTGCTGTTGTCATGACTGAAGAAAGTCTTAAGTATTGGAATGGGGCAGCTTTAATAGTAAAAAATCCCTACCTATGTTATGCAAAATTAGCCCAAATTTTGGATACAACTCCTTTACCCGCTAAAGAAATTGCTGATTCAGCAGTTATCGATCCTACAGTGCAATTAGGTAACAATGTTGCTGTTGGAGCTAATGCTGTTATTGAAAGTGGTGTAGTTCTTGGTGATAATTGTATTATCGGTGCCGGTTGTTTTATTGGTAAGGATACAGTTATTGGAGCAGGCACTAAACTATGGGCTAATATATCTATATATCATAACTGTGTTATTGGTGAAAATTGCTTAATCCAATCAGGAACTGTAATAGGTGCAGATGGATTTGGTTATGCTAATGATAAAGGTAAATGGATAAAAATTCCTCAACTAGGTCGAGTAGTAATAGGTAATAATGTTGAAATTGGTGCATCAACAACCATAGATCGTGGTGCTCTAGATGATACTGTTATCGGCAATGGTGTTATTATTGATAATCAATGCCAAATAGCTCATAACGATATTATTGGTGATCATACTGCTGTTGCCGGTGGTGTAATCATGGCTGGAAGTTTAACTATTGGTCGTCATTGTTTGATTGGTGGTGCTAGCGTTATTAATGGGCATATGGAAATTTGCGATCAAGTTACAGTGACAGGAATGGGAATGGTAATGCGCCCAATTACCGAACCTGGTGTATATTCATCGGGAATCCCTTTACAACAAAATAAAGTATGGCGTAAAACAGCTTCATTAGTATTACATATTGATGAAATGAATAAACGTTTGAAAGCACTTGAGAAGAAGCAGTTAAATATCTCGACGTAGTCGATTACGGTCGGTATAATGCTTTCCTATTTTGTAAAATTAATTAGCTCAATTATTGTTTATAATATAATTATGAGCAAATATATTTAATAATTTCGAGGTATAAAGATGCAAGTTTCGGTAGAAACAACACAAGGTTTAGGTCGTCGTTTATCAATTACCATTAAATCAGAAGATATCACTAAAGCGGTTAATAAAGAACTTTTAAATACTGCTAAAAAAGTTCGTATCGATGGCTTTCGTAAAGGAAAGGTTCCTTTAAAAATTGTTGAACAACGCTATGGTGCTTCTATTTTACAGGATGCTTTAAGCGATTTAATGCAACGTAATTTTGTCGATGCTATTATTCAAGAAAAATTAAACCCAGCTGGTGCACCGGTATATACTCCAAAAGAATATAAAGATGGTGAAGATTATACATTTACTGTTGAGTTTGAAGTTTATCCTGAAATCAAAATTAAAGATTTAGATAAGATCGAAGTTGAAAAACCGATTGCCGAAATTGTTGATGCAGATGTTGACACAATGATTGAAACTTTGCGTAAACAACAGGGAGCTTGGAAAGTTGTTGAACAAGAAGCTAAAGAACAAAACCGTGTTACTCTCGACTTTTTAGGTAAAGTTGACGGTGATGAATTTGAAGGTGGTAAAGCTGATGATTTTGCACTTGTTTTAGGACAAGGTCGTATGATTCCTGGTTTTGAAGATGCAATTATTGGTCATAAAGCCGGTGATCAATTTGATATCAATGTTACTTTCCCAGATGACTATCATGCTGAAAATTTAAAAGGTAAACCTGCGGTATTTGCTGCTACACTTAAGAAAGTTGAAGAACTTGAACTTCCAGAACTTACTGAAGATGTGGTTAAAAGATTTGGTATTGCTGATGGAACTGTTGATAGTTTACGTGCAGAAGTGCGCAAAAATATGTTACGAGAACTTAATGCTACAATTCGTAATAAAATTAAATCACAAGCTATTGATGGTTTAGTTAAAAATAACGATATTGAAGTGCCAGCGGCTTTAATTGATAGAGAAGTAGATGTGTTACGTCAACAAGCGGTAACTCGTTTTGGTGGTAATGCTAAACAAGCAATGGATCTTCCTAAAGAGTTATTTGAAGCAGAAGCAAAACGTCGAGTATTAGTTGGGTTGCTATTTAGTGAAATTATTGAAAGTAATAAATTACAAGCTGATGATACTAAAGTTCAATCATTAATCGATGAAATTGCAACAGCTTATGAAGATCCAAAAGAAGTAGTAGATTATTACCACAAAGATAAGAAAGCAATGGATAATATCCGTTCTGTTGCGCTAGAAGATCAAGTAGTTGATTTATTATTAGCTAGTGCTAAAGTAACAGAGAAAACCTATTCGTTTTCTGAATTAATGAATCAGCAAGTTGCATAAGCAATTTGTTATTTTATTTAATTAAAAATTTCTATAAAGCCCAAATAAGGATTAACTGTTTGGGCTATTTTGTTTAATTAGGAGATGAAAATGCCTTTAGAACCATGCATGAGTGTGATTCCAATGGTTGTTGAGCAAAGCTCTCGAGGAGAAAGAGCTTATGACATTTACTCACGACTATTAAAAGAAAGAATTATATTTTTGACTGGACAAGTTGAAGATAATATGGCGAATCTAATAATAGCTCAAATGCTTTTTCTTGAAGCAGAAAATCCTGAAAAAGATATTTACTTATATATTAATTCTCCTGGTGGAGTTGTAACTGCTGGTATGGCTATATATGACACAATGCAGTTTATAAAACCAGATGTAAGTACTATCTGTTTAGGACAAGCATGCTCAATGGGATCTCTACTTTTGACCGCAGGAACTAAAGGTAAACGTTACTGTCTACCGAATGCACGTGTTATGATTCATCAACCTTTGGGTGGTTTTCAAGGCCAAGCATCTGATATTCAAATTCATGCTCAAGAAATATTACAGGTAAAAAGTCGATTAAATAATATTTTGGCAAAACATACCGGACAAGATATTAGGGTAATTGAGAAGGATACAGATCGTGATAATTTCATGTCAGCTGAGAAAGCAGTTGAATATGGATTGGTTGACGCCATATACAGTAAACGATCTTAAAACTAAATAGGTGGAAAAAAGTGGATAAAGAAAACTCAGAAAAATTACTCTATTGTACTTTTTGTGGTAAAAGTGAGCATGAAGTCCGTAAACTAATTGCTGGGCCATCATCTATTTATATTTGTAATGAATGTATTGGTTTGTGTAATGATATTTTAAAAGAAGAGACCAAAAATTTTCTTTCTCATGAAGAATTTATAAGTAAACCATTGCCAACTCCTCATGAAATACGCGACCATCTTGATGAATATGTCATTGGTCAAGAACGAGCAAAAAAAGTATTATCTGTGGCTGTTTATAATCATTATAAACGCTTGCGTAGTTATTCTACACGTAGTGATGTAGAGTTAGGTAAAAGTAATATTTTATTAATAGGTCCAACTGGTAGTGGTAAAACATTATTAGCTGAAACATTAGCGCGCTTTTTAGATGTTCCTTTTGCTATGGCGGATGCAACAACTTTAACCGAAGCAGGTTATGTTGGTGAAGATGTTGAAAATATTATTCAAAAATTATTACAAAGTTGTGATTATGATGTAGAAAAAGCTCAACGAGGAATTATCTATGTTGATGAAATAGATAAAATCTCAAGAAAATCAGATAATCCATCTATCACGCGAGATGTATCTGGTGAAGGGGTACAGCAAGCATTGTTAAAAATAATTGAAGGAACAGTAGCATCGGTTCCTCCCAAAGGTGGGCGTAAGCATCCACAACAAGAGTTTTTACAAGTTGATACTTCAAAGATTCTCTTTATTTGTGGCGGTGCTTTTAGTGGCTTAGATAAAGTTATTGAAAATCGAGTTTCTACCAATACTGGTATTGGTTTTGGTGCAGATGTAAAAAGTAGCAAAAATAAAGCAACAGAGTCTGAATTACTAGCGCAAATTGAAGCAGAAGATTTAGTCAAATTTGGTTTAATTCCTGAATTTATTGGTAGATTACCTGTCATTGGAACTTTATCGGAACTAGATAAAGATGCTTTAGTCAATATATTGACTGAACCTAAAAATGCCTTAACTAAACAATTTAATGCATTATTAGAATTAGACGGTGTAGAACTAGAATTCACACAAGAGGCTTTAGAGGCAATTGCCATAAAAGCGATGAAACGCAAAACAGGTGCTAGAGGATTACGCTCAATCGTGGAAAATATATTGTTAGATACAATGTATGACTTACCATCAATGGATAATGTAAAAAAAGTCCTTGTTGATAAAGAAACTGTTGAACAGTTGCAATCACCTAAATTAATTTATAGTGGAAATACAGAATTGTCAGCTTAATAGATAAACCAATATGTCTTTTTTAAGCAGACAAATCGCAGTTAATGTTCAGTTCGCTAAGATACGGATGTGCTTTGAAAGAGCACTTACCGTATTTAAAACATCAAAGGATAAGCTTGAATATCTTAAAATGGCCCCAATATAAGACAGATAAGTTTGTACTACCGAGAGAATAAAATGAAGACAAAACAAACTAAACAAATGATTATGCCTATTTTACCATTACGTGATGTTGTTGTATTTCCTCATATGGTGATTCCTCTCTTTGTCGGTCGAAATAAATCAATTCGTTGCTTAGAAAGTGCGATGGAAATGGATAAGCAAGTTTTTCTTGTTACGCAAAAGCATCCTTCTCAAGATGAACCAAATGTTGAAGATTTATATGAAGTGGGGACAGTAGCTAATGTCTTACAATTACTTCAATTACCAGATGGAACTGTGAAAGTACTGGTTGAAGGGGTTACTCGAGCTAAGATAGGTGATATAGTTGAACGAAAAGAGGATGACTTTTTAATAGCAGATATCAAACCATTAAAAGAGTCGAAAAAAACAGATAAAATCAATCAAGCAATGACAAGAGTACTATTGTCAAACTTTGATGATTATGCCAAACTTAATAAAAAAGTAACACAAGAAGTTGTTGATTCTATTCATCTTATAAAAGAACCATCACAACTTGCGGATTCCATCGCCGCAACCTTATTTATAAAAGTTGAGCAAAAACAAGATATTTTGGTTACAGCTGATTTAGAAAAACGTTTTGAATTACTTATTTCATTAATGGAAGCTGAAATAGACTTGTTGCAAGTAGAAAAGAATATTCGTCAGCGAGTTAAACAACAGATGGAAAAGGCTCAAAAAGAGTATTATCTGAATGAGCAAATTAAAGCAATCCATAAAGAACTAGGTGATATAGATAATAAACCTGATGAATTTGAAGAGTTAAACTTAAAAATTTCTAAGGCAAAAATGCCTCAAGAGGCCAAGGAAAAAACGCTATCCGAACTTAATAAACTTAAAATGATGCCTGCTATGTCAGCTGAAGCAACTGTTGTTCGAGGTTATATCGATTGGATGCTACAGTTGCCTTGGCATAAACGTAGTAAAGTAAAAAAAGATATCCAAGCTGCGCAAAAGGTTTTAGATAAAGATCATTATGGGCTTGAGCGTGTAAAAGACAGAATATTGGAATATTTAGCTGTACAGGGGCGAGTTAATAAGGTAAAAGGTCCAATTTTATGCTTAGTTGGACCTCCAGGGGTTGGTAAAACATCTCTAGGCCAATCTATTGCAAAAGCAACTGGTCGACAATATGTGCGTATGGCTTTAGGTGGTGTTCGTGATGAAGCGGAAATTCGTGGCCATAGAAGAACTTATATTGGATCCATGCCAGGTAAATTAATCCAACGTATGGTTAAAGTTGGAGTTAAAAATCCACTATTTTTATTAGATGAAATCGACAAAATGGCTTCTGATATGCGAGGTGATCCAGCGTCTGCATTGCTTGAAGTACTAGATCCAGAACAAAATAATGCATTTAATGATCATTATTTAGAAGTAGACTATGATTTATCTGACGTAATGTTTGTGGCAACGGCTAATTCAATGAATATCCCTGCCCCGTTACTTGATAGGATGGAAGTCATTAGACTGTCTGGTTATACTGAAGATGAAAAATTAAATATAGCTAAACAACATTTAATATCTAAACAGATCGCTAACAGTGGCTTAAAAGCCAAAGAAATAGATATTGATGACTCTGCTATCATTGGTATTATTCGCTATTATACTCGTGAAGCTGGTGTGCGTAGTTTAGAAAGAGAAATAGCTAAAATTTGCCGTAAAGTAGTGAAACAATTGGCTTTAAATAGTAAATTACATAAAGTGAATATTAGCCAAGACAATCTAAAAGACTTTTTAGGTGTACAACGTTTTGATTATGGCAAATCAGAAAGTGAAAATCGAATCGGTCAAGTTACTGGTTTAGCCTGGACTGAAGTTGGCGGAGATTTATTGACAATTGAATCGGTAAGTGTAGTTGGGAAGGGGAAATTAACTTACACCGGCTCTCTTGGTGATGTGATGCAAGAATCAATTCAGACAGCACTGACTGTTGTTCGTTCACGAGCAGAAAAACTTGGTATCAATAACGATTTTTATGAAAAACGTGATATACATGTGCATGTTCCTGATGGAGCTACACCTAAAGATGGTCCAAGTGCTGGTATTGCTATGTGTACCTCGTTGGTTTCGACCTTAACAGGTAATCCTGTTCGTTCTGATGTTGCAATGACCGGTGAAATAACCTTACGAGGTGAAGTATTACCAATTGGTGGATTAAAAGAAAAATTATTAGCTGCGCATAGAGGTGGTATAAAAACAGCATTGATTCCTATTGATAATGTCAAAGATCTTGAAGATATTCCAGATAATGTGAAATCTGAAATCGAAATTAAACCAGTAAAATGGATTGATGAAGTATTAACTATCGCCTTACAAAACAATCCATTTGGTATTGAACCTGTAATAGGAAAAGCTAAAAGAAGAAAAGCTAGCGTAAAATCTAGCAAAAATATAAATAAATTATAAACCTATTAGCTAATGTTTTTGAGTTTTATGAATGAAAAAGTCAACCGTGTGTTGACTTTTTTTATCGACTTTTAATTGAATAATAGCCTATTTTAGCAAATATGCTATACTTGCGAAATTAAAATTCAGGTGTATGGAGAATAGCCAGTTATGATGGAAACAATTAGAACAGCAGCAAATAGTGTTGTTGTTAAAATAATCTTTGCAATCATTATTTTATGTTTTATTTTTACCGGCGTAGGATTTTTAGGTTTTGGTGGTAGTGGAAATAGTGCCAACGATGAACAATTATATATTGCTAAAGTTGATGGTGAAGGTATCAGTCGTGCAGGATTTGAAGATCAAGTCAAACAATCCTTAGCAAAAACTACTGGTGATGCATCTTTTATCAAAATCTTGCGTCGTAATATTTTAGCTCAGCAAATAGATAATTATTTAGCTTATCAGTTTGCAGATAAAATTAATACCGCCATCAGTAATGAGAATATAAAGAATTATATTAAACAACAAAAAGTTTTCTTTATAGACGGTAAATTTGATAATCAGAACTATTTAGATTTACTGGCTGAAAATGGTTTCACTCCTGATAGTTATGCTGAAATATTAAAAACGTCATTACAACAACAACAAGTTATGGATGCATTAGTACAATCGAGTTTTGTTTTACCATCTGATTCAGAAATTGGATTATTAAAAAATCAAACGAGAAATGTTTATGCGACGGTAATTGATTCATCAATTGATGATAATAAAGATATAAATATTTCTGAAGCTGACGAACAAAAATATTATGATGAGCATAAAAATAATTTTCACAAAAAAGAACGTGTAAAAATTAAATATATTTATAATTCTAAAGATCTTATTGCTCAATCAATTAAAATCAGTGAAGATGAAGTTAAAGCAGAGTATAATAAAAATATTCATAAATATAGTTATCCAGCGCAAAAAGCTTTTAGTGTAATTTTTGTAACTGATAAAGCACAAGCATATAAAATTACTAAAGAATTGGCTACAGGTGCTAATTTTGAACAAATTGCGCAAACGCTGAATACAAATAATGATATGTCAGCTTATGGTAAAAATGGTTCATTAGGTTGGTTTGCTGAAGATAATTCTTTACCTGAAGTATTTAAAAAAGCAAATTTAAAAAAAATTAACCAAATTTCAACACCGATACCTACCGATGAAGGGTTTGCAATAATTAAGTTAGATGGTATACAACCAAGCAAAAGCATGGATCTTGATTTAGTTGGAGCTAGGATTGAAGCAAGCATAGCTAATCAGAAAATACAAAAAGAATTCAATGCAATTGAAGATAAAATTAAAGTTGCATTAAGTGAATCACCGAAATCTCTTGAGGAGTTAGCTGAAAAAACAGGACTTACTGTAAATACGACGGATTGGACAACTTATCAAGATCCATTTTCAATCATGATTCATCCTGAAATAAGCGATTTAGTTTTTAGTGAAGAAATGATAGTTGATGGTCAGTTAACTCATAAAATATCTGATTTAATTCCAATTGAAAGAAAACAAGGTAGTTATGATTTTGTAATTCAAGTTACTGATAATCGTCCTGAAGGGATAGCACCATTTGATGAAGTTAAAGATACAATTAAACAACAGTTAACTAAGAATATATCTGATAATCGTTTTAAATCTAATGTTGAAAATTTATTAACTGAATTAAATACTACTGGTAAATCTGATAAAATTAGATTAAGTCAAAGGTATGAGTTAAATAGAGACTCAACCAATTTAGATAAACAGGTTGTCGATATGGTATTTAATTTAGAGCAACCGATTAAAGGTGTTAAATCTGTGACTTATGGAGCAGAATTTTTAGAAAATAATACCGCTTATATTGTTGCATTAACTAAAGTAGATACACCAACAGAGTATCAAGATATTTCATCAGAATTATTACCATTATTCGTTGATAATACTTATTATTATCTTCGTGATGATATTCGTTCTAAATCAAAAATTGAAATAATGCCTGATGTGAATATGTGATTGAGATCGAAATAAATTTATATTCGCTGTAATTAAAGTAAAGCCACTTAAGTGGCTTTTCGCATTTCTATTATTAGTAAAATTCATTTTATTAACTTAATGAGATAGTTAACTTGCAAATTTACTTGCATAATTATTTTGGAGTTAATCAAATGAAAATTTTTACAATATTATGTTTTTTATTCTCAAGCTTCTTTTTTTCAACTTTCAGTTTTGCGGAATCAAAATCAGAAACCACTACCACAGAGGTACAAAAACAAGTTGTTCAAGTTAATATCAACACAGCAACAGCTGAAGAGTTAACTAAAGGGTTAGTTGGTATTGGTATGAGTAAGGCTCAGAAGATTATTGAATATCGAGAAAAATTTGGTCCTTTTATTTCTATAGAGCAGTTAAAAGAGGTTTCAGGTATTGGTCAAGCAACACTAGATAAAAATATAGGAAAAATTACATTATAAATTTAATCTCTTCCAACAGATTACCTGTTGGAAGAGATGTTTAATTATCAATTGGATCAACATCAATACTCCATCTTACTTTTGATGTATCTTTCCACTGTTTAATAACTATAAGAAGGTTATCTAATATTTGCTGTAATACTTGTCGGTTGCTATGTTGCAAGAGTAATTGCCAACGATAATAGCCCGCTTTTTTCGGTTGGCTTGCAGGTATAGGCCCAAGTTGCCATAAATCTTGATTATAATTTGCTTTTAGCCAATCATGGATACGCTGTAAAAATTTTGGTGCTTGTAGATTATTACGATCAGCGGCACGAATTAGCACCTGATAACTAAATGGTGGTAGTAATGTTTGCTTACGTTCTTGTAAGGTTTGTTTGGCAAATGCTTGGTAACCTTGCGTTAGTAATATATTTAATAATGGATGTTCTGGATGATAGGTTTGTAGAATAACCTCGCCAGCTTTTGTTTCCCGACCTGCTCGTCCTGAAACCTGGGTATATATTTGTGCAAATCTTTCTGTGGCTCTAAAATCACTGGAAAATAGAGCGCCATCAACATCCACTATTCCAACTAATGTAACATCAGGGAAATGATGTCCTTTAGCCAGAATTTGCGTACCAACTAAAATATGAGCACCACCTTTTTGGATATCATGTAAATAAGCGTTTAATGCCTCTTTTTTGGTTATCGTATCACGATCAATACGAGTGATTTTTATATTCGGGAATAAAATATTAAGTTGTTTTTCCAGTTGCTCAGTTCCAAATCCAATCGGTAGTAATTGTGTCGAACCACATTTAGGACATTGTTGAGGGATATTTCTAGGTGTATCACAATAATGACAAATTAGTCTATTTTGTTTTTTATGAAAGGTATAAGGTTGATCACAACGTGGGCACTCGGCAATCCAACCGCAATCATGACAAATGATTAATGGCGCAAATCCCCTACGGTTAAGAAATAACATCACTTGATTATTATTATCTAAATGTTCTTTTATTCGGTCAATTAATGGCTGGGAAAGTCCAGAAGTTAGAGCCATACCGCGAATATCTAAAATAGATTGTTTGGCTAATTTTGCATTGCCTGCCCGTTGTGTAAGCTTTAGCTTTTGATACTTATGGCTTTGGGCATTATTAATGGTTTCAAGAGAGGGCGTAGCCGATCCTAAAATAATAGGTATATTTTCAATTTTTGCTCGGATGATTGCTAAGTCTCTGGCATTATAACGCCAGCCTTCTTGCTGTTTATAAGAACTATCATGTTCTTCATCAATAATAATAATACCTAAATCTTGAAATGGAGTAAAAAGTGCTGATCGTGTACCTACGACGATAGCATTGTCACCAGCTTTACTTCTTAACCAAACCTCTAAACGTTCCTTATCAGTAAGGCCCGAATGTAAAATATCAATTGGTGCATTAAAACGCTGTTTAAAACGTTTGATAGTTTGCGGTGTTAAACCAATTTCAGGTACTAATACTAAAGCTTGTTTTCCTTGAGCTAAAACATCAGAAATAATATTTAGATAAACTTCCGTCTTACCAGAACCAGTTATACCATCAAGCAAAAATACACCAAATTGTTTGTTTTGTTTATTAATAGTAGTGATTGCATTTAATTGTTCATGATTTAATTGGATCGGTGTTTTGTTGGTTAAATAATTTGTCTGCCAACAAATTTTATCAGGTTGGCGATAAACAAGCTCGATAAGCTGTTTTTTCTGTAATTCTTGATAGATATTCGATTTAAATTCACTTTCATTCAAACAGTTGTTTCTGAGTGAAGATACTAATAATTTCTGTTTTGGTGTTCGTGATAGAAGGTTTAAATCAATTTGCTGCCCTTTTAGTGTTAATTGCCAATGTTTTATGCCATCTTTGATGGCTGGACGTCCTTGCCTTAATGGGATCGGCATAGCGTGAAATATTACTTCACCAATTGGAAAATGATAATAATTGGTTGCCCAATTTAATAATTGCCAAATTGGTTGAGGAAAGGGGTTTTTTGTATCAATAATTTCGG
The DNA here is from genome assembly GCF_002142155.1 of Gilliamella apis. Taxonomy (GTDB): domain Bacteria; phylum Pseudomonadota; class Gammaproteobacteria; order Enterobacterales; family Orbaceae; genus Gilliamella; species Gilliamella apis. The sequence continues at coordinate 105,102 of NZ_NASD01000006.1, read as the reverse complement.
TAATAGGTTTTAAATTTTCGATATCAAAAGTTGTTTGTTGATCAATCTTAACGATGATTCCAATCATTTCCCGTTTACCAAATGGCACTTTAACTCGCATACCAATTTCAGCCTGCGTCGTAAGTGTGTAATCAAACAGTTGATAAAGGGGTACCGGTAAGGCTACATGGGCAATCAGCATTAACAATCACTATTACAGTTATAAAATTGCTATTGTACGCAGATTTTGTTTAACTCGCAAAAATTACGCAGGCAGACTAATTAATTATTTCTAAATTAAATATTAATACTTTATGTATATGCTAGTAGTATCGATAAACAAAATTTGTTATCTTGAGTGACAAATTAAAACATAATGTTTAAGGGTGTTCAAAAATGTCAGCGTCATTTTCACATATTAATCAGCGTGGTGATGCTCATATGGTGGATGTTTCAGAAAAACAGATAACCCATCGAGAGGCTAGGGCAGAATCAATAGTATTAATGAATGAAGAAACATTTAATATGATTATTGAAGGAAAACATCATAAAGGTGATGTGTTTGCAACTGCTCGAATTGCTGGAGTTCAAGCTGCGAAAAGGACATGGGAGTTAATACCACTTTGTCATCCATTACTACTTACTAAAATAGAGGTTAATATTGAACCGCTATTTGAAAATCATAGTGTAAGAATAGAGTCAGTTTGTAAGGTAACTGGTCAAACAGGCGTGGAAATGGAAGCGTTAGTTGCTGCTTCTGTAGCTGCATTAACGATATATGATATGTGCAAAGCTAGTCAGAAAGATATGATTATTAATCAGGTTAGATTATTAAATAAAATTGGTGGAAAATCTGGTGACTATAGTTTAATTAGAAAAGTGAAAGTATGAATAAAATTTATTTTTTTGCACAAATTAGAGAGCTACTAGGAATTGAATCTTTGGAATTAATGGTAGAGCAAATGTCTATTGCACAACTTTTAGAACAGCTGAGTTTACGTGGTGACAAATGGGCATTTGCTTTAAAAGAAAAGACTGTATTATGTGCGGTAAATCATGCGCTAGTTGATTATCATCATATAATTCAACATGGTGATGAAATTGCATTTTTTCCACCAGTAACAGGTGGATGACAATATGAATATTATTGAAGTCAACCAATCATATATTGATATAAATTCATTAATAACATGGCTCTATGAGTTACCTCAAGATGGAGCAGTAGTCACTTTTATTGGGAAAGTACGTAGTTTAGAAAACCAAGTGATTAGTTTAACGTTGGAACATTATCCTCAAATGACAGAAAAAGTGTTGAGGAATATTATTCATCAAGCCAGAGATAGATGGTCAATTAATCGAGTTGCATTAGTGCATCGTGTGGGCAAAATTAATGTTAATGAGAGTATTGTTTTTGTTGGCGTTAGTTCTGCGCATCGAAGTGATGCTTTTGCTGCAACAGAATTTATTATGGATGTATTAAAAAACGAAGCACCATTTTGGAAGAAAGAACAAACTGGTAATGGTGAAAATTGGGTTGAGGCAAAGCAATCTGATGTAAATGCCTTGAAGAAATGGTATTAATCTTTATTTAATATATAATAAGGTATTATGTTACTTTTATAGTCGTTAAGAGATGTCAATTTATACTCCTAACGGTTCAATTAAAGAATAAACTGTTAGCCATATACAAACATATATGAGTCAAATGTATGGATGGCTGTTGGTTTACTTTTAACTGCTTTTGTTGCTTGGTTTGCATCAACTAGTTTTGAGTTTCTCATTTTATTATCACGAGTAATATGGGTACTTTTAATTGCTGAAATTGGATTAGTATTTGTTATTTCAGGAATGATTAATCGTTTATCTGGTGCTGCCGCGACAACTTTATTTATGCTTTATTCAGTAATAAATGGTTGTACTTTTTCTATATATTTTATTTATTATACGTCATCTTCTATTGCCAGTGTCTTTTTTATTACCGCTGGAATGTTTAGTGAGTTAGCATTTTATGGCTATACGACTAAACGAGATTTATCTGGTTTTGTAGTTTATTATTCATGTGATTAATTGGTATTGTTAGCGCCTCTCTAGTTAATCTATTTTTGCAAGGCGAACCTTTAATGTGGGCGGTAACCTATATTGGCGTATTCGTTTTTGCCGGATTAACAGCTTATAATACGCAAAAACTTAAATAATTGAGTGTTAATTTATCATAAGAAGAGCAAAATATGCTTAGGCGTTATGTGATATTAGATGCATTAGCACTATATTGTGAGTTTATTAATTTATTTATCATGTTAGTTACCGCGAGTATTTGCTGAACGAAGGTAACGATTCATAATATTATAAGAAGACTCTATAACGAGCCCTTTTTGTTAATTTTATATTAATTTCTATACTTTTATTGTTTTTTTGTTAAAAAATTTTTGGAAAGCAATAAATCAAAATAAAAAAAACATTATTATTAAAGAATTTCAGCCTTTTACCTAATGGATTTCTATGAAAAAACTTTATTTGTTCTTGTTAGTAAATATTTTTATTTCGTCAATAATAGCAATCCGATATTTTGGGGTACCTGGCTCTTCGTTTACTTGGGATGGAAGCCTTTTTGCATTTATTGCAGTTTTAGGTCATTTTTTTTCAGCTTATTTATTAATTTTTGTTATATCTATTCCTATCCTTTGGATAAATAAAAAAATAACTAATATCTGCTTGGCACTTATATTCAGTTTATTGCAAATTGTTTTATATATAGATACTATCGTTTTCCAACAATATCGATTTCATATCAATGAGTCGGTAGTATCTATGGTTTTGTCCGGTCAGGTCGTGGATTTTTCAATTCCGACTTATGTATTAATGTTTTTGTTAATATTCGGTTTTTGTGGAATAGAATATTTAATCCTTTATCTATTTGATAAAAAATTTAATCATAAAACTATTCGACCTAAAATATTAATTATACCAACAGTTTTTCTTGCTAGTTGCTTGGTTATCAGTCATTTGATACATATGGTTGCTTTTTATTACGCCTATTCTCCGATTATGGTTATAAAAGAATATATTCCTTTATATCGTCCGTTTACCTCAAAAAAGATAATGGGATATTTTGATAAATCAGGACAACATAAAGTGCTTATTGACAGGGATAGCCAGCACGCAAGTATCTATTACCCTAAAAAAGATCTTATGATTAATCCAGATAATCAAGTAACACCTAATATTATGTTTATTGTGTTAGATTCTTGGCGTTATGATACTTTTAGTCCAGATATTTCCCCCAACACCTATCGTTTTGTTAAACAGAATGATGGCATAATTTTTAATAATCATTATTCAACAGGTAATGCAACTCGTACAGGTATTTTTGGTCTTTTCTATGGTATTCCCGGGACATACTGGGATTCATTTATAAGAAACCGTATTCCATCGTTATTTATAACTACTCTACAAAAAGAAAATTATAATATTGGGATTTTTACTTCAGCAAAAGTCACCTCACCTGAATTTGATCGAACAGCTTTTTTAACTATCAAAAATTTAAGAATAAGTAGTAAAAATGGCCTAGCATCAAGTCGTGATAAACAGATAACAGATGACTGGCTAAATTGGTATGAATCTAGGGACAAATCTAATCCTAGTTTTTCCTTTTTATTTTTTGATGCGCCACATGCTTATGATTTCCCGAAAGATTTTGATGTGAAATTTAAACCAGTTGGTGACCTCAATTATATGACATTAAATAACAATACAGATCCCGTTCCAATTTTTAATCGTTATAAACAGAGTGTCTATTATGATGATTATTTGTTGCAGAAAGTTTATGATGAACTTAAACAGTCTGGTTCATTAGATAATACATTGATTATTATTACTGGTGATCATTCACAAGAAATGAATGATAATAAATTAGGTTTTTGGGGGCATAATGGCAATTATACGGATGCTCAAACCAAAGTACCTTTTATTATTGTTGGAGCGAAAGATCTTCAACATATAAGCGATAATATAAATAAATTTACCAGCCATGAAGATGTTGTACCTTCAATAATGCGCCATTATTTGCATGTAAAAAACGATATTACCGATTATTCGATTGGTTATGATTTATTTAGTCCAATAATGGATAGAGATTGGTTGCTTATGTCTAATTATAGTTCATATGCAGTACGGACCAAAGACAACATTTATTTTGTTAATCGTCTCGGTATTAGTCATTATTTGGATGCTCATAATAATGAAGTAAATGAAACACCTAATTATAATCTCATCAATGCAGCTATGAATAATATGCGTTATTTTTTCCAAGCAGACAAATAATAGTAAAAAAAATCCACCTTAGAGGTGGATTTTTTATTATCTAATATCTGCACAATTTAGGCAGTAAATATAACGGTTTTGCCCATCTTGGAATTTGTCCCAGAATGAAACTTGCTGTTTGATCTGTTTTATTTCAGGTATTTGTTCGAACAATACCTCTGCTGTTGATTTAGGCATCATTGCAATCATATCTGAATAAAAAGCATTGAGCCAATTACCTTCTTGTTTTTGCCAATCTATTTGATAATCTGAAATATTAGCTAATGTGGCGGCCATTTCGATTGCATCATCAAAATCACCTAACTTATCAACTAAACCGTTTTTACTTCCTTCTGAACCCAGCCACACTTGTCCTTGGGCTATATTATCTACTTGTTCGGTAGTCATATTTCGTGCTTTTGCTACTAAAGAAATAAAAGTGTGATAACCATTGTCAATATTCATTTGTATAAATTGGTTCATTTCACTCGATAGATTTTGAGTTAGGCTTCTATTTGCTAATGGTGATGTTGATACTCCATCATTATAGACTCCGATATGAGAAAGTGAATTTTCAAAGGTTGGTACTATACCGAAGATGCCAATGGATCCAGTAATAGTATTTGGGCTGGCAACAATATAGTCCGATGCAGTTGATATCCAATAACCACCTGAAGCGGCCATACCACCCATGGAGACAACAACTGGAATTTGGTAACTACGTAAAGCTTCTAATTCATTGCGAATCGCTTCTGAAGCATCAACACTTCCTCCAGGGCTATTTACTCTAAGTATGACCGCTTGTATATTATTTTTATTTAAATTTTTACGAATTTTTCTTAATTGCTCAACAATATCCTGGCTTCCAGCAACATTGCTGCTATTTTCACCATTGGTAATTGTTCCATTGACAAAAACAACGGCTATTTTTGGTTCTTTACTTGCGGGCATGGCATTTTCTTTCAGCTGGTAATCATAAATACTTACTCTATTTTTTATATTGATTTCTAGTTCAAATTCTTGATTAGTCGCTATTGTATCAATCAAACCATTTGATAACGCGTATTGTGCCATGTTGCCATTAGCTGCTTTTAGTTCTGATAGCATGTTTTCGGGTAATGGTACTAATTGTGAGGGTGCTTTTTTTCGTTCTTGTGAAATGTCACCAAGGTAGTTATTCCACATTAGATTTAACCATCGAGAGGTATTGCTTCTAGCTTCTTCCGACATATTGTCTCGAATGAACGGCTCAATAGCAGATTTATAAGTACCGACACGGAAAACATGAGTATTTACCTTTAAATTCTCTAATAATGTTTGGTAATATAAATTATTGGCTGATAACCCAAATACATTTACAGCCCCTAATGGAGTTAAGTAGATTTTATTAGCATAACTGGCTAAATAATATTGGCTTTGATTAAAGTTTGAACCGATGGCATAAATAGGTTTATTGGCTGCTTTGAATTTCGTTAAATATTTTCCAATATACTGTAGGGAGCTCATATCAGCTCCGACAAAATTATCTAATTTTAACACCAAACTTTTAATATTTGGATCTGATGTCGCTTGAGATATCTTTTGCACTAGATTAAATAAGCTATTTTCACGAGATAGATTTACTTTTTTGCCATAGATCTTATCTTGTATTTCATAAATTTCATCACTATAAAGTGAGTTGTCAACGACAACTCCCTCAAGATCCATAATTAAAGAGCCAGATTGAGGAATGACATCTTGTTTGTTGACTTCTTTTATTAATGCGATACCACTAAAAATCAATAGAATAATGATTAAGAAAACGAGATTAAGAAATATTTCTCTGATTAAATTGATAATTTTCCAGATTGATTTTATAACAGATAGTGCAGACATAATAAAATAGCCTTTTTCTAATTTAATTGGTTTCGGTATTTTTCTTTTTGAAGTATTTTTTGTCTTCAAATCGCAAACAAGTTAATTTGCCGCCCCAACAACATCCTGTATCAAGCGCGTAAATATTCTCTGGAGTTCCTTTTCCATTCAGTGCTGCCCAGTGACCAAAAGCTATACTATAACCTGTGGGGATTTTTCCTGGCAGAGCAAACCAAGGTTTAAGTTTTGAGGGTGCTTGATCAGGTTGATTTTTGTAATAAAAATCAAGTCGGCCATCTTCGTAGCAATAACGCATTCGAGTTAATGCATTGGCAATATATCGTAGTCGATCTAATCCTTGTAGATCCATTGACCACTCATCTGGAAAATTACCATACATTTTGTCGAGGAAAAGGGGATATGAATCACTACTTAAAACGACATTTAGATCATGGGCACATTTTTTTAATGTTTCCAAATCCCATTGTGGTGTTACTCCCGCATGAGTCATAATAAGTTTTAGTTTTTCATCTATTTGGAGAAGTGGTTGTTTACGTAACCAGTTCATTAATTCATCAAAATCATCAGCATGAATTAATTCATCGAGATTATCCTTCTTTTTAGAAGGAGTAACATTGGCATAGATTGATAACAAATGTAAATCATGATTACCTAGTACTAATCTAATTTGTTCGCTATTTTTTTTAACAAATCTGATAACTTCCAGTGATTTAGGTCCTCTAGCAACTAAATCACCAGTTAACCATAACGTATCCGATGATGAAAAACCTGCTTTTTCAAGTAAACGCATAAATTCATCATAACACCCATGAATATCACCAATTATTAGATTTGCCATAAGATTATTTCCAAGCGTTTGCCAATAGACAATATTGTTTTACCGTCAAATTTTCCGCCCGTAAATTAGGGTCAATATCTAATTCAAGCATTTGTTCTGCCGTAAATAAATTACCTAAGCTATTGCGTATGGTTTTGCGTCTTTGATTAAATGCTTCTGTAGTAATCCGTGAAAGTACTTTGACATCATTAACTAAATAAGGTTTTTGCTTATAAGGTATTAGTTTAACTACAGCTGAATCAACTTTAGGGGCAGGTTTAAAAGAAGTTGGTGGTACTTCTAAAACAGGGATAATTTGGCAGTAATATTGTGCCATCACACTTAAGCGCCCATAGTCTTTACTATTTGGAGCTGCAACTAAACGAGTAACTACCTCTTTTTGTAACATAAAATGCATATCAGCAATAATTGGCGCGTATTCAAATAAATGAAACATTAAGGGCGTCGAAATATTATAAGGTAAGTTACCAAATACTCTTAATTGCTGACCTAATTGATCGAATAATAGATTAAAATCAAATGTTAATGCATCTTGTTCAATCACACTAATTTTATTTTGTAAAAAAGGATTTTCGACCAATCGACTAGCTAAATCCCTATCAATTTCAATCACAGTCAGATGATCAACATGTTTACTTACCGGTATTGTCAATGCAGCAAGTCCTGGGCCTATTTCAACTAAAGCTTGCCCTTGTTTAGGTTGTATCGCTGCAACAATACTTTCAATAATATAATCATCATGTAGAAAGTTTTGACCAAATCGCTTGCGAGCAAAATGTCCTTGATGAACACGACTATTCATTCTTTCCTTCACCTGTAATTTTAATATAAGCATCACCTTTTAGTTCTTGAATCCAAACTTGTGCTTCTTCGGCAAATTTTCGGTTAAAAATAAGTCGGTAAGCTTGATCTTTCTTAACCATATTAGTGCCGTCAGTCTGTCTGGTATCAATTAGTTGAATTAAATGCCAACCGAAAGATGATCTTATTGGCTGACTGATTTCACCTTTTTTCAGTTGTAATAGTGCACTTTTAAAGCCATTATCATAAACTTCAGGTCTATTCCAGCCTAAATTACCGCCATTGTCCTTCGAACCAGTATCTTCAGAATTAGCTTTTGCTGCAGCAGCGAATGTGGTTGCTCCACTAGCAATGGCTTTACGGATATCAGTTAATTTTTGTTTAGCAATTTGATCGGTAACTAATACGTTAGTTTTAATTAATATATGTCGAGCATTCACTTCTTGAAGGGTAATTTTTTTCGGCGCTTCAGAACGAGTATCATCAACTTTTATTATATGAATACCGACACCTGAACGGATAGGACCGACTACACTACCTTTTGCTGCACGAATCAAACGTTCTTCGAATATAGTCGGTAGTTCATTGAGCTTTCGCCATCCCATAGAGCCACCTTTTAGTGCGAGGTCATCATTAGAGTATGATGTGGCTAATTTAGCAAAATTTTCCCCTTTTTTAGCTCGATTAATAATGTCCATGGCTTTATTTGTGGCACTATCAACTTGTTGTTTAGATGCTTTTTCTGGAATGGAAATTAAAATATGACTAATTTTGACATCAATATTATTAGTCGGTTGATTAGTCATTGTTTTAGTTAAGTTTTCTACTTCTCGAGGTGATACTTTGATTCTCGGTCTAACCTCATTTATACGGGCTTGCTCAATCAACATATCATTATGAATGCGTTCTCGATAAGTGCTATAGCTAATTCCCATTGCAGATAATTTACTTCGTAATTGATCGATTGTCATACCATTTTCAGCTGCAATACTATCAATCGCGCCGGTTACTTCATCATCACTTATGTTAATTTTAGCTTTAGCTGCTTTTTGTAAAATCAAATTTTCAACGATTAAGCGCTCGATGATTTGCTTTCGGAGTACTTTATCGTTAGGTAAAGTTCTCGGATCGGCGCTTGCTTTAATGGTTTTTAACATATCAATAACGTCACTTTCTAAAATGACATTATTATTAACCACCGCAGCTACTTGTTCTATAACTTTGGGAGCTGCATGAGCTGAAAGTGGGGTAAAGAGTGCTACATTAATACTTAAGTTTAATGCAATAAAAAGTTTTAATAATTTCATAGTTATTTAACTCATTATATTGTTGTGATATTAATTTATCACTATAAATTTATTTGTTAGTTTATTAAAATATTGTTGTATAAGGTAACTTACCAAAGTCTAACATTTTAGCTTTGTAATCACCATTGTTACCTAAACCTTGTAATTCAAAGTTAATTGAAAGTTTATTTTTATATTTGCTCACATGGGTTTTGTCGTCCCAATCGGTTAGCTTTCGGCCATATTGCATGGTTACTCCCCAGCAACAATCACTATAATGTAGGCCAACAAAGCTATCTGCAGTTTGGTTCTGTTTCATATCAAAATAATACGATCCGACAGCACTTACAGTTGCCGATAATGGCCAACTCGCCATGATACCAGCTTGAGATAGATCTTGCTTATAGCGTTTTTCTGATGAATATTTATATCTGTCATCTACAGTAGTAATATAATTATGATTTGCATATCGATAAGATAATTGCATTAATTTATCACTGTTAGGTCGATACTCAAAGGTAGTGTTAGCTAAGGCAATGGTGTCAATTCGGGTATCATATTGGATGCCACTACGAAAAACAATATCATTACTTATACGCCAAAAATTATCTGTTGCCCATGTAATACTACCCGTATCTGAATTTTTATCTAATTCATTATTATGCTCACTAGTTTTAGATTTTGTAAAATAAGTAATTTGACCAAGAGATAAATTGAACTTTTCAATTTTATTACTATCATAAACTCGTGTGGTTACCCCTGTAGCAAGTTTGTTAGTCGAGGCTATCCGATCTAAACCGCTGTATGCCAAATCTCTAAATAATCCAACATAATCAGTTTGTAAATAACTTGAGTCATAGTTATCGATATTGGATTGATCGCGATAGGGAATATAAGTATATTTAATTCGTGGTTCAAGTGTTTGGATATAACCATTCTTAAACTCAATGTCACGTTCGAAAATGACTTTACCATCCATCCCAAATTTAGGTATAAAACGATTTACATTACTTTCTAACTTTTTATTTAAGCTGTAGTTTAGCTTATTATATCTTTTGAGGTTTTGCTGTTTGTAATGGGTAGCCATAAAACTTGTTTCAGTCGCTAATGAAGCCCAAGAATTAGTTACTGTATAATTCAGTGTAGGTTCAATGTGAGCTCTCCATGCATTAGGCTGGTTTTTTGCTGAGTTTATAAAATGAGACACCTGTGAAAATGTCTTGAATTTTAGTGCACCCAAATCGTAATTATAGTAGTTAATATCCAATTGTGGTTGGGTCTGATAGATATAATTATAATAAAATGGTTGAAAATGTTTGTAACCTAAAGCTACATCCCAATTTTTATCATTATAGGCTAATTTATAAAATTGTGTTAAATATCCAGCTGTTTGGGAAGCATATTTAGAGCTAAGATCAGTTAAATATTGATTATCACTAACCCGTGTAACATCAGTATATAAGCGCCAATTATAATTTATTAATTCGTCATTTTTCCAATGGAATAACCAGCGATTATTATTATCATCATAATTATTTCCATTTAATAATGTTTTTCTATCTTCTTGGTATTTTTTATCATGTTGTAACCAGTCAAAAGCGATAGTTCCTAATCCTAACTGATTTAAATAGCGAAATTCGGTTTGTAATTGTATACCACGATGTTGTAATACTCTTGGTGTTAATGTTGCATCATAGTTTGGTGCAATGTTCCAATAAAAAGGTAAAGCGAAATCAATACCATCGATACTATCATAATTAAAGGTTGGCATTAATAAACCAGAACGTCTTTTATTGCCGGTAGGTAATTGTAAATAAGGCGAATATAGAACAGGGACTTTACCGATGCTAAATACTGCATTCCAGGCTTCAAGCAATTGTTCTTCGTTATCATGAATTATTGTAGTACCTTTAATATTCCAAGTACTATCATCTACTGGACAGGAAGTAAAACTACCATTTTTTAGAATGATATAGCGGTTTTTTTCTAGCTTCATTTCATCGGCTTTACCACGCCCAAGCCGATCAACTAAATGATACTCACTGGGATGCATATCCGAATTATTATTGTTGAGATTTATCGCAGCATGATCACCTTTCATTTTTATTAAATTATCTTGATAAGTGATGTTTCCATCCAATATTGCCATGCGGTTATTTGTATCTTTAGAATCAATAGTTACTTTATCTGCTAGAACGGTGCGATTACCTTGTTCAACATACACGTCGCCACTATAGATAGCTAAATCTGGATAAATTGCTTCGAATTCATTAGATTCTGCATTAACCGGTAATGTATTTATATCACCATTTACAATTGGCCGCTCAAATTTTGGTACATTAATAAGACACTTAGGATTGTTAGTATCATTTTTAGGTAAGCCAATTGCATAGCTAGGACTATTATAATTATACAAAGAAAATGTAACAGCTATAGCAATAAGAGAGAGTGATAATTTTTTCATCAATGATTAGAGTGTAATTATGATTATTTTAATTAAAACATTATAGCGGTTATTTATAAAAGTGCGAATGAAAATTAACGTTTAGTTCGTCGTTTATTGCTTTTGCCTAGTTGTTTAACCATAGATATTTTTCTTTCGGTGGATACATGTTGAAATTCATCCCACCATTTAGCTAAATCTAACAATTCACCTTTTTCAATAGATGATCGCATTTCTAACAAATCATAGGCAGCACGAAATTTAGGATGTTCTAAAATCACAAAGGCGCGTTTCCCTTCTCGTTTCTTCATTCTTAATTGTAAACGCCATATATCACTCATTATATTTGTTAATCGTTTGGGAATAGCGATAATTCGACACTGTTCGCTTAACACATCATTAATGGCCATAGAAAAAGAATCATAATACTGAAGGCCGCTTTCAATACAATTAATCTGAGTTTGTTCTATAATTGGATACCAAAAAAAGGCAGCGTATAAAAAAGCAGGATTGACACGTTGCTCGTTTGCTATTCGATAATCAGTATTTTTTAATACGTGAGCAATAATTTTCTCTAAATTGCCATTATTATTGTGTACAAATAAGCGTTCAACTACCGGGAAAAGTTGTTCAAAAAGTTGGTACTGTTTTAATAAGATATAAGTGTTGTAACCATGACCGCATTGCAATAATTTTAATGATTCATCAAAAAGTCGTGCTGATGGAATATTTTTTAGCAACGGGGCCAGTGTTTTAATGGGATCAGCCGTTGCTTGATCTATTTTCATGTTAAGTTTGGCGGCAAAACGAATTGTCCTTAACATTCTAACTGGATCTTCACGATACCTTGTTTGTGGATCGCCAATTAATCGAATAACGCCATTTTTTAAATCATTTAATCCGCCACAATAATCACGGATAGTAAAGTCTTTAACATTATAATAAAGGGCGTTCATCGTGAAGTCCCGTCGGATAGCATCTTGTTCAATCGTACCGTATACATTATCACGTAACAGCATGCCAGATTGTGATCTTTTAGATATATTGGTATGTTCACTTTGACCATCATGATCACCACGAAAAGTGGCAACTTCAATTATCTCTTTACCGAACATAATGTGTGCTAAACGAAAACGTCTTCCGATCAGGCGACAATTACGAAACACCTTTTGAATTTGTTCTGGAGTAGCATTTGTGGCAATATCAAAGTCCTTAGGTTTTTTACCTAAGAGAAGATCTCTAATACATCCACCAACTAGATAAGCTTCATATCCTTGTTTATTTAAGCGATAAAGAACTTTTAGGGCATTTTCGCTTATATTTTTACGAGAAATATTATGTTCATTGCGAGAAATGGAGACATAGTGCGATTTTTGCTGTTCTTCATGCTGAAACATTTTACGATAAAAGCGAGAAACTTGTTTAAAAATAGCACACCTCAAATTAATAATAGTCTATATAGCAATCTAGCGCGCGATTATATCGCAATTACTTTTAACTTTCCATTTTTCTTAATATGACTATGGTAAGTAGAATGATGGGATTTAGTTTATAATCATCAAAGATTCTATTTGATTTTTTAAACATAATTATCAACAATAGCAATTTATATAGTACAATTAATAAAGTTAGCCTATTAAGCATCAAGAAATTATGCATAACAGCAGGTTTTATCTGTATTTAAATGACTAATTAATTTTACTGAATTTGATACTCTTATTTTATAAATGATTTTTATACAAAAAACAGTAGTATTTTATATCTATTTATTATATTTCTGAGTATATAACCATTAACTGATAATTTTTTGGGGACACTATGAATATTCGTGATTTGGAATATTTTGTATCGTTAGCTGAATTTCGGCACTTTCGTAAAGCAGCAGATGCTTGTAATGTTAGTCAACCAACATTAAGTGGTCAAATCAGAAAACTTGAAGACGAATTAGGTGTAATGTTACTTGAGCGAACTAGTCGCAAAGTGTTATTTACCCAAACCGGTATGATGCTTGTTGAGCAAGCCAAAGAAATTTTACGTAATATACAAATTTTAAAAGAGATGGCTAGTCGTCAAGGTGAAGAGATGTCTGGTCCGATGCATATAGGTTTGATCCCAACTATTGCACCCTATTTATTACCGCATGTAATTACCGTTTTACACGAATCTTTTCCTCAATTGGAACTTTATTTGCATGAAGCTCAAACTGCCAATATTGTTGCTCAACTTGAGAGTGGAAAACTGGATTGTGCGATTATTGCTCAAGTAAAAGAAACAGCACAATTTATTGAATTACCACTGTTTAATGAACCTATGTTTTTAGCGGTTCCAGCAAGTGACGAATTAGCAACTAAACAAACAGTTAAGCTTTCTAATTTAAAAGGGCAAAAATTTTTAATGTTAGAAGATGGTCACTGTTTGCGTGAACATGCGATGGGATATTGTTTTCAAGTCGGAATTGATGAAGACAAACAATTTAAAGCAACAAGTTTAGAAACATTACGAAGTATGATATCTGCTGGGCGCGGTATTACCTTATTTCCAGAGCTTGCTGCACCGAATGAACGTACTCGTGATAATATTTGTTATATTCCTTGTAGTGATCCTATACCAATGCGAAGTATTGCTTTGATTTATCGACCAGGCTCTCCACTAAGAGCACGTTATGAAACTATAGCTAAAACTATTCGCGATCATATGCCAAAAGTTTTTGCAGAAAAAGAGCGGTTATTGGGGCAAACAAACTGATAACTTACATTTGTATCATGCTGAATTTTGAAAATGAAAAACATTAAAACCGGTGGTATTAGAGCGCAGCAAAAGGAAAGAACGCGTCGAAGTTTGATTGATGCTGCGTTTAATCAACTTAATGCTGAACAAGGTTTTGCAAGTTTAAGTTTGCGCGAAGTTGCTCGTGAAGCAGGTATTGCCGCTACCTCATTTTATCGACATTTTCGTGATATGGATGAATTAGGTTTAGCGATGGTTGATGAAAGTGGTTTAACTCTTCGTCAATTATTAAGACAAGCTCGAAAACGTATCGAAAAAGGTGGTAGTGTGCTTCGGACTTCTGTAACCACCTTTATTGAATTTGTAGATAAAAATCCTAAAGTATTTCTATTATTACTGCGTGAAAAAGCTGGAACTTCTTCTGCTTTTCGCTCGGCGATTGCACGTGAAATTCAGCATTTCATTGTCGAGCTTGTTGACTATTTAGATAATGCTAATCAAATGCCACATCATTATAATGAAGCTCAAGCAGAAGCGATGGTTACTATTGCTTTTAATGCTGGTGCGGAAGCGCTTGATTTTGATACTATTCAACGTCAAAAATTAATAGAAGATCTTATTTTTCAACTTCGAATGGTTTCTCGAGGGGCTTATTACCTTTATCATAAAGAACAAGTAAAACTTGAAAATCATTGATCATTTTTTCATTTTATATTTATTCCCAAATTGTAATTTAGATTTCAATAGTAATTGCCATAAATAAACTTTATTACATCATTTTATAATTATTTTAATTTATTTCTTATTTACAAACATTTCTAGCTAAATCTTCCGCAATTTATATAATTAATCCAGATGTAATGCATTTCAGTTTTATTCAAATTTGTAAATACAAAGCAAAAGATATCTTAAATCAACAAAAATAAGGTTAGAGTATTCATTGTAAAGATGGTGGTTATCGTGCGAGAAGTGAGATACATCGTGAAGTTACAGATCTCATTATTGGCTTTTTGTCTAAAACATTCAAAAAATGAAAATTGCCATTAAAAAAACTGCGACATTAAGTCGCAGTTTGTTGTGATTTATAATGGTAATATCATTATAAATTTTGTAGCACTTTTTCAACACTATCTTTAGCATCACCAAATAACATGTAGCTATTTTCTTTAAAGAATAGTGGGTTTTGCACGCCAGCATAGCCGGTATTCATAGAACGTTTTGAAATAATGACAGTTTTTGCTTTCCAAACTTCTAGAACAGGCATTCCTGCGATAGGGCTATTTGGATCTTCTTCTGCTGCAGGGTTAACTGTATCGTTAGCACCAATTACCCAAACAACATCAGTATCGGGGAAGTCATCATTAATTTCATCCATTTCCAATACAATATCATAAGGAACTTTTGCTTCAGCTAATAATACGTTCATATGGCCAGGTAAACGTCCAGCAACTGGATGGATACCAAAACGGACTTCAATACCCATACCACGAAGTTTTTCAGTAATATTACTTACAGCACCTTGTGCTTGAGCTACAGCCATACCGTAACCAGGTACAATAATCACTGAGCGAGCTTCTTTTAAGGTTTGTGCAACTTCTGCAGGTTGCATTTCACGATATTCACCTTGTTCTTCTTCTGATGAGCTTGATGAACTACCGTCGCTACCAAAACCACCGGCAATTACGCTGATAAATGAACGATTCATTGCTTTACACATAATGTAAGAAAGAATTGCACCTGAAGAACCAACCAAAGCACCAGTAACAATAAGTAAGTCATTACCTAACATAAATCCTGCTGCTGCTGCGGCCCAACCAGAATATGAGTTAAGCATTGAAATAACCACTGGCATATCGGCGCCACCAATTGAAGCAACAAGATGGAAGCCAAACACTAATGCAATGATTGTCATAACTAGTAAACTAACAAGTGCGCCTGCGCCAGTTTTTACACCAATAAAAGTAAACATTAAAATTACTGATACAACAATAGCTGCTAAGTTCCAGTAGTGTTTATATGGAATAGATAGTGGTTTAGAACTAATACGACCATTTAGTTTACCAAATGCAACTACTGAACCAGAGAATGTAACCGCACCAATGAAGATACCAACAAAGATTTCAACTAAATGCACAGTTAATTCATTGCTGGTAATCATTGTATGTGCATCTAAGAAACTATTAAAACCAACAAGAACCGCCGCCATACCAACAAAACTATGGAGAAGCGCAACCAGTTCTGGCATTTGGGTCATTTCTACTTTCTTAGCAAGATATAGACCGATAGCTGCACCAATAACCATAGCAATAATGATCCAGTGCAGTCCACCTTTGATACTAGCAACAGCAGCAATAAGAGCAATTGCCATACCAATCATGCCATAAATGTTTCCAGATTTAGCTGATTCTTGATTTGATAGGCCTCGTAAACTAAAGATAAACAGTAATGCAGCAATAACATAAGCTGCTTGAATGATTCCATGACTTAACATTATCAATAATCTCCTTTACTTGCCACGTTGGAACATTTTTAGCATTCTTTGGGTAACAAAGAATCCACCAAAAATATTGATACTAGCAATCAAAATAGCAACGAAGGCAATCGCCGTAGTTAAGCCATTATCATCACCGACTTGCAATATTGCACCGACTAATATAATACCGGATATAGCATTAGTAACTGACATTAGTGGTGTATGTAATGAATGGGTTACATTCCATACTACGTAATAACCAACTACACATGATAAAGCAAATACAGTAAAGTGGCCTAAAAAGCTCTCAGGCACAGAGTTTGCTAACCAGAAATAGGCAATAATTAATAAAGCAAAAATACCATATTTTTTGGCTGGTGACATTGGTTTAGGTTCAGGTTTAGCCACAGGCTCAACCGCTTTTTTCTGTGGTTGTGCTGAAACTTGAATCGGTGGTGCAGGCCAAGTGATTTCTTTATCTTTGACTACAGTTACGCCACGAATAACCACATCTTCAAAGTTGATATCAATATTACCATCTTTTTCTTTGGCAAGTAATTTTAATAAATTAACAATGTTGGTGCCGTATAATTGTGATGCTTGTGCTGGCATACGGTTAGCTAAATCAGTATAACCAACAATTTTAACATTATTATCAGTTTCAAATACTTCACCTGGTTTAGTTAATTCGCAGTTACCGCCAGTTAATGCTGCTAAATCAACAATAACACTGCCTGGTTTCATTGATTCAACCATCTCTTTTGAGATAAGTTTTGGTGCAGGTTTACCTGGAATTAATGCTGTAGTAATGATGATATCAACATCTTTAGCTTGTTCAGCGAATAATGCCATTTCGGCTTCGATAAATGCGGCAGACATTTGTTTAGCATAGCCGTCACCAGAGCCCGCTTCTTCTTCGAAATCTAATTCTAAGAAGTCAGCTCCCATACTATTAATTTGTTCTGCAACTTCAGGTCGGGTATCGAATGCACGAACAATCGCACCTAAGCTAACCGCCGCACCAATTGCAGCCAGACCCGCTACACCCGCACCAATTACTAAAACTTTTGCTGGTGGCACTTTACCTGCAGCAGTAACTTGCCCTGTAAAGAAACGGCCGAACTGGTTTGCAGCTTCAATAACTGAACGGTAACCGGCAATATTAGACATTGAACTTAATGCATCAAGAGATTGAGCTCGTGAAATACGAGGTACACAATCCATTGCCATTACAGTAATATTTTTAGTTGCAAGTTTTTCTAAAAGATCTTTATGTTGAGCAGGATAAATATAACTGATAAGTGTTAATCCCTCTTTCATTAGAGCGATTTCTTCATCAGTTGGCGCATGAAATTTTAAAATAAGATCATTTTGCCAAATATCCTTTGTACTTTGAATAGTGGCTCCAGCATCAATAAAAGCTTGGTCTTCGAAATGAGCAGCATGTCCAGCACCTTGTTCTACTGAAACTGTAAATCCTAGTTTTAACAGTTGTCCAACGGTTTGAGGTGTTGCTGCAACTCTAGCTTCATTGGCTAACCGTTCTTTTGGTATACCGATATGCATTGCGTTACATCCTTATGTTAAGAAAGATTATTCATGTTTTGCGATTTTAGCATAAATTAGCGACAGTGCGAGTAAGGAATTAATTTTTTATTATCGAAATTAGATTATTATTTTTTATGATAACTTGATATAGGGTTATGAGTTATAGCAAAAGTATAATTGTTTTGCTGATAGTTATTACTAATAGACGTGACAATAATAAGATGGATAGTTTTCATTAAATTTTACTATTTTTAAAGCAGTCGAGTTTAACCTATGTTTGTTCCGTTTGCTTCTGTTTTATCTCATAAGTTATGATTATTATCACTCTTTTAATGATTTAATCCAGCTATACTTTGAATTAATCATCAAGAGGTTTACTTTATGTTCTTAGAAGAAAGACAAAAAGCTATCTTAGATTACTTAGATAAACATGAAAAAGGTAGTGTCCAATATTTTTCGGAAATATTTAAAGTATCTAAAGAGACTATTAGAAAAGATCTCTCTACGCTGGCGAAACAATTATTAGTTATTCGTTGTTATGGTGGAGCCATGATTAAAAGGCATAGATTAGTAAGCAATATTACTGATAAAGAGTGTATTACCTCATTAATGACAAGATATGATAAACAGAAATTTAAAAAACGAGGAGACAGAATGAACGGTAATGTTTGTATTTTAGGTTCATTTAATGTTGATATTGTTGCACAAGTGGCAAGATTTCCCAAAGGCGGTGAGTCAATTCTAGCGCAAAAAAGTATGATTGGTCCAGGTGGAAAAGGTGCTAATCAAGCACTTGCTGCAAGTCATGCCGATGCAAAAGTTCATTTTGTCGCAAAAGTTGGAACCGATCAATTTAGTCAATTTGCTCATGATCATCTATCTTCATCAAAAATTAACTCATTTACTTTGTATCAATCAGATAAAGAACCTACCGGCAATGCTGTCATTTATGTTTCTGAAGAGAATGGCGAGAATATGATTGCCATCTATCCTGGTGCAAATTTAACAATTACTGATAAAGAAATTGTAATGTTAGAAAGTTATCTTAAACAATCTGATATTCTATTAGTTCAACTTGAAAATAATATTGATGCCGTTTTAAATGCAATGAAATTAGCTAAAGCAATGGGGGTTAAAGTGGTGTTAAATCCCGCGCCTTATTCTAAAGATATTCAACAGTTATTATCTTATATCTATATTATTACTCCGAATGAAACTGAAGCAAGTTTAATGTCAGGAATTGAAGTTAATGATTTCGATAGTGCCAAGCTTGCAGCAGAAAAAATTTATTCATTAGGTATTCAAACAGTCATTATTACTTTAGGTAGTAAAGGTTCTCTTATTTATGATGGTAAACATCATCAACATATTAAGCCTTTCTTAGCTGTTCCTGTTGATACAACTGGTGCTGGCGATGCTTTTAATGGAGCTTTTTGTGCTTCATTGGCTAAAGGAGAAACTCTTTATCAAGCAGCAGTTTATGCTTCAGCTTTTGCATCTTTAGCCGTTGAGCGTGAAGGTGCATCAAATATGCCATCGCATCAAAATGTGCTTAAACGAATGGCAAATATATAAATTTACTTGAGGAACCGATTTATGATGAATCAGCCAAAAAAAATTATCCTTGATTGCGATCCCGGTCATGATGATGCTATCGCACTTTTATTAGCTCATGGTAATCCAAATATTGAATTGCTAGCGGTAACTACGGTTGTTGGTAACCAAACATTAGAAAAAGTAACTCGTAATGCATTATCTGTTGCACGTATCGCTAATATTACTAATGTTCCCTTTGCTGCTGGAGCGGTAAGACCTCTAATTAGAAATGTAGAAGTGGCACCGGATATTCATGGTGACTCTGGACTTGATGGCCCTGTTTTACCTGAACCGGCAATTCAATTAGATAAAAGGCATGCTATTGATTTAATTATTGATACCATCATGTCACATCCCCCTAAAACAGTCACATTAGTTCCAACAGGCGGTTTAACTAATATTGCAATGGCGGTACGTAAAGAGCCGAAAATTGTTGAACGAGTAAAAGAAGTTGTTTTGATGGGAGGTGGGTATCATGTTGGCAACTGGAGTGCTGTTGCTGAGTTTAATATCAAGATAGATCCAGAAGCAGCTCACATAGTATTTAATGAAAAATGGCCAGTTACTATGGTTGGATTAGATCTAACCCATCAAGCATTAGCTACACCAGAAGTAATTGAAAAAATATCTGCAATAAAAACAAAACCAGCTAAATTTGTTTTGGAAATGTTGGAATTCTTCGGAAAAATGTATAAACAAGCTCAAGGTTTTACTTATCCGCCAGTTCATGACCCTTGCGCTGTTGCTTATGTTATTAATCCTGAGTTAATAAAAACTAAACGAGTACCAGTTGATATTGAATTGACAGGTACATTAACTTTAGGAATGACCGTGGCTGATTTTCGTTTCCCTCCTGATGATAGTTGTCATACTCAGGTTGCAACTGAACTTGATCATACTGGTTTTTGGGATTTAATTGTTGACTCCCTAGAACGAATAGGTGAGGTTAATCTATGATTGAAAAAAGTAAAGATAAATCCAGTGTATTTACACTGATGATGGCTTTGCTTGCTGCATGTGTTGCTTTCCAACTTAATGCTAGTATGTTAAGCCCTGTATTAGTAACCATAGCAAAAGAGTTAGGAACTAATGATGCTGCTGTTGGGCTATCGCAAACCTCGTTTTTCACAGCAGCAGCTTTATTTTCATTATTTTTACCACGATTAAGTGATATAAAAGGGCGAAAAAAAGTCTTAACTGCTATGTTATTAATCATGACATTAGGTACAGTTTTAGCTGCTGTTGCACCAAATATTGAAGTGTTATATGCCGCGAGGATTATTCAAGGTGTCTCAGGGCCAGTCGTACCTCTATGCTTGTTAATGTTAAGTTTTGAAGTAAAAGATGTTAAACAGTATGGTATGTTAATGGGAATAATAACAGCAGTAAATGGTGGTATTGCTGGTGTTGATGCGATAGCTGGCGGTCTACTTGCTACTCATTTCGGGTTTCGTTCTGTATTTTGGGTTATAGCTATAGTTGCCGCAATTTCCACTTTCTTTGTTCATCGTTTTGCCTCCGAATCTAAACCATCGGCAGGCACCAAAATGGATTGGTTAGGTGTTTTACTAATTGTTCTAACCATAGCTGCGCTATTACTTGCACTTAATGAAGCGGGTAAACTAGGTAACGCAAATTGGTTGATTGTGGTAGGATTAACTCTGTTTGCTATCTTATGTTTTATTCTGTTTTGGCATGTAGAAAAAAGAAATAAACAACCGCTTGTTACCACTAATCATTTGAAAAAACGTGCTACATGGGCTTTGTTATTAACAACAACTTTAACCATGACAGGTATTTTCGCTATTGTTAATGGTTTAGTTATGTCAATTGCTCAAAATCATGAGATTGGCTTTGGATTAGAAGCTGATTGGGCTTCACTCATTTTTCTAACTCCTTATGCTTTAATTGGTTGGTTTGTGGGACCATTTTCTGGAAGATTGGCACCAACAATGGGTTATAACAATGTGCTAAAATTAGGTCTTGTGGGCTGTGTTATTGGCATCTTAGTTATTATGTTTTATGGCATTCATTCTCTACCTATTTTATCCGTAGGGGTTATTGTGCTAGGTATTTTCTACGCAGGCATGGCTAATATTATTTTGAATGGCCTAGGTGTTGTTTTATCACCTAGCGAAAACCCAGGTTTTCTACCAGGTATGAATGCTGGGGCATTTAATTTAGGCGCTGGCTTAAGTTTTGCATTATTACCAGCAATTCAAATGATGAATGGTAACTCAATTGATGGTTATTTCAATGGCATGTTACTTGGATTAGTGATCACGGTATTAGCTCTACTTTGTAGTTTTCTTATACCTCGTCCAATCAATGCTGAAGTTTAATCAGATGATTAATAGGAAACGGGATAATAATCCCGTTTTTTGTATATAAATTAATCTTCTTCAGGAATTAGTGTAAAAACTAGAGTGGTAAAAAACTTATCTTGTGTTGCTAATTGGTTATCTTTAAGCGGAAAACCAATTTCAACGCCAATAACGTTTAAACCTTGGTTTGGCACAATAATAGTAGTTTGACCTTTATCATCTGTTTTCACTGTTTTATCTAAGTTATTCACCACATCAACAATAACTGCTGTGTTAGCTAGTGGTTTTCCATCTTTATACACAGTAATTGGTAAACTATCACCACGTTTCAATTTTGTCGGATCAACAGAAGGAACGATTTGTAAAGGAATATCTTCAACCATTTTAGGGTTATTAACGGATGATAAATAATTAACGCTATATTTTATGGCGTGAGTGCCATTACTGGCTCCTTTAACTTTATTCATGGGTAAATTAACATACTTACCTTCTGAATTTTTGGTCCAATAGCCATAATCAAAATCAACCGTTACTACCGCTGTTTGATCTGACGGTTCAATAGTCACAAAATTATCATGTGACTTTTTAGATATCGGTAGCAGTGACCAATTACTATTATAAGCCTTAACATCTTTTACACTTTCAGTCTTATAACCATTGTCTAAAGGCCCTTCACCTAAAACAATTTGTTTTTGATCGACTCGATTAGTAATCCATATACCATGAGCAATTACTGATTGTGAAACCAAACCAATAAAAGTCCCCAATAAAATTGATAATAATACTTTTCGCATAAATACCTCTACATTTTAAGTGAAAACGATAATCATTATCATTTTTATATTTACATAAGTCAATTCAAACCTAATGTTAATTAGATAATAAATTTGCGTTTTTTGTAATGGCAATTAGCGTATTTAAAAAAATTAATTATTGATTATTACTTCTAATAATAAATCCTAAACTTAGCTATTTTTAACTACTACAATTTGTTATATAATCGATAAAATTTTGTCCATAACACAATATATTGTGTTTCTCATATTATTTTAAGATGTCAGGCTTGCTGAACATCCTTAATTAAGGAATCACTATGATGGATTTTTCCCAATCAGTGCCAGAACTGGTCTCTTGGGCAAAAAAAAATGATTTTTCGATTGCTTTGCCTGTTGAGCGATTAGCCTTTTTGTTGGCAATAGCTGTATTAAACAGTGAACGCTTTGATGGTGAAATGACTGAATCTGAATTAATTGATGGTTTTCGACATGTTTCACACATTTTTGAGCAAAGTGAAGATACTATTACTGTCCGTGCTAATAATGCGATTAATGATTTAGTACGCCAGCGTTTAATCACACGTTTTGCTAGCGAAATGACCGATGGTTATTCTATTTATCGATTGACACCTTTGGGAATTGGTATATCTGATTACTATATTCGTCAACGAGAATTCTCGACTTTACGTTTATCAATTCAACTTTCAATTGTTGCACAAGAATTAAAACGTGCCGCAGATGCTGCTCTTGAAGGTGGTGATGATTTACATTGGCATCGTAATGTTTTCGCACCTTTAAAATATTCAGTAGCTGAGATCTTTGATAGCATTGATATCACTCAACGAGTGATGGATGAACAACAAGCTGATGTAAAACAAAATATTTCTGCATTATTAAGTCAAGATTGGCAGGCGGCAATTAGTAGCTGTGAGGGCTTACTGACAGAAACATCGCAAACCTTACGAGAATTACAAGATACATTAGCAGCGGCTGGAGATAAATTACAAGCTAGTTTGCTTTTAATACAAGATGCGACTTTGGATAATCCTGAGTTAGATAAAATTAATAACGTGGTTATTGATTTACAAGGTAAATTAGATCGAATCATCGGTTGGGGACAAAAAGCAATAGACCTATGGATAGGTTATGATAGGCACGTTCATAAATTTATTCGTACTGCAATTGATTTAGATAAGAATCGAGTTTTTTCTCAACGATTACGCAAATCGATCCAAAGCTATTTTGATTCACCATGGTCACTTACTTTTGCGAATGCTGAACGTTTACTGGATATGCGTGATGAAGAATTGGCATTACATGAAGCTGAAGTGACAGGCGAGTTACCTTCCGAACTCGAATTTGAAATGATTGAAGAAATTCAAGAGCACATAGTTGCACATATTGAACAAAATTTAT
Organism: Gilliamella apis; assembly: GCF_002142155.1. Lineage (GTDB taxonomy): Bacteria > Pseudomonadota > Gammaproteobacteria > Enterobacterales > Orbaceae > Gilliamella > Gilliamella apis. Next base: position 80,721 of record NZ_NASD01000006.1, on the reverse strand, counting down.
TGATCTTTAAACAAGAAAATAAACCACTTGATATGAGTATTGCTATTCATAGTTATTTAGCACAGTTCCCTCGAGAACAGCATTTTGATATTGCAAGATTGTTTATTGATCAGGCTATTCGATTAGGTATTGCCGAAAGTGATTTACTTGGTATTCCTGCCGAATGGAAACCTATTAACGATTATGGAGCTAAGGTACAAGCACATGTCATCAACAGATACTAAAGATATAGAAATGGAACAAACTGCTCATCATCTTGATGAAGTCATGGGACGTATTGCTGCAAGTTCTCAAGCGTCTATAGATAAATATATGCCAGTTAAATTGGCTCAAGCTATTGCCAATCCAATTTTCCCTGAACTAGATAGTTTATTACGCTCAGGTCGCCATATTGGTATTGATGAGCTGGACAATCATGCATTTTTGATGGATTTTCAATTTGAACTTGAACAGTTTTATCAACGCTATAATGTTGAGCTGATTCGCGCACCAGAAGGCTTTTTTTATCTTCGTCCTCGTTCAACCACTTTAATTCCCCGCTCAGTTCTTTCTGAATTAGACATGTTAGTGGGTAAAGTATTGTGTTATCTCTATTTAAGCCCAGAACGATTAGCGCATGAAGGTATCTTTACTTTGCAAGAACTTTTTGATGAGTTGGTTTCTTTAGCGGATGAAAGTAAATTGTTGAAATTAGTTAATCAACGTTCAACGGGATCTGACTTAGATCGTCAAAAACTATTTGATAAAGTAAAAACCGCATTAAATCGCTTACGTCGACTAGGCATGATCTTTTTTATTGTAGGTAATGACAGTAGTCGTTTTCGTATAAATGAATCTATTTTCCGCTTTGGCGCTGATGTTCGCAGTAGTGATGATGCGCAAGAAGCGCAATTACGCTTAATTCGTGATGGTGAAGCGATTAAAATAGAATCATCACTTATTTTGGATGATGATAATAGTGAAGAACAAGATGAAGATGTTAATGAGGAGATTGAATAATGATGATGGGACACGGTAAATTTCACTCATTAACATTAATTAACTGGAACGGTTTTTTTGCTCGAACCTTTGAGCTTGATCAACTGGTTACCACGCTTTCAGGTGGTAATGGCGCAGGTAAATCAACGACTATGGCTGCATTTGTCACAGCGCTAATTCCTGATTTGACTTTATTACATTTTAGAAATACCACTGAAGCGGGTGCAACTTCAGGTTCTAGAGATAAAGGTTTACATGGTAAGTTAAAGCCAGGTGTGTGTTACTCTATGCTAGACGTTATCAACTCTCGTAATCAGCGAATTATCTGTGGTGTACGTTTACAGCAAGTAGCAGGGCGTGACAAAAAAGTAGATATTAAACCTTTTTTAATACAAGGTTTACCAGTCAATATTAGTCCAACCGCATTGGTAACGGAACGTTTAAATGATAAACAGGCTCGAATTTTATCACTACCAGAATTAAAAGATAAAATTGAGTCAATGGAAGGCGTTATTTTTAAACAATTTAACTCTATTACCGATTATCATTCAGTCATGTTTGATTTTGGTATATTACCGAAACGGTTACGCTCTTCATCTGACCGAAGTAAATATTATCGCTTGATTGAAGCTTCTCTATATGGGGGGATTTCAAGTGCTATTACACGATCATTACGTGATTATTTATTGCCGGAAAATAGTGGCGTCAGAAAAGCCTTCCAAGATATGGAAGCAGCATTACGTGAAAATAGAATGACACTTGAAGCTATTCGAGTAACACAATCGGATCGTGATTTATTCAAACACCTTATTACTGAGTCTACCAACTACGTTGCTGCTGACTATATGCGTCATGCTAATGAACGTAGAGTCCATATCGAATCGGTTTTAGGATTGCGTCGTGACATGTTTAAAACGCAAGATCTGCTGATTAGTAATCAATTCCGCCAAGTTGAAATGGCAAAAGAATTAAAAGAATATCAAGATGCTCAAAGTGATTTAGAAACGGATCTTCAGGCGGCCAATGATCATCTTAACCTTGCGCAAACAGCTTTACGTCAACAAGAAAAAATAGACCGTTATCAAGCGGACTTAGATGATCTGAATTTAAAACTTGAAGAGCAAAATGAAGTTGTCCTCGAAGCTAATGAACAGTATCAAACTTACCGTGATCAGGCCGAGCATACTGAGCAAGAAGTTGATGAAATAAAAACCCAATTAGCTGATTATCAACAAGCTTTAGATGTGCAGCAGACTCGGGCAATCCAATACCAACAAGCTATTCAAGCTTTAAAAAATGCTCAACAACTATGCCAATTACCAAAATTAGGTATAAGTAATGTTGAAAATCATTTTGAAATCTTTGAAGAAAAACAAAAAGAAGTTACTGAACAACTGTTAGAATTAGAGCAAAGACTAAGTGTTTCTGATGCCGCAATTAATCAATTTGATAGAGCTTATCAACTAGTTGTTAAATTAGTTGGGGACGTAGTGCGCAGTGATGCTTGGAGTGCCGCTAGAGAAGCATTAAAGCAGTGGCCTTCACAATGTTACCAAGCCGATCAAGCAGAACATTTACAACTGCAATTAGATGAATTAGAGCAACGCTTTTTTGAGCAAAAAGAAGCTGAATCATTATTAACTCAATTTTGTAAGCGTTTTGGTCATCAACTTAATTATGATGAGCTTGATGAATTTAAACAAGAGCTAGAAGTTCAATTAGACCAAAATGCTGAGCTTGCCAATGAATCAAGTGAAAAACGTATTGAATTTAAGCAAGAGCTTGAGCAAATTCAAACGCAAATTGGTGCTTATCGACAAAAAGCACCAGTATGGTTAAAAGCCCAAGATGCACTTATCGCATTGCAAGAACAAACAGAGCAAACGTTTACTAACAGTCATGCTGTCACGCAACATATGCAACAATTGCTTGAACAGGAACGCACTTTAGTTACACAACGTGATCAAATAAACTTCAAACGCAATCAACTTGATGCACAAATTGAACAACTCAATCAACCAAGTGGTGTTGATGATGGTCGTTTATCGACATTAGCGGAAAGGTTTAATGGTGTATTACTTTCTGAAATTTATGAAGATGTAACCATTGATGATGCGCCTTACTTTTCAGCATTATATGGTCCATCAAGACAAGCTATTGTGGTACCTGATTTATCACTGGTAAAAGCTCAACTAGAAAGCCTGACAAATAGTGAAGAAGATTATCCAGAAGATATCTATTTTATCGAAGGTGATCCATCTTCATTTGACGATAGTGTTTTTGATTGTGAAGAGATGACGAAATCCGTATTGGTTAAAACTGGTGATCGGCAATGGCGCTTTTCCAGCTTTCCTAAGGTACCTTTATTTGGCCGAGCAGCACGTGAAATTCATCTTGAAAAATTATCGGCAGAACGCGATGAACTACATGAACGTTATGCAACAATTTCATTTGATCTGCAAAAATTACAACGTATTGAGCAAAATGTTGGGCAGTTTATTGGTGAATATCTATCTGTAGCATTTGATATCGATCCAGAAGCCGAAGTGCAAAAGTTATCGATAAGACGTAATGAAATCGAACGTCAGCTCTTGGCACAAGAAAGTATTGATAAACAAAATCAACAACAAGTTGCAAATTGTAAAGAGCAGTTAATCACTGTAAATCGATTGGTAGCTCAAATGCATTTATTGGCTGATGATGATTTAGCAGATCGGGTTGATGATCTCCGTGAGCAAGTTGCTGAAGCGCAAGAGGCCGCGCAATATGTTAGTCGTCATCGCCATACTATTGCCGAACTTGAACCAATTGTTGCAGTATTGCAAAGTGATCCTGAGCAGAATGAATCATTACGTGAGCAGTACAATACTGTTAAAGCTCAGCAGCAAACCATTCGCCAACAAGTTTTTGCTTTAACGGAAGTGATGCAACGTCGTGCTCATTTTAGCTATGAAGATTCAGCTGGTATGTTGAATGAAAATAGTGATCTCAATGAAAAATTACGTACTCGATTAGAAGTTGTTGAAGGACAACGAGGTGAAGCTCGTCGTCAAATGCAACAGTATCAAGATAAATATAATCAATACAATCAAACATTAGCATCACTTAAAAGTGCATTTGAAACTAAGCGAGACATGCTTAATGAATTGCATAAAGAGATCGAACAAATTGGTGTTAAAGCGGATGCAATCACTGAAGAGCGAGCACGTATCCGTCGTGATGAAATTCATCAAAAACTAAATAATAATCGCCAACAATGCACGTCTTTGGAAAAACAACTTATTATGTGTGAAAGCGAAATGACGCAAATGCAAAAACGCTTAACACAAACACTGCGTGATTATAAACAGTTACGTGAACAAGTTGTTGAAGCAAAAGCTGGTTGGTGTTTAGTGTTACGACTCGTTAAAGAAAACAGTGTAGAACGACGATTACATCGACGAGAATTGGCTTATCTCAGTGCTGATGAACTACGTTCTATGTCGGATAAGGCACTTGGTTCATTGCGTTTAGCGGTAAATGATAATGAACACTTACGTGATGTATTAAGGTTATCCGAAGATCCGAAACGACCAGAACGTAAAATCCAATTTTATATCGCGGTTTATAAACATTTACGTGAACGAATTCGCCAAGATATCGTCAAAACTGATGATCCGATTGAAGCCATTGAACAAATGGAAATTGAGTTGTCACGCTTAACTGAAGAACTTACTTCACGAGAACAGCAATTGGCTATTAGTTCAAAAAGTGTGGCTAATATTATTCGTAAAACTATACAACGTGAACAAAACCGTATACGTATGCTTAATCAAGGATTGCAAGCAGTGGCATTTGGTCAGGTTAATGGTGTTCGTTTGAATGTTAGTATTCGTGAGGCACACTCTTCATTATTAGCTGCATTAGCTGATGATCAAAATGAACATCAGGATCTATTTAGTAATAATCGTATAACCTTCTCAGAAGCGTTAGCGAAACTTTATCAACGTTTGAATCCACATATTGATATGGGGCAACGAACTGCACAAAATATTGGTGAAGAGTTGCTAGATTATCGAAACTATTTAGAGATGGATGTGGAAGTTAATCGTGGCGCTGACGGTTGGTTACGCGCTGAAAGTGGTGCATTATCAACCGGTGAAGCGATTGGTACAGGTATGTCTATTCTACTAATGGTTATTCAAAGTTGGGAAGAAGAGTCTAAACGTCTGCGCAATAAGGATATTTCACCATGTCGCTTATTATTCTTAGATGAAGCGGCACGTCTTGATGCTAAATCGATTGCAACGCTCTTTGAGCTTTGTGAACGATTAGAAATGCAACTTATTATCGCTGCTCCAGAAAATATCAGTCCGGAAAAAGGTACCACCTATAAATTAGTGCGTAAAGTGATCAACAACCAAGAACACGTACATGTTGTTGGATTGAAAGGCTTTGCTTAGTTATTACTGACTAAAAACAGTTTCGCCGGCAATTGCCGGCGAAATTGTTATCTAAGTTGATTAATTATGTAAGCAATGGTAAACCTCAATTAGCATACATCATTAATGAATATCCAACACAGCATGAAAAGCCTCTTGAGGAATATCAACACCACCAAATTTACGTTGTCTAATTTTATTTTCCTTAATATTTTTAGCTATCTTTTTCTTTTTCGATGCAGAGCCTGAATAGCCACGACCGGTGACACTTTTACGTAATGGTGGAATATCTTCGCGTGCAATAACTTTATTCTCAACTACCGATTGAACCGGCATTGGGTAGAGTTTGCGTGGAATGACATGTTTCATCTTCTGCACAATTTGCTTGCCTCGTTCAAAGCTTTTATCGCGTGGTAAAATAAAAGAAAACGCATCGACAATCTCATCATTCAACCAAATATCCATTTTTACCAAATCCGATGCAATATAGCTTCTATCACGATAATCTATAGATGCATAGCCATGAGTAATCGATTTAAGTGAATCATAAAAATTGTATGCAATTTCTGAAATTGGCAGTTTAAAGGTTAACTCTGCCATTTTATTATTTAGATAAATCATATCGACGTAGATACCTCGTTTTTCCTGACAAAGTTCCATAATTTCGCCAATATTTTCCATAGGAATAATAATTGCTGCATCTATAAATGGTTCTTCAATATAGTCAATTTTTTCAAAACTCGGTAACAACATAGGATTATTAACATTGATGATTTCACTATTTTTTAATGTTACACGGTATTCAACACTAGGAAAGGTAGAGAGAATTTCGATACCATATTCTCGTTCAAGTCTTTCTTGAATAATCTCCATATGTAAAATACCGAGAAAACCACACCTAAAACCAGCCCCCAATGCCATGGAATTTTCTTGTTTATAAATGAAAGCCGAATCATTAAGCGATAATTTTTCCACCGCATCTTTCAATTTTTCTTGGTCTTCATTTTTTATTGGAAATAATCCAGCATAAACCATAGGTTTGACTTCTTTATAACCAGGTACTGCTTCGGTATTTGGGTGATTAGGATCAATTAGGGTATCACCGACTTTGACATTTGCGACGATTTTTATATTAGTCGAAATATATCCAACTTCACCTGCATCAAGTACATCAACAGTTTTCATTGCTGGTAAAAATACGCCCGTTTGTAATGCTTCGAACTCAATATCACTTTTGAGCATTTTAATTTTCATTCCGGTATGAATGGCACCATTAAAAACGCGTACGTGTAGTACTACACCGCGATACACATCATAATGAGAATCAAAGATTAACGCTTGCAGTGGCTTATCTTTATTACCTTCTGGCGCAGGAATGTTTTCAACGATCGATTCTAAAATATTATCAACTCCTACGCCGGTTTTAGCTGAAGCTAAAATAACTTTATCTAAGTTTATGCCATCTAACTCTTCGATTTCTTTAATCACGCTGTCAACATCCGCATTCGGCATATCGACTTTATTGATAACTGGAATAATAGTTAAATTCTGCTCTTGAGCCAGTTTTAAATTAGCGATTGTTTGTGCTTGTACGCCTTGGGTTGCATCAACTAGCAACAAAGCTCCTTCACAAGCAGCTAAACTGCGTGAAACTTCATAATTAAAATCAGTATGTCCAGGGGTATCGATGAGATTAAGTTCATATTCAATATTATTAGAAGCTTTATAGTACATGCGTACAGTTTGTAACTTAATTGTAATACCACGTTCTCTTTCGAGATCCATGTTATCTAATAATTGCTCTTTCATATCACGTTCAGAGACAGTATTGGTCATCTCAATTAATCTATCTGCCAGTGTTGATTTACCGTGATCGATATGGGCAATAATACAAAAATTTCTTATATTATTTGGGTTCATGTTAATTTCTCCCATACTTTTCTTAAATGTTGGCGTGAACTATAATGGTTAGAGTAACTCTAAGTCAAGTTTGGCCAAATTATCATACTTGCTAATCTATTTAATTGATTTTTATGAAAACATGGGTATAAATATGGTAAATATAAATGATTGTATTGCATCAATTGCACAAAATGGTGAATTAAACCAAACACCTAAATACTCGGTGACTAAAGCAGCAAAACTATTAGGCTTGTCAGCCCACACGCTTAGGTATTATGACTCACTTAATCTATTTCCATTTTTACAACGCGATCAAAATGAAAAACGGTTATTTTCTGATGCAGATTTACAGTGGGCAAAATTGATTGAATGTTTACGTAACGCCAATATGTCAATTAAAGATGTTCAACACTATGTCAAGCTGTGTCTTAGAGGTGATGAAACATTGGATGAGCGTCTAACTATCATTAATCAACAAGAAAAGATATTAATCGATACTATAACTCAACTAAATGAGCAATTGGCCTTATTGAAATTTAAAAAACAATACTATAAAGCCACTCATCAAACAATAAATAACTAAGCTTTTTCCAATGAAAACTTTACCAATGAAAAAATTTTGAGGAAAGGGGTTTTTTTACTAAAAATTAATTAAATAATTTTAATAGTCATATACCTAAAAACTCCATTTATAAAGTATGTCAGCCTTTATATATTAATGCGCTAATAATGAATTTCAACATTTTCTTTTTCTAATGCATTTTTTAAATTATTAGGAAATGGTTGATCTGAAATAGCGATATTAATATCTTCTAATGTAAATGTTTGGTTGAAAAATTTTTTGTTAAATTTACTACTATCAACTAATAGAATTGTTTTTTCTGCATTACGACAAAATTGTTTTTTTACCATGGAATCCGCTTCGCTAACATCTGTCGCTCCCATATCAGGATCAAGTCCTCGACATGAAGCAAAAAATAAATCAGCATGATAATGTGAAATAAAGTCACAGGATTGTAAACCGCAGATGCTCAAATGTTTAGGTAGAAGTCGACCTCCAGTACAATACACCTCGGCATTGGTCTCTTCAACTAAGATGTTAGCTGTTGTAATACCATTTGTTAGTATAGTTAAGCCTTTTTTTTCATTTAATCTTTTTGCCAAATAGAGGCAAGAACTACTAGCTTCAATAAACAGTGTTTGACCGTCTTCAATAAATGCTAAAGCTAAATCAGCAATATACCTTTTTTGTTCAATATTTTCTTTATTTTTCAGTGTAATAGGTGTTTCAATCGAGCTTTTTTGAACATAAATTGCTCCCCCATGTGTTCTTCTTATTAAACCTTGTTGTTCGAGCTTAGTAAGGTCTCGTCGAATAGTTGCTTGACTGATAAATAATAACTTACAAAGTTTATTAACTGTCACAAAATTCTTTTCTTTTATGATATTTAGTAATTTATCTTCTCTGGTCATCTTTCCTCCAACATGACTGTGATCAAGATCACTAAGATTTGCTCGATATCAATCATATTTTAAAGTTTAACATGACCGAATTTGATTGTTAATCAATATATTCGCCAGCAATTTGCAATGAAATATTTGTCTTTATAATTACTTTAACTATCTAGTTTAAATATCGTTTTATTGGAGGTAAGGATGTTAGTCACATTACGTGAAGTTTTATCAGATGCTCAAAAAAATCAGTATGGAGTAGGATTATTTAATACTATAAATTTAGAAATGGCCAAAGCAGTACTTGAAGCGGCTGAACAATCTAAATCGCCAGTGATAATAGGTACTGCAGAATGTTTTTTAGATATATCCACATTACAAGAATTAGCTTATTTTTTAATCCCTATGGCGAAAAAATCTAAAGTTCCTGTTGTTGTTCACTTAGATCATGGATTAACAGAAGACGCAATTAAAGAAGCGTTGAGATTAGGCTTTTCTTCAGTTATGTATGACTGTTCCACTGATAGTTATCAAAATAATATAAAACGCGTAGCCAATATTACTAAATTGGTTCATCAATATGGTGCTTCTATTGAAGCGGAATTAGGACATGTAGGAGCTAATGAGCATGCTTCAGAAGGTCATGGTGAGCAAGATAATAGTATCTATACCGATCCTTTAGAAGCTAAGCATTATATTGAACAAACCGGAGTAGATGCCTTAGCTGTAGCTATTGGTACTGCTCATGGTGCTTATAAATCAACACCTAAATTAGACATAAATCGTTTAGATCAAATTGCTCAAGTTGTTAAAGCTCCTTTAGTTTTGCATGGCGGTTCAGGATTAAGTGATACCGATTTTCAAAATTGTATAAAGCATGGTGTTAGTAAAATTAATATTTTTACTGATATTAACTGCGCTGGATTAGAAGCTATTCATCAACTTTATGTTAAAGGTAAAGGTATCTCGGATGTTGCTGTCGCAATGAAAGAAGCGATACGTGAAGCTACGTTAAAAAAGATGTTGATATTTGGTTCTAATAATCATGCATAGTTTTAGTTTGAATAACTTTATTTATAATTAAAAGGATCTAATTAATGATTAAAGTCCTCATTGTAACCCATGGCAAATTAGCAGAAGGTATTGTTAATACAATAAATATGTTAATTGGTGATAAACAAGATATTACCTATATTAATGCTTATATTGATTCGGGTGATTTTACGATTCAAGCGGAAGATTTTTTAAAAAAATACCAACATAATTCTCAAATCATCGTTTTTACTGATCTAAATGGCGGTAGTGTCAATCAAAAATTTGCACAATTAAAAAGTTGTTATTCTTTTCACTTAATAACAGGATTTAATTTACCACTTGTATTAGAAGTTATCCTCACTGATATGCAACTTTCTGACGAAAATCTAACAGAAATAATCGAACAATCGAGGCAAGAGATGCAACTGGTTAATATACAACCACAGAAACTTCTAGAAGATAACCAATTTTTTGATGATTAAATAAAAAAGAAGTTTTAGGAATAATTATAAAAATACGGAGCAATAATTATGATAGTAGAAATAAGAGTTGATGACAGATTGATTCATGGTCAGGTAGCCTTAGTATGGACCAAAAAACTCAATGCTAAAGCTATTGTTGTGGCAAATGATCATGCAAGTAAAGATCACATTCAACAAATGACATTGAAAATGGCAACCCCGGAAAATGTCAAACTCGCTATAAAATCCATGCAAGATGCTGTGCAATTGATAAATAATCCAAAAGCAAAAGATATGCGCATTTTTGTATTAGTTAATTCAATTTGTGATGCACTGTTTTTGTCTGAAAATATAGATGACATAGAAAGAATCAACATTGCCAATGTTGGTCGTTTTGACGGTGTCGATGAAGCTGAAAAAAGTAAATTGAGTTCTACGATCTTACTTAGCAAATCAGAACAAGTTGCCTTAGAACAATTGCTTGCTAGTAATCGAAAAGTTGTTCATCAGATAGTCCCTGATAATGCAGAAAAGCTTTTTCATGATCTAATGAGTAATTAATTTGGAAAATTTTATTACATAAAAAGGGATAGTATTATGATAATGTCAGCTTTTTTACTTGCAGTTGTTATGTTTATAACTTTTGGTGGTAATTGGCTTATTGGTCAAAATATGGCTGATAGGCCTATTGTTGTTGGCTCATTAGTTGGATTAGTTCTCGGTGATCTGCAATCTGGAGTGTTAATGGGAGCGGCACTAGAAGCTGTTTTTATGGGGGCGGTTAATGTTGGAGGTGCTACACCATTAAATCCTTCCTTTGGTACAGTACTCGGTGCTGGTTTTGCTATGCTCTCAGGTGGTGGTGTAGAAATTGCTATCACATTAGCAATTCCTTTAGCATTGTTAGGTGGTTTATTGGAAACTACTATGAGTGTCGTTTTAAGTTTTTTTGCCGGTCGCTTTGATAAATTAGCACTTGAAGGAAATGATAAAGCTATTGTTGCAATGCACTATGGATTATGGTTTTTACGCTATATTGTCTTTGCGATTGTTGTTTTTATCGCAATTATGTCAGGTGCGACTCCAGTTAAACTTTTTGTCGAAAATATTCCAGAAGTTATTATGCGAGGTCTGGCTGCTTGTGGTGGATTAATACCCGCAGTCGGCTTTGCGATGTTGCTAAAAATGTTATGGAATAATAAGCTCTCTATTTATTACATTTTGGGTTTTGTCATTGTTGCTTATATCAAAATTCCACTTATCGCATTAGCAATTATTGGTACAGTTATTGCTGTTGCAATCGCTTATCGAGATTATGAAATTCTTAATCTCAAGTCGGATAAATTTCACACTAATAATAATTCAAATTCTATAATGGATGATGATGAGGAGTTCTTCTCATGAGTAATTTAAAATCAATAATTAAACAAATCTCAACTACCGATAGAAAGTTATTAAGAAAAATGTTTTTTCGTTCTTTCACGATATTCGCTCCATTTAGTTTTGCTAAACATGGCGCTTCCGGTTTTTGTTATGCCTTAATGCCGTTTATTAATCATTATTACACTAAATTACAAGATAAAAAAGATGCGTTAACGCGACACATAGTTTGGTTTAATACTACGCAAAATGTGTCAACATTTGTAATGGGATTGGCAGCTTCCATGGAAAAAGAAAATAGTGTTAAAGCGGATTTTGATGCTCAATCTATCAATGCGGTCAAGTCAAGTCTAATGGGGCCACTTGCAGGGATCGGTGATTCTCTATTTTGGGGTGTTTTAAGAGTTGTTGCCGCTGGAGTTGCGCTGAGTTTAGCGCAAGAAGGTAGCTTTCTTGCCCCGATTGTTTTTTTACTCGTTTATAATATTCCCTCTATCGCTTGCCGTTATTTTTTGGGATTAATTGGATTTTCATTAGGCTCTAAATATATTGAAGAATTATATGCTTCTGGCCTAATCAATATTTTGACCAAGGCTGCAAGTGTCCTTGGATTAATTATGGTAGGCGGAATGACAAGTAATATTGTTACTTTTAATTCTGTATTAACAATTAGTTCAGGTGAAAATTCTTCATTATCACTACAAAGCATACTTGATCAGATATTTGTTGGTATTATCCCATTAACTACAACATTACTTTGTTTTTATTTAATGAATAGTAAAAAGGTAAGTTTTAATTTCATCATCATTGGCATCGTTGGGATGAGTATCATATTAGCCACGTTAGGTATTGTTTGATTATCGTCGAATAAATTGTGATTAAGGACATAAAATGAATATTGAAAATCTACCAAAGCAAGCTAACGTAGCTATATTAACTGGTAACAAAAAAATTGAATTAAAATCATTAACATTACCAAATATTAATGATGATGAGATACTCGTTAAAGTTGAAGCTTGCGGTATATGTGGAACGGATGTGCATGAATATAAGGGTGATCCATTTGGTTATATACCAATTCAATTAGGGCATGAGGGAACAGGTACAATAGTAAAACTTGGTAAAAACATTACTCATGACTTTACTGGTAAGCCACTAGCTGTCGGCGATAAAATCGTTACAGGTTTACGTCCTTGCGGAAAGTGTGATATTTGTTTAAACCATCCAGAACAAATTCACTTATGTAATGGAGGTGAAATTTTTGGTTTAATGCCAGGTGAGAACCATTTTTTTAATGGTTGGTTTGGAGATTATATCAAAATAAATAAGGGAGGAATTGTTTTTAATGTTAGTGATATGAGCCTTGATTTACGTGTCTTAATTGAACCAGCGGCTGTTGTAATACATGCAATTGAAAAAGCGAAAGAAATCTTTAATTTCAAACATGATTCAACAGTTTTAATTCAAGGCTGTGGACCAATTGGATTGTTGTTATTGACCATTATTCGAACTATGGGCGTTCGCCATATAATTGCTGTTGATGGTGAGGATAGTCGTTTGCAACTTGCTCAAGAATTGGGTGCGCAACACACCATTAATTTCATTAAAAGTTATGACAGTATTGAAGATGTTATGAAATTGTCAAAACAAGGTGTTGATATGGCGTTTCAATGTACAGGTTCCACAAAAGCTGCTTCCACTATTTGGAAATATATTCGTCGAGGTGGAAGTTTATGTGAACTTGGTTTTTTTGTTAATAATGGTGAGGCGAATTATAACCCACATTTTGATATTTGTAACAAAGAGATAAAAGTTGTTGGCTCCTGGACTTACAAAGCGGAAGATTGGGTACACGCCTGTGAATTCTTAAAAGAAGCACAAGCAAGAAAATTGCCTATTGAGAAGCTCATTTCTCATCGCTATCCATTAAAAGAAATCAATCAAGCTATGGAAATGAATATGAGCATGCAAGGTTACAAAATTATCATTCAAAACTAATGATTAATCAATGGGCTCGAGCATTAAAAAAGTTAGAGCCTATTATCAAAATTACTGCAAACTATTTTTCATTGCAAATGAATTGGAAAAAGAGGTTATCATTAATTAGATAGTTAAAATGCTTTTGCCTATTAGTCATTTGTATAAAAACTCTGCGAAGAGTTTTTTAAGAAGAGATTAATTTCTGTCAATTAACCATCAAAAAATGAGCATCTTTTTTAATAAAAAAGATACCCATCGTTGTTAAATTAATTACTACTGCTTATCTGGTGAAACTTTTTCTGTATTATCATTGATTTTGTTTTTTATTCTTTTTACATTTTCGCTAGCCGCTGACGCCATTCAACCCATGGTATCTCTTAAAATTTTTCCATCATCGGTTTTAAATGAGTAAACTTTTCATGATCACCATAGCTAGAAGCTATATCTGAAAGTCGTTGAGCGATATCATGTCTTTTTTTGACGGAGACATATATATTCGATTGTTTTTGTTTAACATTTTTAGCTCAATATCTAAGTTTATTATATGCAAAAAATAACCACACTAAAATTGCTATAAGAATTAAAAATAAAGTAGTTAATATAAATATATAGTCCTATTCATAATTAAATGATCTAATAATCAGATAGGTAGCATTTTTTATAATTACAATGTAGCGTTTAAGTGAGGTTAAATTATTGTTACCTTTTATTAATTTATATCACAGGTTCAATCAAAACAATAATTTATCTTACCCTAAAATATACCCTCATTCTTTTTGGTTGTAAATATATCTTACTGGTGCTTAATGAATAACAAAATAGGCTTTAAGCCTTGTATTTGTTGGTTTTGATGTGTTTTAAAGGATTTAAAAGAATGTTAATGAATATTGAATTGGTGCCGTGGGCGGGACTTGAACCCGCATGCCCTTAGAGCACTACCCCCTCAAGATAGCGTGTCTACCAATTTCACCACCACGGCGCCGTTTTTATTCTGGAATATCGGATGTAGGATTAATCTTTTGTGGTTGAATAACAGGATCAGTAGTTGGAATTACGTCTCCATTACCGCTAGTGCTTTCGGTATTTTGTTGCGTAGTCGCAGGAGCACTATCTCCAATATTTTTAAACTCATCACTTGAAGTTGTGGTTTTTGCGCTGCCAAGATTTGATAAAATAATGCTTAACACAAAAAATAACACACCAAGTATTGTTGTTGTGCGAGTTAGAAAATTGCCGCTTCCTGATGAACCAAATAAAGTTGCAGAAGCGCCTGCACCAAAAGATGAGCCCATGTCAGCACCTTTACCGCGCTGAATTAGCACTAAAACGATTATCGCAAGTGCGATAAATAAATAACCTATAATTAAAAGTTCGTACATTTCAACCTGTCAATTTTTATGTTATAGAACAGAATTTATTGATGCGAAATATTAGCGAAAGAGTGAGCAACAAGCAAGTATATTTTATTATTTTCTGTATTTATCATAATCAATTGTACGTTTTTAGGGGAAAAATCAGTATAATGTCGCCATTTTTATTCTTGGCTAATGCAGTTGTATGAAATTTATAGTTAAACTTTTCCCTGAAATTACCATCAAAAGCGAGTCTGTTCGTTTACGTTTTATTAAAATTCTTACTAGCAATATTCGTAATATTTTAAAAAATGCTATTAATGATGTTGCAGTTATTCGTCATTGGGATTTTATTGAAGTTCGCCCTAAAATTGAAAATAGCGAAAATCAAATTTTAGAACTATTAACAAGAATTCCTGGTATCCATCATATTTTAGTGGTTGAAGAACTTACTTTTACCGATTTACATGATATTTATGAAAAAGCGTTTAATCACTATGCGCCTTTAATTGAGAATAAAACATTTTGTGTAAGAGTTAAACGACGAGGTAAGCACGAATTTACCTCAATTGAGGTAGAGCGTTATGTCGGTGGTGGTCTTAATCAGCATGTTGCGACCTCTAAAGTCAAATTAACTCGTCCAGATATTACGGTTAATCTTGAGATTGATAAAGATAAACTTCTACTAGTTAAAGAACGGCATGCCGGAATAGGTGGTTTCCCAACCGGAACACAAGAAGATGTCATTTCTCTTATTTCTGGTGGATTTGATTCTGGTGTTTCTAGCTATATGCTGATCAGACGAGGCTGTCGAGTCCATTATTGCTTTTTCAATTTAGGTGGCAAAACCCATGAAATTGGCGTGAAACAGATGGCTCATTATTTGTGGGATAGATTTGGAAGTTCTCATAAAGTTCGTTTTATTGCCATTGACTTTTCAGATGTTGTTGGCGAGATTTTGGAAAAAATTGATGATGGCCAGATGGGGGTTATCTTAAAACGAATGATGATTCGCGCAGCCTCTAAAGTTGCACAGCGTTATAATGTTGAAGCTCTGGTTACAGGCGAAGCGTTAGGTCAAGTATCAAGTCAAACCTTAACTAATTTGCGTTTAATCGATAATGTCAGTGATACATTAATTTTACGCCCACTTATCACCCATGACAAAGAAACGATAATTAATCTAGCTCGTCAGATAGGCACTGAAGATATTGCTAAGACTATGCCTGAATTTTGTGGTGTTATATCGAAAAGTCCTACCGTAAAAGCGGTTAAAGAAAAAATAGAAGCTGAAGAGGAAAATTTTGATTTTGCTATTTTAGATAAGGCTGTTGAAGAAGCTGAAAATATTGATATTCGTGAAATAGCTAAACAAACTAATAATACTATTACTCAGGTTGATACTGTTACCACATTAGAAGATAATCACGTTATCATTGATATTCGAGCGCCTGAAGAGCAAGAGGAGTATCCACTTGCAATCGAAAATGTTGAAGTTAAGCTTATACCATTTTATAAATTGGCAACTCAATTTGGTGATTTAGATCAATCAAAGCAATATTTACTGTATTGTGCTAAAGGCGTGATGAGTAAACTACAAGCACTTTATTTAATGGAGCAAGGTTTTAACAATGTTAAAGTATTTAAACTGTAATTCTTAACAATTATTTACGATATTTTTTTCATATATCTATATAATATTTTTTAAAATACAAAGCCTAGTTGTCGTCTATTTAATAGATATAAAATTAAGGATTTCATTACTTATTGAGGATTATAATGAGCAAATTACTTGTAGTTGATGATGATCTAGAAATTGCGTCGTTATTATGTGAATTATTAGAATTGGAAGGGTTCACAGTCGAAGTTGCAAATAATGGTATTGAAGCGTTAGAAAAGTTTGATGATTCCATCGATCTGGTTTTACTTGATATTATGATGCCAGAAATGAATGGATTAAGTGTCTTGTCTTCACTAAGAAGTGAATTCACCGTTCCTGTTATTTTCTTAACAGCTAAAGATAGCGAACTCGATAAAATCAATGGTCTTGAACTTGGCGCTGATGATTATATTCTTAAACCTTTCAATGATCGAGAATTAATTGCTCGAATTAACGCTTTATTGCGTAGGGCTAAATGGGATACTGCCGGTAATGAAAGTAGTGAAAAACCATTACAATATATTATTGATAAACTTGTGGTAAATACCAAACAGCAATCTGTTTATTTTGATGATAAATACATCGAATTAACTGGCACAGAATTTCAAGTATTACTTAAATTACTTGAAAATAAAGGGATGACTATTTCAAGAGATACTCTTAGTGAGACAGTGTTAGGGAAAGAATTTATCCCATTAGCACGTTCAATTGACGTTCATGTTTCTAATTTACGGAAAAAACTTCCACCTCGAAGTGATGGCTTACCATGGATTAAAACATTGCGTTCAAAAGGATATCTATTTGTTGTAGATCAAAATGATGATTTGTTGCAAAATTAGCTTTTTTAAATATGGTAAGAATCTATGTGGATTTTTGATCGTCTAACAATTAGAATTTTCACAATATTCTTACTTACGATCGCTTTTTTCCTTGCGCTTGTAATGGTATTACCCGAACTCGACTCACGTAATTTAACTTATTTAGCTAATAAAGATAAAGAGAGTGGTGAAGCTCTTGCAAGTCAGATAGAAAAAGATCTCACTAAAATACCGAAAGATAGTTTTCGCTGGTGGATGAGATTTATTGTGGTAATGGATAATTATCAAAAAACTGGTCAAGTCCTATTTATTGTTACACCTAATCAGCAAATTATTACTGCAGATACTAAAAATATTGATTTAGTAAAAAGTTTTAGTGAAAAATCGCATGATGTTGATGATCCAGCGAAAAAAATTTATGATAATCAAGAGATTATTGGTCCTTTCCTTATTCACTATGCTAATGATGAATATCAACTGTTTTTATTACAGCCCGCATCAGATATTCAATCTCAATTTGTTAATTTGATTTTTGATCATCCTTTCTTACTTTTAACATTAACCATGTTAGCCAGTTCTCCATTTTTGTTGTGGTTGTCTTGGAGTATAGCTAAACCAGCACGAGGACTTCGATTGGCAGCAGAACAGGTCGCAAATGGTAATTTACAACAGTGGCCTGAGCTTGAAAAAGTTGGTTCTTATGAATATAAAGCCACAGGTGCAAGTTTTAACCATATGCTTAGAGAATTGAAACGGATGCAAGATCTACAGCAACGGCTGTTTTCTGATATTTCCCATGAATTACGTACTCCATTGACCCGATTGCAATTGGCAACTTCGTTATTGCGCCGTAAGCAAGGTGAAAGCAATGAGGTTTTGCGGATAAATAATGAAGCTTTAAAGCTTGATTCGATGATAGGTGACTTATTATCCTTAGCAAGGAATCAGCATGATAATAATGAAGTTCGTGAATTTAAATCATTAGATGTATTATTTAAAAATGTATTGGATAATGCGACTTTTGAAGCCAATCAGATAGCAAAACAATTTTCTATTCAAAATTCTCCTTCTAATCATACAATTTTGTGCTATCCAGAAGCGTTATGTAGTGCGCTTGAAAATGTGATAAGAAATGCATTTCGTTATTCAAATCAAAGGATTGATGTGAATTTTATTATCCAACAACAAACTGTGACTATTACTATTGATGATGATGGTCCAGGTGTTGCCGATAATGAGCTTGAGCAAATTTTTAGACCATTTTATCGTACTAATGAAGCTCGAGACCGAGAGTCGGGTGGTACAGGGTTAGGCTTAGCAATTGTAGCGAATGCTATTACTCGAGATAACGGCACAGTTAAAGCTGAGAAAAGTCAGTTAGGTGGGCTGAAAATTGTGATAGTATTACCACTTCAAAAATATTAATTGTTAAGAGAAATTATTGTGTTGAATGCGCCTTTAAATATTGTGTTGTTTGAACCTGAAATTCCGGCTAATACGGGTAATATTATTCGTTTATGTGCTAATACTGGTTTTAATCTACATATTATTGAACCAATGGGATTTTTTTGGGACGATAAAAAACTAAGGCGAGCAGGACTTGATTATCAGGAATTTGTCGATGTAAAACGTTATAAAAATCTTGAACATTTTTTGGCTGATAACCACCTTGATTTAGCTTCTCAAGTTTATGCCTTAACCACAAAAGGTCAAAAACCACATAGTGAAGTAAATTATCATCAAAATGATTTCTTGATGTTTGGTCCAGAAACGCGAGGCCTACCTGCCAAAGTCCTTGATGCATTACCGCAAGATAGGAAAATTCGTATTCCAATGACTGCCAATAGTCGCAGTATGAATTTATCTAATTCTGTTGCTGTAGTAGTTTATGAATCATGGCGACAATTAGATTATATTGGTGCTAAATAAACTAAAATTCTTAATTTAGATATTGTTAGTTTATTAGTATTCGCTGGTTTGATTGAGTGCTGGATTGGTAATTGTCGAAAAGCTGAGCCTAATTATTGAAATAAAAACCCCTTTCCTCAAAATAAATATTAACTTTTTTATTTAGTAAATAAAAAAGAGGTCAATATGACCTCTTTTTTAAAAATAGCATTTATATCTCGTTGATATTATTTAACCCGTGAAACATATTCACCAGAACGAGTATCAACTTTAAGTACTTCACCAATTTGTACAAATAATGGAACACGTACTACAGCACCAGTTGATAGTGTCGCTGGTTTACCACCAGTCCCTGCTGTATCACCTTTTAGGCCTGGGTCGGTTTCAATAACCTCTAGTTCAACAAAGTTTGGTGGCGTTACCGCAATTGGTTGACCATTCCATAAAGTTAAAATACATTCAGCTTGATCAACTAACCATTTAGCATTGTCACCTACAGCTTTAGCATCAGCAGAAAGTTGCTCAAATGTATCGTTATTCATGAAATGCCAGAATTCACCATCAGTATATAAATAGGTTAAATTCATATCAACAACATCAGCGGCTTCAACGGATTCACCTGATTTGAATGTTTTATCAACAGTCTTACCTGAAAGTAATTTTTTTATTTTTACGCGGTTAATTGCTTGTCCTTTTCCAGGTTTATAAAATTCATTTTCAACAATTACACACGGTTCGCCATCTTGCATTATTTTAAGACCGGCTTTAAACTCATTAGTACTAAAAGATGCCATAAAAGCTCCAACTATCATTCTGAATTACAAAAATGAGCCACATTATACAGCAAAATATTGAACAACCAAATAAAGATGAGTGGATTTTTGAACTTGCTAATGTCGTTACCGATATCAAAGAGCTTTATCGTTGTTTGAATTTAGATCCTGAGGCGATTTCTCTGCCTATGTTGCAAGCGAGAAAGCAATTCCCGCTTCGGGTTCCTATGGCTTTTATAAATCGGATGAAAAAAGGTGATAGCCAAGATCCATTATTGTTACAAGTTCTTTGTGATGAAAAAGAATTAATTAATGTAGCGGGTTTTAGTGAAGATCCTTTAGAAGAGCAGAATAATACCATTCCAGGGTTACTACATAAATATCATAATCGTGCATTATTAATGACTAAAACTGCATGTGCGATTAATTGTCGGTATTGTTTTAGACGACATTTTCCTTATCACGATAATCAAGGAACTAAAAAAAATCTTGGGGCTGCATTGGCATATATTGCAAGCCATCCAGAACTGGATGAAATTATCCTTTCTGGAGGTGATCCTTTAATGGCTAAAGATCACGAAATGGCTTTTTTAATAACCGAATTAGAGAAAATACCTCATATCAAGCGGTTACGTATTCATAGCCGTTTAGCTGTGGTGATACCTAATCGTATTACTAGCGAACTGTGTCGGTTATTTGCTAAAACTCGGTTACAAATTGTATTAGTTACTCATATTAATCATCCAAATGAAATTGATGATAATGTTACTAATGCTATCAAGTGTTTAAAGGAACATCAGGTAATGGTTTTGAATCAAAGTGTATTATTGAGAAAGGTTAATGATGATGCTGATGTATTAGCTTGTTTAAGTAATAAATTATTTTCAATAGGCATTTTACCTTATTACATCCATTTATTGGATAAAGTACAAGGAGCTGCTCATTTTTTAGTGGATGATGATAATGCTAAGCAAATTATGAGACAACTTGCGAAAAATGTATCAGGTTATCTTGTGCCAAAATTAGCTCGTGAAATCGGTGGTGAAAAAAGTAAGCGAGTCATAGCGGTTAATGATTAATAAAGGCGATATATTTATTTAATACAGTCCTTACAATTTATGTATTAAAATCTCATTGACGAAAAATAAAATAGCCTCTATAATTCGGGCCTCTTTAATTAATGCTGTGGAGTTTATACTCTACAACTTGTTGATAAATTAGATTTGGATATAAATCGTCATGAAACGCACATTTCAACCATCAGTATTAAAACGTAATAGAACTCACGGTTTCCGTGCACGTATGGCTACTAAAAACGGTCGTCAAGTTCTTGCTCGTCGTCGCGCTAAAGGCCGTGTTCGTTTAACCGTTGCTAGCTAATTTAAAGTTGAGTGACTAAACTCACTTTTCCTCGGGAGTTACGTTTGTTAACTCCCTTCGATTTTAATCGCGTCTTTCAAGAATCTATTCGTGCAGGTTCGCCTTTTCTTACTTTAGTTACACGGAAAAATGATCTAGCTCATTCTAGATTAGGTTTTGCTATAGCTAAAAAACAGGTTAAACGAGCACACGAGCGTAATCGAATTAAACGATTAGCTAAAGAATATTTTCGTCACCGTCAACATCAGTTTCCTAATATCGATTTTATTTTGATGGCTAAACAGCCTGTTATACAATTGAATAATCAACAATTAGTTGAGACATTAGACAAACTATGTCAACAAATCATCAAAAAACAAAGAAACTGAATAAATTAATATTGATATTTAAACAGCATGTTTATGCGTTTAATTATTTGATTATTAATGCTTTTGTTTTTGTCATTAAAATATACCAGCGTATTATTAGTCCTTTATTAGGGCCTAAATGTCGCTTTACTCCTTCTTGTTCTCAATATGCTGTAATTGCATTAAGACGCTTTGGATTAATAAAAGGTAGTTGGCTAACTGTCAAACGTGTATTAAAATGTCACCCTTTACATGAAGGAGGTGAAGATTTTGTACCTCCTAAAACTAAAACCGATAGAGAAAAACACTAATGGGATCTCAACGTAATATTTTAGTCATTGCTTTACTTTTCGTCTCTTTCCTGCTTTGGAAAGCATGGGAAGAAGATCATGCACCAAAACCGCCAGTTGCTAATCAATTGACGCAACAAATAGGTGAAGATTCACCAGCGGATTTTACACAAGGTAAAACAATCACGATAAAATCTGATGTATTGTCATTAACGGTTAATACCTATGGTGGCGATGTACAAGCTGCACAATTGTTAAAATATGAGCAGTCTCTTCATTCTGGTACGCCTTTCCAATTATTAACATCTAAACCTGACTTTATTTATATTGCTGAAAGTGGCTTAACAGGTAAAGATGGTCCAGATAATGCAATTCAAGGAAGTAAACGTCCAGTATATCAAACTGCTCAATCTGAATATGTTTTAGCTGATGGTGTAGATGAGTTGAAAGTTCCATTAACGTATCAAGTTAATGGAGTGACTTATACTAAATATTATATTTTACATCGTGGCAATTATGCTATTGATGTTCAGTATGATATTGATAACCAAAGCCAAAATCCTATAGAAGTATCAATGTATGGTCAGTTAAAACAAACTATTGATTTACCAGATGATGCAGTTACCGAAGGTGGTGGCGGATTAGGATTAAGTGCGTTCCGTGGTACCGCTTATTCCAGTTCTGATACTAATTATAGTAAATATAGCTTTGGTGATATCAAAGATAAGGCTTTATCTGTGGAAACTAATGTTGGTTGGGTTGCTATGTTGCAACACTATTTCGCTTCAGCGTGGATCCCTGCGCAGGATCAAAACAACCTATTTTATTCACGTGCTACGGCTAAAAATTCCCAAGCTACGATTGGTTTTAAAGGTGAAACCGCCGTTATTCAACCAGGTAAAACTCAATCAGTTAGTGCAAAATTATGGTTAGGTCCTGAAATCCAAAGTCAGTTAAAAGAAACCGCTAATCATCTTGATTTAATTGTTGATTATGGTTGGTTATGGTTCTTATCTCAACCACTGTTTTATTTATTAAAATTTATCCATAGTTTTATTGGAAACTGGGGCTTCTCAATAATAGTTATCACCTTTATCGTGCGGGGTATTTTATTTCCACTTACGCGAGCACAGTATCGTTCAATGGCTAAAATGAAGTTATTACAACCTCGTATACAAGCACTAAAAGAACGTTATGGTGATGATAGACAAAAACTGAGTATGGAAACAATGGCACTTTATCGACAAGAGAAAGTTAATCCTCTTCGCGGTTGTTTACCATTGTTGATTCAAATGCCGATCTTCTTATCACTGTTTTATATGTTAGGTAATACAGTAGAATTACGTCATGCTCCATTTGCTCTTTGGATTTATGACTTATCAGCGCAAGACCCATATTATATTTTACCGTTATTAATGGGTGGTACCATGTTCTTAATTCAGAAGATGTCACCATCACCGGTTACTGATCCATTACAGCAAAAATTAATGACTTATATGCCATTAATCTTTACGGTGTTCTTCTTATGGTTCCCATCAGGTTTAGTTTTATACTATACTGTAAGTAACTTGTTTACGATTGCTCAGCAACGTATAATTTACTGGGAACTTGAGAAAAAAGGTCTTCATGAGAAGAAAAAGAAATAGCTTGATAAAAAGGAGGAGTAATATCCTCCTTTTTAATATTTATTTTTTGGTGTTAGTGTTATGGATATACAAAAACAATATAATTTGATCGGTAACGAAAAAGGCTACTGGTTTGTGAGTAAAAATGGTCGTCTATGGTTACCTAATGGCGAAGTTCCCAACGGTATCGCCAGCGAATTAGGATTTACCAATAAACTCGCTCAGCCTATTGGTGAATGGAATGGACAAACAGCGTGGTTAATTTGTCAAGAAATGAGTAGTTCCATGGCCTCGATTAGACCTTTACTTAATAGTGCTGATCAGTCTTTGTTTAATATGGCTGGTAGAGCGGTACAATTGTCTGAGTTTTATCGGTCTCATAAATATTGTGGTTACTGCGGTCATGAGATGTATATCAGTCAAACCGAATGGTGTTGTCTATGTGATAATTGTCATCAACGTTATTATCCACAAATTTCACCATCCATTATTGTCGCTATTCGGAATAAAAATAAAATTTTATTGGCAAAACATGTAAGGCATAATCAAGATAATTTATATACTGTATTAGCGGGTTTTACTGAAATTGGTGAAACCATGGAAACGACAGTAGCTAGAGAAGTTTATGAAGAGTCAAAAATAAAAATTAAAAATATTCGTTATGTCGGTTCGCAACCTTGGCCATTTCCTAATTCTATGATGATGGCTTATTTAGCAGATTATGATAGTGGTGAGATTACTATCGATAAAAATGAGTTAGTAGAAGCTGATTGGTACCATTATTCTCAATTACCAAAAATACCTGAATATGGCACGATAGCAAGGCGTTTAATTGAGGATACAATTATACTTTGTCGTGAATATGATGAGTTTGGTGAAAACTGATCATATTCACTTTATTTAATAAGTTATAGATACTCGATGGTCCTGGTTAGATTAATTTTACTTGAACCATTTCCGGTTGTTTCACAAACAGCTTTGGTCCAGTCATTATTTTGGTTATATTCAGAATAACTACAAGTTTCAGTAGATTCTAATTCTTGTTCATTTTTATCATTGATAATGACTTCGCCTTTGGCAGATAATTTGAAGGTTCGAGTGATAGTTTTTTCTAATTGTTTGTCTGCATTATAAATAATATCTTTTTCTCTTACTAAAACGGGTAATTGTTTTTTATCATCCATTTTTACATAAGCGTTATATAATACTTGTTCAACCAGATCATTTTCATAAATAATCTTACTGGTAAAATTAATATTATTATCAGCGAAGTTAGATAAAGTGGTTTCTACTAAACGGCCTTGTTCGTCAAATTCACTAATAGCAACAATTTCATCATTACTATTTTTCATACCAATGATATTTTTAGATTCATCGAAGGTAATGTCATAACTGTTTCTGGTATCTTTCATACCATAAATGTATTTAGCTGTATCATAATTTATTTCGCCATATAATCCTTCCAAGTCGTAATCTTTAACATAACCTTTATCGTTATAATTAATAGATTTTTTATCCGAACTTTGAATAGTTTGCTGTTTAATGAGTTTCTTATTAGGTAACAACTCTGGTTCGGTATGAAATAGATAGCTATTAGTTACTTGGGTTGGTAACTGTGATTTATTGTCATTACTAGATTTGATTGTATTGTCTTCATTGTTATTTGTTGTACCTGTAGTTTTATCAGTTGTATCATTTTGGGTATTAGTACTAACTTCGTTATTTTGATTAGTCGTTGGAGTTTCATCAGATGATGATTGGCTGTTTTTTTTATTATCACATCCAGTTAACAATAAAATACTTAATAAAAATAGATAGATATAATTTTTCATAATATTGGCTTCTTAATGTTATTGGTTAAAATTTTATTTATATCTAATAGCGATATTAATATTTCGATTCATCAGTTTATTCTAGCTATGGGCAGAATAATTCTGTTATCGCGTCGTTACTTGATTATCACATCAAACTAATCTTTACTCTCAGCGATTAATTTGTGACTTTTAGTGTCAGAATAAGTAACTTAATATATTTTATCCATAAATTACGTTTTTGTAATTGATTTAGTTTAATATTTATTAAAAAAATTAAAATATTATTTATGTTATTTATTCTGAAAGATTTTTAACTGAGCTAATTTTGGTTATTTGTTTTTATATTGTTAATCATATCAATTCACTTTAGTCAGTAAATTGATATGATAAATATAATGTAGCTATCACTGGTTATTGAGCCATTGAGCTACTTGCTTAGCAAAATAAGTTAACACGCCATCGGCGCCTGCTCGTTTGAAACAGAGTAGAGATTCCATGATAGTAGACTTTTCATCTAACCAACCGTTTTCGATTGCAGCCATTAACATTGCATATTCTCCTGATACTTGATAGGCAAATGTAGGTACTGCAAAAGTTTCTTTTACTCGGCGAACCATATCTAGATAGGGCATGCCAGGTTTAACCATGACCATATCTGCACCTTCACTTAAATCTTGATAAATTTCTTGTAAGGCTTCATTGCTATTGGCTGGATCAAGTTGATAGGTCTTTTTGTTGCCACCTTTGATATTATTGGCTGAACCAACTGCATCACGGAAAGGTCCATAAAAGCTAGATGCATATTTTGCCGAGTAAGCCATAATTTGGTTATTAACAAAATTGTGTGATTCTAGCTCTTTACGTATTGCGCCAATTCGTCCATCCATCATATCACTTGGCGCAATAATATCTGCCCCAGCATCAGCTTGTATTAATGCTTGTTTTTTTAAAGCTTCGACAGATATATCATTGAGAACATAACCGTTGTCATCAATAATACCATCTTGACCGTGTGTTGTATAAGGATCGAGAGCGACATCGGTTAAAATTCCAAGTTCTGGTATTTCTTTTTTTAATGCTCGAATTGCTCTAGGAACTAAACCTTTATCGTTATAAGCTTCTTCGGCTAATAGTGATTTAAGTGAAGAATCAATAGCTGGAAACAATGAAAGTACTGGTATACCTAGTTTAGCAACTTGTTCAGCTTCTTTCACTAATATATCAATACTCATTCGTTTTACATTTGGCATTGATGGTACGGATTGACTGATATTGTTGCCTTCAACAATAAATACTGGATAAATTAGATCATTAACCGTCAAATTATTTTCTGCTACCAGACGACGACTAAAATCTTGTGCACGGTTTCGACGTAAACGTTTTTGTGGATATTGACCAGTAAAGAAAGACGACATAAAACACCTATATATCCTTAATTAAACTATTTTATTATCTGATTGAAAAAGTAGATTAGCAAATTAATTTACCATATAGTAATTATACGATATTTTACTTTACAACCCATACCAAATAGGAGTAAAATTGCGCACTAATTTTAGTCCTTTGTGATATTAAACAAATTTGAGGTGAGAGGCACATGCCAGTAATTAAAGTACGTGAAAATGAACCTTTCGATGTAGCATTACGTCGTTTTAAACGTTCTTGCGAAAAAGCAGGAGTATTAGCTGAAGTTCGTAATCGTGAATTTTACGAAAAACCAACAACTATTCGTAAACGCGCAAAAGCAGCTGCTGTTAAACGCCATGCTAAGAAATTAGAAAGAGAAAACGCTCGTCGCACTCGTCTATATTAATTTTTATACTGAAAATTTAAATTGTTTTTAAAAAACAATTCATTTATATTCTAGATATAAACAATTTTAACAAGCCGTATTATTATTACGGCTTGTTGTCTTTTTATAATGCCATAATTGGTTGAATTTTATCATGAAAGGTCTTATTCCTCGCGATTTTATTTTAGATTTGCTTGCCCGCACAAGTATTCTTGATGTGATAGGTAAGCGCGTTAAAATGAAAAAAAAGGGAAATAATTATTTTGGTTGTTGTCCTTTTCATGATGAAAAAACCGCCTCTTTTTCATTAAATGAAAAAAAACAAATTTACTACTGTTTTGGATGTGGTGCATCAGGTTCTGCTGTAAATTTTTTAATGCAGTATGAACGATTAACATTTCCTGAAGCCATTGAAGAAATTGCTAGTATGCAAGGTATTCGTGTTCCTTACACAGAAAGTAATACTAATCAAGCTGATCAATCAAAGCAAATTGAATCGCGTAATTTGCGTCGTGATCTCTACTCCCTGATGGCAAAAATCACCGATTTCTACCAACAGCAATTAGCATTATCGACGTCAAAAGATGCCCATATGTATCTTGAACAACGTGGTTTAAATCAAGAGATTATAACTAGATATAAAATAGGTTATGCGCCTAATGAATGGCGTTTAACTTCACAAAATGTGGTAAAAACTAAAGCTGAAACAAAATTATATAATCAAGCTGGCATGTTAGTTACCAATGATAGTGGTAATCAATATGATCGTTTCCGTGGTCGTATAATGTTTCCAATTCGCGATAGGCAAGGTAATGTCATTGCTTTTGGAGGTAGAACGATTGTTAATGATTCAGCCAAATATATTAATTCACCAGAAACGCCAATTTTTCATAAAGGTTTCCAATTGTATGGTCTTTATGAAGCGCAAGAGGTTAATCGAAATCCAGAACAACTGATTGTGGTTGAAGGATATATGGATGTCGTATCACTTGCTCAATACGGAGTTGATTATGCGGTTGCTGCATTAGGTACATCAACCTCTGAAGAACATATCAAATTATTATTTAGAGCAACTGATTCTGTCATATTTTGTTATGATGGTGATAATGCAGGGCGAAGCGCAGCTTGGCGAGCACTTAATGTTTTACTACCTTGTTTGATTGATGGTAAAGAAATTACTTTTGCTTTTTTACCACAAGATGAAGATCCTGACAGTTTTGTGCGTAAAGTTGGTAAAGACGGTTTTGAAGATTATGTAAAAAATTCTCCTAATTTATCGGAATTTTTATTTGATGAATTATTAAAACAAGTTGACCTAAAAACTGCTGAAGGTAAAGCTAAATTGAGTTCGCTTGCCATACCTTTACTTGAGCAAGTTAAAGCAAAAGTATTCAGACTTAATTTACTTCAGAAATTAGGTCGTTACTTAGGTCTACTTGATATATCACAAATAGAACAACTTATTGCCGCTAATCAAAATAAAAGTGAAAATAAACCTATTGAGGCCGTGTCTGCACCGCAGATGAAATTAACGACCATGCGGATTTTGATTGGTTTATTACTGCAATATCCGAATATGGCTAAAATGGTTGCAGATATTAATGTTATGCGACAAGTTAATTTAGCAGGCATAGATATATTTATTGAGCTACTTGAATTATGCCAACAATACCCAAATATAACTACAGCACAGATATTAACAGAGTGTACTAGTCGACCATTTTATAAACAGTTAAGTCGTTTAGCTACATGGGAGTACCATTACCAAGATGATGAAATAGAGTCAATTTTTTCTCATACTTTAAAAGAGTTATATGATAATATACTCGCCCAAAGGCAAGATGAACTGATCGCAAAAGAGAGAGTCTCCGGATTAAGTACCGCAGAGAAAAAAGAATTAGCGACATTAATACTTGTTTTATCAAAAAAAGACTAAATATACAGGGTATATGTAGAAAATTATTTCTTATTCTGCATATATAATATACATGACCGAATAACTAAATGTGGATACCTTTATGGAGCAAAATTCTCAATCACAGTTAAAACTCCTGATCATCCGAGGAAAGGAGCTAGGATACCTGACCTATGCTGATGTCAATGATCACTTGCCTGAAGAAATCATTGATTCAGATCAGATTGAAGATATTATCCAAATGATCAATGATATGGGCATTCAAGTACTTGAAGAAGCCCCAGATTCAGATGAATTATTACTTTCAGATAATGTTCCGGATGAAGAGGCCGTTGAAGCAGCTACAGCACTAGTTTTATCTAATGTAGAATCAGAAATAGGCAGAACGACAGATCCTGTCCGTATGTATATGCGTGAAATGGGTGCAGTTGAACTATTAACTCGTGAAGGTGAAATTGATATCGCTAAACGTATTGAAGATGGTATTAATCAAGTTCAAACCTCAGTATCTGAATACCCAGAAGCGATTACTTATCTTTTAGAACAATACAATTTAGTGGAAAGTGGTGAGGTTCGTTTATCTGATCTTATCACTGGTTTTGTTGATCCTAATGCTGAAGAAGCATCTGAAGAGCTTCCAGAAGAGTTGGACGAGAGTGAATCTGAAATCGATATCGACGATAACGATGACGAAAGTGAAGAAGATGGCGATTCCTCAGCTGATGATGATGTTTCAATTGATCCTGAAGTGGCAAGAGCGAAATTTTCTGAACTTAAAGAACAGCATGATAAAACCTCTGCAGCAATAAAAAAATATGGTCGTGCCCATAAAAAAGCACAACAAGAAATTGAAAATTTATCTGAAGTTTTCAAACAATTCAGATTAGTAGGTAAACAATTTGATATTCTTGTTAATAATATGAGAAGCATGATGGATCGCGTAAGATCACATGAGCGTGTAATTATGAGGATCTGTGTTGAACAGTGTAAAATGCCGAAAAAACAATTTATGACGCATTTTAGTGGCAATGAAAATAACATGAATTGGTATAAAAAAGCCGTTACTGGTAAAGGTGCTTTTGCTGCTAATTTAATGGAATTTGAAGCGCCAATTGAGGCTGAAATTAACTGTTTACAACAGATAGAAACAGAAACGAATCTTTCTATTGAGCAAATTAAAGACATTAATAGACGAATGTCTATCGGTGAAGCTAAAGCCCGACGAGCTAAGAAAGAGATGGTAGAAGCCAACTTACGTTTGGTAATTTCAATTGCGAAAAAATATACTAACCGAGGTTTACAGTTCTTAGATCTTATTCAAGAAGGTAACATTGGCTTGATGAAGGCTGTTGACAAGTTTGAATATCGCCGAGGATATAAATTCTCTACATATGCGACTTGGTGGATTCGACAAGCGATTACACGTTCAATTGCTGACCAAGCAAGAACAATACGTATACCTGTACATATGATTGAAACAATCAATAAGCTAAATCGAATTTCACGTCAGATGTTACAAGAAATTGGTCGTGAACCAACGCCAGAAGAGTTATCTGAACGCATGCAAATGCCTGAAGAGAAAATTCGTAAAGTATTGAAAATTGCTAAAGAGCCTATTTCAATGGAAACACCAGTTGGTGATGATGAAGATTCACATTTAGGTGATTTTATTGAAGATACAGCACTTGAACAACCATTAGAAGCCGCTACATCTGAAAGTCTGCGTAGTGCAACACGTGATATTTTATCTGGCTTAACACCACGTGAAGCTAAAGTGTTACGCATGCGATTTGGTATTGATATGAATACCGACCATACTCTTGAAGAGGTTGGTAAACAATTTGATGTAACACGTGAACGTATTCGTCAGATTGAGGCTAAAGCATTACGTAAATTACGTCACCCAAGCCGATCTGATGTACTACGAAGCTTCCTAGAGTAAAAGTATAACTTTAGATATATCGCCACTTTTGTGGCGATTTTTTTAACTAATCAAACTAATATCATGAATATACTTCAACGTTTTAAAATTGATTCATTCTTGCTGATTTTGATTTGTGTTGTGATGACGGCAAGTATTTTCCCATGTGAAGGACAAGCAAAGGTTATTTTTGAAACTCTCACAACTTTTGCTATTGGTCTATTATTTTTTATGCATGGAGCAAAATTGTCATTTGATGCAATAGTTATTGGTATAAAAAATTGGCGATTGCATTTATTGATATTTGTTATTACTTTCGTGGTGTTCCCGATTCTAGGGATGATGATGCAACTACTTGTACCAACTTTTTTATCGGAAGATCTTTATCTAGGCTTTGTTTACCTTTGTGTCCTACCGGCTACAGTTCAGTCGGCAATTGCTTTTACCTCAATTGCAAAAGGTAATGTGGCTGCAGCAATTTGTAGTGCATCGGCATCGACATTATTAGGTGTATTTATTACTCCCGTCTTAGTCGGTTTATTAATGCATACTCAAGCTGCTGCTTCGATGAATATTTTAGATGCCATTGAATCTATTATGCTTAAACTGATGTTACCTTTTGTGGTTGGTCATTTATCCAGACGTTTTATTGGCAAATGGGTGGATAAATATAAAAGTGTTATTTCAAAAACTGACCGTATATCAATATTATTAGTTGTTTATGTTGCTTTTAGTGATGCGGTAGTTAATGGTATTTGGTCTAAAGTCAGCTGGTTATCTCTTGTAGAGATCATTGTTTATTCAATAATTTTGTTAACCATCGTGTTATTAATTACTACTTATAGCTCGCGATTGTTGGGTTTTAGCAAAGAAGATGAAATCACAATTGTATTTTGCGGTTCTAAAAAAAGCCTTGCAAGTGGTATTCCTATGGCTAGTGTGATTTTCCCTATGTCTATAACTGGAATAATGATTTTGCCGTTAATGATTTTTCATCAAGTTCAATTAATGATCTGTGCTGTTCTAGCCTCCCATTATGCGAAACGAAAAATGTAAAAATTGTTTTGCTCATTGCGGTATTCTCAAGGATAATAGAGCCGCTATTAACAACAGAAAGATATATTATGTTTCATCTATTTGCTGATTTAGACTTTTCAACCATTATATTGCTAGTTTTAGCACTATTTTTTGTTCTTTTTTACGAGGCAATTAATGGCTTTCATGATACTGCAAACGCAGTTGCGACAGTAATATATACTAGAGCATTAAAAGAACAGCTTGCTGTTTTTATGGCTGGTATGTTTAACTTTTTTGGAGTATTGCTTGGTGGACTTAGTGTTGCTTATGCAATTGTTCATCTTTTACCTACTGATTTATTATTAAATGTAAGTTCTGCACATGGCCTGGCAATGGTATTTTCGATTTTATTTGCCGCTATTATATGGAATTTAGGTACATGGTATGTAGGTATACCAGCGTCAAGCTCTCATACTTTAATTGGTGCAATTATTGGTGTTGCATTGGCTAATGCATTTATTATGGATACTTCTATTATTGATGCACTTAATATTCCTAAAATGATTCAAATCTTTTTATCATTAATAATTTCGCCTGTTGTTGGTCTTGTTATAGCCGGATTAATGATTTTTTTACTGCGGAAATATTGGACTCGTAAAGGTCAAAGTAAAAAACGTAGTAAAAAAAGAGAGCGTATTTTTATGACGCCCGAACAACGCGAAAAACTCTATGGTAAGAAAAAACCACCATTTTGGATTCGCATAATGTTGATCATTTCTGCTGCTGGAGTAAGTTTTTCTCATGGCGCTAATGATGGACAAAAAGGTATTGGTTTATTAATGCTAGTATTAATGGGAATTGCGCCTGCTGGATTTATTGTAAATATGGGAGCATCAACCTATGAAATTACTAATACCAGGAATGCCATTCATAATATTGAAGAATATTTTATTACCCATAATGATGAACTTAATACTGTAATAGGAAAACAGTCTGCTGTAGATACTTCAATTCCTGTAAATGATTTAAATCAATATCATTGTGATTACTCTCGTTCGTTTACTACATTAGGGATTGCTAATAATTTGTTTAATAAAATGAATGATTATGGTTCTCTTAATGTAGATCAACGCTCCCAGGCTAGACGTATTTTATTATGTTTATCCGATACGGTATCTCATGTAGCTAAACAACCAAATGTACCTGCAGAAGATAAGCAATACTTAAAATCGCTAAATAATGATTTATTAAAAACTGTCGAGTACGCACCAGTTTGGATTATTATCGGCGTAGCTTCAGCGCTTGCTGTAGGTACTATGATAGGTTGGCGACGGGTTGCAGTAACCATTGGTGAAAAAATCGGTAAAAAAGGGATGACTTATGCTCAAGGTGTCTCTGCACAAATTACAACCGCGTTATCAATAGGTATAGCAAGCTATACTGGAATGCCTGTATCAACAACTCAAGTTCTTTCCTCATCGGTTGCTGGTACGATGATTGTTGACGGTGGTGGGGTACAAAGTAAAACAATTAAAAATATTGCATTAACTTGGATTCTTACATTGCCAATTTCAATTTTGTTATCTGGGTCACTATTTTGGCTTGCTCAAAAATTAATTTAGTAGTAAAAAGGAAATATAAATTCTAATTTAATTAGAGCATCAAAAATAGGAAGGAGTGAATATTATGGCTTATAAACATATTTTAGTCGCAGTGGATTTATCACCTGAAAGTGAAGTTCTTGTTGAAAAAGCAGTTTCTATGGCTAGACCATATAATGCTCAAATATCACTAATTCATGTCGGTATTAATTATTCTGATCTTTATACTGGTTTAGTTGATATTAATATGAATGATATGAAAGATCGTATCACTGAAGATGCTCATATTGCATTGAATAAACTTGCTGATGATGCTGGTTATCCAATTGCACACACTCTTTCTGGCAATGGTGAATTTGGCCAAGTATTAATTGAAGCTATCCATGAATATGGTGCAGATCTGGTTGTTTGTGGTCATCACCAAGATTTCTGGAGCAAATTAATGTCTTCTGCTCGTCAACTAATTAATAATACCCATATTGATACGTTGATTGTTCCTTTGAAAGATGAAGAGCCTTCCGAAGAACCAGCTAAATGAAATATTCGATGTCAACCCGCTATGTAGCGGGTTTTTTTGTATTTAATGCAGAATAATCTATTATTTATTTCAATGTTATAAAGGTAAAATCAGACAATTATCATGAGTAAAGGGGATTGAATATGAATATCGCTTTAGTTACTGGAGCTTCTTCTGGTTTTGGTCAAGCTATTTGTCGAAAACTTATTGCTGACGGTTATAAAGTCATTGGTGCTGCTAGAAGAGGTGATAAATTACAGAAACTTGCTGATGAGTTAGGGGATAACTTTTTGCCTTTAACGTTTGATGTCACCAAAAAAGATGCCGTCGAAACTATCTTATTGCAATTACCGAAAGAATTTCAACCGATTGATATATTAATCAATAATGCTGGATTGGCACTGGGATTAGAACCTGCATATGAGGCGAATTATAATGATTGGGAAACAATGATTCAAACTAACATTATCGGCTTAGTTCACCTAACTCATCAAATTTTACCGAGTATGGTTGAACGCAATTATGGTTACATAATAAATCTTGGATCAGTGGCGGGAACTTATGCTTATAAAGGTGGTAATGTTTATGGTGCCTCAAAAGCATTTGTTAAGCAATTTAGTGCTAATTTACGGACAGATTTACTAGGTAAAAGAATCAGAGTAACAAATATTGAACCAGGATTATGTGGTGGTACAGAATTTTCCAATGTACGATTCCATGGTAATGACGAACAAGCCGCGACAGTTTATAAAGATGTTGATTATGTTACTCCTGAGGATATTGCTAATACGGTGTCATGGTTAGTGAATACACCTAATCATTTTAATGTGAATTCAATTGAAATTATGCCAGTTGCCCAAGCTTCGGCAGGGTTATCTGTTTGTAAACAAGTTTAACATTAAACCAAATTGGCATTGATATATATCAATGTGTTAAATAAAAAATAATAAAAAAATAGAATTGAAAATCAAAATAGACTTGCACTTATGTTAATGGATTGCTATTCTTTTCGCTTGTGATTTTGATTGAGGTTTTAGCAATGACATTTTCTGACGTAACAAAAACATTTGCGACAAGCTTACCTGGTACCGACTCGTATGTAAAACTACGTAAGGCTATGAGGGCTTTAATCCAAAATGATCCAAAAAATGCATCAGTTTATTTTTTGATCTTTGGATTTGCGCGTACTTATGTCATGTTATATGAAGATCAGGAAGTTTCGCCACAATTTGCTGAAGATAATCAAAAACTAATGTTATCGTATCTCAATATACTTGATGAAGCATTAAAAAAACAGGATGCAGAAAGTATCTACCAAGCCTTAAATAAGGTAGTGAACGAATACGAAAACAGCAAAAAAGTTTTTTAATTTTTACAGCCTGACATGAAAATGTCAGGCTGTTTTGTTTAGGGATTTTTTTAGGAAAAATAATGAAAACTATGATGATGATGATTTCAGGTATTATTGGCACCACCGGCACTATTATTAATTATAGGGCGGGTTGATTTTTCCTTAAAAAATATCGAAAAACCCGCCAAAAAAGGCGGGTTTTTTGTTTTATAAAATAAAAAATATTCAAAAACATTAATAACAAAAAAAAGAATTCAAAATATTGATTTTATAAGTGATTTAAAAAAATTACATTTTGAATTGTCATTGGCATAAATTAGAAAAATAAGTAAGGTGTGATATGAAAGTTTTAAAATTTGGAGGAACATCTGTTGCCAACGCAGAACGCTTTTTGCGTGTAGCAGAGATTATTGAGAATAATGCTAAACAAGAACAAACAGCAACAGTTTTATCTGCACCAGCTAAAATTACCAATCATTTAGTCGCAATGGTTGAAAAAACTGTAGCACGGCAAGATATACAAACAAATATTTATGATGCAGAAAAAATCTTTGCGGATCTCTTAGCAGGAATATCACAAGCACTGCCTAATTTTGCCTATGAAGAGATGAAAAAATTTGCACTCAATGAGTTAAATAATGTCAAACAATTGTTAGAAGGTATTCGGTTATTAGGTCAATGTCCTGACAGTATTAATGCTACTATCATTTGCAGAGGTGAAAAACTTTCAATTGCAATCATGCAAGAGGTGCTAAAAGCAAAAGGTCATGCAGTGACCGTAATTAATCCGGTAGCAATGTTAATTGCGGAAGGTGATTATTTAGAATCAACGGTTGATATTGTTGAATCTTCCCATCGCATCAGCGAAATGAATATTCCACCAGAAAATATTATTTTGATGCCAGGTTTTACCGCCGGAAATGAAAAAGGTGAATTAGTTGTTCTTGGTCGTAATGGATCTGATTATTCGGCATCAGTTTTAGCTGCATGTTTACGTGCAAATAGCTGTGAAATTTGGACCGATGTGGATGGGGTTTATACCTGTGATCCTCGAATTGTTCCAGATGCCAAATTATTAAAAACCATGTCTTATCAAGAGGCAATGGAGTTATCTTACTTTGGTGCAAAAGTGCTTCATCCAAGAACAATTTTGCCAATCGCCCAATTCCAAATTCCATGCTTAATTAAAAATACCAATAATCCAGATGCTCCGGGGACTTTAATTGGTGCTAATGTTGTGGATAGTTCAACTCCAGTAAAAGGTATAACCAATTTAAATAATATGGCGATGATTAATGTATCAGGGCCAGGGCTAAAAGGTATGGTAGGTATGTCTGCTCGAGTATTTTCTGCTATGACTTATGCCGGGATTTCGGTGGTACTGATTACTCAATCATCATCTGAATATAGTATTAGTTTTTGTGTTCCTCAAACCGAACTATATCGTGCTGAAGAGGCATTAAGTGATGAATTTTATTTAGAATTAAAAGATGGCTTACTTGAACCTATCGAAGTGATTGACAAATTGGCAATTATTTCTGTAGTTGGTGATGGTATGCGAACGTTACGTGGTTTATCTGCTAACTTCTTTACTGCATTAGCTCGAGCCAATATTAACATCGTAGCAATTGCACAAGGTTCATCAGAGCGTTCAATTTCGGTTGTGGTTGATAATGATGTTGCTGTAATGGGAGTACGTGTAACGCACCAAATGCTTTTTGGTACAGACAAAATGTTAGATGTGTTTGTTATTGGTGTTGGTGGTGTTGGTGGTGCATTGGTCGATCAAATTGGTCGTCAACAAAAATGGCTTAAAAATAAACAGATCGATTTACGGGTTTGTGGTTTATTCAATTCCAAACATTCTGTACTTAATCGTGATGGTATTGATTTAGCGAATTGGCGTGATCAAATAAAACAAAGTGATACAGATTATACTCTAAATAGTATTATTGATTTTGCTAAAAACAATCGATTACTTAATCCAATTTTAGTTGATTGTACTTCAAGTAGTGATGTATCAGATAAATATGTTGATTTCCTTGCCAATGGCTTCCATGTGGTCACACCAAATAAGAAAGCCAATACAAGTTCAATGGCTTATTATCTTCGCCTACGGCAAGAAGCGGCCAATAGTAAACGTAAGTTTCAATATGATACCAATGTTGGTGCTGGTTTACCTGTAATAGAAAATTTACAAAATCTGCTCAATGCTGGTGATGAACTGATCAAGTTTTCCGGCATATTATCTGGATCGTTATCTTTTATTTTTGGCAAATTAGATGAAGGTATGTCTTTATCAGAAGCGACTAAATTGGCGAAAGAAAAGGGCTTTACCGAACCAGACCCTCGTGATGATTTATCAGGTACAGATGTAGCCAGAAAATTGTTGATTTTAGCCAGAGAA
The DNA here is from genome assembly GCF_002142155.1 of Gilliamella apis. GTDB lineage: Bacteria > Pseudomonadota > Gammaproteobacteria > Enterobacterales > Orbaceae > Gilliamella > Gilliamella apis. The sequence goes on along the minus strand of NZ_NASD01000006.1, from coordinate 42,624 downwards.
TCAGGATTACAACTGGAATTAGATCAAATTAAAGTTGAATCAGTTCTGCCTGCGGAATATTCTCAAGGTAATATCGATGAGTTTATGTCAAAATTACCACAACTAGATGCTGAATTTAAAGAAAAATCAGAAAAAGCAGCCAAAGAAGGAAAAGTATTACGGTATGTAGGTAGTATTGATGGTGGTCAATGTTGCGTCAAAATTGAAGCTGTAGATACAGATGATCCACTTTATAAAGTTAAAAATGGTGAAAATGCTTTAGCATTTTATACTAGGTATTATCAACCAATTCCATTAGTATTACGTGGTTATGGCGCTGGTAATGACGTGACAGCGGCAGGTGTTTTTGCTGATATTCTACGAACCACATCGGGAAAAATTGGAGGCTAAATGAGTCATAAATCATTAACAGTTTATGCTCCTGCATCAATGGCAAACATTAGTGTTGGTTTTGATATTTTGGGGGCGGCAATCAATCCAATTAGTGGTGCAATGTTAGGTGACTGTATTACTATTGAGTCGGCAACTGAGTTTAACCTTACTAGCAAAGGTCAGTTTGTCAAAAAACTGCCAAAAGACCCAAAATTCAATATTGTTTATCAATGTTGGCAGCGTTTCTGTAAGGCTATGGATAAAACATTGCCTGTTAGTATAACTCTTGAAAAAAATATGCCAATTGGTTCTGGTTTAGGATCAAGTGCTTGCTCAGTAGTTGGTGCTTTTGTTGCATTAAATAAGTTTTTTAATGAACCATTTAATGAGTTTGAAATGCTTTCGATGATGGGAGAGCTAGAAGGGCGTATATCTGGTAGTGTCCATTATGATAATGTGGCGCCTTGTTATTTAGGTGGTATGCAACTTATTCTTGATGAAATGGGTGTTATCAGTGAGTCGATACCTCACTTTGAAAATTGGTATTGGGTAATGGCCTATCCTGGTATTAAAGTCTCTACAGCAGAAGCCAGAGCTATTCTGCCTGCTCAATACCAAAAAGCTGATTGTGTCGCTCATGGTCGCTATGTCGGTGGTTTTTTGCATGCTTGTTATACTAAACAACCTAAACTTGCTGCGGCAATGTTAATTGATAATATTGCTGAACCTTATCGTAAACAATTACTACCTAATTTTGATGAAACTCAAAAGAAAGTAAAACAACTTGGTGCATTAGCTTCAGGGATATCAGGATCTGGACCGACGATGTTTGTTGTGGCGGATAATCTTGAAACGGCACAGCAGATAGAGTCATTATTAAAAAGCTCTTATCTACAAAATGAAGATGGTTTTACCCATATTTGTAAAATAGATCCACAAGGTGCAAGAGTGATTTAAGTTAATTGTTATTCAATTTAACAATAAGATTAAATCAAAAAGAAAACAATTAAAGTATAAAATAGTTGGAACAAATTATGAAATTGTATAACTTAAAAGATCATTCTGAACAAGTTAGTTTTGCTCAGGCCGTACAACAAGGATTAGGTAAAGGGCAAGGATTATTTTTCCCAGAGCAATTACCAAAATTTTCAGATGCAGAAATAGAGTCATTGCTAAATATGGATTTTGTTACTAGAAGTGCCAAAATATTATTGGCTTTTATTGGTAATGAAATTAGTGATAACGATATGCATCGATTAGTACAAAATGCCTTCCAATTTCCAGCTCCAGTCAAATCAGTAGAAGATGATATTGGTTCACTTGAACTCTATCATGGTCCAACATTAGCATTTAAAGATTTTGGTGGCCGCTTTATGGCACAAGCATTAGTTCAAGTTGCTGCGGATAAAAAAATCACAATCTTGACGGCAACCTCTGGGGACACTGGTGCAGCTGTTGCGCATGCTTTTTATCACTTACCGAATATTCGCGTAGTGATTTTATATCCAGAAGGTAAAATTAGCCCGTTACAAGAAAAACTATTTTGTACTTTAGGTGATAATATTCACACCATTGCTATTCAAAGTGATTTTGATGCCTGCCAAGCATTAGTTAAAAAGGCTTTTGATGATGAAGAGTTAAAAACTGCTATTGGTTTAAACTCAGCAAACTCCATTAATATAAGTCGGCTTTTAGCACAAATTTGTTATTATTTTGAAGCTTATGCTCAATTGACAGCAAAACAACGAGAACAATTAGTTATTTCTGTGCCAAGCGGTAACTTTGGTGATTTAACTGCCGGATTGCTGGCTAAAACTATGGGATTGCCAATTAAACGTTTTATTGCTGCAACTAATGCCAACGACACTGTTCCTCGTTATTTAGAAACAGGAAAGTGGGAACCTCATAAAACTGTAGCTACATTATCTAATGCTATGGATGTAAGTCAGCCTAATAACTGGCCAAGAATTGAGAAAATTTATCAACGAGAAGGTTGGGTATTAAAATCATTAGGTCATGCAGCTGTTTCTGATGAGGTTTCTGTACAAACCGTTCAAGAATTGGATAAAAAGGGTTATTTATCTGAGCCTCATGGTGCTATTGCTTATCGAGCTTTACGCGATCAATTGCAAGAAGGGGAGTATGGTTTATTTTTAGGAACAGCTCATCCAGCCAAGTTTAAAGAAGTGGTAGAGAATATTCTTGGTCGATCCATTCCATTACCACCTGCATTAGCTGAAAGGGCTGAAATGCCGTTGCTGTCTCATTATATGCCAGATGATTTTGCAAAATTACGCGATTTTTTAATCTCATTAACATGGTAAATCAATTCTCCGTCACTAAATAAGTGGCGGAAATCTAACATTCATTTGAGTATACTGCAGTTAGAAATAGTATGCAGTAACTTATATTACTTAGCTTAAATCTTGTTTAAAATAATAATTTCAGCTATTGTAATGTAAGTTAAACGTTTTCAGGATATATTTATGCACTGTCCGTTTTGTAATGCTGATGATACAAAGGTTATTGATTCTCGATTAGTTGGTGAAGGTTTTCAAGTTCGTCGTCGTCGACAATGTGTGGAATGTAATGAACGTTTCACAACCTTTGAAGTGGCTGAATTAATTATGCCTAATGTTATTAAAAGTAATAAGGTTCGAGAACCTTTTAATGAAGAAAAACTTCGTAATGGTATAAAACGAGCTCTTGAAAAACGTCCGGTTAGTTTTGATGCAATTGAAGATGCTATTACGCGTATTAAATCAAAACTTAGAGCCACCGGCGAACGTGAAGTACAGGCAAAATTAATTGGTGATTTTGTAATTGAAGAGCTTAGAAATCTTGATAAAGTTGCTTACATACGCTTTGCTTCTGTTTATTTCAGTTTTGATGATATTGAACAATTCAGTAATGAAATAGCGAAGTTGCAACAAAAATAATCTTAATTTAAAAGATAGCTATGGATAAAGATCTATATTATATGCAGCAAGCTATAGAGCTCGCTGAACTTGGTCGCTTTACCACTACCCCTAATCCTAATGTTGGTTGTGTTATTGTTAAAAATGATCAGATCATTGGCAAAGGTTATCATCAAAAAGCCGGGCAACCTCATGCCGAAGTTTATGCATTAAGAATGGCTGGTGACCAAGCAAAAGGGGCAACGGCTTATGTAACATTAGAACCTTGCAGTCATTTTGGCCGAACTCCACCTTGTGCTGACGCTCTTATTCAAGCTGGCATAACGCGAGTGATTATTGCTATGCAAGATCCTAATCCTAACGTTGCTGGTAATGGCATTAAACGATTAAAAGATGCTGGAATTGAAGTTCAAGTTGGCGTTTTAACCGAGCAAGCCGAAGCGATTAATAAAGGTTTTTTAAAACGTATGCGAACAGGTCTGCCATACGTTCAACTTAAAATGGCGGTTTCATTGGATGGTAAAATTGCTATGGCCTCCGGTGAAAGTAAATGGATTACATCTGCATTAGCAAGACAAGATGTTCAACAATATAGAGCTCAAGCTAGTTGTATATTGAGCACAAGGAAAACAGTTCAAGCTGATAATGCCAGTTTAACTGTTAGATTTAGTGAATTGCCTGATTCAATTAAAAAAATTTATCCTTTCGATGAAGTTCGCCAACCAGTACGAGTGATAATCGATAGTCAAAATCAAATGATGGGTAATGAAAATATTTTCGATCAATCTGGTGAAATTTGGATTGTTCGCAAGCAAAATCTGCCAATATTATCTTCAAATAGTAAACTTATCATTGAATCATCAAATAATCATCAAGTTGATTTATCAAAGTTATTATCCATATTAGCTAAGCAACAAATGAATTCTGTATGGGTTGAAGCTGGATCTCATTTAGCCGGTGCACTAATCGAACAAGATCTGGTTGATGAATTAATCATATATTATGCTCCTAAATTGCTAGGTCATAATGCCCAAGACATGTGCGTATTACCTAATCTACAAAAACTCTCATTAGCGCCGCAATTTCGTTTTGAATCAGTTGAAATGATCGGTGATGATTTAAGGATTATTTTAAAAAGAAAGTAAACTTTAATCTTGGCGATAGTTGAATAATCTATTTTGAATAAGATCAAACGGAAAATAGAAAAGCGATTTAATTGATATGTATGATAAAACAAAATTTAGTATGCTCAATATTGATGATTTTTTTAGTTCAGATCAATATCAGACTATTGAAGATTTCAGTTATGCTGATGTCCAAGGAATACTAAAAGGTGGTTATCAAATTGAATTTTTTTATATTTTAGATCATGTTGAAGTATTATCAATTCAAGAAGTTATGGATAACACTTTTTTAATTGATAAAGCTAATCAAATTTTAAGTTACCTTGGTTTTGATTTTAAGATTGGTCACCCGTTTGAATTAACTGATGAATTTAACCATAATTATAGATTTAAAGATGGTAGTTATAATAAAGATTATATGCTTTATTACTATGATTTTGAAGGCATGTTAATTGTTTTAGGTATTACTTGGGAAGGCGTTTTAATCTCATTTGAAATGGTTAACAATAAAACAATTATCAATAATCGACTGGAATTTTTTAATACCTAATATTCTTCTTATAGTTTAAAAACTTACTGTATTAACTGCTTTAATTGATTGATTGTTAATCAGTTGGAGGTAACCTCCCATGAGTTCACATCGTCTCTTCTCATGGGATGGTTATATTAGTTGCCTTGAAGGATTGTTAATAGCTCTTCTGGTTTTTTAACGGATTGAATTCGCGCTAAAGTATCTTCAGCAATAACTGCTCTTGTTAATTGACGCAAAATATCTAAGTGTTCATTACTTTTTGCCGCTATACCAATAACAACATAGGCAATATTATTATCTTCATCCCAATTTATACCATCAGGGTAATAGATAACTTTTAATCCTGTTTGTATAACACTATCACGTTTATCGGTAGTTCCATGAGGAATTGCTATACCATTACCCAGAAAAGTTGATATTTGCAGATCACGATCGAACATCGATTGAGTATAATCGGGCTTTACTAATCCCGCTTTTATCATATTTTCTGATACCGCTTTTATTGCATCTTGTTTAGTATAAACGCCATTTATAATAGATATATCTTCAATTTTTAATTGTATATTGCTCATTTATTTACCTTAAAAATTCATATATATTCAAAAGATCAATTTATTAGCCATATTTAATAATTGACTTTTTATTTTTCAACAGTCGATTTTCGTTTTTCACGTATACGACATAAACCTAATAAAATCGCTCCGACTAATGCACCTATAAAAATACAACCAACCCACATGAAAGGTTTATTGACTAAAGGTAGGACTAAAAATCCTCCATGAGGTGCAGGAACTTGGATTTGACTAATAAAAGTTAATACTGAGGCAATAGCTGATGAAAACATCATAATTGGAATAACGTGTAATGGATCTTTGGCAGCAAATGGAATAGCGCCTTCGGTTATATGAGTTGAACCAAGTATATAATTTACAATGCCAGCAGCACGCTCTTCTTCAGTAAATGCTTTACTTCGGAAAATAGTAGTTGCAAAGGCAATAACAAAAGGAGGGACAATACATGCAGCGGAAACACCAGCCATAAAATAGTAATTACCTTCTCCTAACAGCATTGTACCTGTTACATAAGCAGCTTTATTGATAGGGCCACCGAAGTCGAAAGAGCACATTCCACCAATAACAATTCCTAATAAAATAGGATTAGCAGATTGCAATGAGGCTAACCATTCTTTCATGCCATTATTAACAACAGCAATCGGTCCACCAAGTAAAAACATACCTGCACCAATCACAAACACCCCTATTAATGGCATTATGAAAATTGATTTAAGTCCTTCAAATGCACGAGGAAGGCCATCTAAAAGTCTTTTAACAATCAGCATTAAATAACCAGCAGCGAATCCAGCAATAATACCACCTAAAAAACCTGCACCAGTTATATTAGCAATTAAACCACCGACAAAACCAGCTACCATACCTGGTCGCCCACTTATTGAATAAGCTAAAAAACCTGTAAAAATAGGGACCATAATACCGAAAGCTTGGCCACCAATTTTCATTAGTAATGCAGCAAACTCATTATATTCAGGATTGCTTTGATCTGCGGAATAAATACCCCATAGAAATGACAATGCAATTAATACTCCTCCAGCAACAACGAATGGTAACATATTTGAAACACCACTCATAAGATGCTTATATATTTGTCGACCAATAGATTCTTTTAATTCATTTTGATTTGGTAGTTCTGATGAGTGACTGTTGTTTTTTAATTTTTTGCGAATAGGTACTGTTCCTGAGTTTATTTTTTCAATAAGCATAGTCGCTTTATGAATACCATCTTTTACAGGTACTTCAATAACCGGTAATCCATTAAAACGATCAGGATTAACATCTTTATCAGCCGCAATAATCACACCAATTGCATTAGCAATATCTGCATCAGTAATTAGGTTTTCTACACCACTTGCGCCATTGGTTTCTATTTTAATTTCAACCCCAGCTTTTTGAGCTGCTGATTTCAATGCTTCTTCTGCCATATAGGTATGTGCTATACCAGTAGGACAACCTGTTACTGCTAGTATTTTTTTCATAACAATTTTCCATTTAATTTTATTTTATTTGAGTCACTTCAAGTTGTTTGATATAGGTACTAACTTTGTTTAATAATCCTAAACCATTTGATTCGGCAACATTGGCACCAGTTGCTGATGCCTTTTTCATGGCTAGTTCATAATTGTTTTGAGCAGGAAGCCATTCGCTAAGAAATGCAGCTAGCGATGCATCTCCTGCACAAGCAGAACTTAATTGTTTTATGGATACTGAATTACAGAACCAAATATTTTTCCCGTTTGAAAAGTAAAGTCCTTTTGAACCCATAGTTAGTAAAATATTTTGTGCTCCTTGCTGATGAACATTTTCTAATGCTGCAATTATTTGCTCTGTTGTATCAGTTGTAAAACCAAAAATATCTTTTAACTCTTCATTATTAGGTTTGATAAGTAAAGGTTTATAAATTAATAAATCTTTTAATTTAGTATGACTAATATCTAAAATTATTTTGATATTTTTGCTTATGCAAATTTTTAAAATTAATTCCAAATAATCAGGTTCAATGTTATTTGGCAAACTACCACTTATAACTAAATAACTGTTATTGTTGAGTGACTCAATAATAGTTAGCATTTCAGCTTTTTTGTTATCAGGAATAAAAGGTCCTTTAGAGACCAATTTATATTCATTTTGTTCATCATTAATAAAAACATTAATTCTGGTAATATCATCGATCAAACAAGGGATAGTTTGAATTTGCATCTTAGTTAGTTCATCAATAATATATTTTCCCGAAAAACCACCAAAAAAGCCTAATGCACAAGTAGGCTTATCAAATTTATTTAATACAATTGAAACATTAACTGCTTTACCGTTAGGGCTATATTCTGTATCTAGTGTTCTATTTACTGAATTGGGTTTTAGCCCTTGGCAATGAATATTCATATCAATTGCAGTATTAAGTGTTAAAGTGTAAATCATATGATTTCCTTTATAACTTACCTGCACAGCCACAAGTTGTAATGATTTTTTTGACAATCTCTTTCATTGCTGCTTTAGCTGGTTTCATATAGTGTCGAGGATCATTAGCATCTGGATTTTCAATAAAGTATTGTTTTAGGGCATCAGAAAAAGCAATTTTTAATTCAGTTGCAACATTTACTTTACAAATACCACGTTTGATACATTCGCGAACATCTTTATCTGGAACACCTGAAGCGCCATGTAAAACTAATGGTATATCTACTACTGAACGAATTTCGGATAAGCGGTCAAAATCAAGTTTTGGTTCTGATTTATACATTCCATGTGCTGTACCTATCGCAATAGCCAGAGAGTCTATATTTGTTTTCTTAACAAATTCTATAGCTTGTTGTGGATTTGTATATAATGCATCTTTAGCATCGACAACCAGATCATCTTCAACACCACCAAGGCGGCCAAGTTCTGCTTCAACACTTACGTCATATCTGTGAGCATAATCAACAACACGTTTTACGAGGGCAATATTTTCATCGAAAGGAAAGTGTGAACCGTCAATCATTACTGATCTAACACCAGCATTAATTTTGTTAGTTATATCATTGAATTCTTCATGGTGATCTAAGTGTACTGCTAATGGAACATTATGTTTTCTTGATAATTCATTGGCAATAGCAATGATATTTTCAGTTCCTGCATAGCTATATGTTCCTGGTGTGCCAGCCAAAATGACAGGAGATTGACATTCTGCCACGGTTTCAACAATTACTTGCATTGTCTCTAAATTATGAATATTAAAGGCGGGAATAGCATACTGCTCTTTTTGGGCTTTTTTTAACATATTATGACTTGAGATAATACTCATTTTACTGCTCCTTAACTGTAGTGAACCTCATAACCTTAAGTTACTTTCAAATTGGAATTATTTTTTATCAATTATGATTGCAAAATGAAAGTTATACTAGTGTAAATTTTGTGAGATGGATCACAAATACTAACTTTTGTCGCTGAATAAGAAATGTAATTGAGTATTTTTTTTGTCAAAAATTTTTTCCTAACCTAGAATAAGAAATAACGGATCATATATATGAAAATTATATAGTTACAGTTTGAAACAGTTATGGTTCGTTACTAAATATTTATATGACCTGTTTTATGTGTCTTGTACAAAGTATTTACCATTAACATAGGAAGTGAAAATTGGCTAAAGCATCTTCAGCGCTATTGAAACGTCGATTAGATATCGCAAAAATTGTACGCCAAAATGGTGAAGTAAAAGTTGATGAGTTGTCTGATCAGTTAAAGGTTTCTCATGTTACTATCCGACAAGATTTAACTTACCTTGAGCAACAAGGATATTTAAAACGTTCATTTGGCGGCGCTATTTATATTTCTCCAGAAGGGCAAGTGCATAATTCTGCTACAATTAATTCAAGTCAAACCAAAGGCAATTCTGATATTGATTTAGCAAAAGCTTGTTTAAGCTATATTAATGATGGTGATACTATTTTTTTAGGACATGGTTTTTTAACTCGGAAACTAATCCCTTTTTTGCATAAAAAAAAATCGTTACGTATTATCATGAACGATCTAAGAAATGCACAATTAGTACGTGAATTTTCTGATGCAGAAGTCATTTTAATTGGTGGCGTTTTATGTGAAGGAAATATTATTAAAAGCTGTAATGACCTAATCAGTATTCGCAATAACTACGCCATTTCCCATTTCATTATCGAATTGGCAGCAATTGATGAAAATAATGATCTAATTATTGAAAATAGTGAACAAAAAGAAACATATCAACAAATCTTAAAAAACTCTAAACATACTATTGGTCTTTTATTAGAAAGATCTTTGCTTACGGATAATCATAGTATTGGTAAATTAAAACATATAGATGTCACAATTTTATCTAAAGCAGCGGTGACTGAATATCATCACCAATTGTTAAATTGTAATTTTAAACAAATTGCAATTAATAAATATTGTATGACTTATCATAATCTATTGGGGACATAACTAAGATGGAATTTAAAATTTGTACTGTAGGTGAATTGCTGGTTGAATTTTTGGCAAAGGAAAGTAATCAACGCTTTGATCAAACAGGTGAATTTATTGGTCCTTATCCAAGTGGTGCTCCAGCAATATTTGCCGATCAAGTCGCTAAATTAGGTTTTCCTGTCATTTTTTTTAGCTGTGTGGGAAAAGATAGCTTTGGAAAAATGTGTATTAATCGGCTTAAAAAAGATGGTGTGATTATTGACGGTATAACTTCACATAGTATGGCTAATACTGGTAGTGCGTTTGTTAGTTATCAAGACCATAGTGATAGAGATTTCATTTTTAATATTCCCAATAGTGCATGTGGTTTATTATCTTTTAATCATATTGATGAAAAATTGTTAAAAGATTGTACTCATTTGCATGTTATGGGCTCTTCGCTTTACTCTTTTCGAGCCATTGATGCCATGAGAAAAGCATTAGATATCATTAAAAATAAAGGAGGAACAATTTCGTTTGATCCTAATTTACGTAAAGAGATGTTTAACATTCAAGAAATGGAGCAATCTTTTGGTTATATTATGGAGTATACTGATATTTTCTTACCTAGCGAAAATGAGGTTTGTTATTTTGCTCAAAATAATGATGAGAGTGAACAACAAACTATGTCAACTTTATTAAACAATGGTATTAAGCATATTGTTGTAAAAGGTGGTGCTAAAGGTGCCAATTATTATGGTTTAGATGAACAAAAAAGCTTAAAAATGATTCATGTTGATGGTTTTAATGTCAATCCAGTCGATCCAACAGGCGCTGGTGATTGTTTTGGTGCAACATTTGTCAGTTTATTATTAGCCGGATATCCTGTTGAAACTGCATTGCAATTTGCTAATGTGAGTGGTGCATTGGCTGTATCAAAACAAGGGCCGATGGAAGGAACATCTTCACTTGTCGAAATCAAACAGTTTTTATCACAACATACAACTGTTTAACGAGGTAATGAAAACTTAATTTTCCTTTTTACAAAAAAATCCCAATAACATTGTTATTGGGAAAACATAAGGAATAGGAAAACAATGAAATAAATGCATTGTCAAATCTAGTATGCTCTTTTTTTAAAAAAATGTAAGTAAAGATCTCTATATGTTTGTTTAAATAGTTAGTATTTTTTTTGTTAATTTAGAGTAAAGAAAAATTGTTATCTTATTTTAATTAATTTTGTTATAAGAAAATTTCAAGCAATGAATTTAAGAATAGTTTGCCATGGTCTGTTATTTGCCAGTTTTTTTCATCTTCAATTAAATAATTCTTTTCGATAGCAAGTGAAATTGATTGTTCAATAGATTGTATAGGTAAAAATGTTCTTTGTTCAAACTCCATTTTAGGTGTTGGTTCAAATAGTCTGAATCTATTCATAAAAAATTCAAAGGCTAATTCATCTTTAGCTACAGTATAAGAACGCTCTAAATAACGTCCTTGCATATATCCCTGCGGGTGTTTTGTTTTTACCGTACGAATAATAGTACCGTCATTTTGTGTTAGTTTGCCATGAGCACCACAACCAATACCGATATAATCGCCGAATCGCCAATAATTTAAATTATGTTGGCATTGATAATTTGGTTTTGCATAAGCCGATGTTTCATATTGTTGATATCCATGTTTAGTTAGCAATTGGTGGCCTTGTTGATAAATATCCCAGAGCATATCATCATCAGGTAAAAGCGGAGGTTTAGAACCAAACAAAGTATTCGGCTCAATTGTTAGTTGATACCAAGATAGATGTGGTGGTGCGATTGCAATTGCCTGTTTAAGATCATGCAATGCATCCTGAATTGTTTGATTTGGTAAACCATGCATTAAGTCTAAATTAAAGCTTTTTAAATTTAAATCATGAGCTAATTTTCCTGCATCTATTGCTTCTTGTGGATTATGAACTCGTCCTAACTTTAAAAGCTTATCTGATTGAAAGCTTTGTACTCCGATCGATATTCGGTTGATACCTGCTTGCTGATATCCTTTAAATCTTTCTACATCAACGGAATTAGGATTTGCTTCGATAGTAATTTCTGCATTATGATTAATTGGTATTATTTTGTTTATACTTACCAACAATTTATTAATTAATTCAGCAGAAAATAGGCTTGGAGTTCCACCACCTATGAAAATTGAATGAATGGAACGATCATGAGTAAGCAATACATCTTGTTTTAAATCATTAATTAAATGATCAATATATGCAGAGTAATCCGGCGCACTCTTCATTTTGTGTGAATTAAAATCGCAATATGGACATTTTTGCACGCACCATGGCATATGTATATATAAACTCAGTGGAATTTTATACTGAAACATATGCCTTTCCTCAAATTTTTTACAAAGCGTAAGTAACTGATAAGAAATAGCTGGCTATATTACTCCAATTTAGTAAAAAAAGCTTTTATTGTCTGTATTCCGTTTTTATAATTCGAGTAATATGCGTACAATTAGTTCTAGATTAAAGGCAGTATTCGCCAAGCAGATTAAATAGTTAGGAGTAAATATGAGTATTATTAAGCAGATTTTAGATAGTTATGCTACCGGTTCGTCATTGAGTTTATCAGTCCATCAAAATATGTTTGGTGAATTACCTGTCTTAGTGATTAAACATCCAAAATGTTCAGCAGCAGTATCGTTACAAGGCGCTCATTTACTATTTTGGCAACCTTCAACAGAAACGACACCCGTTATTTGGTTGAGTCAAAAAGCAAATTTTAAAAAAGAAATGGCAATTAGAGGTGGCGTGCCAATTTGTTGGCCATGGTTTGGTAAATTGGGTGATCCTATGCATGGTTTTGCTCGTTTAGTTGAATGGCAATTAGATTCTTGTAAAGAAGACAATAATGGTGTTGATCTAACTTTATCATTAACCAATAACCAACAGACAAAACGTTTTTTCACAAAACCTTTTCAGGCATGGTTAACCATCCATGTGGGACAAACTTGTGGAGTGACATTATCCTGCCAAGGAGATTTTGAGGCTACAAGTGCATTACATACTTATTTTGGTATTAATAATATTGATAATGTTACTGTTAAAGGTTTAGGGGATTTATATCAAGATCGCTTACCAGTTGAAAATAAACCGGCTATTTTAGGACAACTAACCTTTAATCAAGAAGTTGATCGTGTTTATACTAATGCTGATGAAGCAATCACCATCTTTGATGGGAAACGAACTATAAAATTAACTAATATTAATGCAAGTGATGTCGTTACTTGGAATCCTTGGATAGATAAGGCCAAAGCAATGGCTGATTTCGCTGATCAAGAATATCAATCTATGGTATGCGTTGAGACCTGTCGTATTAATAAACCGTTAAAATTATCGACAATACAAAAATCAGTATATGGGTTTAAGATTGAAGTGATTTAAGCATTATCTTTTGCTTATTATAAATGCAATCAATATGTGACTTTATCTTTGTAGAGTTGATTATTTGATTGCGTTTACTAACATAACACTTTATAATCCCTAGCGCTTTTTAGAGCACTAATTTTATAACCAACTACTGGGTCGCCTGTAATTGGTTTTTATTTTGAATAAATAAGAGAAATCAATATGTTTACATTTAAAGCTGAAGTAAGAAAAGAGCATGGTAAGGGTGCGAGCCGCCGCCTGCGTCACGCTGGTCAGTTCCCGGCTATTGTCTATGGTGGAACAGAACCTGCAGTTTCTATCGTGTTAGATCACAACCAAGTGTTCAATATGCAAGAAAAACCAGAATTTTATTCTGAAGTATTAACTATTGAAATTGATGGTAAAGCAGTTAAAGTTAAAGTACAAGCAGTACAACGTCATCCATTTAAACCAAAATTAGTTCATATGGATTTTGTACGTGCATAATTGCTGATTGTTGAAGTATTATTCAACATATTTTTAGATAAAAGGTCACCATATAGGTGACCTTTTATTTTTTTATTTGAGTCTAAAAAAGACAAATACCTATTATTATGATTTATTCTATTAACTTGATGTATACTGGTAATCAAACATAATAAAATAAATTGTAGATGACACCATTTTAGGAGAACTTCATGTCTGATATCCCAGCTTGCGATTTAGTTATTTTTGGCGCTAAAGGGGATTTAACGAGGCGTAAACTTTTACCGTCTCTATATCAATTAGAAAAATATGGAAAGTTACCAAAACAGACAAAAATTCTAGGTGTAGGCCGTGCTGATTGGGATCAAAAGGCTTATGCTGAAGTAGCTAAAGATGCGTTGACCTCATTTATGTCCGAGCCTTTAGATGAAAGTGTTTGGCAACGACTTAGTCAGCGTCTAAACTTTCATAAATTAGATGTTAATGATATATCAGGGTTTGATTCTTTGAAAAATAAACTTGAAAAATCGCATCCTGCTATTTTTTATTTTGCTATGCATCCGAATGCATTTGGGACTATCTGTCAAGGCTTAGCAGCTGCAGGTTTGAACCAATCTCAAAGTCGAATTGTCATGGAAAAGCCATTAGGTTTTGATTTACAATCATCGAAAGAAATTAATGATTCAGTTGCAAAATTTTTTAGTGAGTCACAAGTTTATCGTATTGATCATTATTTAGGCAAAGAGTCAGTTTTAAATTTACTTGCATTACGCTTTGCTAACCCTGTGTTTGCTGCATTTTGGGATAGAAATTCAATCGATCATGTTGAAATAACTGTTGCCGAACAAGTTGGAATTGAGGGGCGTTGGGGTTATTTTGATAAAGCTGGGCAAATGCGAGATATGGTGCAAAATCATTTATTACAAATTCTTACTATGATTGCAATGTCGCCACCGGCAAATCTTGACGACGATAGTTTACGTAGAGAAAAGATTGCAGTACTGAATGCATTACGTCCAATTAATAAAGCTAATATTCGTGAAAAAGTAGTTAGAGGCCAATATACGGCTGGATTTGTTAATGGTATTAATGTGCCTGGTTATTTAGAAGAAGATGGTGCTAATAAGCAAAGTAATACGGAAACATTTGTTGCTATTCGTGTGGATATAGATAATTGGCGTTGGGCAGGGGTTCCTTTCTATTTAAGAACGGGTAAACGCTTACCAAGCAAATGTTCTGAAGTTGTGGTTTATTTTAAATCTTTACCGCTTAATTTATTTAGCGAATCTTATTCAGAATTGCCACAAAATAAACTAACTATCCGTTTACAGCCAGATGAAGGTATGGACATTGAAATTTTAAATAAAGTTCCTGGCTTAGATAGTACTCATAATTTACAAACTACTAAGCTAGACTTAAGTTTTAGAGAAACATTTCATCAACATAGTGCTGATGCTTATGAGCGTTTATTATTAGAAGTGATGCGTGGCAGACAAGCTTTATTTGTTCACCGTGATGAAGTTGAAGCAGCATGGAAATGGGTTGATTCAATTATTAGCGCTTGGAATTTAGATAATGAATCACCAAAAACCTATCCTGCAGGTACTTGGGGGCCTGTCGCTTCAGTGGCTTTGATCACCAAAGATGGTCATTCATGGCATGAATTTGAATAGAGGAATTGCGAAAATGTTTACATTAAATAAATATTCAAACAGTCAAATATTGATTGAAGATTTAGCCGCCCATATTGTCAAAGAACTAAAAAAGGCTATTGATAAAAAAGGACATGCTTCTATCGCCGTGTCTGGTGGAAAAACACCTATACCACTATTTAAATTACTAAGCCAACAAGATTTAGATTGGCATAAGGTTTTTATTACATTAGTTGATGATCGATGGGTAGCTGATACTGATGATGCAAGTAATGAGAAGTTAGTATTAACTTATTTACTACAAAATAAGGCTAAATTAGCTAATTTTGTCGGCTTGAAAAATAGTTGTGATAATCCATTCGACGGTGCAGAAATTACCGATAAAATATTAAATAAAATTCCGATGCCATTTGATGTGTTAATTTTGGGAATGGGTGAAGATGGACATACTGCCTCGCTTTTCCCTGGCGCAGCTAATTTAATGGCGGGGTTAGATATGAAATCCGGTCGCAAAGTTATCGGTATGACACCATTAACCGCTCCACTTGATCGTATTACCTTAACATTACCTACTATTTTAGATAGTGAAAATATCTATTTACATTTAGTTGGTGAAAGTAAAATGCAAGTACTTGAGCAAGCAGAACAAGGCGACGATATTAATCAAATGCCTATTCGTGCAGTTTTGCAGCAAAACAAAGTTAATGTTATTGGTTTTTGGACTGCTTCTTAACTAAATCAAGATTGCCAGTTCTGACTGGCAATATTCTAATTTTCAGTCTGGTACTAAAATCTATTGTTACCAAAAATCATTTATCTTTTATATTTATAATGCTCTGATCAACAGCATTTTTTATTAGAAAACATAACGTTTAGTATTTAATAACTACATCCATAATTCCTTTTAATATTTTTTATTACTTTATTCCAGTTGTTAGTATTTACTAGCAGTTATAGACATTTTTTACATTGGTAGAAATAAATTAATTAAACATCTATTATTTTATTAACTTTTGTGGTAAAAAGTGGGGTAAAGTGGTAAAAAATAGGATTTTAATTAACATATTGATTTTTTTATTAATTAAAAACAATAAAAATTGTTAATTATGGTGCTTTCATGTTTAGTGGTGCAATTTCAATCAATTTAGATAGTAAAGGGCGAATAGCAATTCCTACTCGTTATCGTGATTTTTTGTCTGACGGTTTAGTTTGTACCATTGGTTTATATCATCCTTGTTTAACACTTTATTCAATGTCTGAATGGCAAAAAATTGAATTACAACTATCAACATTGTCGACTATTATTGAAGTAGAAAGAAGAATTAAAAGGCTACTATTAGGTTATGCAACGGAATGTAATTTAGATAATGCTGGACGTATTTTACTTCCACCAACTTTACGTACTTATGCAAAACTAGAAAAACATACTATGTTTGTCGGCCAATCTAATAAATTTGAAATTTGGGATGAAGGAATATGGTATCAACAAATTAGTGATGATATTGCTGCGTTACCAACAGATATTGAAAACTTATCAGATAATTTAAAAAATCTAACAATTTAATAAGAGTAAATAACAATGGATTATCAACATAAAACAGTTTTATTAAATGAAGCTGTAGAAGCATTGAATTTAAAAAAAAACGGTATTTATGTTGATGGGACTTTTGGCCGTGGTGGTCATTCTCGTTTGATCCTCGAACAATTAGGTGACAAAGGAAAACTAATAGCAATTGACCGTGATGATAGGGCTGAGCAAGCAGCATGTCAGATAAATGATCCTAGATTTACTTTTGTTAGAGGTGAATTTTCTAATGTATATCAATATATTAATGAATTAGGGTTACTAGGTTGCGTTGATGGTTTTTTGTTAGATTTAGGTGTGTCATCACCTCAATTAGATGATCCTGAAAGAGGATTTTCTTTTATGAAAGATGGACCACTTGATATGCGAATGAATAATCATAAAGGTATAACTGCAAGTGAGTGGTTACTAAATAGTGATGAAAATGATATTGCATGGGTATTAAAAACTTTTGGTGAGGAAAAATTTGCTAAACGTATCGCGCGGGCAATTGTCGAGCAAAATAAGATAGCACCAATCACTCGTACCTTAGAGTTAGCGAGTTTAATTGAAAAAGTGACTCCGAAGAAAGATAAAAATAAACATCCAGCAACACGCTCATTTCAAGCTATTAGGATTTACATAAATAGTGAACTTGAGGAAGTTGAACAAGCATTAAATAGCAGCTTGTCAATACTGGCTAACCAAGGAAGACTTGCGGTGATTAGTTTTCATTCCTTAGAAGATAGAATCGTAAAACAATTTATTAATAAACAGAGTAAAGGTCCAGATTTACCTGCAGGGTTACCATTAACAGAACAACAAATTAAACAATATGGTAATGCTAAATTAAAATCACTTGGCAAAATTAAGCCGAGTAATGATGAAATATATGGTAACCCGCGTTCACGTAGCGCGATATTAAGGATAGCAGAAAGGAAAAATGAATAGTAACCAAAACAATGAAATTTATAACAGAACTAGTGTAGAAATACACAATCAAAAAAGACCAAGTAAAAGTTTATTTGGATTAATCCTTAATGATTTGCTTGGTCATCAAAAGATTTCATTATTGTTATTGTTACTTATTATTATCTCAGCTGGTGCTATATTGATAACAACACAGCAGGTACGTAAACAATTATTTGAACGTGAACAATTACTACTTGAACAAGATGTATTAGAAAGTGAATGGCGTAATTTAGTTATTGAAGAAAACGTGCTTGCAGATCCAAAACGGATTGAAGAAAAAGCTAAAAATCAATTAAGTATGTCGTATGTTACACCTCAAAATGAAACCGTTATTGTGATAAAGAGTAAATAATGAAGTTTGCCAATAAAAATAAAAAAGATAACGTAAGACTTACTACGAAATCGAATAAAGGGAATAAATTAAACAGTAAAAAGCAAGTTTTTACGCTTAATCGATTCTACCTAGTATATGGCTTTATTATTTTAGCCATTATTGGTTTGTTGATTAGATTGGCTATTTTACAAATAATCGAACCCGATAAACTTATTGCTGAAGCCAATAAACGTTCTATTCGTCATCAAGAAATGAGTGCACCGAGAGCGATGATTACTGATCGTAATGGCAGAGCACTGGCCGTTAGCGTTCCAATGTATGATGTTTGGGCTGATCCAAAAATAGTTGTGCAAAAAGGAGGGGTTGATGCCAATGATATTCGTTGGCAAGGATTAGCGAAAACGTTAAATATTCCAATGTCGACATTAGAACAAAAATTGAGTAATCCATCGATGCGTTTTGTTTATTTATCTAAACAAATTACACCAACCATATCAGATTATTTAAAAAAATTGAAATTACCAGGAATATCGTTTGCTAAGACATCAAAACGTTATTACCCTGCAGCAGAAAATATCGCCCAATTAATTGGCTTAACAGATACCGATGAAAACGGTACAGAAAAAGGTTCTGAAGGTATCGAAAAAAGTTTTAATAAATGGCTTATTGGTGAATCAGGACAACGTGTAGTAAGACGAGATAGAGTTGGTCGTGTTATTGAGGAGCTAGAAAGAACAGAAAGTGAAATTGCCTCTGATTTAACGTTAAGTATTGATGAGCGTTTACAGTCGCTCGTTTATAGCGAGCTTAGTCAAGCTGTTACATTTAATAAGGCTGATAGTGGTACAGCTGTTTTGATCGATGTTCATACTGGTGAGATTTTAGCGATGGCAACTAGTCCATCCTATAATCCAAATAATCGTTCTTCAATTGATTATAATTTGTTACGAAATCGAGCCATAACAGATGCATTCGAGCCAGGTTCAACAGTTAAACCTTTAGTTGTTATGGCTGCATTAGAAAAGAAAATAGCTGATTTGAACACTATCATAGATACTAGACCGTTTTTAGTTAACCGCTATGAAATAAAAGATGTTTCTTATCAAAAAGCACTGAATTTGGCTGGTATTTTGGAAAAATCCAGTAATGTAGGGGTAAGTAAATTAGCACTGCAAATGCAATCAGGTGATCTGGTTGAGTTTTATAGTCGTTTTGGCTTAGGCCAACCAACAGAACTTGGTTTAGGCGGTGAAGTTAGTGGTTCTATTGCTGCCGATAGAACAAGAAAATGGGCGGATATAGAGCGTGCAACTTTTTCTTTTGGTTATGGCTTAAGTGTTACCCCATTACAATTAGCTCGAGCTTATGCAACTATAGGTAGTTATGGTGTTTATCGACCGGTTTCAATATTAAAAGTGACAGAACCCGTAGAAGGTAAACGGGTTGTAAGTGAAAAAATAGCTAAAACTGTAGTGCAATTGATGGAAGCTGTGGCAGTAACCGGTGGCGGAACTAAAGCCTCAGTTCCTGGATATAGTGTCGGTGTTAAAACGGGTACAGCTAAAAAACTAGCTGGTGGTCGATATGTCAACCAGTATTTAGCTTATACCGCAGGTATTGCACCGGCAACAGGGCCAAAATATTCACTAGTTGTGGTAATTGATAATCCAAAAGCAGGACAATATTACGGGGGATCCGTTTCAGCGCCTGTTTTTAGTCGAATTATGGGTGGTGTTCTTAGAACAATGAACGTTAAACCAGACCGCCAAGTAGATGGCCAAATGATCGTATATTAGTAGGTAACAAATAATGGCAACTAACACATTTAAAACGTTATATAAATTATTAGGTGGGAGTGATCTAGAACTAGATGATTTTCCGCTTAATCATTTGATAATTGATAGTCGAAAAGTAAATAAAGATGATGTTTTTATTGCTATTAAAGGGTATACCGTTAATGGTCGGGATTTTATTCCGCAAGCTATCTCATCTGGTGCTGCTGTAGTTCTAATTGAAACAAATAGAAAATCAAATGATTTGAAAATTGATTATCTTAAACAAAAAAATAAGAAAGTTATTCCACAAATTAGTATATTTCAGCTTTCTCAAAAATTATCAAAAATTGCAGACGACTTTTATTGTTCACCATCAAAAAACTTATCGGTTATTGGTGTAACAGGAACTAATGGTAAAACAACAGTAACTCAGCTTATTGCACAATGTGTAACTTTGTTAAATAAAAAAGCCGCATTATTGGGTACGATAGGTAATGGTATTTATAATCAACTTGAGCCTTCATTAAATACGACTTTATCGGCTATTGACGTTCAATCTGCTTTAGCCGAATTTTTCACGCAACAAGTTCAAGTTGTCACCATGGAAATTTCGTCCCATGGTTTAGCGATGAATCGAGTGAAAGCATTAAATTGTGCTGCAACAGTGTTTACTAATTTAAGTCGTGATCACCTTGATTATCATAAAACCATGAATAAATATGCTAAAGCAAAATGGTCATTATTCAGCGGTGATGAACACGAAAAGCAAGTTGCTAGTTCAGGTAAATCAATTATTAATTATGATGATGAATACGGACGGCGTTGGATTGACAAATTATCAAGTGTTACGGTTGTGTCATGTCAACCTAAATCATTGCGCCGTTTAAAAACATTGGATAAGCCCTATGTTGGCGTATCAATGATTGAATATCATGATAAAGGGGCCAAAATTCATATGGAATCGAGTTGGGGTAAAGCTATTATTCACAGCCGATTATTAGGTGAATTTAATGTATCAAATGTATTGTTAGCAATTGCAACCTTGTTGACTCTTGATTATCCATTTTTTGCTGTTGTTAATATGGCATCATATCTTAAGCCGATCTGTGGTCGTATGGAAGTAATACATGTAAAAAATAGTCCGACAGTCATTATTGATTATGCACATACGCCAGATGCATTACAAAAAGCATTACAAGCAAGTCGTATTCATTGCAAAGGCCAATTATGGGTGATTTTTGGTTGTGGTGGCGATAGAGATACCGGTAAAAGACCTTTAATGGCCGAAGTCGCGGAACAATTTGCTGATAAAATTGTATTAACAAATGATAATCCCCGAACTGAAGATGAGGCTAAAATTATTCATGATATAGAGCAAGGTTTAAGCAATATTAAAAATACACAAGTTATTACCGATAGAGTTACAGCTATCCGAGAAACTCTTGCTCAGGCTAAAGCTGATGATGTGATCTTAATTGCTGGAAAAGGACATGAAGATTACCAAATTATTGGTAAAACTAAACATCATTATTCAGATCAAGAAACGGTAAAACAGATTTTAGGAGTAGAGAATCTATCATGATTCCTTTAGTTATTAAACAAATTGCAACAATCGTCAATGGTACATCTTATCATCTTCCAGATGAAGAATTGACTATTAGGGAAATTTGTACTGATTCACGAAAAATTACTGAACAATCACTATTTATTGCATTGGTCGGTGAAAAATTTGATGGTCATTTATTTGCTAAACAAGCTATTGACGATGGTGCTATTGCGGTAATTGTAAATCGTAAAATCGATAATGATATTCCTCAAATAGTGGTCAATGATACTTATATAGCCTTAGGTCAACTAGCTGAATTTGTAAGAGATAAAAGTTCAGCAAAATTTGTTGCGTTAACTGGTTCATCGGGCAAAACCTCCGTCAAAGAAATGACTGCTAATATTTTACAACAATGTGGTGAGACTCTTTATACTCAAGGTAATTTTAATAATGATATAGGTGTGCCACTAACATTACTACGATTAAAGAAGCAAGACCAATTTGCAGTTGTTGAATTAGGTGCCAATCATATTGGTGAAATTGCTTATACTACACGCTTAGTTAAACCAAACAGTGCGCTGATTAATAATATAGCTTTGGCGCATATTGAGGGATTTGGTTCTCTTGAGGGTGTAGCAACAGCTAAAGGTGAAATTTTTGAAGGATTAGCTGATAACGGAATTGCAATTATTAATTTGGAAAGTTGTTCTGATAAATGGTTAGCTATGCTCAAAAATAAAACTGTCTGGACTTTTTCAACAGCTGATTCTTCTGCCGATTTTTATGCCAGCAATATAAAAATGATGGATCAGACAGTTTTTACATTGCATACCCCAATTGGTGAGAGCGAAATTAGCTTACCGTTAGTTGGTGAGCACAATATATCTAATGCAATAGCGGCATCAGCTTTAGCAATATCAGTAGGTGCAAGTTTAACACAGGTTAAAAACGGTTTAGCTGCATCAAAACCAGTAAAAGGACGGTTGTATCCTGTTAGGTTAAATCAAACGCAGTTAATTTGGGATGATTGTTATAATGCTAACGTTGGCTCAATGTCAGCTGCTATACATGTTTTAGCAACACAGCCCGGGTATAAAGTATTAGTCGTTGGTGATATGGCTGAATTGGGTAACGATGCAAATATTTATCATCAACAAATCGGCGAGTTAGCTAAACAACAAAATATTGATTGTGTTGTTAGTGTCGGTCAGCTAAGTGAATTAATCAGTCAATTTAGTGGTGTTGGTCATCATTTTATTGATAAACAAAGTGCTGTAGATTATTTATTAAACTTACTACGTCTACATCCAACTTTAACTATGTTAGTCAAAGGGTCACGTAGTGCAAAAATGGAAGATCTTATCGTGGAAATTCAAACAAAAATAGGTCGGGATTAAAATTATGTTGGTGTGGATATCAGAATATTTAGTTAAATATTTTACTTTCTTTAATGTTATTTCTTATCTTACGGTAAGGGCTATTTTAGCGCTATTAACTTCATTGACCATTTCGCTAATTATGGGGCAAAAAGTCATAGATTGGTTACAAAAATTGCAGATTGGTCAAGTTATTCGTCATGATGGTCCCGAATCCCATTTAAGTAAAAAAGGAACACCAACAATGGGAGGAACACTTATATTAGCCTCCATTTCAATTTCAGTTTTTTTATGGGCTGATCTGCGAAATCCTTATGTTTGGGTAACATTATTTGTATTACTTGGTTATGGTATTGTTGGCTTTGCAGATGATTATTTAAAAGTTATACGTAAAAATACAGCGGGTCTAATTGCTCGATGGAAATATTTTTGGCAGTCAGTTATTGCATTAATTGTTGCTTTTGGTCTTTATGCTTATGGAAAAGATAGTTCTGTTACAGTTCTAGTTGTCCCATTCTTTAAAGATGTTATGCCGCAATTAGGATTGTGGTTTATCTTATTGACTTATGTCGTCATAGTTGGTGCTGGTAATGCAGTGAATTTGACCGATGGTCTCGATGGATTGGCAATCATGCCAACAGTTTTTGTTGCTGCTGGTTTTGCACTTGTTTCTTGGGCAACTGGTAATGTTAATTTTGCTGCCTATTTACATATTCCATATATTAAATTTAGTGGCGAATTAATGATTGTTTGTACAGCTATTATTGGTGCTGGTCTTGGTTTTTTATGGTTTAACACTTATCCGGCAATGGTCTTTATGGGCGATGTCGGTTCATTAGCTTTAGGTGGTGTGTTTGGGATTATTTCTGTTTTACTCAGACAAGAGTTCTTATTATTAGTTATGGGTGGTATTTTTGTTATTGAAACCTTATCTGTAATTTTACAAGTAGGATCCTTTAAATTAAGAGGTAAACGAATTTTTCGAATGGCACCAATTCATCATCACTATGAATTAAAAGGTTGGCCTGAACCAAGAGTTATTGTTCGGTTTTGGATTATTTCACTGATGTTAGTGGTAATTGGTTTATTAACTTTGAAATTACGCTAAATAATATTAGAGCAGGATTAAATCATGGTTGATTATCAAGGTAAAAAAATTGTTATTATCGGATTAGGTATTACAGGACTTTCCTGCGTTAACTATTTTCTTGCTCAAAATGTTATACCAAAAGTAATTGATACTCGTTCATCTCCTCCAGGATTAGAGCAATTAGATAAGCGAGTTATTTATCATTTAGGTAATTTAAATACAGATTGGCTATTTGAGTCTGACTTGATTATTGCTAGTCCAGGTATTGCTTTATCAACACCTGAATTACAAAAAGCTGCTGAACTCGGTATTGAGATTATTGGGGATATTGAACTTTTTTGCCGTGAAATTAATCAACAAACAAATAAAAAAGTTATTGCCATTACCGGGGCAAACGGTAAAACGACTGTCACTACTTTGGTTGGCGATATTATAAAAGCAGCTGGTATAAAAGTTGGTGTAGGTGGCAATATAGGTGAACCCGCTTTATCATTATTGCAACAAGACTGTGATGTTTATGTCCTTGAACTATCAAGTTTTCAATTAGAAACAACATCAAGTTTACAAGCTTCAGTGGCAACAATTTTGAATATTTCTGAAGACCATATGGATCGTTATCCACTAGGATTGTTGCAATATACTGAAGCGAAACAACGCATTTATCATAATGCAAAATGTTGTGTTATTAACTATGATGATAAATTGACTAAACCGTTTGGTAAACAACAACAACATTGTGTCTCTTTTGGATTAAACAATGGAGACTATCATTTAGATGAGAAGTATGAACATTTAATTGCACAAAATCAGCCTGTTTTATCAACTAAATCAATGAAACTAATCGGCTGTCATAATTATCTGAATGCTTTGGCTGCTTTAGCTATTGCTGATAATTTACAGATCCCACGAGATTCAAGCTTACAAACAATTTCTAATTTTCAAGGTTTACCTCATCGTTTTGAATTAGTATTTGATAACAATAATGTCAAATGGATTAATGATTCTAAAGCCACTAATGTCGGTAGTACTGAAGCGGCATTGAAAAGTGTTATATGTAATGGAAAACTATTTTTATTGTTAGGTGGTGATGGTAAATCGGCAGACTTTACCCCTTTGATTCCTTATTTAAAAAGTAGAAATATTGAAATCTTCTGTTTTGGCCGAGATCGAGATTTGCTTGCTAATTTAGCCCCTGAAATGACAACTGTTACGTTAACTATGTCTGAAGCCATTCAGTGTATAGCTAAAAAAGTAGTCGCAAATGATGTCGTGTTGCTCTCTCCAGCTTGTGCGAGTTTAGACCAATTTAAAAACTATATTGAGCGTGGAAATCTATTTGCACAACTTGCCAAACAGTATGGTTCAAGGAGTGATACATGACATTCTTCTGGATAAAAAAACAAGTTAATCCAAATATTCCATTTGATAACCAACTACTTTGGACTGTAATTGGTTTAATAGTATTTGGTTTAATTATGGTAACATCTTCATCAATGGCGTTTAATGAGAGTGACCCATTTTTCTATACGCAACGAGAGTTGATTCAAATCGGAATGTCGCTCTTTTTAATGGGGATCACGTTATATATTCCGATGCAACGTTGGCAACAATTTGGATCAGTTTTATTAATCCTTTCAATTATTATGTTGATAGTTGTTTTAGGGATTGGTTCTTCAATCAACGGTGCGTCTCGTTGGATCCCATTAGGTGTTTTTAATTTTCAGCCAGCTGAACTTTCTAAATTATCGTTATTTTTATTTTTAGCAGGTTATTTAGCCCGTAAGTCAGAAGAAGTCCAAAGCGGCTTTTGGGGCTTTTTCAAACCTATGGTGGTTATGGCAGTTTTGTCAATTTTGTTACTTAAACAGCCTGACTTAGGTACTGTAATTGTATTATTTATGGTAACAATAGGTATTTTATTTATTGCTGGCGCTCAATTATGGCAATTTATTGCGATTTTACTAACTGGAGTAGGTGCTGTAGTTTGCCTTATTTTATATGAGTCTTATCGTTTAACGCGTTTAATGACATTTCTTGATCCATGGCAAGATGCAACTGGTGCTGGTTATCAGCTCGTTGCATCATTAATGGCCATTGGTAATGGTGGTATTACTGGGCAAGGAATTGGTAATTCTATTTTTAAATTACGCTATTTACCTGAATGTCATACCGACTTTATTTTCTCAATTATTTCAGAAGAGTATGGATATATTGGTGTTGCTGCGTTATTGCTATTACTCTTCTTTCTAACTTTCAAAGCATTAGCAATCGGCTATCGAGCTTTGAATGAAGGTTCTCAATTTTCAGGCTATTTGGCTTGTGAAATTGGTATTTGGTTTGGATTTCAAACTTTTGTTAATGTTGGTGTAACCTCCGGTATGTTACCGACAAAAGGTTTAACCTTGCCATTTATTAGTTATGGAGGCTCAAGCCTTATTGTGATGAGTATTGCTGTTGCAATATTACTGAGAATAGATTTTGAGTTTAGACAACAACAAACTCAAGCAAGAATAAGGTCGATAAAATAATGAAAAAATTATTAGTCATGGCTGGTGGAACTGGTGGTCATGTATTTCCAGGTATTGCTGTTGCTCATTATTTAATGAAGCAAGGTTGGCAAGTAAGATGGCTAGGCACTGCAGACCGTATGGAAGCACATTTAGTGCCAGAAAATGGTATTGATATTGATTTTATTCAAATATCAGGCTTACGAGGAAAAGGTAAAATGGCCTTATTAAAGGCGCCTTACAAAATATTAAAAGCGGTTTTTCAAGCAAGAAAAATCTTAAAAAATTATCGTCCTGATGTCGTTTTAGGTATGGGAGGATATGTTTCCGGACCGGGTGGAATTGCGGCTAAATCTTTAGGCATTCCGGTTGTATTACATGAACAAAATGGTATAGCAGGTTTAACTAACAAATCTTTAGCTAAAATTGCGACCAGAGTTTTACAAGCTTTTCCAACAGCATTTTCTAATGCAGAAGTTGTTGGAAATCCTGTTCGTAGTGATTTATTAACGATTAAAGAACCAATCGAAAGATTTAAAGATCGACAAGGCCCAATTAGAGTCTTGATTATGGGCGGAAGTCAAGGAGCCAAAGTTATTAATGATGTTGTACCTCGAGTAATTACAAGATTGTCTGATAAGTATGTTGTTTGGCATCAAACAGGTAAGGGTATGTTAGATGATGTACTTAAATCATATCAGCATTGTGATATGACAAATAATCGTGTGACAGAATTTATAACAGATGTCAAAGAAGCTTATGATTGGGCTGATATCGTAATTTGCCGTAGTGGGGCATTAACTGTAAGTGAGATTGAAGTTGTTGGTATTGGAGCTATTTTCGTACCATTTATGCATAAAGATCGCCAACAATTTTGGAATGCGAAATCTTTAGCAGATATTGGTGCAGCAAAGATAATGGAACAACCAGATTTCAATGTTGACTCACTATTTACGTTACTTGAGAATTTGAGTCGCGAAGATTTAGTTGAAATGGCTATTAAAGCAAAAAGTTTATCAATTATAAATTCGACGGAAAGAGTAGCCGAAACGCTTATTTCGGTGGTAAAATAGTGAATTTTATATATAATTTTAAGTAATTGTTTTATTGATGTGTTTGATATTTAATCTTAATTTGTTTGATAAATGATTGTCCAATAAATTTTTAAATACCGAATACTAAATAAAAAGTAAATAACTAGCTAGGGGTTTAAGTGTGAATACTAAGGAATTAGCTGAATTAAGAGCAATCATTCCAGAAATGAAACGAGTCAAACATATCCATTTTGTTGGTATTGGTGGCGCGGGCATGGGCGGTATTGCCGAAGTTCTTGCTAATGAAGGATATCAAATTAGCGGTTCAGATATTGCTGAAAATCCTGTAACTCAGCATTTAGAAACATTAGGTGCTAAAATTGTCATTGGTCATGCTGCTGAAAACGTCCTGAGTGCTAGTGTTGTGGTTATCTCTTCGGCGATTTCTCAGGATAATATAGAAGTTATTGCAGCTAGAGAGGCTCGGATACCAGTGATTCAAAGAGCTGAAATGTTAGCTGAGTTAATGCGTTTTCGATATGGTATTGCTATCGCTGGTACCCATGGTAAAACAACCACTACAGCAATGGTTACTTCTATATATGCTGAAGCTAAACTTGATCCAACTTTTGTTAATGGTGGATTAGTAAAAGCGGCAGGAACACATGCTAGATTAGGTAGTAGCCGTTATTTTATTGCTGAAGCAGATGAAAGTGATGCTTCATTTTTACATCTACAACCTATGGTCTCTATAGTCACTAATATCGAACCTGACCATATGGATACCTATCAAGGAAGTGTAGAAAATCTTAAACAAACCTTTATATCTTTTTTACGCAATCTTCCTTTTTATGGTTTAGCCGTTATGTGTTATGACGATCCGATTAATCGCGAGTTATTACCGGTTGTTGGCCGTAAAATTATAACCTATG
This sequence comes from Gilliamella apis, assembly GCF_002142155.1. GTDB lineage: Bacteria > Pseudomonadota > Gammaproteobacteria > Enterobacterales > Orbaceae > Gilliamella > Gilliamella apis. The sequence goes on along the minus strand of NZ_NASD01000006.1, from coordinate 14,040 downwards.
GGTTTAGCGAAGAAGCCGATGTTGTGATTAAAAATTATCGCCAAGAAAGAGGTGTTAGTTATTATACAGTTTGCCGTCCAGATAGAGATGATTTACAAATTGAATTAAATGCACCAGGTAAACATAATGCTTTAAATTCCGCAGCAGCGATTATTGCAGCAACAGAGGATGGTATTGATGATGATTCAATTGTACGTGCGCTGGCTAAATTTGCTGGTACTAGTCGACGTTTTGATCTTCTAGGTATTTTCCCTTACGGCAATGATAAAGATATAATGATGGTTGATGATTATGGGCATCATCCTAGTGAAGTCAATGCTACAATTCAGGCGGCTAGAAATGGTTGGCCAGATCGGCGTTTAGTTATGTTATTTCAACCACATAGATATACGAGAACTAGAGATCTATTTGATGATTTTGCCCAAGTACTTTCTCAAGTTGATGCATTAGTTATGTTAGATGTTTATTCTGCAGGAGAACAACCTATTGCTGGTGCTGATAGTCGTTCACTTTGTCGTTCAATTCGTAATCGAGGAAAAGTGGATCCAATTTATGTTTCAGATTTAGATCTGGTACCGGAAATTATGAAAGAAATATTACAAGGCGGAGATTTGTTATTAACACAAGGCGCTGGTAGTGTTGGTCGGATTGCCCGTCAATTAGCTGGTAGTCAATTATTTTCAAAAGGGGTTTTATAATAATGGTTGATAAAGTTGCTGTATTGTATGGTGGAACCTCTGCTGAACGTGAAGTATCACTAAAATCAGGACAAGCTGTTCTAGCAGGATTAAAAGAAAATGGTATTGATGCCCATCTTGTTGATACAAAAGAGTATTGTATAACTAATTTAAAACAAGATGGTTTTTCAAAAGCATTTATTATTTTGCATGGGCGTGGTGGTGAAGATGGTATTACTCAAGCCATTTTAACTTATCAAAATATTCCTTATACCGGAAGTGATGTTTTATCGTCAGCATTAACTATGGATAAGTTAAAAACCAAACTAGTGTGGAAATCTCTTGGTTTACCTGTTGCTGATTATGTAATGGTTGATAAATCACAATCAATTGATGTTGATAATATTATTAAAAAACTTGGCTTACCATTGTTTGTTAAACCTAGCCATGAAGGTTCAAGTGTCGGTATGTCCAGAGTTAATCAAGCAGACGAATTAAAAGCGGCTGTTGATATTGCCTTTAAATATGATAATACCGTGATGATCGAGTCATTTTTAGCTGGACCAGAGTTTACTGTAGCTATTGTTGGTGAAGATGTTTTACCTGCAATTTACATTAAACCTGCTACCAATTTTTATGATTATGATGCAAAGTATTTGTCAGATAAAACCCAATATTTTTGCCCTAGTGGATTAAGTGATGCTAAAGAACAAGAAATTCGTAAGTTAGCTCTAGATGCTTATAAAGCTGTAGAATGTAGAGGTTGGGGAAGAGTCGATATTATGTTTGATGAAAATGAAAAGCCATATTTACTTGAGGTAAATACTGCCCCTGGAATGACAGATCACAGCTTGGTACCAATGGCGGCAAAAGAATATGGCTGGTCATTTAGTGAATTGGTTAAACGTATTTTACAATTAGCAACCATATAATTGGCTTTATTTTTATGAAAAAAGTCCGACAAGCAGCGCATAAACATCAAAACCAGAATAAAAGAAAGTTGCTTGTTTTTCGCAATGCAGAACAAATGTTAGGTTTTTTGTTCTTAGTAGTAATAGTTGTTATTTGTGGATGGGTCGTCAATTCTATTCGAGACTGGATGGAAGATCCCGATCAGATGGTATTATCACAATTGACCTTAAGTGGTGATTATACTTATACGACTGAAGATGATCTTAGACAAGCAATTCTAGGATTAGGTTTGCCAAATACCTATATTGGACAAGATGTGGATGATATTCAGCAAGAAATTATGCGATATCCTTGGGTAAAACAAGCAAGTGTTCGTAAACAATGGCCCGACAGATTGATTGTAAACATTGAAGAATATAAACCTGCATTTTACTGGAATGATTTATATTTACTTGATAAAAATGGCAATACTTTTAGTGTGCCATTGGATCGTTTGAACGATTTATCATTGCCAAGGCTTTATAGCCCTGAAGGTAAAGCCAAGTCAATGTTAGAAACTTATTTTAGATTAGAGGAACTCTCTAAAAAATGGGCTAACAATAAGTCTACTTTGATAATTCAGGCAGCAATATCGGATGAACGTAATGCATGGCAATTAATGGTAAAGCAATGTAAAGTTGATTTGTGTTCTGAAAATGAGGAAATAAAATTGATATTAGGTAGCGAAAAAATAGAACAACGTTATCAACAATTTATCAAATTATTTCCAGAAATTCAGTCAAGAATACCTGATGGTGAAAAAATAACGGCTGCTGATTTACGTTATGAAAATGGTATTTCAGTGCAACGAGAAAAAATCTCTCAATAAGGAATAAATAAAGGCTGAAGTATGAAAGCAACAGAGAAAAAATTGGTTGTTGGACTTGAAGTTGGCACCTCGAAAGTTCTTGCCCTCGTTGGTGAAGTTCTTCCTGATGGTATTGTCAATATTATTGGTGTTGGCCATTGTCCATCAAAAGGTGTTGATAAAGGTGGTGTGAACGATCTTGAATCAGTGGTTAAATCAATCCAACGAGCCGTTGATCAAGCTGAATTAATGGCTGATTGCCAAATATCTTCTGTTTATTTAAGCCTGTCAGGTAAACATATTCGTTGTCAGAATGAAATTGGAATGGTGCCGATTGCAGATGAAGAAGTGACAGCAGAAGATGTTGAAAATGTTGTTCATACTGCTAAATCTGTACGTATTTTAGATGAACACAGAATTTTACATGTTATTGCCCAAGAGTATTCTATTGATCTACAAGAAGGTATTAAAAACCCAATTGGATTATCTGGTGTAAGAATGAAAGCGAAAGTTCATTTGATCACCTGTCATAATGATATGGCGAGAAATATAGTTAAAGCAGTAGAGCGTTGTGGATTGAAAGTTGATCAGCTTATTTTTTCTGGTTTGGCATCGAGTTATGCTGTATTAACTGATGATGAAAAAGAGTTAGGTGTTTGCGTCATAGATATTGGTGGCGGAACAATGGATGTCTCAGTTTATACTGGTGGAGCTTTACGTCATTCTGTGGTTATTCCTTATGCTGGTAATGTTGTTACCAGTGATATTGCTTACGCATTTGGCGCACCACCAATGGATGCAGAAAATATTAAAATTCGTTATGGATGTGCTGTTGGTTCACTAGTCGGTAAAGATGAAGTTATTGATGTTCCAAGTGTAGGTGGACGTCCGTCTCGTTCATTACAGCGACAAACATTAGCTGATGTCATTGAACCTCGTTATTCAGAGCTTTTATCGTTAGTTCAAAAAGAGCTATTAGTATTACAAGACGAGCTTAAAAGACAAAATGTTAAATATCAATTGGCAGCAGGGATTGTGTTAACAGGCGGCGCTGCTCAAATTAAAGGTATGGTTGAATGTGCTGAGAAAGTGTTTCAAAATCAAGTACGTATTGGTCAGCCTTTAAATATTTCAGGATTAACTGATTATGTACAAAAACCATATTGTTCAACAACTGTAGGGTTATTGCATTATGGCAAACAAAGTTTATTACATGATGATGCTAAAGACAGTAATAAATCATCATTAAAAGGGATAGCTAAACGTTTGACCGGTTGGTTCAAAAAAGAATTTTAGCTAATATATTTAATAACTTCGTAGACATTGTAGCTGGTTATCTGTACAATGTCCTTAGATCGTAAATTTGGAGATAAGTTATGTTTGAGCCTATGGTTGCGGATGATGAGCCAGCAGCTGTCATTAAAGTTATTGGTGTCGGTGGCGGCGGCGGTAATGCTGTTGAGCATATGATTGCTGAACATATTGAAGGCGTTGAGTTTTTTGCAGCAAATACTGATGCACAAGCATTGAAAAGAATAAAAGTTGGTCAAACTATCCAAATCGGAAATAATGTTACCAAAGGACTTGGTGCTGGTGCTAATCCAGAAGTTGGCAGAAATTCAGCAGAAGAGGATCGTGATGTTATTCGTAGTGCGATTGAAGGTGCCGATATGGTCTTCATTGCAGCCGGAATGGGTGGCGGAACAGGTACTGGTGCTGCACCAGTTGTTGCTGAAATTGCGAAAGAATTAGGTATTTTAACTGTAGCTGTAGTTACAAAACCTTTTGGATTTGAAGGTAAAAAACGCATGGCTTTTGCTGAGCAAGGTATTGCTGAATTAGCTAAACATGTTGATTCACTTATCACAATTCCAAATGATAAATTATTAAAAGTTTTAGGACGTGGCGTTAAATTATTAGATGCTTTTGCTGCAGCAAATGGTGTATTAAAAGGTGCAGTGCAAGGTATCGCCGAACTAATTACCAAACCTGGTCACATCAATGTTGACTTTGCTGATGTTCGAACTGTAATGTCTGAGATGGGCTATGCGATGATGGGTTCTGGTCGTGCAACTGGTGATAATCGAGCTGAAGAAGCAGCTGAAATGGCGATTTCAAGTCCTTTACTTGAAGATATTGATTTATCAGGTGCTCGTGGCGTATTAGTTAATGTTACAGCAGGTCTTGACCTTGGTCTTGAAGAGTTCGAAACAGTAGGTAGCACCGTAAGAGCGTTTGCATCTGATAATGCTACTGTTGTTGTGGGTACGACTTTTGACCCAGATATGTCAGATGAGATTAGAGTGACTGTGGTTGCTACAGGTATTGGAATGGATAAACGTCCAGAAGTTAAGATAACTAAACCTGCTGCTCATCACGGCTCGTTGTTTGGGCAAACAAGTCATTTGCCGTTACAACAAGAAGAATCATCAATATCTAAGGTTGTGAATGAACCTGATGTGTCTCCTATTGAAGAGCGTAAAATTTTAGATATTCCTGCGTTTATTCGTAAGCAGGCTAATTAATATTGAACTTATTTGATTTATTATTGTCTAATGGCATAGTAACAAATAAAAAAGTAGGTGCGAAGTGAAACAAAGAACATTAAAAAAGACAATTCAAGCAACTGGTGTCGGTTTACATACTGGTAAAAAAGTTACTTTGACATTACGTCCTGCACCGGAAAATACAGGTGTTATTTATCGTCGTACAGATTTAAATCCATATGTTGATTTCCCAGTGGATGCAAAATCAGTGCGAGATACAATGCTTTGTACCTGTTTGGTTAATGAAGATAATGTTCGTATTTCAACTGTCGAACATATTAATTCAGCATTAGCTGGACTTGGTATCGATAATATTATTATTGAAGTAAATGCTCCGGAAATTCCAATTATGGATGGTAGTGCAAGTCCGTTTATCTATTTATTACTAGATGCTGGAATTGCTGAACAAAATGCGTTGAAAAAGTTCTTACGAGTAAAAGAAACTGTTCGTGTTGAAAATGGTGATAAGTGGGCAGAAGTGCGACCATATAGTGGTTTCCGTTTAGATTTTACTATTGATTTTCGTCATCCGGCTATTGATAGTAGTTCGCAACGTTACCAACTAGATTTTTCTTCTGAATCTTTTATTCGCCAAATTAGTCGTGCAAGAACTTTTGGCTTTATGCGAGATATCGAAGCTCTACAATCCAAAGGATTATGTTTAGGTGGTAGTTTAGATTGCGCGATTGTTGTTGACGATTATAAAGTTCTTAATGAAGACGGTCTTCGTTTTGAAGACGAATTTGTACGTCATAAGATGCTTGATACCATTGGTGACTTATATATGAGTGGTCACAATATGATTGGTGAAGTCGTTTGCTATAAATCAGGTCATGCATTAAATAACCAACTATTGCAAGCTTTATTGGCGAAACAAGATGCTTGGGAATATGTGACATTTACTGAAGAGCAAAGTGTTCCTGTTGCTTTAGGTACTAGACAACTTGTTCTAGCATAAATCCTTAAACGAGAATAATTGCTTTATTAACGCTTCCGAAGTGGAAGCGTTTTTTATTTTTATAATTATGAGATATTAACATGAATAATAGCCATTTCTTTGCTCATTTATCACGTTTGAAATTAATTAATCGCTGGCCTTTAATGCGAAATGTGAGAACAGAGAATGTATCTGAGCATAGTCTACAAGTTGCTTTTGTTGCACATGCTTTAGCAGTCATTAAGAATAAAAGATTTAATGGCAATGTTAATCCTGAGCGAATCGCATTATTAGCGATGTACCATGATGCATCAGAAGTACTGACTGGTGACTTACCAACACCAACTAAATATTATAATCCGCAAATTACATCTGAATATAAAAAAATTGAAAAAATAGCTCAAAATAAACTTATTAATATGTTGCCTAAAGAGTTGCAAGACGATTTTAGATCATTAATTGATGATGATTATTATGATGAGTCTGAAAAAAGTATCGTAAAACAAGCAGATGCTTTATGTGCATACCTTAAAACCATTGAAGAACTTAGCGCCGGCAATAATGAATTTAAGTTAGCTGAGCAACGTTTGAAAAAAACATTATCAGAACGAAACAGTCCTGAAATGGATTACTTTTTAGATATATTTGTGCCAAGTTTTAGTTTATCTTTAGATGAAATTACTATGGATAAATAGTTTTATTTATTTTTTAATAACTAATTTATTAAATAGTAAGAAAAAAATTAAAGTGCATCGGATCTATTTTTGATAAATATAACGCTTTACTGGGCGACCAATTGGTAAGTAAGTCAAATGACTTTCTATCTCTCCCTGTTCTTCTAAGTAATCCAGATATTTCTTAACTGATATTCTAGATAGTGAAATTAATTCAACAATATCACTCATTGAAAAATCTTGCTGATAATTAGCGACCACCTCTCGCACTGATTGTAATGTTTGTGAATCGATACCTTTAGGTAACCTAGTTGAGGGATTAACGTGTTTGGTAAAAATCCGATCATCTAATTGATCTTGATTTAGTATTTCTGATGATGATAACAATCGAACACGTTCTTGATAGGAGATTAAGGCTGTGCGAAATCGTTGAAAAGTAAAGGGTTTAACTATGTAATCAATGACTCCTAAACGTAATGCTGTCTGAATGTCGTTGGTATTACATGCAGCTGTTACCATTATGATATCTATTTTGGGATAACTAATGCGAATGTATTTTAATAGTTCAAGACCATTTAATTTTGGCATAAATACATCAAGCAGTAACAGGTCAATGTGGTTATCATGAATAAAATGTAATGCTTGTTCTCCATTACTAACAACAGATGCCAAATTGAAACCAGGTAACATTTGTAAATATTTTTTATTTAATTGAGCCACCATTGGATCATCTTCAACGATTAAAACTTCTACCATTTTCTTATTTATTCCTATATATCTCTTTTAGTGGTAATAGTACCTTAAAACAAGTCCCTTTTTTATTATTAAGATCACATAATTGTATATGCCCATCTAATTCGTCAATACTAGCCAATACTAAATAGAGTCCAAAGCCACGGTTATCACCTTTAGTCGAATAACCTTTTTGAAAAATATATTGAATATCTTTTTCTGAAATACCTTCGCCGTTGTCATTAATTTCTATTTCAAAATTAGAGTTATCTATGACTAAACTAACTTTTATTTGTTTATCATCTAAAAACTGTACAGCATCTAAACCATTATCAATTAAATTACCAAGTATTGTGACTAAACTATGAATAACAGAAGTGTCTGTTATGGGGGCTAAAACACCATCAATATTGAACTCTAAGGTAACATTTAATTCACGGGCTCGGCTAAACTTACTATTTAAAAAACCAGCTATAATTGGATCTTTTATATATTGACTAACAAGTTTTGATTCAGCTTGTTGGTTGCCAATAATTTGTTCAAGGTAGTCCATTAATTCTTGTTTATTATCATTGAAAGCTAAACCATAAATAACATGTAGTTTGTTATTGAATTCATGTGATTGTGAACGTAAGGCATCGGCGTATCGATTTACTCCAGTTAAATTTTCTGCCAATTTACGAACCTCTGTCATATCTCTAAATGAGGCAATGGCCCCGACTAAAGCATCATTAACAAATAAAGGCGTTCGATTGGTGAGTATTACCACTCCATTGATATTTTGTTCACAATCATATTCAGCATTGCCACTCATCATCACTTCATGTAGGCGAGTATTAGGAATGAAATTCTTAATAGGTAAGCCAATAATATTTTCTTTATCATCATCTATACGTAAAATTCTAATCGCTTCATCATTAATTTGAGTTATTAAACCGTTTCGATTGATAACAACAATCCCTTCTTTTACTGTTCTAATAATTGCATTTCGTTCTGCAAATAACTGAGCCATTTGAATTGGTTCAAGACCATATAGGATCTTTTTTATATTATGGGATAACAAGTAGGCTAAAATAATAGCGATAGTTAACGAGGCAAATAAGGATAACCAAATCGGTTGGCTTGTTCTCGATGCTAAATGATTAATTTTCTGCAACGTTTGGCCAACCAAAACGGCACCAATTTGTTGATGTTTTTCATTCATGATTGGTTTAAATGCTCGAACAGAATCCCCTAACGTACCCTTTGCGATTGAAGTATAGGACTCACCATTTAACGCTCGTTGTTCATCTCCTCCGACTATAGTTTGGCCGATTTTATTTTTATCTGGATGTGAATATCTAACACCTTGCATATTGAATATAACAATAAAATCGATTTGAGTCAGAGCTCTAGTTTGTTCTGTAGTTGCCTGAATGGCGGCGATATTTTGTAAAGTAGGGTTTTGTATTTTATCAATGATCGTCTGAGAAGTTGAGATAATACTGGCAATATTTTCTACACGTTGTCGAGAATTAATAAGATATTCGTTATTGACTACATGAATAATATAGATGTTTTGTGCAATAACTGAGAGTATAAAAACCAAACAAATTAGGCTTATTAACTTAACTTTCAATGGTAATTTGTTAAATAGGTATCTCATTATCATTTAATATATAAAAAATAAACGTCTAACTATATTAACTGATTAACAGGCAAAACCTACTAATAAATTTATTAGTAGGTTTTTTTAGTTAATCTAATTTATTTTCAAGTTATCATTACAGTTTTGCTGCATTTTTGACACTTTCGGCAACAACTTTCGCTACATTAGGTTCGAAAGCGTTAGGTAATATGCAATCAACTGAAAGTTTTTCTGGTGTAATGATATCCGCTAATCCTTTGGCTGCAGCAAGTTGCATAGCTAATGTAATATTTTTTGCTCTAGCATCTAAGGCTCCTCTGAATATACCTGGGAATGCTAACACGTTATTGATTTGATTTGGATAATCACTACGCCCAGTTCCAACAATATAAGCACCTGCGGCTTTGGCTTCATCAGGGAATATTTCTGGTGTAGGGTTTGCCATAGCAAAAATAATCGATTTTTCGGCCATCGTTTTAACCCATTCAGCTTTTAGTACTCCCGGTGCCGATACACCAATGAATACATCAGCACCTTTAACTGCATCTTCTAATGTACCTTTTTGTTTAGATTTATTGGTTCTTTTCGCCATTGCTAAATGATGGGGTGGTAACGAAGTGTCATCTTCAGATAATATACCAATTTTATCGACAATTTTAAGATCGGAGACTCCAGCAGCTAATAACATATCGGCGATTGCTAAACCAGCTGCTCCTCCGCCATTAATCACAACTTTGGCTGATTCTATCGATTTGCCAGCAACTTTTAAGGCATTATATAGTGCTGCTAGTACCACAATTGCTGTGCCATGCTGATCATCATGGAACACAGGAATATCTAAAATTTCTTGTAATCTTTTTTCAATTTCAAAACATCTTGGCGCACTAATATCTTCAAGATTTATTCCACCAAATGAAGGAGCCAACGCAGCAATATGTTTCACTAACTCATCTGGATCTTGAGTATTAATTGATAGAGGTATTGCATCAACATTAGCAAATTGTTTGAATAAAATTGCTTTGCCTTCCATTACCGGAATAGCTGCTTCTGGTCCAATATTTCCTAAACCTAATACTGCTGAACCATCAGTAATAACAGCTACTAAATTACGTTTACTGGTATATTCGTAAACTGATTCAGGATTTTTAGCTATTTCAGTACACACTGCGGCAACCCCAGGTGTATAAGCAACACTAAGATCTGCCATTGAATTAACGGGCACTTTAGAATGTGTTTCAAATTTGCCATGCATTTGCTTACTGATTGCTAGCGCTTTTTCTTGTACTGTTGTCATAATATTTACCTTTTTAAATATATTAAATCTATGTTAGATATTTTGTAAGATTAAATTAATGCAATAATTCATCTCAAACTGTTTATAAATTTATTAATTAATTCTTTAAGTTATATAAAATTACATATGTAAATAACGCATTAGTGCTGTGGTACATATCACCATCAAAGCCCCTCCTAATCTTGTTGCGACCTGAGCAAAAGGCATTAAGTTCATTCTATTTGCTGTAGAAAGTATGGCTACATCACCAGTCCCGCCCATACCGCTTTGGCAAGACGAAATAATTGATGCTTCAACAGGATACATTTTTAAGAAGAAGCTACAGACAAATCCTGTCATTGAAACAGTGAATACAATCGCGATAATAGTAATGAAATATGGGATAGTTAATACATTAACTACACTGGCTAAATCAATATAAAGCAGACCTAATCCAGCCATTAATGGGAAAGTAAAATTACCCGAAATAAATTTGTACCATTGTTGGCTACCACGCTCTACACTTTCTGGTAATAAACGGAAATATTTAACTACCGCAGTAGCAATAATCATTAAAACAGGGCCAGGGAAATGAATCATTTTTTCTAGAATCATTCCAAAAATGAATAAAGTGGCTAAAATCATTACTGCACCACTCATTGAGCGAGCATCAAGTGGGGTTTTATCATCTTTTAATGCTTCAGCTAAACCATCAAACTCAATTTTGACCAATTGACCATGACCACTTAAATGAGGTTTAACTTCACCTATTCGGCTCATAACGGCTGTAAAGGTAATTGCAAAAAAGTTACCGACTACTGTAGCAGGAATTAATGCACTAACGAAACTATCATAATCTTGATTTAGGATATTGCTATAAGCATTAGAAAGTTGTAAAACACCTTCACCAATTCCTCCTGCCATTACTGGCGAAACGGTATAGAAAAAGGCGTGTTCCCAAGTATCACCAAAAGCTACAGCGACAGCTACACCAACTAGTGCCGCTAAACACATTCCTAATAACATCGGGATCATCATGCGAATAAAGCCTTGAACTAAAATGACTCGATGCATACCAAGAATACTACCACATACTAAACTGGCGATATAAAAGAGCAGGAAGTTAGATTCTTTCATTAACATTTTGGTCGCCGATAGGGTATTTTCATCAAATACACCATAGTAAACTAATAATGAAGGAACAATTAATGACAGAATAGCAGGGGCCCCAAACTTTTTGAAAAATGGAATATTTTGTCCTACAGTTCCCAAAAACCAACCTAAAGGTAATATTACGGCAAAACCACCAATTAATGTTCTTGGTAGCATGTCCAGTTGGGCGGCAATAATAACTATAATGGAACAAACTAAAAATATAGGAAGGGGGAGTGAACCTATATACATCTTATTTTCTTTTATATCTTGAAGTATGCTCATAACTAAACCTCTTTATGTTTTTTTATATTACATAAGCAGTATAGTTAGGTAGATATAAATCAGAAGATTAAGAAAGTTATCTAACTAATTTTGTAATTAATGTAAGTATGTTATTAACATAATTATTGATTTATAAAGACATTTATATTTAGATCATTTTTAAAATAATAAAATTAGTAATGACTAATTTATTAGGATGCTCTTATAATCATTTGACTAATTAAATCAAACAATCCATTCTTAATTTTTGCCCCTTTTTGAGTATACCAATCCCGGTTCTTGAACTTTTTTATATAGCCATTATTAGCTAAACAGTGTTGTCTTTAGTGTCTAAACAAAAGATGAATAAATGATTCTGTAAGATGATGAGTATGGTTAAAAAAGGTAATAATGATATGTGTAATTATATCAATGAAAAAGCGGTAATTATTACCGCTCTTTTATAAAGAAATTATCAGATCAGTTATTTTTGTTTAGCATAAGGACCATATAAAATCCCGTTACTTTTTACCGGGTTTGGTGTAAATAAACGAGCAGCTGCGACGCTTGAGATTGCTACACTTCGATCCGTAACAGTATCACTTATTTGAGTGATAGCAGCAGAAATTAACATACCTAATAAACTATTATTTGATTGTTGGTTTTCTAGACTAGAAGCTGTAGCACTACCTGTCCAAATAACTTTTCCAGTTCGAGCATCGAGTAGTTTTGCTTCTAATGTTACACGTGTATCACTTTGGATCACTTGATAATTAGTTCCATAATTTTGCACATTAATATATAAAACTGCATCAGGATCAAAGGTCTGTTGTAATTTAGATAAACTAACTGCGTGAATTTCGTTAGCTACCGTTAAGCCATTTTGTTTAAATACTTCATCAGTAAACATAACTGGGAAAACATAATAACCAGCTTCAGCTAAAGGTAAGGTTACTTGAGATAAAACCCCATAACTCGCATTGATTTCATTTGAGTGGTTAACAGGTAGTAAAACTAAAATTGAAGCAGGTTTACTTTCTTTAAATGCTGTATAGTCATAACTTTCTTTATTTACTGTACATCCTGCCAACATAAAGAGACCCAGAAATGTTCCTAGTAGAGCAATAAATTTATTATTCATTGATTATTTCCCTTGATATTTTCTTTCAATAAAATCAATAAAGTGTTTTGATTCAGGGAAAAGAGTTTTTTCCTTTTCAAATTGTTCAAAAGCTTTATTTTTATCACCAGCGGTTGCATATAACAAACCTAAATGAGCATGTAATCCTGGTGGTACAGATTTATTAGTTGATTTAGCTTTTTCTATAGTTTTTTCTAAATCTTGAATCTGTTGAGTGTAGTTGTTTTTATCTGATTGATTATAGTTATAAAGTACTTCTTGATAGTCACCCCAGTAATAAATAGTATTAGATGATTGACAACCATTTAATACAAATAACATTCCTGCGAACAATAAATATATAAAGTATTGTTTTTTTAACATTGTTATGATCCTTATGTCATTAACGTTCATTTTATTTGGTATTAGGTTTCCAGTCGCCGTTATCTATGCCTCTGACTAAATTATTAATTGCTTCTCTAATAGCCAAATCTAATACTTTGCCATTTAAAGTAGAGTCATAACTTGCTTTGCCGCCAAATCCAACAACTTCTCGATTGGATAGGCTATATTCACCGGATCCTTGTACTGAGTAAGCTACTTGAGATGTTCGGATATCAATTATGTTCAGACTTACTTTAGCATAAGCAATTTGTTCCTTACCTTTGCCGAGGATTCCCCATAGTTGATGATCACCGACTTCTTTTCGTCCGAACTCTGTTACATCACCAGAAATAATGTAATTTGCACCGATCACATTTTGCTTCTGTTTTCTATATTTAGCTTCATTTGCTATTTCTTGCATGTTAGTTCTATCTAGAACATTAAAATGATTGGTTTGTTGTAAATGACTAATAAGCAATGTTTTTGATTGATTACCTAGTTTATCAACTCCATCAGAGAAAATACCATTTTGATAATTTGAACGATTTTCAAATTTACCTACAGCAATATTGGTTTTAACACCATTATAATTTGAATGATAGCTATTTACTGTTGGCGATTCGATTGTTCTGGAAGATTCTTTAGCACAGCCAAATAATAAACTGCTGACAATTATTAATCCTAACAACTTATTGATTTTCATCATTATTCCTTGGGTTTTTTATTATACCAGTACTGCATAAATGAATTTTACGTGAAGTAAATAATATATTATTGATAATGATTATCAATAACTATTTAGGAGTTATTGTTTTATTTAATAATTTAGATTTTTAATTAACTTTTTTTATTATTCCACAGTTTTAGTAATGATAAATAATTTATAGATAAAGCG
>NZ_NASD01000054.1 GCF_002142155.1 Gilliamella apis | reverse complement strand
GATATTGGTCGTTTTAGTGGTTAATGCATAGTTAGAAAAAGAGATAGACTGTAAAACAACCACGGTTAATACCAAAACCATCGGCCGAGATAAACAGACTAAACCAAGAAATTTTGAAAAATTTTGCCGGAATTTCGGAAATTTTGGAAATTGTCGAAATAATAAACTGCGGTGAAATAATAAACGGTATGAGCTTAACTTTAGAGAGGTGAAATTATAGGTTGGGCAGGTTGCGTGTTGCGTGTTGCGTGTTGAAAATTATAATCCATATCAGATATCCTTGTCAATCCAATTTTATGATTTATTTAAAATTTTAAGCCTAACGGCATAAAATTTATCCATTCGTATAAATATGCTATAAAAGTATAGTGATTGCAAAAAACCATGCAACTTTTTTTGATGGTTTAATTGTTAACTTTTGTAAAGATGAATACTGCTAGCCCGAAAACAGCATCGGTTATTTGCTGTTTATTAGAAATAATATCCCCTTTATCCCCTCTTAAAAAATCACCATTTTTAATATTAATAATTTGCAGATTAGGCTTTTGATTTTGACAATTTTATAATCGTTTTTAGAAGGTATTTTGCGTTT
>NZ_NASD01000053.1 GCF_002142155.1 Gilliamella apis | reverse complement strand
TGCACCTTGACAATCTCTTCCCTCCGGACAATAAGAATTCCTCGCATTAGTTAAATCCTTGACCTTTGGGAGACGATATCCCAAACTATTACACCAAGATGATATCCAAGTCTGGTTAACTTTACCAGGACCACTATTAACAAACCACTGCTTTAACACAAATCCATATTTGACCACCGCATTACCACTGCTATCACGACCGACTAACTCAAATACCTGGGGTAAAGATGGTCTGTCGATTCTACCTGGATTAGCTGATAACGATGTAGCAACAGGACCCGTTAGGGTGACTCGAACGCGGGTACTTGTTGAATTGCTCATCGTCGCCGTAATACCTTCATGAGAAACCGGCGCCCAAGATAAGGCCTGATTACTACCACTAATATCTAAATCAAAATACAAATTATGAGCACCAGTAGTCGGGAAGTTTGAACCATAAGACGACGGCGTAAATGACTGTGTTATAAAACCCTTACCACGTTTCCATTCGCCAGCAGAATTCAAATAATCAAATAAGTTAGGTCTTGCATAACAAACCGCTTGCGTTTGATTAGGTTTAATATAATAAGTGGCATAACCTGCCGTAAAACGACTTTCATTAGGCACACCATAACGTGTTTTTAATGTACCTTCA
>NZ_NASD01000052.1 GCF_002142155.1 Gilliamella apis | reverse complement strand
CTTTTATTAAATATAATTTATAAGGAAAAAAATGAAACTTTTAAAATTAAATGAAGTGTGTGAACTATTAAATATATCTCGCTCAAGCGCTTATAGATTAATTAGCAAAAATGATTTTCCACCTAAAATTCAAATATCAGAACGTACAGTGCGCTATTCGTCTGATGATGTTTGTAACTGGGTTGAGAAAAAATAATATTATAAATAAATATATAATAATTCTAATTTTCATAGAATGAGTGATTTGATTACATTTTAAATTTAGTCCTACATTATGAATATCTCTTGGCATTAAATATCGTACATAAAATTAACTGCAAGTGATATTACCATTGATATTATCAATTACCTTTCTAAAAAAATAAGTATTTCTGATACGTTATGCGAAGGTCGCTAACTAAAGTCCGAAATGCATTATTACTAATTTTAATTCTCTTTATTTTGTGCTTTAAGTCTAACTTATAAGCAATAGTTGAGTATTGCCTAAAATAAAGTAGAAAATTGTATAGGAGAGTTTTAAATTGACTGTAATAGAGGAATTAGAAAAAAACAAAAATAAAAGAAAACAAAGTTATGAAGATATTAAGGAATGGGTACAAAATTTTATATTGTCTCATGGTCAAGGTAATTGTTTGTTTGTTACTTTAGCATCGAATAATGTTCACAATAAAGAGAGTATATATAAAGCACTCCAAGATTGGTTAAATAACATAGTTTCAAGAATTTTTAGATGTAGCAAAGAAAAGATAAAACAAATGAACAAGATTCATATCTTAGGTTTTTTAGAAAAAAATAAACATGGTAATTACCATTATCATTTGGTTTTATATATTACAAATGAATATAAAGAATATTTTAAGAGTTTATGTAATCGCTTTTGGCGTAAAAGATATAATGATGGAACTACTAATAT
>NZ_NASD01000051.1 GCF_002142155.1 Gilliamella apis | reverse complement strand
GCAAAATTTTTCAAAATTTCTTGGTTTAGTCTGTTTATCTCGGCCGATGGTTTTGGTATTAACCGTGGTTGTTTTACAGTCTATCTCTTTTTCTAACTATGCATTAACCACTAAAACGACCAATATTATTTATGGCTCAGCCCCATATTTAACCTTTGATGGAGGTCGAACTCGGGTCACAAATACTGAAGCGCTACTCAGGATATCGCTTTCAGATGGAAGAACATTTACTCCGACAACCAATGATTCAAGTTTAGACAATCCTATCGAGTTACCTGTTGCTGGTCAGAGTTTTAATGATATTGGTATGTTAATACCAACGGATACTGATTCTATTGCATTAAGTTCAGTTATTGGTCCGCCCAATAATTATTGGGGAGATGATGATGGTGATGGTCAGGGCGTTAGTGGCGTCACCGCTACTGGTAGTTTAAATTTATTCATTGAAGATAAATTTAATCATCGAGTTGTTGCCCGTAATGAAGTACTGACTATTTGTGGAGCGCCATATAGATTAACCTTATCTAATACTTACGGTACATTAACAACACGTTATGGGGTACCTAATGAAAGTCGTTTTAATCCAGGTAATGCCACTTATTATATTAATCCTAAGGAAACGACGCCAAAGATTTGTTATGCAGAACCTAACTACTCACCTATAGAAGGGATTTCTAATACCGTTTGGGAACGGTTTAAGGGTTTTCTACCACAGTCAGTTACACCATCGTCTTATGGTTTAAACTTCCCGACTACTGGTGCTCATAATATGTATTTTGATTTGGCTATTGGGGGTAGTAATGCTCAGGCCTTATCTTGGGCTCCGGTTTCTCATGGTGGTATTACGGCGACGATGACCGATTCACCAGGCCACCACTACAACAACTACTACAGCATTCGAGTCACCCTAACTGGTCCTGTTGTTACACGCTCGCAATGGAATTCAGTTAATCCAGGTAGAATCG
>NZ_NASD01000050.1 GCF_002142155.1 Gilliamella apis | reverse complement strand
ACAGACCAACTATTGTAATATATTTTATTGATCTGTGAAACCGATCGTAATATAATTTGATAACTTTTTATTAACTTAAAATTTTAAATAAATTTATGGAGTAGGAAATGGAACAGAATAAACAAGATAAAGATCTTGAAACATTACAAAAAGAATTTTACAACAGAGAAGCACAAAAAGATTTACAAGCAGAACTAAGAAAACAAAAAGCAAAAACTGGAGCCATGATTGCTGCAGGAGCACTTTTTTTCAGCATCATAAGTTACATGATGTTTGGGGGTATTGGTGCTTTTCTAGCTATTATTGCTGTTTTTATGAGTATTTTCGCAATGCTTAAAGGAGGAACTTATACCAAACACGGTTCAATGATGTGTGGGCTATCATTGATTGCTGGAATTTTCTCAATAGTAATTAATATCATGGTAATGTTATTTATAAAATAACCTTAAATAATCATATTTTTAACAAACAGAAAAGAGAAACTAAAATTTGCTAAAACAGTATTATATACTGAAAAATTGCTGAAATTATTTGCAATTTTTAGTTAGTCATTATTGATGGCATCATAGCTTCGTTTATGCCTTAAAAATTAGGAAACGAAATGAATAAATTATTAATTAACATTATATTAGCTGGATTTTTATTATCAGGCTGTGGATTTAGAACTGAAAGTGGTCAAACCTCATTAGAAAATTAAACATATCAAACGATTAAAACTAAAATAAAAGAAGGGAAAACCACTCAAATAAACCATAAAACAGGGATAGGACAATAAAATGCGAAAAATGATATTTTTTAGTATTTATGTTTTTTCATTCTGTTCCACTAACGTGGCTGGTTTAAGTGATATAGGAGACAAAATAAACCAATAACAATTACAATCTAAATTTTTCAGTAATTACTAGAAAGTTAAATACCGATGGTAAGTATACTACTTAGGTGTGTAAAAACGATATTACCTCGAAAATAATTAATGCTAAAGAAAGGAAT
>NZ_NASD01000005.1 GCF_002142155.1 Gilliamella apis | reverse complement strand
AAATGGTAATGCCAGGTGATAACATCAAAATGACAGTATCATTAATTCACCCAATCGCAATGGCAGACGGTTTACGTTTCGCTATCCGTGAAGGTGGTCGTACTGTTGGTGCTGGTGTTGTTGCTAAAGTTATCAAATAATTTAAGCGTAACTAAAGAGCATGTTAAATGCTCTTATCAGTTCCAAAAAGGTGCACTCTGTGCACCTTTTTTATTGTCCTCAATATTTAACTAAACGAATTAAACAGGTTAATTAACCTATTTAGACCTAGGTATCAAGCTAAAGGCGATATCAGTGAAGATGCAGCTATATAGCTGCTAAAGGCATTACCAAAACTAAGAAAAAGCAACTAAGAAAAATAATTTATACTATTATTCTTGATTGACAAAAGCCTGAGATAATCTATTCCTTAAACTTTTATTGTTTATTTTTTGTTATATTTGACAAATGTCATAGTGTTTCTTGTTTTTTGTGTAAATAATAATCATTATCATTAAATCGAATGAGAAGTGAGATGTTATGTGCAGAAAAAATAAAGTTATTCAAATAAGTATATTAACCCTATTCTATTCGCCTATGATGTTTAGCGGTTATGCATTAGCCGAGACAAGTCATGATACAATTATTGTTACCCCTAATGATAGTGATAATAGAAAAAATTCATTGTCTCCGACTTTTCAGCAGGAACAAGTTAAACAGAAACAAACTGCTGGGGCAACTAACTTAATCATTCCAGAACAGGAAAATAGATTATCCACACTACAAGATGCGCTTGATTATCAACCTGGAATTATTATTCAAAACTTTTTTGGCGGTACAGATCAACCAAGATTAAACATTCGTGGTTCCGGAGTGCAAAGTGCCCCGCTATCACGAGGTGTCTTACTATTACAAGATGGGCTACCTATCACGGATGCTGATGGTGATTTCCATATTAGTACCTTAGATATGCGTGAAGCTCGGTTAATTTCAGTTTACCGTGGAGCCAATAATACCCATCCTCAAGCTAATAGTTTAGGGGGAGAATTGAATTTCATCTCCTACACAGGAAAAGATGAACTTGGTAGTGCTCGTTATGAATATGGAGCATTTGGTCGAGAAGCCGCGCAAATCGCATTAGGTCATAGCGGTTATGATATGGATGGTCGCATTAGCCTATCTTATGACCATTTTGATGGTTATCGAGATCATTCAACCTCGCAACGGAAAACAGTTCGATCTAACTTTGGTTATAGTAATGAAAACTTTGAAAATAGAACATGGTTAAGTTGGACAGATTTACGTTTTGATATTCCAGGACCTTTATCGCAACGTAAAAGCAAAAGTGATCCAACGAGTATTTTTAAAGTTGTGCAAATGCGAGATCCGCATCGTAATGTTCAACAGGGGCGTATTGCTAACCGCGCAAATTGGACTTTAGACAACCAAGCGATTGAGCTAGGTTTATGGTATCAGCGTACACATGATAATTTTGTTACACCAACCGATTATGTTTTAAGTGATAGTAACACTATTGGTAGTCAATTAACTTATAATATGACCTTTGATAATTTTAGCTATCGATCAGCTCTAGCATGGGATAAAACCAATCTTGATCGTCAATTATTGATGAATCGACGTCATACCAAAATGAATAAACGTTCACTGGGAAAATATGATGCTACCGCAGAAAACGTATATGGATCCATTGGTTCCTCATGGCAAATCAACAATGAATGGCAACTCAATTTAGATACTAAAATTACGCATGCCAAACGAGAGGTTGATGCGCGGCACAATAAAAACGCCCTTGATCAAACATGGACATTTTGGTCACCTAAATTAGGGGTAATTTGGAATCAAACAAATGATACGCGATTTTATGCCAATTTAAGCACCAGTAACGAACCCGCATCCTTTCGTGAAATTATTACTAGCGATGGCATGAAAGCCAAAATTAACAAATTAAATCGTCAAAAAGGCATTACTGCTGAAATTGGTGGTAATGGTAAGATAACCCAAGAATTAAACTGGGATATTGCTTTATATAGAAGCATCATTAAAGATGAATATATTACCACTTACGACACAAGTGGAACGGCAATAGGGGTATTTAATTATGGCGCCAAAACACGTCATCAAGGGATAGAAGCAGGCCTAAAAGGACTAATACCTTCAGTTTTTATTTCTGGCGATATTGAATATCGTCTAGCTTGGACGTATAACGATTTTCGTTTTATGGGTGGCGAATATAATCGTAATTATATTGCCGGCATCCCAAGAAATACGATTACTGCAGAAATTTTATATAAATATGATAACTGGACACTTGGCCCAAATATTCACTGGTCCCCAACTAATACGCCGGTTGATCATGCCAATAATATGAATGTTCAATACCGAGATAAATATGTAGCTTTAGGCTTTAAAATTAATTATCAAAATCCTAATGGTTGGTCGGCTTATTTAACTGCAGATAACCTAACCAACAAACATTATGCTACCGCCTCGGTTGCTAATGATGTAGTAAAATCAAAACAAGAAAATACTTTATTCCCAGCTATGGGATTCAATCTCAATAGTGGGCTTGTTTATCACTTCTAAAAAAGTGTATCTGACAGTAATGCTGTCAGATACAGCTACTTAAAATGAACGTTGTGAAGGAAGCGTAAGCTGGTGAAGATAGGTTCTCTTTAAAATTGTTACCTGATTCAATTTAATTTCAATTATTTTTTGTTTACGCCAACTAGAAATTAGTCGGCTTAACGTTTCATAACGGATACCGAGCTTAGTTGCCAATTGACTGCGTGATATTGGTAACACAAAACTTGTATCTTGTTTCGAAGATAACGATAAAATATAAGCAGCTAAACGCTGTTCTGCCGAACTGGATGTTAACCAATCGATGTTATTAATTTGTTCGTATAGTTTAGTACTAAATTGCACTAACAAGCGTTGCATAACAATAGGATTATTCATACAAACTTGTAATACGCTATTTTTTTCAAGTAATAATAATGAGCAATTAGTTTTTGCTCGAATTGTCATGGGAAAGCGATTATGAGGCATAAACACTGCAGCAATGGCAACTAATTCATAAGGCGAAAAAATCCCAAAAACTTTTTCTTCACCTAAATAAGTATTTCTAAATACCTCAACTTTACCAGCAAGAACCAACGAACAACCAGAAAAAGGCATACCTTCATAACTAATTAGCTCACCGGTACTAAATTCCATATAACTAGCATTTTCAAGGATTGGTATTAATGCATCAGTGGTTAGCCCATCAAACATTTTTACATTATTTAACCAAGTTAAAATCTCATCTTGAGTTGGTATATTTTTGACAAATGTCATAGGGATTGCCTAATAATAACTTTAGAATGACTTCAATATAATTGATAATAATTCTTATTTCAATAAATAAAGCCTTATTATTAATTATCAATAACCATATGAAATATAATGTTTTTTAACAATAATAATTTAACCACTTATAACCTATATCATAAGCCTTGACCAAAATAACAATTATATTTTGTTTTGCACTTACTGAAAAACAGGAGCATCTTATGCCAAATAATACTATTCCTCCAGCACAAGAACTAAATTTAGCTTCATTAATTAAACAAACGGAGCAAGGTATTGCTAGTCGAGTATTAGCTAAAACATCTGGTGGTAACTTAACCTTATTTGCTTTTGATAAAGGACAAGGGCTCTCTGAACATAGTGCACCATTTGATGCGATCGTTATGGTCATAGAAGGGCAATTAAATTTAATTATTGATGGCAAACCAGTTAAAGCTGAACCAGGAACGATAGTAAAAATGCCAGCTAATATCCCTCATGCTGTTGAAGCACCAATACCAGCAAAAATGCTATTAATTATGTTGAGAGAAATCACATTAAAGACTAATTAAACTAAGGATAGACAATGGAACAAATTAAAAAAGAAGCTGGCCATAAATTTCTTGCTCGTTTAGGGAAAACAAGGTTACGCCCAGGGGGAAAGAAAGCTACGGAATGGTTATTTAAACAAGCAGAATTTACGCCACAAAGCCAAGTGTTAGAGATCGCATGCAATATGGGTACGACCTCTATCGAAATAGCTAAGCGATTTAAATGCCATATTATTGGTATCGACATGGATAAAATGGCATTAGAGAAAGCCAAACAAAATGTTATAAAAAATAATGTTAGTCAGTTAGTCGATATACAACAAGCCGACGCTTCCAAATTACCTTTCCCTGATAACAGCTTTGATATTGTAATTAATGAAGCGATGTTAACCATGTATGCAGACAAAGCGAAAGCTCGCTTACTCAGCGAGTATTTTCGAGTATTAAAACCAGGTGGAAAATTATTAACGCATGACATTATGTTAGTAAATCCAGAAAACTCTCAAGACGTCACGGCACAGATTCATAATGCGATCAATGTTAATGCACAGCCTATGAGTCATGATGAATGGATTAATCTTTTTTCAACTATAGGATTTATCAATATAAAATCAGAACATGCCGCTATGACGTTAATGTCACCACGAGGTATGATTACCGATGAAGGATTTTTTGGTGCAATCAAAATTGTTGGTAATGCATTACATAAACAAAATCGACCACAATTTATCAAAATGTTTAAAACATTTAGAAAAAATAAAAAATACCTTAATTACATTGCTATCTGTAGTGTCAAACCGAAATAATAAAAAACTATTAGGTATAGCTGAATATCATGACTAAATAGTCTTTTTTTGCTATAGTGGACATCATTTTATTTAATTTGGATTAATGAAAAACTATGGAATCTATACCTAATTGCCCGGCTTGCCAATCTGAACACACTTATCACGATGGTACTTTTTATGTTTGTCCGGAATGTGCACACGAATGGGATCCAAATCAAGAAACTTCGACAACCGATGAATTACAAGTTAAAGATAGCAATGGCAATTTGTTAGTTGATGGCGATGATATTATTTTGATCAAAGATTTGAAATTAAAAGGCTCATCAACCGTCCTCAAAAAAGGGGCTAAAGCTAAAGGCATTCGTCTAGTAGACGGTGATCACGAAATTGATTGTAAAATCGATGGCATGAAAGTAATGCTTAAAGCTTGTTTTGTTAAAAAGGCTTAATGATTTAAAGCAACATGCAACTTTTTTAATATAAGCTAATAAATTGACTTTGTTAGCTTATATCGTTATTTTTCCAGACCAAATCCACAACCTTTAATAAAAAACTAATATTTCATCAGCTATAAAAATAAATACTTCTGGTAATCTTAATTTAAATGTGGTATAAAACGCGCGCTATATTTCAGATTATTTTTATTGAAAATAATAATGAAACATCAGCATAAAATTTAATAATTAATTAACGTTATAACACACACATATCATTACTCTTTGCCGGGGTGCCTTTTACTTAAAGTAATAAGGTCGGATAAAGCGGATATGTGGAGGCATAACCCCAACGTAAAAATGAGGAAATCATGACTACAGTATCAATGCGCGATATGTTACAAGCAGGTGTACACTTTGGACACCAAACTCGTTATTGGAACCCAAAAATGAAACCATTTATTTTTGGTGCTCGTAACAAAGTTCACATCATCAATCTTGAAAAAACAGTACCAATGTTCAATGAAGCATTAGCTGAATTAAACAAAGTTGCTGCGCGTAAAGGTAAAATTCTATTTGTTGGTACAAAACGTGCTGCAAGTGAAGCAATTAAACAAGCAGCTGAAAGCTGTGGACAATACTACGTTAATCACCGCTGGTTAGGTGGTATGTTGACTAACTGGAAAACAGTACGTCAATCAATCAAACGTTTAAAAGATTTAGAAACACAAGCTAATGATGGTACATTTGATAAATTAACCAAGAAAGAAGCACTTATGCGTGCTCGTGAAATGGCTAAATTAGAAAATAGCTTGGGTGGAATTAAAAATATGGGTGGCTTACCCGATGTGATTTTTGTTATTGGTGCAGACCATGAACATATCGCAATCAAAGAAGCTAACAATTTAGGTATTCCAGTCATTGCTGTTGTTGATACTAACTCAGATCCAGATGGTATTGATTACATTGTTCCTGGTAATGATGACGCAATCCGTGCAATTCAATTATATGCAAATGCAGTTGCTGAAGCAGTACGTTCAGGTCGTGAACAAAACCAATCTCCAGTATCTGAAGAAAGCTTTGTTGAAGAAGCTCCAGCAGCAGAATAATAAACTCAAATATTTTCAGGGTCGATAATATCGTCGACCCATTCTAATGAAAATCATCATAATGGTTAAATAGAGGATTTTAAAATGGCTGAAGTTACCGCTTCTATGGTAAAAGAACTGCGCGAAAGAACTGGCGCAGGTATGATGGAATGTAAAAAAGCATTAGTTGAAGCAAATGGTGATATCGATCTTGCTATCGACAACATGCGTAAATCAGGTCAAGCCAAAGCAGCTAAAAAAGCAGGTCGTGTGGCAGCTGAAGGTGTAATTATTTCTAAAATTTCAGCAGATAAAAAAGTTGGTGTTATTTTAGAAATTAACTGTGAAACTGACTTTGTTGCTAAAGATGCTGGTTTCTTAGAATTCAGTGATAAAGTAGCAACAGCTGCTTTAAATGATAAAATCACTGATATTGCAGCTTTACAAGCAAAATTTGAAGAAGAACGTACTGCATTAGTTGCTAAAATTGGTGAAAACATCGGCATCCGTCGTGTTCAACAAATTACTGGCGATGTAGTTGGTAGTTATCAACACGGTGCACGTATTGGTGTTTTAGTTGCAGCTAACAGTGGTTGTGATGAAGAATTAGTTAAACACATTGCAATGCACATTGCAGCAAGCAAACCAGAATATGTTGACCCTAGCGATGTACCTGCAGATGTGGTTGAGCATGAACGTAATATTCAAATTGATATTGCAATGCAATCTGGTAAACCTCGTGAAATCGCAGAAAAAATGGTTGAAGGCCGTATGCGTAAATTCACTGGTGAAGTATCACTTACTGGTCAACCATTTGTAATGGATCCAAGCAAAACAGTTGGTGATTTACTTACTGAGAAAAAAGCGACTGTTGCATCATTTATCCGCTTTGAAGTGGGTGAAGGTATCGAAAAAGTCGAAGTTGATTTTGCAGCAGAAGTGGCTGCGATGTCGAAACAATCTTAATTGTTTTATCAAAACCGCCTTCATGGCGGTTTTGTTTATCCACAAAATATTTTAAAATGATTGCCAGCTAGTTATGCTAGCTTTTTAAGTAATTAAATAACGAAATAGTGAGACTTCATATGGTAACCCCTTTCTATAAACGTATCCTTCTCAAACTTAGTGGTGAAGCGCTGCAAGGTGATGAAGGTTTTGGTATTGATCCAACCGTTCTTGATCGTATGGCTCAAGAAATTAAAGAACTTATCGACATGGGAGTTCAGGTTGCTGTTGTTATTGGGGGTGGTAATCTATTTCGTGGTGCAGGACTTGCTAAAGCAGGCATGAACCGTGTTGTTGGTGACCATATGGGTATGCTTGCCACAGTAATGAACGGTCTTGCTATGCGTGATGCATTGCACCGAATTGAAGTTAATGCCCGTTTGATGTCGGCAATTCCATTAAACGGCGTTTGTGATGATTATCGCTGGACTGAAGCAATCAGCTTGCTTAAACATGGTAAGGTCGTTATCCTTTCGGCTGGAACCGGTAACCCATTTTTCACAACTGACTCAGCAGCCTGTTTACGAGGTATTGAAATTGAAGCTGATGTGGTTTTAAAAGCAACCAAAGTTGATGGTGTTTATTCAGCCGATCCGGTAAAAGATCCTAATGCAACACTTTATAAAACACTTAATTACGAGAAAGTGTTAGATGATGAATTAAAAGTGATGGATTTAGCCGCATTTACATTAGCACGTGATCATAATTTACCAATTTGTGTGTTTAATATGAATAAACCCGGTGCATTACGTCGCGTCATTCTAGGCGAATCAGAAGGAACATTAATCAATAATCAGGCTACAGTTAGCTGCTAGTCTTATTTATTTAAAAAGGTTTTTTATTATGCTAAATGAGATTCAAAAAGAAGCGCAAGAGCGCATGGAAAAAAGTATTGATGCGTTTCAGAATCATATTTCTAAAATTAGAACTGGTCGTGCATCACCTAGTTTATTAGATGGTATTATGGTTGAATATTACGGTAGCCCAACACCGCTTCGCCAATTAGCCAATGTGGTTGCTGAAGATTCAAGAACACTTGCAATTACCGTGTTTGATAAATCATTAACACCATTAATTGAAAAAGCAATTTTAACTTCTGATTTAGGCTTGAACCCTGCATCAGCGGGTACCGTTATTCGAGTTCCTCTACCACCGTTAACTGAAGAACGTCGTCGTGATTTAACGAAAATTGTTCGTGGTGAAGCAGAACAAGGACGCGTATCAATCCGTAATATCCGTCGTGATGCCAATGATCAGATTAAAGCATTATTGAAAGATAAAGAAATTTCTGAAGATGATGAACGTAAATCACAAGATCTCATTCAAAAAGCAACCGATGCGGCAATCAAAAAATTAGATAGCGTACTTGCTGAGAAAGAGAAAGAATTAATGGAATTCTAATCTATTTCAAAAATTCATAAATACCATTTTGACGCCCAATTTTATTAAATTGGGCGTTTTTATTTATTTCTTTAACATATTAATAGCAGTTGTTATATTTCAAATTCTCACAAATTAGCGATATAATGTTATTAAAGTAACATTATTTGGTTATATTTGTTATTTTTATAACATTACTATTTACAGATTAACAAAATTAACTAGATTTAACATTAATAAAAAATTTAAGGAAACCCTTATGGATTATGCAAAGTATATTGATCATACTTTATTAGCGATGAATGCGACTGAAGATCAGATTGGAAAACTCTGTGATGAAGCAAAAGAATATCATTTTTATTCTGTGTGCGTTAATTCTGGCTATGTACCTTTAGTGGCAGAGTTATTAAAAGGTAGTGATGTAAAAGTATGTTCAGTAGTCGGTTTTCCACTTGGTGCTATGCTTACGTCAGCTAAAGCTTATGAAACAGAAATGGCTGTTAAAGCTGGTGCAGAAGAAATTGACATGGTAATCAATGTCGGTTGGCTAAAAAGCAATAATTGGGATGCAGTTAAAAATGATATCGAAGCGGTATTCAAAGCCTGCGGTTCAGTACCATTAAAAGTTATTTTAGAAACTTGCTTATTAACCAAAGAAGAAATTGTTAAAGTTTGTACAATTTGTAAAGATATTGGAGTTGCTTTTGTCAAAACATCTACCGGCTTTAGTACTTCTGGAGCAACAGTTGAAGATGTAAAATTAATGCGTGAAACAGTCGGTGAAAATATGGGCGTGAAAGCGTCTGGTGGTATTCGTGATCGTATGACTGCCGAAAAAATGGTTCAAGCTGGTGCAAATCGTTTAGGCGCAAGTGCTGGTATTGCAATCGTTTCAGGTAACAGTACATCATCTAGCAATTACTAATCAATCATAACAATAAGTTACATATATATTATGTAGCTTTTTGTTATTTAGGAAAAACAATGGAAACTCAACCACAAAAAAGAATAAATGAACTCCTTGAAATCCTAAAAAACACTGACAAGATCCACCTAAAAGCAGCGGCAGAAAAATTAGCAGTGTCAGAGATGACTATCAGGCGTGATCTTAACAATTGCCCCTCCTCATTAATTGTCTTAGGTGGCTATATTGTCAATGAAGACCGTCATTCAATCGCAAAGTATTTCGTTTCAGATCAGCAGGATAAGCAAGTTGAAGAAAAAGCTTATATTGCAAAACTTGTTAGTCAATTTATCAATGAAAACGATACAATATTTTTTGATTGTGGCACCACCATGCCTTTTATCATTAATACAATAGATAATGATATTGCATTTACTGCTATCTGTTATTCATTAAATAGTTTATTGGCACTACAACATAAACCTAAATGTAAGATCATTTTATGCGGTGGTCAATTCCAACCAAATAATGCTATCTTTACAAGTTTACATCAATCCAACCAGTTAGATTCTATCTGTCCGAATAAAGCCTTTATTTCAGCAGCAGGTATTGATTTGCAA
This sequence comes from Gilliamella apis, assembly GCF_002142155.1. Classification (GTDB taxonomy): domain Bacteria; phylum Pseudomonadota; class Gammaproteobacteria; order Enterobacterales; family Orbaceae; genus Gilliamella; species Gilliamella apis. The sequence continues at coordinate 137,588 of NZ_NASD01000005.1, read as the reverse complement.
CAAGGAGTAACTTGTTATCATTTTGAAGAATTAGATATGAAGCAACAAGCAATGAAAAAATCAGGTCAAAACATCTTAATTGCTGATCATACTAAATTTGGCCAAATCAAGCCGGCTTTCATCAGTGAATTAACTTTGTTCGATCAAGTAATTACTGATAAACTGCCTGATGAGCGATTCGTCTCATTTTTTGCTGAAAACAACATAAATTTAATTTACTAATATGAAAAACATTACAATTTTAGGTTCAACTGGCTCAATAGGTTGTAGTACTTTAGCTGTTATACGGCAAAATCCAGATTTATTTAAAGCAATTGCTTTAACTGGTGGGCAAAATGTCGGCAAAATGACCGAACAATGTTTGGAATTTAGACCAAATTATGTCGCCATGGCTGATGAAGAAGCAGCACAGCAACTTAGAAAAAATCTCGTAGACCTAAAATTAAATATTGAAGTATTTCATGGTCAACAAGCTATATGCGATTTAGCAGAGCTTACTGAAGTAGATATGGTAATGGCAGCTATAGTCGGGGCTGCAGGATTAAAACCTACCCTTGCCGCCATTAAAAAAGGCAAACGGATTTTGTTAGCGAATAAAGAATCTTTGGTAACTTGTGGCCATTTATTTATGCAGGCAGTTAAACAATATAGAGCACAATTATTACCAGTTGATAGTGAGCACAATGCAATCTTTCAGAGCCTCCCATCAGAAGTTCAACAAAATTTAGGATTTGCTAATTTAGCCGATTATGGCATCACCAAAATTGTCCTAACCGGTTCAGGAGGACCATTTCGAGATTTACCGTTAAATCAATTAACCACAGTTACGCCTGAACAAGCGGTTGCTCATCCTAATTGGTCAATGGGTAAGAAAATCTCTGTCGATTCAGCTACCATGATGAATAAAGGACTAGAATATATTGAAGCTCGTTGGCTGTTTAATGCCAGTGAAGAAGAGATGGAAATTATCATTCATCCTCAATCAATCATACATTCGATGGTTCGTTACCAAGATGGCAGTGTGATTGCCGAGCTCGGCATTCCAGATATGTGTACGCCAATTGCTTATGCAATGTCTTATCCTGATAGAATTGCATCAAGCGTGCCGGCATTAGATTTTACGCAAATTTCATCACTGACTTTTTCTCAACCCGATTTTAACCGTTATCCTTGTTTAAAGTTAGCTATTGAGGCATTCAATCAAGGACAAGCAGCAACAACGGCACTCAATGCGGCTAATGAAATGGCGGTAGCAGCATTTTTACAAAATAAAATCGGCTTTATGGATATTGCTAAACAGGTAGCAACAGTTTTAGAAACACTTGATTTTCCTGAACCAACCACGATTGAAGACGTATTTGCTATCGATCTGTGGGCAAGACAAACCTGCGCAAACTTATAGCAATCGGCCAAAAAGTTAAGATTAATGTTCTTATATTTAAATCTTAAGAATTATCGCCAGATTGATTATTTTGCGCTTGCTCACTAATTGCTTGCACAATAGCAGCCTTATGTACCTCATCGCTATAATCTTGGATCTTTTCTGGATTAATGCCTAATTTAAAAAATAAAGCATTATCTTTATCGACTTGCGGATTAGATGTAGTTAATAGCTTATCACCATAAAATATTGAATTAGCACCGGCTAAAAAAGCCAGTGCTTGCATTTGCTCATTCATTTGTTCTCTTCCTGCTGACAAGCGTATATAAGATTTAGGCATCATAATACGAGCGACAGCTAGCATTCTAATAAAATCAAATGGTTCAATATCTTTTTCATTTGCTAACGGGGTACCTTTAACCTTGACTAAATTATTAATGGGAACACTTTCTGGGTGTTGGTCTAAATTAGCAAGTTGTATCAATAAATTGGCTCGATCTTTTAAAGTTTCCCCCATACCCAAAATACCACCCGAGCAAATTTTAATACCAGCTTCTCTTACATAAGCCAATGTTTGTAAACGCTCACTGTATGTACGAGTAGTAATTATTTGCTGGTAAAACTCAGGTGAAGTATCTAAATTATGATTATAAAAATCTAAACCTGCATCGGCTAATGCGTAAGCCTGTAGTTGGGATAGTTGCCCCAGAGTCATGCAGGTTTCCATCCCCAGAGTTTTGACGCCTTTTACCATCTCCAAGAGATAAGGCATATCGCGATTTGTTGGATGCTTCCAAGCAGCCCCCATACAAAAACGTGTAGCCCCTACAGCTTTGGCGGCTTTAGCTTCTTCAATTACTCTTTGTACTTCAAGTAATTTTTCTTTTTCTAAGCCAGTATCATGGTGGATAGATTGAGGACAATATTTACAATCTTCAGGACAAGCACCTGTCTTTATTGATAGCAGAGTAGACACCTGTACTTTATTCGCATCAAAATATTGTCGATGTATGGTTTGTGCTTTGAAAATAAGATCATTGAAAGGTAACTGAAAAATATCCATTACTTCAGACAATACCCAGTCATGGCGAATGCCATTTAATGACATAGAAAATCCTTTTAAGAATCAAAATAAATCTGTGTGCATCATAATACATAGCATTACATTGTCAACTATTTTAACTTTAAATTGTTTACATAAAAGGATTGCTATGCCTTTTTGCTATACAAAAGTTAATTTAACTTAAAACAGATATTTTGGGCATAAAGCCGTTCATTTTCAAGTTCATCGATACTAGGATCATAAAGTAGTCCTGTTAGCATTTTTTGTTTTTCTGTCATTATTTACACCATTTGTTTAGCAATTAGCGCTGGGTTATCACTAATAAAAGATTGTAAAAATGCACTATCCGGTAATGCTGTTAATGCGCCTTTTTTAGTAGTAGCCAATGCCCCACAAGCGCTAGCTATCGTCATCATACTTTCTAACATTAATTTATCTTCCGGCATTCCCGATGAAGCAATACTACTAAGTAATCCAGCAACAAATGCATCGCCTGCGCCTGTTGTATCAATACTATTAACGTGGAAAGAGTCAAAACTAAACGTTTTACCTTGCCATAACACAATACTACCGTCTTTACCTTTAGTGATTAATTTAAGTGGTGCATTATAATGTTGTTGCAGTTTATTAAGTGCTGCATGCCAATCTTGACTATCCGTTAACCAGAATAGCTCTTCATCTGAAAGTTTAAGAATATCTGCATCGTGACAAAATTGGGTAATAATAGTGCGCATTTCATTTTTATCCAGCCACATTTGTTCGCGCAAATTAATATCAAAGCTAATTAAGCCATTTTTGGCAGTCAGTTTTTCAATAGCTGTTTTTAATGTTTGTCGACAGGTTGTGCCAACTAACGCCAAAGAACAAAAATGTAAAATGTCCTGATTAAAATCCGGCAATGCTTGTTCAGATAAAAATTGATCAGCTGAAGGCGAAACAAGAAAAGTGAAACTGCGTTCACCATTGTCTCCTAAATCAACTACCACTGTACTCGTTCTATGCTCATCGTCCTTTTCAAGACTTTGACAATCAACATGATGTTCACAAAAAGTTTTTTCCATAAAGTGGCCAAATGGATCATTACCAACTCGACCAATAAAAGCCGATGGTAGCCCTAACTTAGCTATCGCAATGGCAACATTCGCGGGAGCCCCGCCAGCACAAGCTCGATAGTTCATTTCACCAAATGGCAATAAGTCAATAACGGCATCACCAAGAGACCATACTTTTGTATTTTTCATTTTGTCACTCATATTATTGTTAAAAGGGATTGAATCTATGTAACACGATTAATGTTATTGCACTATACTTTTCGATTAAATTAGTTAATTAATGACTAATTAATTGATATGCTGATAATCAATATTAATAATAAACTAAATCATTTATAAAAAAAATCATTGTTAACGTTAAAAATATGTGACTAGTATCACATAAATTAACGTTTATTTTATTATAAGTTAACGTTAACAAATATTTTAAGGTAGTATGTAACTATATTAACTTAACTCAATTTGAACGAAGGTAATGTTATGAATACTGCAATTGATAAAGCAAACCAAGCTGTAGAAAAACTAGAACAACAAATAAATAAACAGTATTTCCCTCATTTTCATTTAGCACCGCAAGCTGGCTGGATGAACGACCCCAATGGTTTAGTTTATTATAAAGGGCAATATCATGCCTTTTACCAACATCATCCTTATGATGAAAATTGGGGGCCGATGCATTGGGGTCATGCGGTAAGTGATGATCTGATTACATGGCGAAGATTACCCATTGCTATTGCACCCGATCATGATTATGACCAAAGCGGCTGTTTCTCTGGCTCTGCCGTAGATAATAATGATGAACTGTGTTTAATTTACACTGGCCATATCTGGCTAAATGGTCAAGGCAATGATGAACATATTCGTGAAACCCAATGTCTTGCTACCAGTAAAGATGGTATTCATTTTGAAAAACATGGTACTGTGCTGACACCAAAAGAAGGGATTATGCATTTTCGTGATCCTAAAGTTTGGCAACAACAAGGAAAATGGTGGATGGTGGTTGGGCAACGAGAAGCCAATGACATTGGGCAAGTATTGCTTTATCGTTCAACTGACTTAAAAGATTGGATATTTGATCAAGTACTTATCAGTGATATTGATCCTAATGTTTATATGCTTGAATGTCCTGACTTTTTCCCATTGGGTGATAAATGGATCTTGATGTTTTCACCGCAAGGCATGCACGCTAAAGGTTATCAATATCGTAATCGATTCCAGTCAGGTTATATTGTTGGCGATTGGCAACCTGGTAAACCATTTACCGTCATTAAATCATTTCAAGAGATGGATTTTGGTCATGATTTTTATGCACCACAATCATTTCTTGCCGCTGATGGTCGCCGTATTGTATTTGCATGGATGGATATGTGGGAGTCAAAAATGCCAAGTAAACACGATAAATGGATGGGGGCATTTACTTTACCACGTGAATTAATCCTAGACCGCCAAAACAAAGTTCGTAACCGACCAGTAAAAGAACTTGAAGCTTTGCGAGAAAAACCGCAATTATTAACCAATATCACATTAAATAATGAATTAAAAAATACCGATATCGAGTCAATTAGTTGTGAACTTAATGTTGAAATTGATTTAGCCAATAGTAATGCCGAACGTTTTGGCTTACAACTCGCTGCCACCTCAGATGGTAAACAAGCTACATTATTGTATATTGACTTGCAATCTAATCGACTGGTTCTTGATCGAAGCCTTTCTGGACTCGATTTAAAAGGTTATCGCAGCGTGCCATTACCAAGAAACAAAAAAGTAACATTGCATATTTTTGTGGATGCATCATCAGTCGAGGTTTTCGTCAACAAAGATTTATATAGTCTTTCAAGCCGTATTTATCCAAAATTACCAGCTACACGTTTAATTAATTTATTTGCTGAAAATGGACAAGCAAGAATTAGCAAATTAGAAAGCTGGCAATTAAAATCTATTTATCAATAATTGATAATAAAAACCACCATATTATGGTGGTTTTTTTACTCTAGACAGATTCTCGTGCTAAATAAGGCGATGGGATATGCGTGACATTTTTTTCGCTTAGGCCATTAATGATATGTAATGCAGCGGCTTGTCCTATTTCGTAATGAGGTAATTGCACGGTAGTCAGTGCAGGATAAAAAAGCTCACCAGTGCCAACCATATTATCATACCCAAGAACGGCGATATCCTTTGGTATATGAAACCCTTTGCTAAGTAAAAATTGATATGCAACAAAAGCTATGCGATCATTACCGCAGATCAATACGTCAAAATCAGGTTTTTTAATACAATGTTTTGCTAAGATCTCTACCGTCATCATATACTCTAACGCAAGATTATCAGGGGATATAGACGTATGATAGCTTTTGATATCCGCTAAATCATTACCTGCATCTAGCCATGCTTGTTCAACCGCTTTACGTCTAATTTTACCAGCTAAAGTATTTTCTGATAAATAGATGCAAAGTGGTTTTTTATAGCCTTTGTTGATCACGTTTTGCATGGCTTGATACTGACCAGAATAATCATCAGGAATGTAACAAGCAAGTTGTTCTGAATCACTAATACAATTGGCTAATACTAGATTCTTACCTAATAGTTTTTCAGGTAATTCAACTTTTCTTAATCCCATTGTGGTATAAATAATACCATTAGGCCGATAAGATAAAAGCGTATTAATCGCATGATCAGCATCTTTATCATCAAATAAATTGACAATAAATGTATTCCAACCATGTTGCTGTGCCGTTTTTTCTATTGCCTGAAGTAATTCAACTGAAAATGGTGTCGTTGCCGTTTCTAATGCCAGCACACCAATAGCATGTGGTCCTGAATTATCACCTCGAATTTTACGTGCCGATAAATCGGGCACATAATTCAATTCTTCAATAGCTTTCTTCACTTTTTTATAAGTTTGTTTATTTAATTTTTCAGGATTATTAATCGCTCTAGACACTGTCATCAATGAAACAGATGCCAGTTTAGCCACATCCTTTAGTGAAGCCATAGTTGGATCCTTTTACTCAGCATAAAAATAATTAATATTTAGTTAGTGTGATGATACCACAAATAAAAATGATAAAAAGTGTGAGGAAAGTAACATTTATGAGATCTGATTGTATCTATTTTATTTCAATTATGACAATAATGTTAACATTAACATGTTAACGTTAAACTACCCAATAGAAGAGACTAAAAAATGAATATAGATATGATAAAAAATAAAAATTATTGGTTCTCATCAGGCTATCTTATTACCTTTTATGCTGCATGGTCGCTTTGGTGGTCTTTTTATGCGATTTGGCTTAAAAGCAAAATTGGATTATCCGGAGAACAACTAGGGGTTGTGTATGCAGCTAATTCGGCTGCAGCCATGTTTTTTATGATCTTTTACGGTTTCATTCAAGATAAATTACAGATAGGAAAAGCGGTTGTTACTTTTCAAAGTATCATGATGATACTGATTGGCCCTTTTTTGATTTATGTTTATGAACCTCTATTAAGGCAGGATTTTATATTAGGTGTTTGTATCGGAGCACCGGTATTAAGTGCAGGCTTTATATCTGGCAGTGCCTTAATTGACTCATTTATCGAGCGGATAAGTCGTTTATGTAACTTTGAATTTGGCCCAGCAAGATTTTGGGGCTCATTTGGCTATGCTGCTGCGACTCTTGTTGCTGGTCTTTCATTTGGCATTGATCCACATATTAACTTTTGGCTCGCTTCTGGCGTCGCAGCTATCTATTTCATCATCAATTTATTTTTTAAACCTACACAAAAATTATCGGTAAGCAATAACACACCGCAAATAATAGTACCGAAGCCAAATATTCCTACAATCAGTGAAATATTATCACTTTTTGCTCTTCGTAAATTTTGGCTATTTGTTGTCTTTATTATTGGTACTTTCAGTTTTTATACCATTTATGATCAACAGCTATTTCCGAATTTTTACACCAGTTTTTTCGAAAAAGAGGAAACCGGTTATAAAATTTATGGTTATTTAAATTCATTCCAAGTTTTTCTTGAAGCAAGTTGTATGATTATTGCACCTTATTTTATTAATAAATTGGGAGCTAAAAAATCACTATTAGTGGCGGCATTAGTTATGATTTGTCGAATAGGTTTATCAGCAAGCTTAGATAATGTCTATCTAATCTCTTTGGTCAAACTATTTCATGCAATTGAAATTCCACTATTTATTTTGGCAATGTTCAAATATATTGTAGCTAATTTCGATGCCAGACTTTCAGCAACACTTTATTTGGTTGGTTTTAATATTTCATCAAATTTAGGGGTTATTGTGTTGTCAAAACCTGTGGGTAAATTATTTGATAATCATGGTTATTCAACGACTTTTTATATACTAGCTAGTATCGTGCTAATCATTTCATGCATCGCAATATTTACTTTAAGTGATAATAAACAAGCAAATAATCAATAATAATTCAATAATTGAATAGAAATGGGAACTGCGGGTTCCCATTTCACAAATTATCATCTGTTTGTCTATTAAAGCTTGCGTCTATCCTTTGTTTGCGAAACAATACTAAATATTATGACTAATGTTTAAATCTATATAGGTATTTGGCGTGAATACAAGCAAAAAATTTGTTAAACCAGCTATGTTGTGGCAAACAATTCGACAAGAAGCATCGAAGCTGGTTGAAAGTGAACCAATGTTAGCGAGTTATTTCCATGCAACGTTACTTAATCATGAAAATCTAGGTAGTGCCTTAAGTTACATTTTAGCCAATAAACTTGCCACCCAAGTTGTACCTGCAATTGAAATCCGCGAGATAGCCAGACAAGCTTATCAGGCTGATGATAATATTATCCATGCCGCCATTACTGATATTCTTGCAGTGTACGTTCGTGACCCAGCCACTAATTACTATTCAACGCCATTGCTCTATTATAAAGGATTCCTTTCATTACAAGCTTATCGAATTGCACACTGGCTTTGGAAACAAGATCGTAAATCTTTAGCAACCTTCTTACAAAGCCAAATTGCCATTGTTTTTGGTGTTGATATTCATCCAGCAGCCCAAATTGGTTGTGGTGTTATGTTTGACCATGCAACAGGTATTGTCATTGGTGAAACGGTAGTCATTGAAAATGATGTCTCTATCCTACAATCAGTCACTTTAGGGGGCACCGGTAAAGAAAATGGCGATCGTCATCCGAAAATTCGTGAAGGCGTTATGATTGGTGCCCATTCGACAATTTTAGGGAATATTGAAATTGGTAAAGGCGCTAAAATTGGTGCCGGTTCAGTAGTTTTAGAACCAGTACCGGAACATACTACTGTGGCAGGTGTGCCAGCTAAAATCGTTGGTTGCCCTGATTGCGATAAACCAGCATTAAATATGGATCAAGATATCTAACTACAAAAATAAGTGTTGTATTCCGTTGCTCACCAGCAACAGAATACAATAATTGAATATTATGATTGAGAGTTTACATTTACATCCATAGTTGGATATGGAATGTTAATACCATTTTCAGTTAAGCCATTTTTAATATTTTCAAGCAATTCAGCTTTAACTGGTCCATAATTGGCATTGAGAGTCCAAACTAAAACATTAAAATTCATCGATGAAGCATCCAATAAATCCAAACGAATAATTGAATCTTTACTGGTTAAGATATTATTCGTTTTATTCACTGCTTGATTTAAAACTTGATAAACCTTTTGAATATCTGAATCATAGCCAACATTAACGACTAAATCTAAACGTCTTTCCGGCAAACGGGTATAGTTAATAATATTGGCACTAACTACTTGGCCATTTGGAATAACGACTACTTCATTTGTTGGGGTGACAATAGTGGTTGAAAAGATTTGAATTGAATCAATATCCCCTTTTTGGTTATTAATAACCACGGTTTCCCCAACTTTAAAAGGACGAAAAATAATTAAGATTACACCAGCAGCAAAATTCGACAACGACCCTTGCAAAGCTAAACCTACCGCCAAGCCTGCCGCACCGATTACCGCAACAATTGAAGCGGTTTGCACACCAAGTTGTCCCAATACAGCAACGAAAGTCATCACTATAATGGCGTAATAAGATAACGAACTAACAAATTTAACTACGGTTGGATCAACATGACGATTGGTTAATATTCTTCTTAATTGGCGAGCAACAAATTTAGCAATGGTTCGGCCAATAAGAAAAATAACAATGGCAAAACAAAAATGAGCTACATAACTTAATACTACCCCATCATATTTTTCTATAAAGAATAGAATTTGATTGGTTATATTTTCAAAATTCATGAAATTATCCTCTGTAACAATAACAGAAATAGTTAGAACGATAATTGTTAGTGAGTCGAATTAAACTAACTGTTTTGCTAATAAAGCCCAACGGGTTTCAAAGTTTGTTGTGGGTAAATACTTAAAACCTGAACGAGAATAACGTACCATCATCCCTTCACAAAATGCAAGTAACTGACCAGCCAAAATACGTTCATCAGTGGTAAAAGCGATACCTTCACGAATTTTTCTTTCTCGTATGACTTGCTTTATCTGGGTTTCGATTCGTTCAAATAATTGACTAATTCGATCTTGCAATTGCTCTTGTTCAAACATTAATGCATGCCCAGTCATGATACGAGTCAGACCAGGGTTCTTTTCAGAAAAACCAAGTATTAAGGCTAAAATAAGTTGCAGTCGAACAAAGGTATTCGGTTCATCTTGCATAATAACATTAATACGAGAAAGCAAAATATCTTCAATATAAACAATTAAGCTCTCAAACATTTTCGTCTTGCTGGGAAAATGTCGATACAATGCAGCTTCAGAAACACCAACTGTTGCAGCTAATTTAGCCGTTGTGATTCGTTGCGTACCTTCATTAGATTCAAGCATAGTTGCCAATGCTTGGAGTATATCTTCTTTACGATTTTTATTTTTGCTACTCACGATTATTTCTTACCTGAATGCCCAAATCCACCTTCACCGCGTGTTGATTCAACAAAATCATCAACAATATTAAATTCAGCTTGCACGACTGGCACAATAATTAATTGCGCAATTCTATCGCCCGGTTCAATAACAAATGGAGTTTGGCTTCGATTCCAAACTGGCACAAATAATTGACCTTGATAATCAGAATCAATTAAACCAACTAAATTACCAAGAACAATACCATTTTTTGAACCAAGTCCTGAACGAGGTAACACTAATGCAGCTAAGCTAGGATCAGCAATATGCATAGATAAACCAGTTGGGGTTAAAATCGTTTCACCAGGTTTAATTTCGGTAGTTTTATCAAACATTGCTCTTAAATCGATACCAGCTGAACCTTCGGTTGCATAAGTTGGTAGTGGAAACTCATTACCTAAACGTTTATCTAATACTTTAATATCAATTTTTCTTTTCATCATGACTCGCTTTATATCGTGTTATAACTGCTTGAAGTAACTGTTTTGCTAATTGTTGTTTACTGCTTAATGGTAACGTTTGTTCGCCATTTTGCCAATAAAGGGTTAATGCATTTTGATCAGAGTTAAAACCTATATTCTGGTCTGACACATCGTTAGCACAAATTAAATCTAAATTTTTTGTGGTCAATTTTTTAAGGGCATAGGCCTTTACATCATTCGTTTCAGCGGCAAAACCAACGACAAATGGACGGTATTCTTTTAATCCAGCAATACTGGCAACAATATCCGGATTTTTAACTAATTTAATCACAAGCTCATTGCTATCATCAGTTTTTTTAATTTTATTCTTAGCAATAGTCTCAGCCCGATAATCAGCAACAGCGGCACAAGAGATAAAAATCGTAGATTTCTTCGCCAAAACCAATGCCTCATCATACATCTGTTTAGCACTTTTTACATTAATGCGATTAACATTATCAGGTGTTGTTAAATTAACTGGACCGCTAATTAAGTTCACTGTTGCTCCCATTTCGGCCGCTGCTTTTGCAATGGCAAAGCCCATTTTACCAGAACTATAATTACTGATATAACGTACTGGATCAAGCTCTTCAATGGTAGGGCCTGCAGTGATGGTAATGGTAGTTCCAGCAAGTTCGGAATTAGCTTGAAAATAGTTATTAATACTTTCAACGATAGTTGTCGGTTCAACCATGCGACCAGGACCAATATCACCACACGCTTGAAAACCCTCATCTGGACCTAAAATTAACGTATTGCGTGATTCTAATGTCGCTAAATTTTGCTGCGTTGCGGCAGCTTTATACATCTGTTGATTCATTGCTGGTGCGATAACAATTTTGGCTGGCGTCGCAAGGCACATCGTCGATAACAGATCATCGGCAATACCATTTGCCATCTTAGCAATAATATTCGCTGTAGCCGGGGCAATTAATACTAAATCAGCCCATTTAGCTAATTCAATATGGCTCATTGAGAGTTCAGCTGTAGGATCGAATAACTCTTTTGATACTGCATTACCAGATACCGCTTGTAACGTCATCGGTGCGACAAAATGACTAGCGGACTCGGTCAATACAACTCGTACTTGCGCACCAGCCTTTTTTAAATGGCGGACAAGATCTGGACATTTATAAGCAGCAATGCCACCCGTTATGCCTAATAAAATATTTTTACCAGATAAGCTCATGATTCTAGCTATCCTCAGTCCAAAATTAAAGTCGTTATTTTACCATAATTAAATTAGATAATAAGTAACTCTTTCGCATTGGCTAATGTTGCATCTGTGATTTTATCACCGCCCAATAACCTAGCTAGTTCATTTAAACGACCATTTTTATCTAATCTTTGCATATCAGTAGCGGTCTGTTTGCCATTGGTTTGTTTACTTACAAAATAGTGTTGATTAGCTTGACCAGCAACTTGTGGCAAATGTGTCACAGTAATAACTTGAGTTGATTCACCAAGTTGTCTTAATAACTGTCCCACCTTAGCGGCAGTAGGCCCGCTAATACCAACATCAATTTCATCAAAAATCAGTGCCGGTGTGTCCATTTTTTGTGCAGTTAAAACTTGTATAGCTAACGCTATACGAGATAATTCACCGCCAGATGCGACTTTAGCCAAAGGTTGTGCAATTTGCCCTGCATTAGTACTAACTAAAAAAGATACCTGATCTGCACCATCTTCACTCAAGCGGTTTTCATCGAATGTTATATCAATACTGAAATCACCATTTGGCATAGATAATTCATGCATAGTAGCCGATACGTTTTTAGCTAATGTTTTGCTAGCTGTTAAGCGTTTTTGGTGTAATTTAGTTGCTAATTCTACGGCAATTTGTTGATATTTTTTGATCTGCTCTTTTAACTGTTCACCTTGTTCATCTTGCTGATTAATCTGTTTAAATTCATTAAGTAAGCTCTGATGTAATTCAGGTAATGCTTCTGGTGACACATGGTGCTTACGAGCTAAAGCGATCTGTTTTGATAAGCGTTGTTCAAGTTGCATCACTCTTGCCGGATCCAACTCTAAACTTTCACTATAATGACGTAATTCATAGCAAGCTTCTTTAATTTGAATAGTGGCTTCTTCTAGCATTGCTGAAACATTATTTAAAGATGGATCTAACCCAGCTAAATCATTAATAATATGTTTAACACTATTAAGCATATTACTTACATTGTACTCATCAGCTTCGTCGAGTAACATCATCGATTGTTGGCTAAGACTAATTAGCTGTTCACTATTGGCTAACTTTTTATATTCTTCATCAATTTGTTGATATTCTCCTTCAATCGGCGAAAATTCATTTAACTCTTTTAACTGATATTGCAATAATTGAATATGTGCATCGCGCTCTTGTTTTGAGGATTGATATTGTTGATAAGCTTGGCTAGCCGTTTTCCATTGCTTATAGGCCTGTTGCATTTGCGATAATAAGTTCGGTTCATGCATATAGTGATTAAGTAATATTTGTTGATAATCACTTTTTAACAAACGCTGATGTTCATGTTGGCCATGAATTTGAATTAGCATCTGTCCTAAATCTTTTAATTGTGAAATCGGTACAGCTCGACCATTAATAAATGCTTTAGAACGCCCATCTTGATTGATAACTCGTCGTAAAATACAGTCATTACCTTCATCAAGTTGATTTTCAGTTAACCATGCATATGCCGCTGGCGTGTCATCAAGTACGAAGCTAGCTGAAATATCTACCCTTTCCGCACCATTACGAATGGCAGAGGCATCAGAACGATTACCTAAACATAGTCCTAAGGCATCAATCGCAATCGATTTACCGGCCCCAGTTTCCCCTGTAATTGCGGTCATCCCTGTTGTAAAATCAACTAACAACTGATCGACAATAGCAAAATTATTAATAGTAAGTTGAGTTATCATAATAATTAAATAAACACATGCAGCTGATTAAAATTAGTACGAGTATATCAACAAAAACACTGTAAATAAATACAGCTTTTTAAATAAAATTACGATTTAATTTTATTATTTTAACTAGAATTACGTTGCTATCTAGATTTTACCTAGTTTTTAAAACGGATCCTTTTGCTTAATAACTGAGCAAATCAATAAAAGTGTGTCATCAATTGATAAGAAAAAATATAAACCATTGATAACAACTGAATCAATGGTTTTGAGCAATCACTAGTTGATATATAAGTTGATATATAGTTAGTTAATATAATGAACTAATCACTTCATAAATTAGTTGTAAATTTAATATCACTAACGAAATAGTTGCTATCCAGCCTAAAATAATAGTTAACTTACTGTTAACAAACTCCTGCATAATTTTTTTATTTGAAGTGACCCAAATTAAAGGCACCATGGATATCGGTAAAGCGATGCTCAAAAATACTTGAGTATAAATTAATAAATTTTCGACAATATTTTCTTTATCTCCCCAAATATAAATACATAAAATAACCGGAGTCACCGCCAATCCACGACTAATTATTCGTCTTGCCCAAAGAGGAATTGATAAATTGATAAATCCCTCCATAACGATTTGCCCCGTCAATGTACCAGTAATTGTTGCATTTTGACCGGATGCCAGTAATGCCACAGCAAATAATGTTGCCATAATCGAACTGGCTACCGGGCCAACCATATGTGGATCTTTCAAAGCATCATATAGCTGTGTAAATCGACCAAGATCATCGGGATTATTGCCGTAAAAAAGGGCGGCACCAAGAATCAATAATAGACAATTGATGATGAACGAAAAGGATAACTGTATATTGGAATCAATGGTGGCATATTTAATTGCATCTTTTAGGCTGGTTCGATTCTTTCTGTCATATTTTCTGGTTTGAACGATTGAAGAGTGTAGATATAAATTATGTGGCATAACAGTCGCACCAACAATACCTAATGCTATAACTAATGCTGAATCATGCCCTTTAATTGAGGCAGTAAAAATATCTGTTCGAGGAATAAAGCCATTAATAATGTCACTCAATGCCGGTGAAGCTCTTAACACTTCATAAGTGAAGATAATAAATATTGTCGCAATTAAACAAAAAACGATAGCTTCTATTTTTCTAAAACCAAAACGCATTAGAATTAACAAAATAACTACATCAAATACCGTTAATAAAACCCCAATTAATAATGGAATATCAAACAAAAGATTCAAGGCAACGGCACTACCAATCACCTCGGCAATTTCTGTGGCAATAATCGCTAATTCAGTTGATATCCATAAGCAAAATGCTACCTTTCTACCCACCATTGATTTAGTTGCTTGTGCAAGATCCATGCCGGTGACTACGCCAATCTTGACACACATGGCCTGTAATAACATGGCTATCAAGCTAGAAATTAATATCACTGATAGCAACAAATAACTATAAAGCGCACCGCCTTGAATTGAGGTGATCCAATTACCGGGATCCATATAACCAACCGCTACTAAAGCCCCCGGACCAGAAAAAGCCCACAGTTTTCGAAAAAAACTCGCATTCGGATCGGGAATATGAACAGTATTATTGATCTCTTCTAAACTTACTGTGGATATTTTCAACATAATCAAAACCTCAAAATTGATATATTGCCATTATACATGATAATGAGAATCATTATCAATTAAAATAATCATTTTAGGTGTTTTTAAAAATTATGATCGGGATAATGTGTATTATTTAGATTTAAAAGCGTATATTATTTAACCGTAATTAGTCTATAAATCGGTATGTCGGCATCTATCCATTATGACTGATTAAAGCTATATTAGTCCACCCCAAAAGTAATGCTGAGCAAACAAATTTTGTTTTAAACGAATATACAATAAAACGTCCTACCCAATTTAGGTAGAACTTAGATAGAACACAATTTATTTATATTATTGGCTATTTAATTTCAATTCTATTAAATATAGTAAGGAATAACTTCAATGTTTGGAAATAAAACAAATCGTCAAATTATCATCTGGACAACAATTATTGGTGGTTTTATCAGTTCATTAGTCAAATGGGGATCTGAAGTTAATATGCCTCCTCGAGTTCCCGGTGAAATTTCGCCACCAGCGGCACATATTGATGCTTGGCTTGGTTGGTTAGGCATCAATTCCCACTCGCTTGATTATATTTATCAAGGAACCAATGTTTTGGGTGCAGTCACTCTTTATCACTGGTTATTTAGTTTCGCTTTTGCTTTTGTTTATGTATTTATTGCTTATTTTTGGAATAAAATCCGACTTTGGTATGGGGCATTTTATGGGCTAATTATTACCGTTGTCATGCACGGATTTTTTATTCCATTGTTAGGATTCCGCCATCCCGCTTATGCACCTGAAGGAACAATTGGTTGGTTGTGGAATTTAAATGGCTATGAATTATGGAGTGAAATTTTAGGTCATATTTATTGGGGTGTTTCTATCGAGATCTGTATGATTGCAGTACTAGCGCACTTTTCCAGACCAATCCGAGGCGAATGGCGAAAATAAATATTGTTTACTACCCTTCTGTCCCAATCAAGATAGGAGGGTTTTGAATCTTAACTATATAAATTAATTATTAATCATTTTTGTAAAATATTTAGATTAATCTTCTCTACTCTTTCCACCTTTATATAACTAAGTTGTCGCTCAAGCCAGTGTGATTGACGAGCTTCCTTTGTCTTTTCCACCATGAAATTATTTACTGGAATAAAAATAATAACCGCATACAGTAATCCAACCGCAAGATAATCAAACCAATGTTTACGTGACTTAAATAGGCAATACAGAATATTGACAATACAGTTAAAAAAGAAAAAAACTACAATAAAAAAGTTCAAAATCGACTGAACAGTCATAACACCGCTATGGTCATTACCTAATGATGGATAGATCAAAGTAAGCTCAAGAAAGTAAATTAAATAAAGAATAATACACATAGAAACTATTACTGATCATGATCTAGAATTTCTTCTTATCCTATATCCATTTAGTAAATAAATATACTTAATTTTGGGTTAACTGGAAATGGTAAATTATTTTGATATAGTTAAAAACTATATCAATCCATAAAAAACTAGAATTATTCAATAGCGATTTTTTTTGTTATCTTTTTAGTTACTAAAAGAACTGCGATGAAATGAAAGGAAAATAAAATGAATACTGCTGTTATTGGATATCCACGTGTTGGTAAGCTTCGTGAATTAAAATTTGCTACCGAAGCTTATTTTAAAGGAAATAAAACTCAAGCGGAGCTATTAAGTGAAGCAAAAGCGCTACGTGCAGAACATTTAAATCAACAAGCTGCTCAAAAAATAGCATTTATATCATCAAATGACTTCTCATTTTATGATGCAGTTCTAGACACAGCATGTTTACTAAATGTTGTACCAAAACGTTATCAAGATTTAGGTTTACCTGAACTCGATCGTTATTTTGCTATGGCTCGTGGTTATCAAGGCGATAAAGGTGATGTTCGTGCATTAGCTATGAAAAAATGGTTCAATACCAATTATCACTATCTTGTTCCTGAAATCGAAGATTCACTAGAAATAAAAATTGCCAGTAGCAAACCATTTGATGAATACCAAGAAGCCAAAGAACTCGGCATTCAAACGAAACCGGTTATCATTGGTGCTTTAACCTTTTTCAAATTAGCTCAATACTTAGGTAGAAAGCAATTAGTTGATTTTAAAGCTGATATTATTAAAGCTTATCAAGAAATCATTCAAAAATTCACTGCTCTTGGCGCTGATTGGATTCAAATTGACGAGCCAATTTTAGTGACTGATCTTACTCAACAAGATATCGAGTTATTTAACGAAATTTATCAAGCTATTTTATCTGTTAAAGGTAAAACGAAAGTCGTATTACAAACTTATTTTGGTGATGTACGTGACTGTTATAAAGAACTTGTTGCATTACCTTTTGATGGTGTTGGTCTTGATTTTGTTGAAGGTAAACAAACTTTAGCCTTACTTGAAAATAATGGCTTCCCTGCTGAAAAAGTATTATTTGCTGGTGTCGTTAATGGTAAAAATATTTGGAAAAATGATTACAAAAAAACCTTAACATTATTAGCTAAAATTAAACAAAAAGCGGCAAACGTTGTGGTGAATACTTCATGCTCATTATTGCATGTACCTTATACTTTACAGAACGAGACTAAATTAACTATTCAACAACGTGCTTATTTTGCTTTCGCTCAAGAAAAACTACAAGAGCTTGCTGAATTAGGCCAATTACTTAATGAAGCCAATCCAGATAATAATGCCGCTTATAAAGCGAACCAAACACTCTTTACCCGTGAGCGTGAAGGAGCTAACCAAGTAGTTCGTCAAAAAGTGGCGGCACTGAAAGAGTCTGATTTTACTCGTTTACCTGAGTTTTCAGTACGTGAAGCTGCGCAGAAAAAAGCCTTTAATTTACCATTATTACCTACTACAACTATTGGTTCATTCCCACAAACGCCGGATGTACGTTTAAATCGTGCTAAATTCAAAAAAGGCGAAATTTGTTTAAATGAATATACCGAATTTAATAAACAAAAAATTGCTGAATGTATCAAACTGCAAGAAGAGATCGGTATTGATGTATTAGTTCACGGTGAATTTGAACGTAATGACATGGTGGAATATTTCGGTGAAAGCTTAAACGGATTCGTATTTACTGAAAAAGCGTGGGTACAATCTTATGGTACACGTTGCGTTAAGCCACCAATTGTTTGGGGTGATATTTCACGTTCAAAACCAATTACGGTTGAATATTCAAAATATGCGCAAAGTTTAACTGATAAACCAGTTAAAGGCATGTTAACCGGCCCTGTGACTATCTTAAACTGGTCATTCCCACGTGAAGATATCTCACAAAAAGAATCGGTATTCCAAATTGGTTTAGCGATCAGTGATGAAGTATTAGATCTTGAAGCGGCTGGCATTAAAGTCATCCAAATTGACGAAGCGGCATTAAAAGAAAAATTACCATTACGTAAAGCTGATTGGAATAGTGAATATCTAGATTGGGCAATTCCAGCATTTAGATTGGTTCACAGCAAAGTACAAGCTGATACCCAAATTCATACCCATATGTGTTATAGCGAATTTGCTGACATCATCAAAGATATCGACGCAATGGATGCTGATGTTATTTCATTTGAAGCATCACGCTCAAATCTACAATTAATTGATGTGCTTAAAGCTAATAACTTTAAAACAGAAGTTGGACCTGGTGTGTATGACATCCACTCACCACGCGTACCACCAGTTGCTGAAATCAAAGCAACTATTGAAAAATTATTAGCCAAAATTGATAAGCAAAAATTGTGGATTAATCCAGACTGTGGTTTAAAAACTCGCGGTGAAAAAGAAGTAATTGAAAGCTTAGAACACTTAGTTAAAGCCACATTAGAAGTGAGAAAGACTCTTAATTAACACTGTTTTTTATAAAGTTAATTAGCTTTGTCTGTCTTAATTACCGCCGCCTTTATAGGCGGCGGTAATGTCAGTAGAGTAAAAAAGATAGCAAGAATGGATGGTACCAATGAAAACAAATTTATTATTTAACCAAAAAACAGTATTTTCCTTTGAGGTTTTTCCACCTAAAAAAACGTCACCATTAGAGACAATTTATAGCACATTACGCGAATTAGGTTATTTTAAACCTGACTTTATTAGTGTCACTTATGGTGCCGGTGGTAGTTTGAATGGTCAAACCACAATCGACATTGCCCATTCGGTTAAACATACCTATGGGATTGAAAGTGTCGCCCATTTACCAGGAATTAACTTTGATAAAGTAGAAATGTCAAAAATCCTCCATGACCTTAAATGTGCGGGAATTGATAACGTGCTGGCGTTACGCGGAGATATCAATCCAAACGTAACCCCCAAAGATGATTTTCGTTTTGCAAGTGAACTTGTTTCATTTATTAAAGAAAATGGTGATTTTAACGTAATTGGTGCCTGTTATCCGGAAGGACATCTTGAAGCAACGACGCTTAAACAAGATTTAATCCATCTAAAAGAAAAAGTAAATGCCGGTACCGATCAGTTAATTTCACAACTATTTTTTGATAATGACTATTTTTATGCTTTTTTAGATAAAGCACATGACATGGATATTAATGTACCAATTGAAGCAGGCATTATGCCCGTTACCAATAAAAATCAGATTGAACGAATGGTTTCAATGTGTGGTGTTAATCTACCTAAGAAATTTAAGCAAATGATGGAAAAATATGAACATCATCCGGATGCATTTCGTGATGCTGGTATTGCTTATGCTATCGATCAGATTGTTGATTTAGTCTCACAAAATGTTGATGGTATCCATTTATATACAATGAACAATAGTTACATTGCTAGACGCATTAGCGAAGCGGTATCAACATTACTTGCGGTGCCAAAATCAGCGTAATTATTTAGTTGTTTGTAAGAATATGAGAAAGGTTTGGTAGAATTGGTTGCGGGGGCTGGATTTGAACCAACGACCTTCGGGTTATGAGCCCGACGAGCTACCAAGCTGCTCCACCCCGCGTCAAAGAGGTGGCTATATTATATCAATAAAATAATAAAGCAATACCCTACTAGTCTAACTGTCCTTTTTTTACACATTCCTTAACAAATAAAGACAATTTATATACTAAACGGTATACACTCCTCAATATTTTTTACAACTAAACTTATTCTAGTTGATTATCCATTATGCTAATATTTAACCAATTAGCAAAATCATTAATTGGAAAAAGGAAAAAATATGTCAACTCAATATCATGGATCTTGTTTATGCGGAAAAGTAAAATTAACGGTTCCGTTTGCTAATACCCATTTAAGTGCATGTCATTGCCAAACTTGCCGTAAATGGAGTGCTGGGCCATTAATGACATTAGCACATAGTGGCGATATAACGATAGAAGGGCAAGAGAACATTAGTCATTTTAATTCATCACAATGGGCAGAAAGAACATTTTGCAAAGAGTGTGGTTCACATCTTTATTATCGTTTAAAAGATACACAAAATTACTATTTTGCAGCTTGGATCTTTGACGATATTAAGGATTTAAAATTCACGGCTGAAGTCTTTATTGATAAAAAACCAACTTGCTATGCGTTTGCTAATCAGACTCACAAATTAACCGAAGCGGATATCTTAGCGATGGTTGAAGCCAAGAGTTAAAAAATAAATTATGATCAATCAAAAAAGACGAGCTATAGCTCGTCTTTTTGTTTATTGATAAAGTGCCTGTAACGGTATCACGCTATCAGCAGGATTGTAATCCAGAGCTGCTGTCGTAGCATAAGCTGCATTCATAGTTGTATCATAATGAACCTTATATTGGATAGCACTACGGCGTAGGATTTTAGATGCTTCAATAGCTGCACGACCTGAGGTTGTGTTAAGAATATAACTGTACTCACCATTTTTGATATGATCATGAATATTGGGCCGACCTTCATTCTCTTTCTTGACAATTTGGCAGGCAATTCCTGCTTGTTGCAATGCTTTTGCTGTGCCAAGTGTGGCATCAATCGTAAAGCCATGCGCAATTAAACGTTTAGCCACTTCTAATAGTCTTGATTTATCTTGTTCACGAACTGAAAGTAATGCTTTGCCAGATTTTTTCATATTCGACAAGCTGCCAAGTTGTGCTTTAGCAAAAGCTTCGGCAAACGTTTTACCAATTCCCATAACTTCACCGGTTGAGCGCATTTCTGGTCCTAAAATTGGGTCAACACCGCTAAATTTATTAAATGGTAATACTACCTCTTTAACGGAATAATAAGGCGGAATCACTTCTTGGGTGACCTTTTGCTTGGCAAGCAATCGCCCTGTCATGACGCGAGCCGCAATTTTAGCCAGTGGTAAGCCTGTGGCTTTCGAGACAAATGGCACCGTACGCGCTGCACGCGGATTAATTTCAATCAGATAAACTTGATTATCTTTGACTGCAAATTGCCCATTCATTAAACCTTTTACATTAAGTTCAAACGCCAATTGTTTCGCTTGTTTTCGCAGTTCAGCTAAAATTTCAGGGCTTAAGGTATGAGTTGGCAGTGAACAAGCTGAATCACCCGAGTGGATACCGGCTTGTTCAATATGCTCCATAATGCCACCAATAACGATTTGCTCGCCATCGGCAATCACATCAATATCCACCTCGATTGCATCATCTAAAAAGTGGTCAAGCAGTACTGGCGCATTATTGGATTCACTTACTGCGGTTTTAAAGTAGCGTCGTAAATCTTGTTCATTGTAGACAATTTCCATTGCTCGTCCGCCTAATACATAAGATGGACGCACCACAAGTGGATAACCGATTTGCTCTGCTTTGATTACTGCTTCATCGATATCGATTACGGTGGCATTAACAGGCTGTTTTAATTTTAATTTATCAACTACTTCTTGAAAGCGTTTGCGATCTTCAGCTCTGTCTATGGCATCAGGTGAAGTACCAATAATTGGAATTCCGGCAGCTTCAAGGGCTCGCGCCAATTTCAGCGGAGTTTGTCCACCATACTGCACTATCACGCCATCAGGTTTTTCAACGTGAGCAATTTCAAGCACATCTTCAAGGGTAACTGGCTCAAAATAGAGTCTATCGGAAGTATCATAATCGGTTGAAACCGTTTCGGGATTGCAATTTACCATAATGGTTTCAAAGCCGTCTTCGCGTAAAGCTAAAGCAGCATGTACACAGCAGTAATCAAATTCGATCCCTTGTCCAATACGATTAGGTCCTCCTCCTAAAATCATAATCTTTTTACGATTAAATTGTGGATTGGCTTCACACTCTTGTTCATAGGTTGAGTAAAGATAGGCGGTATCGGTTGAAAACTCGGCTGCACAGGTATCCACACGTTTATAAACTGGGTGAATATCATATTGTACGCGCAGATCTCGCACGGCTTGTTCTTGAGTATTAAGCAGTTTAGCAATACGAAGATCCGAAAAGCCTTTACGTTTAAGTTGCCATAATGTCTCTTGATCAAGATCATTAATGGTTTGTTGCTTTAAGCGGTTTTCTATTTGTACTAATTCTTCTATTTGCACTAAGAACCAGCGATCAATATGAGTTAATAAAAACACTTCATCAACGGTAAAACCTGCTCGAAAAGCATCGGCTATATACCAAATGCGATCGCTACCTGCCTCTTGTAGTTCGTAACGAATTTTAGTTAGATTCTTTTCATCACTATAATTATCGATTTTTTCGTCCAACCCACTGGCGCCAACCTCTAGCCCTCGTAGTGCTTTTTGCATGGATTCTTGGAATGTTCGGCCAATGGCCATCACTTCACCCACTGATTTCATTTGCGTGGTTAAGCGATCATTACAGCCAGCAAATTTTTCAAAATTAAACCGTGGAATCTTAGTAACGACATAATCGATAGAAGGTTCGAAAGAAGCAGGAGTTTTTCCACCAGTAATATCATTGCAGAGTTCATCAAGTGTATAGCCAACCGCTAATTTAGCCGCGATTTTAGCAATAGGAAAACCGGTTGCTTTAGATGCTAACGCTGAAGAACGAGATACCCGAGGATTCATTTCAATGACAATTAATCGACCTGTTTTTGGATCAACCGAAAATTGTACATTTGAACCACCAGTTTCAACGCCAATCTCACGTAATACCGCAATTGAAGCATTACGCATAATTTGATACTCTTTATCTGTTAAGGTTTGTGCCGGTGCAACCGTGATTGAATCGCCAGTATGGATCCCCATAGGATCGAAATTTTCAATCGAACAAACAATAATACAATTATCGTTTTTATCCCGCACGACCTCCATTTCATACTCTTTCCATCCAATCAATGATTCATCAATAAGTAATTCATTAGTCGGCGATAAATCAAGGCCTCGAGTACATATTTCCTCAAATTCTTCTTGATTGTATGCTATACCGCCACCGGTTCCCCCCATTGTAAAAGAAGGACGAATAATACAAGGAAATCCGACCTGTTCTAGTACCGCATAAGCCTCTGTTAATGAGTGAGCAATACCAGAACGAGCTGTATCAAGACCAATTTTTTTCATCGCCTGATCAAAGCGTTTGCGATCTTCCGCTTTATCAATCGCATCGGCAGTAGCGCCGATCATTTCAACATTAAACTCTTTTAATACACCCTGTTTTTCAAGCTCTAATGCGCAATTTAATGCCGTTTGCCCCCCCATTGTCGGTAAAATGGCATCAGGTCGCTCTTTTTCAATAATTTTGCGCACACATGTCCAATGAATTGGCTCAATATAGGTGGCATCAGCCATTTCTGAATCGGTCATAATGGTTGCGGGATTCGAGTTAACTAAAATTACTCGGTATCCTTCTTCACGTAATGCTTTACATGCCTGAGCGCCTGAATAATCAAATTCACAAGCTTGACCAATAACAATTGGGCCTGCGCCAATAATTAGAATACTTTTAATATCTGTTCGCTTAGCCATGTTATTGCTCCTGCTTATAAATTTTAATTAATTCGATAAAGTGATCAAAAAGTGGCGCAGCATCGTGTGGACCTGGACTGGCTTCAGGGTGTCCTTGAAAACTAAATGCAGGTTTTTGATTGTGATGAATACCTTGTAATGAACCATCGAATAACGATTTATGTGTAGCTCGTAAATGAGTCGGTAAAGTAATTTCGTCGACAGCAAAGCCATGATTTTGCGCTGTAATCATTACCCTATTATTTTCCAGATCTTTAACTGGATGGTTACCACCATGGTGACCAAATTTCATTTTGATAGTTTTAGCACCACAGGCTAGTGCTAACAGTTGGTGCCCCAAACAGATACCAAAAACTGGAATATCGGTAGTCAGAAACTGCTTAATCGCTTCAATGGCATAAGTACAAGGCGCCGGATCTCCTGGACCATTTGATAAAAAGATACCATCCGGATTCAGTGCCAGCACTTCATTTGCTGGCGTTTTAGCGGGAACAACAGTTAACTTACATCCACGCGCAACTAACATCCGTAAAATATTTTGTTTAACACCAAAGTCATAAGCAACAACATGATAAGGTAATTCACTTTCTGCTTTTGGAGTTGGATGCTCTTGTTGAATTGTCCATATACTGCTGGTCCATGTATAACTTTTACTGCACGTCACATCTTTAGCCAGATCTAAACCACTTAAACCCTTATATTCTACTGCCTGCTGTTTGGCATTTTCTGCTTTATCAAGTAAGGTCTGTTTATCATTTGCGGTAATAATCACGCCATGTTGTGCCCCTTTTTCACGTAAAATACGTGTTAAACGACGTGTATCAATATCAGCAATCGCAATCACATTATGTTTTTTTAAATAACTTGAAAGATCCATTTCGCTACGATAATTACTTGCGATTAATGGTAAATCTCGAATAATCAATCCTTTTGCATAAACTTGTGTTGATTCATCATCAGCACTATTGGTACCAACATTACCAATATGCGGATAAGTTAATGTCACTATTTGTTCACAGTATGAAGGATCGGTAAGAATTTCTTGATACCCTGTCATAGAAGTATTAAACACAACTTCACCAACAGTTTGGCCATCAGCACCAATTGATTTACCAATAAATTGCGAACCATCTTGTAAAATAAGGAGGGCATAAGTTTGCATGATTAAACGACCTTTTGATTAAATAATCAATAATTATGAATAAAAATTCAATTAATTGTTTTCTAAACAGACAATATTTGGCCATTTTATTACAATTTTTTAAACAAAAAAAGCAGTATTATAAAAAATAATTAAACAATAAAGTCTAATTTTTTAGACTATTTCATAATTTAACACCAATATTACATCAATATGAAATGTTTAACTTGAAATTGCATAATTATTCAAATAGAATCTTAATAATTTTTTATGGCTATTAGGAGCTCTGTATGCACGGTTTTTATCAACGTCATTTTTTACGTTTACTTGACTTTACTCCAGCAGAAATTAATCAATTAATTAATCTAGCTATTGAATTAAAAAAAGCCAAAAAACAAAGTACTGAAAAACAACATTTAGTTGGTAAAAATATTGCGCTTATTTTTGAAAAAGACTCAACCCGTACACGCTGTGCATTTGAAGTTGGTGCATTTGATCAAGGTGCACAAGTTACCTATTTAGGACCAAGCGGTAGCCAGATTGGACACAAAGAATCAATTGCGGATACAGCTCGAGTATTAGGCAGAATGTATGATGGCATTGAATACCGTGGCTATGGGCAAGAAATTGTTGAAACCTTAGCTAAATATTCTGGTGTTCCGGTTTGGAATGGTTTAACCACTGAAGCCCATCCAACCCAAATTTTAGCTGATTTTATGACTATGCAAGAACATATCGGTGAGCGAGCATTAAGCAGTGTTAAATTTGCCTATTTAGGTGATGCACGAAATAATATGGGAAATTCGTTAATGGAAGGTGCGGCATTAATGGGTATGGAAATTCGTTTAGTTGCACCAAAAGCCTGTCAACCCGAAGCTCAATTAGTGCATAAGTGTCAAGAGATAGCCAAAACGACAGGTGCTAAAATTATTTTAACGGAAGATGTTGCTTCAGGTGTTAAGGATGTTGATTTTCTTTATACCGATGTATGGGTATCGATGGGCGAACCGAAAGAAGTGTGGGATGAACGAGTAAAATTATTAACACCATATCAAGTAAATCAGGATGTCATCAATTTAACTGGTAATCCAGAAGTCAAATTTATGCACTGTTTACCGGCATTTCATGATATGAATACCACTGTTGGTAAACAAATGGCTGCTCAGTATGGTTTAAAAAATGGTTTAGAAGTGATCGATGATGTATTTGAATCAAAACATAGCATCGTGTTTGACGAAGCAGAAAACCGCCTCCATACGATAAAAGCGGTAATGGTTGCAACGTTAACTAAAGACGAATAATATAGTTGATTATCACTAATGCTTAGCTTGATTTAGCTAAGCTGTTTTTTTGCCGACTTTAAGTCGGCATTATTTTATCTAAAAGACCTTTAACATAATGACAAAACAAGAGCGAAATAAAGACTTTAAAAAATATGTCCAATTAACAAATCCTATCCATCTACTCGCGGTGGGTTTAGGATCGGGTATGTCACCTATTATGCCCGGCACAATGGGATCAGCAATGGCTATTCCACTTTGGCTGCTATTTGATGGTCTGCAACCATATTTATATTGGGTGTTGATTGTTGTCGCTTTTATTTTTGGTTGTTTTTTATGTCAAAAAACGTCGGATGATACTCATACTCATGATTCAGGACATATAGTATGGGATGAATTTGTTGGTATGTGGATTACCCTATTTTTTATTCCACAAATATCTGTTTTATGGATTGCTATTGCTTTTTTTGCTTTTAGAGTCTTTGATATGGCCAAACCTTGGCCAATCCGCTGGTTTGATAAACGCGTGCCGGGTGGATTTGGCATTATGGTTGATGATGTGATCGCCGCAATCTTTTCATCATTAACGGTTTATGCCTTAACCTTTATCATTTAAAAATAAATCTATCTTTAAATGATAATTTCAATATGAAAATAAGGGTTACTTAGTATAGCAACCCTTAAAACATTTTTTGTGACCAACCTAACTTACTCGATAAATTATTAAAATAATCATAGTCTTTAGTATGGATTAGATTAAATTCATAATTGGAGCGACGGATTATCACATCTTGGGTTGGCCTAACCGGTAAAATAATTTGGCTATCACAAGCAATATTAAGATCCAAAGCGGTAGTTGGAAATTTAAGATGAATCGGATCATCACTCTTAATAACTAAAGGTCTAACTGCCAAAGAGTGTGGAAACATTGGTGTAATAATTAACGCATCTAAATGTGGTGCAAGAATTGGACCACCGGCCGATAGTGAGTACGCGGTCGAACCGGTCGGTGTTGCAATAATTAAGCCATCAGCACGTTGTGAAAACGCATTACGCTCATTGATATAGACATCATAATCAATCATATGGGCAACCGTATTGGGGGTAACCACTATTTCATTTACCGCAAAACCAGAATTAATTAACTGACCATCACTATAGATTGATACTTCCAGCAAAAATCGAGGATCATCATCATATTCACCTTTGATAACTGGGGTTAATTGTTCGATGACATGATCATGAGAAATATCGGTTAAAAAACCTAAATTACCTCGATTCACCCCAATTACTTTGATTTTATAGTGTGATAAGTGACGCGCAGAACGTAACATATTGCCGTCACCGCCCACCACAATGGCTAAATCTGCTTGTTCACCAATAGTATCGAGAGACGCATAAACATTGCTAGGTAATTTAATATATTGCGCTAATCGATCTTCAACCAAAACTTCAATACCTAAGTTAACTAGCCAGTCATATAGTACTTGGTGAGTTTCAATCGCCTCTAACTTACGTGGAATCCCAACCAAACCAACACATTTAAATGGTCTACCCATAAAATATCCTTGTTTATTTTTGACTTAAGTACAATTATTTTTTAGTTATCAATTAAAAAACACGATATCATCTTATCGTTAAACTTGTAATAATAAAAATTATCCCCATAATAACTGTTATTCACTAAGTTTTCGACTAAATTTGGAGTACCGTATGACAGAACAAGAGAACAATATGTCAGAAAATGAAACCAACATTGAAACCCCAACTGAGCAAAGTACTGAAGAGCAAACCCCATCACAACCAAGTGTTGAAGATCAGTTAAAGGCTAAAGATGCTCGCATTAGCGAACTTGAACAAGCACTGCAACTTGCTAAGAAAAACGAGAGTGAAGCAATGATTCGTGCTCGTGCTGAAATTGATAATGTACGCAAACGTGTTGAACAAGATGTTGATAAAGCACGTAAATTTGCTCTTGAAAAATTCTCAAATGAACTTTTACCGGTGATTGATAATCTTGAGCGGGCATTAGAATCTACCGATAAAAATAATCCTGAACATAAAGCAACGGTAGAAGGATTAGAGCTAACACTTAAATCATTTTTAGATACGGTCAAAAAATTTGGTATTGAAGTTATCA
The DNA here is from genome assembly GCF_002142155.1 of Gilliamella apis. Taxonomy (GTDB): domain Bacteria; phylum Pseudomonadota; class Gammaproteobacteria; order Enterobacterales; family Orbaceae; genus Gilliamella; species Gilliamella apis. The sequence continues at coordinate 108,728 of NZ_NASD01000005.1, read as the reverse complement.
ATACAGCTGATTCACAGCTAAATCCTGATCTGCATCAAGCAATTAGTATGGTTGAATCACCAGAACATCAATCAGGACAAATTGTTAATACTATTCAAAAAGGCTATACACTTAATGGCCGATTAATTCGACCAGCAATGGTGATTGTAGCTAAATAACGTTAGGCTATATAGTAAAAACCGCCAAAATAGCTGGCGGTTTTTTTATCGATTTTTCTGCTCCTCACGAGCTAGTTTTTTCATCTTTTGTTCAATACGTTGCCGCTTTAATGGCGAGAGATAATCAACAAACAGTTTACCTTTTAAATGATCCATTTCATGCTGAATACAGATGGCTAACAGTTCATCTGCATCGATTTCGTAAGGATTACCATTACGATCTAACGCTTTAATCTTGATTTTTTCTGATCTTGGCACAAATCCACGGCAGTCAGGTATCGATAAGCATCCTTCTTCAATGCCTGTTTCACCTTCTTGACTAATCACTTCAGGATTAATAATCACATAAAGTTGGCTTTTATCTTCTGACACGTCAATCACAATAATTTGCTCATGCACATCAACTTGCGTTGCAGCAAGCCCAATGCCATGTTCAGCGTACATGGTTTCAACCATATTATCGATAATTTCTTGTAGCTCAGGTGTAAAATTAGAGACAGGCTTAGCAACTTTGCGAAGTCGTTCGTCTGGGAAACGTAATACCGGTAAAATAGCCATAAATTCTTCGATCTACTCCTCAATTTGGTGTTTTCTCAATTTCGTATACATTGTAAACATTTATTATGCCCATGAATAGCCTTAGTTGGCTATTGGTAAAATATATCTAATCAATTCTAGATATGGTTCAAGCGAAAGATGTATATAAAAGGGCTGTAATGAGTAAATATGAATTTTTATTGCGAATTTCAATGCTTGGCCATAAAAGAATGGGATATTTTGAGAAAATAGGGCTATATTTTAGCTCCGGTCTACCTAATAAAATAAATAATGTTCCATTATTATTGGAAAAGATAGGCATTTGTAAAACACTTCAAAGTCATTTTTTTGCGATTTCCTATCTTCATTTTGAACCCATCCTTGATTGGTTAGCTACTACTAACCCGGCTAAACATTTGATTGCTTATTGTGATTCAGATTATCCAACATTACTTAAACAAATCAGTTCACCACCGTTATTGCTATTTGTTATGGGCAATAAACAACTATTACATTCACCACAAATTGCGATGGTAGGTAGTCGTGAATTTAGTGAGTATGGTGCACAATGGGGAAGATATTTTGCTAGTGAATTAGCCATTAATGGCTTGACGGTAACTAGCGGACTGGCACTGGGTTTAGATGCGATCTGTCATCGTGGTGCACTCGATGTATCAGGAAATACTATTGCCGTTTTGGGTAGCGGTTTAGCACAAATCACACCTCGTTCAAATGTTAGATTAGCCAATGATATTTTGTCACAAAATGGGGCTATCATTTCAGAATTTTATCCATTTGAAAAAGCCAGATCCGAATACTTTCCGCGCCGCAATCGTATTATTAGTGGATTAAGTTTAGGGACATTTGTGGTTGAGGCATCGGAAAAAAGTGGATCACTTATTACTGCTCGTTATGCGCTTGAACAAAATCGTGATGTTTTTGCTTTGCCGGGTGATATTGATAATCCAAATAGCCATGGAAGCCATTATTTAATCCAACAAGGCGCTTATCTGGTTACCAAACCAACCGATATTTTAGAACATTATAGTGGCTTTTTATCATCTCTTAATCGACAGAATAATCATGAAAACAAAGAGTGTAATACCGTTTTATATCCAGAAATTTTTGCTGTTATTCATCATCAGCCTATTGCTGTTGATACAATCGCTACGCTAGTTGGTTTACCCATTCCTGAGTTAACCATTAAATTATTAGATATGGAAATAGCTGGCTTAATTATCACCGTCACCGGAGGCTATATTCGTAACCGCACGATATAAAATTATCAGAAAAAATTGAGGAACGGGGTTTTTCAACATAAAAAACCGCTGTAAAGATACTGCGGTTCCTTAAAAAGAATAACTAAAAAGAATAACCAAGTTATTTATCGTCTACTTCAAGTGCAATTTCAGATAAGATAATGCCAGTATTATCAGCATAGATAAAGTCGCCAGAGAAGAACGTCACGCCACCAAAGTTAACGCGAATATCTATTTCACCAACACCTTGATCATCAGAGCCGACAGGAATTGCCGCTAGTGCTTGCACTCCAATTTCAGCATCGGCGATATAATCAACTTGGCGCACCGCTCCATAAACAATGATACCTTCCCATTGGTTTTGTAGGGCAATATCAATTAATTCGGCATCTATCAATGCTCGACGCACCGAACCACCGCCATCAATAACCAATACTTTCCCTGCACCATTGGATTGTAACACTTCGTACAAAATGCCGTTATCTTCAAAACATTTCACGGTGACAGCTTGGCCAGAAAATGAAGCCACACCACCAAAGTTACTAAATATCGGTTCGACAACGTTCACATCTTCTGGATAGTAATCGCAAAGAATTGATGTATCAAATTCCATGGTCGAGTCTCCTTATACTGTATAATATCTATTCGGTTCTAGTATAACGCTAACATGAAGTAAAACGATATAAATTTGGAATAAACGTGAGCTAGCTCAAAATAATACCTAAACAATAAAGTAAATTAGTCAATAAAGCAAGTTTGACCATTTGTACTAATAGTGGCACAGCGTCTTTATTCGTATTAAATTTAAACACCATGTACATATGTTTGAGATACAACGGCAGTGTTAATAAAAAGATACCACTGCAATAAGTGTGTAACTGTTGATAAGCAAATAAACCAAAAAAAGATAATGATACAATTAACAAAACTAACTGATAACAACAACCATAAGTTTTGCCAATCAGCACAATCAAAGTCCGTTTATGATGTTGTTTATCACTTTCATAATCACGCAAATTATTAATATTTAGCACTCCCACAGCCAACAAACCACTAGCTATTGCAGGAAAAACGATTGATGCTGATAAAGTTTTAGTCTGTAAATAATAACTGCCCATCACACCAACTAAGCCAAAGAAGATTAACACCGATAGATCACCTAAGCCAATATAGCCATAAGGTTTTTTACCGACAGTATAAGTAATTGCTGCGATGATTGAAGATAAACCTAATAAGATAAAAATTAATAATTGATAACCGTTATTACAGGCTAACCAAAGTAGAGTCAATCCTGAGCAAACACACAATATAATGGTGATCCAAATAGCTATTTTTAACTGATTAAGAGTGATTAGACCTAGCTGTAAACCACGTTGATGGCCGATTAAATTGTGTTTATCGCCACCTTTAACCGCATCACCATAATCGTTGGCTAAATTGGATAAAATTTGTAACAGCGCTGCAGTAATCATTGCTAACAACATAATTATTAGATCAAAAGAGTGTTGCCAATAGGCAAGCGCATTGCCCAACAAAATAGCAGAAAACGATAAAGCTAATGTTTTCGGACGTAAACTAATAATCCATGGATAACATTTATTGGCCATATAACTGTTTTTTTGCGAAAAAATCAATCATTCATCATATCAGTAATTGATAGTATATTCATCCATTAGCATTAACTAATTGATGGTTTATTATCAATTTTTTGATTATTGGAATGCATAAATTTCTTTATTTTTCTGATGTATCCTCTGATTTTACCCTCTCGTAATGCAGCAATAAAAAAGCCTAACGAACCATAAATTGCACCAAGAAATAGAATCATAAAGATATTAAATAAATTATCTGACAAACCTAATCCCATCTGATTTACGCCAGCAATCATATTGGTTGCCCAGGTTGATGGTAACATCCGTGATACCGTTTGTACCCATAACGGCATAGCATCAAGTGGCCATATGGTACCGGATAGATAAAATACCGGTGTTGTCAAAAAAGCTAAAGTTAAATAAATCATCTCGGTTCGATGTAAACATTCAGTCAGTAATTTACTTAAACCTAATACGCCTAATAATAGCGGAAATGTCATCACCAAAATCGCTGGTATACTAGCTAATTGCCGATAACCAAGCACCCATGGCCATAATCCAAACAGGACTAAAGATAAAAATAACCATATCGGAATAAGGCCACACAAACTACCAAATATGACAATTTTTGGCGGTTTGCCTTGTGGTAGTGAATGCAAAGTTAGATTAGTTCGTGTTGAAGCTATTAAAAAGGTATGTTGCAATAACATAACTAACAAACCAGGGAAAGTTATCGCCGCAAAACTGATACCAGCATTATAAAGCGGCATTGTTTGCCCTTTAATTGGTGATAAGATGATATTAATCTGAGGATCAGAAAAACCACTATTCCGCATCACCCGCGTATTATATTCGGTCAATATTTGTTGATATATTCCTCTAATATCCACCTGTATCAAACCATTTGCTAAACGGCTAGATGCATCGCCATAAGCAGGGATTGTCACATCTTCACCATTCAATAGTCGCTTTTCAAAATCCCGTGGAATGGTGAACACCGCAAATAACTTACGGCTGTTAATATCATCGTAGGCTTGCAATGAATTTTCATAAGTAAGCACATCAATTTTGGAACTGGTATTTAAAGAACGAATCAGACTTCGACTGGTGGTAGTATGATCTTGATCAACAATCGCAACCGGCAAATTGGTGATGGTACCATTCACATATACTAAACTCATTAACGAAACAGACACTAACAGCAACAGCCACATTGGTCGCATTAGCATATAAAAAAACATTTTTACTGCTGAAGATAGAAATAGCTTAAGCATGCCAACATTGCCTCTTACTGTGAATGTAAACGTTTGACTAAACGTTTTCTTACTAATACTGTAATAATTATTGGATAGATCATTAAAATAGCGCAGGTTTTCAATACGGATAGATAACTAGAATGCCGTAAAAATAGATCGAATAATTTATTAAGCGCATAGGTTAAAGGTTCAAGTGACGAAATAAATCTCGCTATCCACGGCATTGACAGTTCTGGCACAACTACCCCCGAATAAGTTAATGCCAATCCAACTAATACCCCAATATAGGTATAGGCATCTAATACATTTTTAGTAAACGTATAAAGTAAAATACCGATACTTTGTGCTGCAATCACATAAAAAAACACTACGAACATCATGGCGAATGGAGAACCGGATACTCGAGCATCAGAAAATAACACCAGCATTGCAATTTCAAACATTAATAACATAGTATACCAAATGGTATAAGGTGCTAATTTACCCAAAACAAACGGATAATTAGGTCGAGTTCGTTTAGGTAATTTTGATAAAATATAAATAGTTGTCGTTACAACAAATAATTGTAATAGATGTACCACTGCAGAAAACTGCTGAAAGTACATTGAGTTACCACTGGCATTAAATAGCCCATCATAATTGAAATTAACTTGTGCAAGTTTTGGTACTGGCAAACCAATACTCGTCGCCATAGTGGTACGATATTGAGTATTTAATGAGGCAATCAAACCTGAATAATCCATTATAGAATAGAGGCCGGCACTATAGTATAAAGCATTATAATAGAGCATCGGCGTTGGTTGACGACCTGCTAACACATCAGCTTCAAAATTAGGTGGAATATACAAAATAGCGTAGATTTTTGCTTTTTCTAAATCGCGTTCTGCGCTCTCAAGCTGATTATCATAATTGAATAAATTTGCATGCGCACCAGCATTAAGATCGCGAACAATTTCACGAGATAAAATACTTTTATCTTGATCGACATAGCCTACTGGCAGATCAAATAACACACCTCGGTAAAAGATACTACTGATGATCACAAAGATAATCAGCGGTAAAATCCACATTAACCAGTGGAAAGTAAAGCGCTTAAATATATCTGGGATTTCATCGTTAAATGCGTCTTTAAAGCGATGCCAGAAGTCTAAAATTAGTCGTTGATTTTCCATAATGTACTCATACCTGCACGTAAGCCTTCTACAGGTTTAGTTGGATAAAGTCTAATTTCAAACGTTTTTAAATCAAAATCACCAGTCGCTCGGGTTGCCCGTTTAGTAGCATAATCTCCCATTGGCGCAATAAAACGAATTTCAGCTTCAATTTCTTTATTACCAAGCGCAGGAACTTCCAGCTTAACATGATCACCTTTGTGAATATTAGGCATAATATTTTCACGCAGATTAAACACAAAATAAGCTTGCGGTAAGCGAATAACCGTTAATAGTGGACTATTAGGATTAAATAGCTCGCCAACTTCAGCTGGAATTGAACCTACTTCCCCATCTACTGGCGCTTTAACTTGCAAATCATCATATTGGATCTGTAGTTGTTTAAGCTGCTCTTCAGCCTCTTTTAATTTAGCATTATAGATTTCACGTTGTTCAACCCGATCGCCATTTTTGGCTTGATCTAAATTAGCTTGAGCTGACAATACTTGTTGGTAAGCCGCATCGCGAGTTTTTAGCGTACTATCTAATATTGATTGAGAGACAAAACCTTTGGCCGAAATCGCTTTGTTACGATTGTATTCTTTAGAGGCGTTATCATAAGCAACTTTAGCTTGTTCAAGTAATGCTTCATAATAACGAATACTCTCTTCACGAGTACCATTTTGAGAAAGTTGCACTTGTGCTTGCGCTTGCTCTCTGGCTGCTTCAGCGGCTTTAACTTGCGCTAACAATTCAGGACTATCGAGTGTAATTAAGATATCATTTTGCTTAACATCATCACCTCGATTGACATGAATAGTCTGCACTCGCCCCTTTGCTTTTGAGGAAATGCTAACATTAGGTGCATCCACTTCACCTTGCAAAATTAGCTGGCTACTATGAGCACGAATTAAAATCGTCATTGAAATTAAAATAACAATCAATGCAATTACAATAAAAATTTTTTTATTCATATATTTTTTAGATTAATAAGTATCAGATAAGACCTAAATAATTAGGATAATTGTATGTAATAAAGAATTAGCATACTTCAATTACAAATATTATATCATGGGATATCGTGCTGAATTTAAACAATCAAAGCTATATTTTATGCTCAAATAACAATTAGAAGGAATTATTTACAACTATATTACAGATTATTCTATTTTAGCCTTAAATAAATTTCAATAATTGTAAACCATCATTTTAATAGATTTTATTTATAAATGTTATCGGTCAAAAGAAATAGATAAAAACCTACTTATTTAGTATGATATTTTTTAATTGAAATAATAAGGCTTAAAATATGCAAAAAATAATTATTATTGGCGGTGGTGCTGGCGGTTTAGAGCTTGCTACCGACCTAGGCGATAAATTAGGCAAAACTGATAAAGCTCAAATTACCTTAATTGATAAAAACAGTTATCATTTATGGAAACCACTATTACATGAAGTAGCAACTGGTGTACTTGATGAGCAAGTTGATAATATTTATTATGCATCGCAAGGACAACAGCATAATTTCGAATTTACTCAAGGTACCTTCACCAACCTTGATCGCAACCAAAAGCAAATTAGCATTATCAATCATAACGATGAAACTGTTCTTGTTGATTATGATATTTTGGTTATCGCTATTGGTAGCACATCTAATGACTTTGGTACTCCTGGTGTGAAAGAACATTGTATTTTCTTAGATGACCAAAATGCCGCTATTCGCTTACGTGAAACTTTAATTAATAAATTTACTGGTTTTTGTTCGATCATTGATGACGAGCAAACCAAAAAAGAAGATAAAATCCATATCGCTATCGTTGGCGGTGGCGCGACTGGTGTTGAATTAGCTTCTGAACTACCTCATATGGTGGAAACATTTGGTGCTTGCGGTCGTAATAAAATGTGTTCCGATCTGTTAGATGTTTCAGTCATTGAAGCAACCGATCGTATTTTACCGGCTTTACCAGAAAAAACCGCAGCTAGTATTACTAAAACACTTAAAAAACAAGGGATTCATGTATTAACCAATACTATGATTACTAAAGCGGAAAGCGATGGATTTTATCCGAAAGAAGGCGAAACCATTAAAGCCGATATGATGATCTGGACTGCCGGCGTTAAAGCTCCTGATTATTTAAAAGAGATCGCTGGTCTAGAATCAAGCCGATCAAATCAATTAGTGGTAAAACCAACATTACAAACATCTCGTGATGACAATATTTTTGTTATTGGTGATTGTGCATACGCAATGAAAGACAATGGTCATGCTTCACCACCTACCGCTCAAGCAGCTCATCAAATGGCAAAAATTTGCTATGAAAATATTGTTAGATTATTAAACAACCAATCATTAAAAACATTTAAATACACTGATAAAGGTACTGTGATTTCATTACATGATACTGCTGAAGGTGTAGTCAAATTAATTGGTAATAGTGAAATGGGAGTGAAAGGATTTTTCGCTTTAATGATCCACAAACTACTCTATCGTATGCATCAAGCAAGCTTACTTGGTATTTTCAAAACTATTCGTTTCGCCAGTGCTAGCAAATTTATGTATAAAACCAAATCAACTTCGATTTTTAGTAATCGTGATTAATTGCTAAAAAATATTTAACAGCTACTGAAAAATTTTGTTAAGTAGCTGTTTTCGCTTATACTATTATCATAATTACAATTTTTAGATAATAGATGATGCGTTTTATTTTCATTTTTAGTTTACTTTTCGCTAGTTACACAGCTATAGCAAATTATCAGCCACATGATGGCGATGTCATTTTCCAATCTTCTCAATCAAATCAAAGTAAAGCCATTGAGCAAGCAACAAATTCACCTTATAGTCATGTAGGAATCATTTTTATTAAAAATGGCAAACCTTATGTTTTTGAAGCAGCAAGTAAAGTTATTTATACCCCGTTAGATAAATGGATAAATCGTGGTAAAAATAAAACATATGTGATTAAACGGTTAAAAAATCATCCTTTATCTCAGCAAGAAATTACCAGTTTAAAACAAGTTGCCCATAAATTTGAAAACAAACCTTACGATATTTGGTTTGGTTGGGATGACAAATATATTTATTGTTCAGAATTAGTGTGGAAAATTTATAATCGAGCGCTTAAATTAAAAATTGGTCAATTACAAACAATTAAAGATTTTAATTTATCATCGCCAGCGGTTAAACAAAAACTAAAAGAACGTTATGGTAATAACATTCCATATCAAGAAACGGTGATATCACCGGTTGCGATATTTAATTCACCACTACTTATCACTGTTGATAAGCGGGATTAAATTAGTAATAATCTTTTTATTGGTGCAAAGCTTTTACGATATAGATGATTCACGCCATGTTGTTCAATGGCGTTTAAATGATCTTTGGTTGGATAGCCTTTATGTTTAGCTAAACCATATTGAGGGTATAACTTATCAAGCTCAACCATTTCACGATCACGGGTCACTTTGGCTAAGATCGATGCAGCACTAATTTCAGCCACTAACAGATCACCTTTAACCACTGCTTGGGTTCGAATACCAAAATTAGGGCACCGATTACCGTCAACTAACACATAATTTGGTTTAATGTTTAAGCCAGACACGGCTCGTTGCATTGCCAGCATGGTAGCATGTAGGATATTGAGTTCATCAATTTCATCAACCGATGCTCTAGCGACACACCATGCTAATGCATTTTGTTTAATAATATCAAAGAGTGCTTCACGTTTTTTTTCTGATAATTTTTTAGAATCAGTTAATCCCTCAATCGGTTTATTCGGATCTAAAATCACCGCAGCAGTTACGACATCGCCACAAAGTGGTCCGCGACCAACTTCATCAACACCGGCAATTAATGTCGCATCAGGGTAAGTAAACTCTAATAACAAGGGGAATCCTCTAATACATCTAATACCGCCTGGGCAGCTTGTTCATCAGCATTACAGCGAATTTGTTTATGTAAAGCTAAAAATGTTGCTTTTAGTTCGGTGTTGTCACTTTCTAAAAAAGGTAAAACATGATTAGCGATATTTTCTGGTGTACAGTCGTGCTGTAATAATTCAGGGACGATTTCTTTACCCGCTAGAATATTAGGTAGAGAAACATAAGGGGTTTTGATAAGTTTTTTTGCCAACCAAAAGGTGAAAGCTTTCATTTTATAGCCAACAACCATTGGGCATTTAGCCAGCATACACTCAAGTGCCACCGTCCCTGAAGCTAAAATTGCAGCATTACTGGCAATCATCGCTTCCCGAGCATGACCATCTAATAATTGCAGCTTAAGCTCTGGTGCAATCTCTGCCTTTATTTGTTCAAATTCTGCTCTTCTTTTGCTATTCACTAATGGAACTACAATATGTAAATCAGGGAATTTATCACGTAACAATTGCGCTGCTTTTAAAAAAGGCTCAGATAATAATGTCACTTCGGCATGGCGACTGCCAGGCAATAAGGCTAAGCATTGGCAATCAACAGGAATACCTAACTGTTGACGCATAGCTGTTTGATCGGGTTCGAGGGGAATATCATCGGCCATTTTATGACCAATAAATCGACAAGGTACATCAAATTTATCATAAAAGGCTTTCTCGAAAGGCAGAAAAGCTAAAATTAAATTTGTATTGCGTTTAATCTTAAATACCCGCTTTTGCTTCCAAGCCCAAACAGAAGGACTGACATAATGAATCGTTTTAATCCCAGCTTGCTTAAGTTTACCTTCTAACGAGAGATTAAAATCCGGCGCATCAATACCAATAAAAACATCGGGTTTGAGATCAATCAAACGTTTAGTAATATCACGACGAATAGCTAAAATACGCCGTAGCCGACCTAATACCTCAACAATCCCCATCACTGATAGCTCATCCATTTCATACCAAGCTTGGCAACCTTCAGCTTGCATTAGTGGACCAGCAATACCGACAAATTTAATATTAGGATGGTGTTTTTTAAGAGTGCGAATTAAACCGGCACCAAGAATATCGCCAGATGTTTCACCAGCGACCAGAGCAATAGTTAACTGCTTATCTGTCATTAACGGATAATGCCTCGGGTTGAACGAGCAAAAAAGTCGTTAAACAGCTGTACTTCTGGATACTGTTTAGCTAGCATTGCAATTTCAACTTTTGCATCGTCAAGCGTTAATCCATTTCGATATAGAATTTTGTACGTGTTACGGATGGCTTGTAGTGCTTCTTTACTGAAGCCACGACGTTTCAAGCCTTCATAATTGACGCCATGTGGTGTTGCGTGATTTCCTTGAGCAATAACATAAGGAGGTACATCTTGAGCAACGCCAGAACAACCGCCAACCATAACGTGAGAACCGATTACACAAAATTGGTGCACTGCGGTCATGCCGCCAATAATCACATGATCATCTAACTGAACATGACCACCAAGCGTGGCATTATTAGCCAAAATACAACGATCACCAATGATACAATCATGCGCAACATGGGCATTAATCATCAATAAATTATCACTACCAATACGGGTTAACTCACCACCTTGAACAGTGCCACGATGAATCGTCACACTTTCACGAATCATATTGCGATCACCAATTTCGGTGCGAGTTGGTTCACCACGATATTTCAGATCTTGGTTAACTTCACCAATTGAAGCAAATTGATAAATTTGATTATTTTGACCAATTTTGGTGTGTCCATTAACGACAACATGTGATTTTAAAAAGGTACCATCACCTATTTCAACATTTTCACCAATATAACAAAAAGGCCCGATTTTGACATTATCACCAATCTTTGCCCCCTTTTCTATTACTGAACTTGGGTGTATTTCCGTTGCCATAGCAATTCCTTAATACTTTTGGGATATTTCAAAAATCATTATTATTTACGAGCACACATCATTTCAGCTTCGCAAACTAATTTGCCATCGACAGTTGCAACACCATGGAACAATGCAATGCCTCGACGCTCTTTAATATATTCAACATCAAGCATAATTTGATCACCTGGTACCACTGGTCGCTTAAAGCGAGCTTTATCAATTGAAGCAAAATAATAAAGTTGACCTGGTGACAATTCTTCAATACTTTTAAAGGCTAAAATTCCAGTTGCTTGCGCCATCGCTTCTAAAATTAAAACGCCTGGGAAAATAGGTTTATTCGGGAAGTGACCTTGGAAGAATGGTTCATTTACAGTTACATTTTTAATGGCTTTTAATGTTTTACCTTTCTCATAACTAAGTACACGATCAACCATCAAAAACGGATAACGGTGTGGAAGTAAACTAATAATTTCTTCAATATCAAGGGTATTAAGTTCGGTAGTCAAAATAGCTATCCTTATACATTATTTGCTATAAATTATTTGTATTATAACTGAGGATACCACTTTCACTCAAGGAGTGATTTAAGCCACAAATTTTAAAATTCGTAATGACTAAAAAATCAAATAAATGCAATAAATTATCTAAATGATATGTAAATACTATTTTATACTATATTAGATCATATATAATATGTTCAATATTTAGCTAAAAAGATATTTAACTTGGAGAGTAGAATGAAATCATTTATAAAAATGACATTAGTAAGTAGTGCTATCGTATTAGCATTGGCTGGCTGTGATGACAAAAAAACCACTGAAGAAAACAAAGCACCAGCAGCAACAACCACTGCACCGGCAAATAGCACTGAAAATGCTAATACCAATACGACAGAAAGTAAAACTGAAGCAACGACTGCGCAAAACTCAGCGGATAAATTGACAATTTCAACTGATGCGCAAAAAGAAGCTTACGCATTAGGTTCTTCATTTGCTAACTATATGAAATCAAATTTAGAACAAAATGAAGTAACTGCCGATCAAGAATACCTAATCAGTGGCTTTAATGAAACCATGCGTGGTGCCTCACAACTTAGCCAAGATGAAGTTAAAAATGTATTAGATGCATTTGGTAAACGAATTCAAGAAGAAAGCCAAGCTCGTTTTGAAAAACAAAAAACGGAAAATACTGCTGCTGGTGAAAAATATCGCGAGGATTTTGCTAAGCAAGAAGGTGTAATTAAAACTAAATCTGGTTTAATGTATAAAATTCTTAATGAAGGAACCGGTCGTCATCCGTCAGCAGAAGATACCGTTATTGTTCATTATGTTGGTACATTAACAGATGGCCGTACATTTGATAGTTCTTATGATCGTAACGAACCTGCAACTTTCCCACTTAATGGAGTAATTAAAGGTTGGACAGAAGGGATCCAATTAGTTGGTGTTGGTGGTAAAATTAAATTAGTTGTGCCTCCTGAATTAGGATATGGTGACCAAAGCTTCCCGAGTCAAGGTGACAAAGCAAGTATTACACCAGCATCAACGCTAGTTTTTGAAGTTGAATTACTTGGTATTGATGATGATAAGGAAAATAATCCAGCATCATCAACTGAGCCAGAACAAACGCAAGAGCAAAATCAACCAGCAGCTAACTAATTTGATGAAACCATTAAGTTATACATTGGTTATTATGGGTCCCGCTTATGGGACCCAATCTGCTTATTGTGCCTATCAATTTGCTCAAACACTGCTTGCAAATAGTAACCATTCAATTACTAACATATTTTTCTATGCTGACGGCGTTTATAATGCTAATTGTTATAGTGATCCAGCCAATGATGAATTTGATCTAGTCAAAGCTTGGCAACGCTTAGCAAAACAGTATTCGTTAAAACTGACTGTTTGCGTAGCAGCCGCGCAAAGACGTGGTATCAGTGAAAATAATCTTGCCGAACATTTTGAACTAACCGGTCTTGGCGAGTTGAGTGAAGCAGTAGCAAGTTCAGATCGAGTTCTACAATTTTAAATATAGGCAGATAACATGAAAAAAGTAGCAATCATTATTAGCTCAGCACCACATAGCACTGCCAAAGGTCGAGAAGCATTAGATACCGCTTTAGCCCTTTCAACATTCAATCATATATCGGTCTTTTTTATCGGCGATGGTGTATTTCATCTATTAGCTAATCAACATCCAGAGTTGATATTAATGCGTGATTATATTGCCACTTTTAATATGTTGGAACTTTATGACATTGAAGATGTTTATGTCTGTAAAGCATCATTAGATGAACGTAAATTAAGCCAGACTCCCCTCAATATTGCAAACCAACTAATTGATAAGAATCAGTTAACTCAACTATTAGCCAATCAAGATGCAGTTTTACGCTTCTAAATCTTGCTAAAAAAACCCGTTTCCTCAATATTTTTATATAATCTTATCGATATTTTAGTCACCAAAAATAGATCAATTATTTTTAAAACTATATAAAAATCCCCATGACTTTTATCATTACTGATTAAGTCACAGGGATAATTTTACTAAAATTTGTTAGATAAAATTTCGATTAAACAAGTTTTTTCATTTGATCTGCAATCTTTTCAGCTTGTTGACCAACTACGATTTGTACGCCTGTTTTACCTAATTTTATAACTGCCATTGCACCTAGTGCTTTAGCTGCTTGTTCATCAATTAGATCGGTATCATGAACATTCAAACGTAAACGAGTAATACATGAATCAATATTAGTTAAGTTTTCTTTACCACCAATAACTACTAAATATTGTTCAGCAAGTTTAGATAAATCACCACCAACTGGTGCATTTTCTTGTGATGATGTTTCTTCAGTAATTTCAGTTGCATTAGCAACATCATCTTCACGACCCGGCGTTTTAAGATTGAATTTCACAATTACAAAGCGGAATACGATATAGTAAACAAAGAAGAATACGATACCTTGTAGAATTAACATATACCAATGTACAGCTAATGGGTTACGAGATTGTAACAACATATCGATTAGACCTGCACTGAATGCAAATCCAGATATCCATTGCATTGTTGCAGCAATAAATAGAGAGATCCCCGTTAAAACAGCATGGATTACATATAACACAGGCGCAACAAACATAAACGCAAACTCTAATGGTTCAGTAATACCAGTAAAGAAGGCCGCAAAAGATGCCGCTAACATGATTGAAGCTGTTTTATCTTTATTACCTTTTTTAGCAGTATGATAAATTGCCAGTGCAGCGCCAGGTAAACCAAACATCATAATAGGGAAGAAACCTGCTTGATAACGACCAGTTATACCTGCAATCGCTTTACCAGATTCAATAGAACCTTGTCCGCCTAAGAAGTTAGGAATATCATTAACACCAGCAACGTCAAACCAAAATACTGAGTTTAAAGCATGGTGTAGGCCAACAGGAATTAATAAACGGTTAAAGAAGCCATAAATACCTGCACCTACTGAACCTAAATTCTTAATCCATTCACCAAAAGATACTAATGCGCTAAAGACCATAGGCCAAATAAAATATAGCACTACAGAAACAAGTAACATCACAATAGATACAATGATTGGGACCAAACGCTTACCACTGAAAAAAGCTAATGTTTTATGTAGTTCAACAGAACTAAAGCGGTTATATAGTTCAGCAGACATAATCCCAACTAAAATACCGATAAATTGGTTATTTATCTTGAAAAAAGAGGGGGATATCTGTGCCTCCCAACCTTTTACACTGGTATCAACACCTTCAAATAGGGCAATAGTATTTGGTGATAATAGTGTAGTAATGATTAAAAAGCCTACCAATCCAGATAATGCTGCTGCGCCATCTTTATCTTTAGACATACCATACGCAACACCGATTGCGAAAAGAATTGGCATATTATCGATAATAGCACTGCCGGATTTAATCAAAAATGCCGCAGCAATATTGTTGGCACCCCAACCATCTGAATCAATCCAATAACCAATACCTAAAAGTATTGCTGCAGCAGGTAATACTGCCACGGGCACCATTAAAGAGCGCCCAATTCGTTGTAAATAAGCTAAAATTCCCATAGTTTTGCCTCATATTATCATTAGGGAGTTACTTAAAAATAATAAAATCTCACATCGTTAAGTAAAAGAAGTAAGTCAAATATATTTGACATTATATTATTTTACTTCGCAAATTAAATGTTTGCTTTTTGTGATTTATATCACGCTTTTTTTTTGCTTAATTAGTTTAATATAGTAAAATAACTACAACATTTTTTACTTTAAAAAAAAAGATTTATTCAATTATATCAGAAGAGATTATATTTTATGAGACTTATTCCTTTAAAAAATGCGCAAGAAGTTGGCGCGTGGGTTGCTCAGCGCATCGTAAACAAAATTAATCAATTTAATCCAACTGCAGATCGTCCTTTTTTACTAGGTTTACCAACGGGAAGTTCACCATTAGTAATGTATCAACAACTAATTAAACAGTACCAAGCGGGTAAAGTAAGTTTTAAACATGTCGTGACATTTAATATGGACGAGTATGTCGGTATTCCTGAAGATCATCCACAAAGTTATCACACTTTTATGTATGAAAATTTCTTCAACCATATTGATATTGATAAAAACAACATCCATATATTAAATGGTAATGCAGCTGATATAGAACAAGAATGCCAAGAATATGAAGAAAAAATCAAATCCTATGGCAAAATCAATATTTTCCTTGGTGGCGTGGGCCAAGATGGTCATATAGCATTTAATGAGCCAGGTTCTTCACTTTGTTCACGAACTCGTATCAAAACCTTAACTGAAGATACAATTATTGCTAATTCACGCTTTTTTGATAATGATATCAAACAAGTGCCAAAACATGCATTAACCATTGGTGTTGCAACATTAATGGATGCCGAAGAGGTAATTTTATTAGTTTGTGGACACAACAAAAGTTTAGCATTGCAAGCAGCGGTAGAAGGAAGTGTTAACCATTTATGGACTGTTTCCGCATTACAAATGCATCCAAAATCAATTATTGTTTGTGATGAGACAAGCACTGATGATCTTAAAGTAAAAACACTAAAATATTTTAAACAAATGGAAGCAGATAATCTTCAAGTAACCATTTTATAAAGGATAACTCAATGTACGCATTAACCAATTGCCGTATTTACACTGGTTATGAAATTCTTGATAATCACGCTGTTATTATTGACGGTGATAAAATTGCAAAAATTTGTAAACAAGAACAATTACCAGCCGACATCACCATTAAAGATTTACAAGGTGCAAATGTTGCACCAGGCTTGATTGATATCCAAGTCAATGGCTGTGGTGGTGTGCAATTTAATGAAACACTTGATGCACTAAGTATTGAAACCTTAGAAGCTATGCAAGCAACTAACCTTATGTATGGTTGTACTAGCTATTTACCAACCTTAATCACCTCAACTGACGAATTTATGATCAAAGCAGTAAACGTGATGCGTGAATATTTAGCTAAGCACCCTAACCAAGCATTAGGTTTACATCTTGAAGGACCTTATATTAATCCTGAGAAGAAAGGTATTCATAATGTAAATTACATTCGTCAACCTTCACAGGAGATGCTCGACTTTCTTTGTGCAAACGCCGATGTAATTAAAATTATTACTCTAGCCCCAGAAAAAGTTGATGCTAAACATATTAAACAATTATGCGATGCCGGAATTCACGTTTCAGTTGGACATTCTAACGGCCACTATGAAGATTGCCGTCGTGGTTTCAATGCTGGTATCCGTCTAGGTACACATCTATTTAATGCTATGCCTTATATTACTGGTCGCGAACCGGGTGTTGTTGGCGCAATTTATGATGAACCAGAAGTGTATGTCGGTATCATTGCTGATGGCCAGCATGTAAGTTGGGCGAATATCCGTAATAGCCACAAAATTAAACAAGATCATTTAATTTTGATTACTGATGCGATGTTATTAGCTGGTTCTAATTTAACTTCAGGGGTATTTGCTGATAAAACTATCTATTATAAAGATGGCCGTTGTGTTGATGAAAATGGCACATTAGGTGGATCAGCATTAACCATGATTGAAGCAGTAAAAAATGCAGTGGAGTACGTTGGTATTGCTTTAGATGAAGCATTAAGAATGGCAACACTCTACCCAGCCAAAGCGATTGGCGTAGATAAACAACTAGGTACAATTAGTGAAAGCAAAATTGCCAACTTAGTTATTTTTAATCGTGACTTTTCAAATGTGAAAACTATTGTTAATGGAGAGATGAGCCGTTAGAATGTCGGATAGTTAATGAAAATATTGAGATAAAATATGACCTTTAATTATCTACATCTAGTCGGCAATGCTGAACTAATCAAGCAATTAAATTATGCAATGATTTATCGTTTGATTGTTCAGCAAGCGCCCATTTCACGTATTCAACTCGCCGAAATTAGTCAATTAGCACCCGCTAGTATCACCAAAATAACTCGCCAACTTCTTAAAAAAAATATGATCAAAGAAGTTGATGCCCAACAATCAACAGGGGGCAGACCTGCGGTTTCAATACAAGCAAAATTTAGCTATTACCAGACAATTGCTATTCAGTTGAGTCGTTCACATGTCACAATTGAACTTTATGATCTAGGAGCCAATTGCTTAATATCTGAAGTTTATCCATTGACTACTTTTACGGAACAGTTAGCACAAGAATATTTAATTGCACTAATTAAACAGTTCATCGAAAAAAATAATAAAAAAGTTAAACACCTTGTTGCCATCTCAGTAGTACTACCGGGCTTAATTGACTCAGTTCGCGGAATTATTCGTTATACGCCACATATTCAAGTTAAGGCATGGCCTTTAGCGGATGTATTACGTGATCAGTTTAATGTTTCGATTTTTATTGGTAATGATATTCAAAGTTTGGCATTAGCTGAGAGCTATTTCGGTTCAACTCAAGATGTTGATGATTCAATTTTAATTCGTGTACATCGTGGTGTTGGTTCAGGAGTAATTATTAATCAACAATTACTTACTAACCATAACCAAACAGCTTGTGAAGTTGGACACATCCAAATTGATGCATTAGGTGAACGTTGCCATTGTGGAAATTTTGGCTGTTTAGAAAATCGTGTAGTTCATAAGGCCATCGAGGCACGAGCAAAACAGATGATAGAGCAAGGTTATCCGACTAAATTAAGTTTAGATAACATGAATATCAGCAATATTTGCAAATATGCCAATCAAGGAGATGAGTTAGCACTTAAGTTAGTTAAAGATGCCGGTGAAAATCTGGGTAGAGCTGTCGCGATAATGGTGAATATTTTTAACCCACAACGGATTGTATTAGCTGGCGAATTAACAAAATCACCCGATGTATTATTAAATGCAGTAACTAGTGCGTTAAATGCTCAAAGTTTAGAAGAGTTAAGAAACAATCTAACTATCAATTGTTCAACACTTAATGACCGTTCAGCAATTGGTGCATTTGCCTTAGTACAACAAGCATTATTTAACGGTTCGCTGTTAATGACCTTGTTAGAAACGATCTAATAAATTGCTTTACAATAAAAATAAAAGCCCATAAATAGGGCTTTTGTTATTCATCATTAAGCTAAGATGCGTAGCATTCTTCGTAATGGTTCAGCAGCACCCCATAATAACTGATCGCCAACAGTAAAGGCTGATAGATACTCTTTACCCATATTCAATTTACGTAAACGTCCAACTGGTGTACTTAAGGTACCTGTAACCGCAGCTGGAGTCAGTTCTCGCATAGAAAGTTCACGATCATTTGGTACAACTTTAACCCAATCATTATGAGCAGCAAGTAGTTTTTCAATCTCAGGAATGCTGATATCTTTCTTCAATTTAATTGTGAATGATTGACTATGGCAACGTAATGCCCCAACTCGTACACAAAGTCCATCAACAGGGATAATCTGACTCGTTCCTAGAATTTTATTGGTTTCCGCTTGGCCTTTCCACTCTTCACGACTTTGACCGTTATCAAGAGCTTTATCAATCCAAGGGATTAAACTACCCGCTAAAGGCACGCCAAAATTATCAGTTGGTAAACTACCATCACGCATTTTTTGCGTCACTTTCCGTTCAATATCTAAAATAGAAGAGTTAGGATCTTGTAGTTCTTTAGCAACTTCTGCGTTTAACATTCCCATTTGAGTAAGTAATTCACGCATATGACGTGCACCACCACCAGAAGCCGCTTGATAAGTTGAAACCGAAACCCAATCGATTAAGTTTTCGGCAAATAATCCACCAAGTGACATCAACATTAAACTTACTGTACAGTTACCACCAACAAAAGTTTTAATGCCTCTATCTAAAGCTGATTGAATGTTAGCTTTGTTCACTGGATCAAGAACAATAATTGCATCATCTTCCATACGTAAAGTTGACGCAGCATCAATCCAATAGCCTTGCCAACCGGTTGCTCGCAATTTTGCATAAATTTCAGAGGTATAATCACCTCCTTGGCAGGTAACAATAATATCTAATGCTTTTAAAGCATCAATATCATTGGCGCTTTGTAATATTCCTGTTTTTCCACCAAACGAAGGAGCTGCTTGACCAGCTTGAGAAGTAGAAAAGAAAACAGGATTGATATAATCAAAATCATGTTCTTCAACCATACGTTGCATAAGAACAGAGCCCACCATTCCTCGCCAACCGACAAAACCAACATTTTTCATATTTTATTTCCAAAAGTAGATGTTATATAAAGAAATATTCATTTACTATTAAAGCAAAAAATCACCATAAAACAAGTCAGATTAGAATTATTTTTCTAGTCAAGCAGATAATAACGTGGTGTTATATATAATTTTATCGACAAAACTGAAGGTGACATAAAGACTGCACATCATAAACTAGTCGCTAATATTCGTTTTCCACATAAAAAACACCACCATATTGACAAAATTATTAATAAAATGGCCATCTTCTTGGTTAGCTATAATAAAGACATTTTCATTTTGAGAACTATTTATCTCACCGAGTCGAGCTGCAAATTTGGCATTCTGCCAAGGATATACGCGCGCATCTTGTAATCCAACTGAAAGCATCACCGGTGGGTAGTTAATACCTTCACGTAGATTAAGATAAGCATCGATAGTTTGCAGGTTTTTAAATTCCTGTTTATTGAAAGGCGAACCAAATTCCGCAAAATTCACACTACCAATTGGTATTTGATCTAAGCGGCTCATATTCAACATACCTGAGGTAATTGATGCGGCGGCAAAAAGCTCTGGATGTCTTGCTAATGCTGAACCAATTACAATACCACCAGCACTTACACCACTAATAACTAACTTGGATGAATTGGTGTAACGATGATCAATAAGGTATTTTGCACATTTGATAAAATCATTGACGGAATTAATTTTATTTTTACCCTTTCCATCATAATGCCATTTAGGTCCTAACTCACCACCTCCTCGAACATGAGCGATAGCAATAATACCCCCTTTTTCAAGCCAAATTAAACGAGTAGTATCATAATAGTAAGGATATTCACTTTGACCATAGGCTCCATAAGCAAATAACCAAGTTGGATTACTTCCATCAAGTTTAACTCCTTTTCGATGAATAAGTGTAAGAGGAATAAGTTCGCCATCATTGGATTTAACCCCTTTTTGCTCTGATTCATAATCTGCAAATAGTGATGCATCAGTCTTTATTATTTTAGAATCTTCTATTAACTGACTATCAGGGTCATATTGCCATATTTTTGGTGGTATATTCCAATTTTGTTGGGTAAATAAAATCTCTTTATGATCTGAACTAGAAAAAATAGCCGTTACCTCGTTACCATCACTAACAGGAATCGATTTGATGTTATGCAAATCAGCAAAAGGAATAGTCACAAATTTATACTTTCCAGAGTCATAATAAGTAAGATAAATAGCATCTTTACTGACTGAAAACCGAGTCAATTCGCCTTTTTTCCATTCAATTATTTTTTCTTCTTGATAATGGATATGATTAAGATCTAATCGCGAAAGAGTATAACCTGAAAAATTGTTATATTTAGCCAAATAAAGCCAATTATCTCGCAGCAAAAAATTGGTTACTTTTTGTTTTCTATCGATGATTTTTTTCCAATGTTTGTTTTCCAGATTAAGAGAGTTAGAGTCGGTTAAATACAAATCTATGGTATCACCGGATATCGAAGATTCTACTGAGACAACTGCCCAATTGGCTGATAGCGATAAGTAGGTATATTGGTCAATATTAGCTTGATAATTCTCAATATTAGCTTTACCAAAAATAGCCAAATCCTTGTCACTATTGGAGCCTAAACGATGAAGATAAAGTTCCTCCGTTCCTGACTTTCGATTACCGGAATCAGCAAAATTATTACGATGATAGAAAAAAGATAAATTATCATTCGCCCATACTAAATTTGAGAAAGTTATGCCGAATAAGCTATCGGCTAGATGTGCTCTAGTTTTTACATTAATCACTTTGATTGATGAAATTTCAGAATCATTTTCAGAAATAGCATAAGCAACATACTTACCATCATTTGAAGGGTACAAATTATATATATAACCAACTGGTGGGTCGACTAATAATCTTTCTTTGCCGAATCGATCTTTAACAAACAAACGGTTATAAGGATGCTTATTTGTTCGTTTCAAGTAAAAAGTATTCTCACCCTTTAGTCTAATATTATGAATTATTGGTTCAGTTCCATAATCTGTTAATTCACTGAATCGTTTTTCAATCAATGAGAACAAATCGAGTTTTTCAAGAATTTTCATTGAACGATTTGATTCAGATAATAACCAATTATTAGTTAGATCCTTTTCTGTTTCCATCCAACCATAACTGTCAACTGCTGAATAAGAGTTATTCGATACACAACTAATGCAGTTTACTAATGATAAAAAGACGATAATGATAAAAAAAATTTTTTTTAACCAGAACATTATTGATTTCCTTTTATCATGCTCTATAAAAAATAAAACTAGAGTAATTATCTAGTTCTATCATTTATATCTTAATGTATCAAATGATTATTATTCATTCGTTTTGGCTAACTCTTCGTCTAACATATAGATTATTATTGCAATTTAAATAATTGGTTTTTGATAAAACAAAGCCCGAATTATCGGGCTTATTTTAGTTTTGTGTGTTGTCAATTTTAGAAATCTTCATCACTTGGTTCATCTACTGCCATTGCTGCCATATTATACCGCTCAATCCCTTGAGTTCCGGCTTGTATAATATCTGGTAACAATGTTACTAGATTTGCGTCAGTGCGTTGCATAAAGGTTTCTAACAACATAGGAACATTTACACCAGTGACTATTTCTATAGTAGGAAAATCAGCCATCAATCTAACTAAAGTATTAAATGGTGTGCCACCTTTTAAATCAACAAAACAGACAATTTCTGAGCCAAAATGCTGTAACTCTTCTAGCTTTTGTTGCAGTTGTTGTTGAAAATCATCTGTTGATTGCCCCATTGCAAACGAAACCGCTTCACACTGAGATTGTTTACCACAAATCATTTCAGTCGTTTCAATTAAGCTTTTCGCTGTTGAACCATGTGTACTGACTAATACAGAAATCATCGATTTAAGTTCCTATTTTAGTAATCTAAACAACGATAATAACGACGGATTGACATTGGATGACGATTTAAATGTTCAACATAAGCATCGATACGATTATTGATAGCACGGAAAACAAATGGTGAAAGATTTCCACGATATTTTTCTGATATACCTGGTAATTCATAATCTTTGGTATCAATAATAGTATAATTACCACAAATTTGCGGTAAGAACTTAGCGACTCTTTCACTTAATGGGCGTTGAGTATCTTCACCGACATAAACGGTTACTGCAGTATCACGATCAATAACTTCTAATGTACCATGGAAAAATTCTGCTGACTCAATTGATTTTGAACGTAACCAATGTTGTTCTTCCCAATAACACATAGCATGAGAATAAGTTGCCCCCCATTGATTACCCGCGCCAACAAAATAGTGCATTGGATCATTATGATGTTTTTCAGCAACTTCTTGACCAAATTTATCGGCTTTTTTCGCAACTGCAACAATATTTTTAGCAAAATGTTGATCCATTTGTTGGTAGAACTCGTCATAATCAGGAAATTCTCCAGCTAAAAACATTAAACGATCAGCAGTCATAAAGAATTTTAATTGTTCATTCATTGGATAAACAACTACATGATCGGCCATATTTCCTAATGGAGTATCGGCTTTATCCATGAAAGCAAATACAGTTGAACCCACTTCTTTTTGGATTTTATCAATAGCAGCAACCACTTCTTGTGTTGTGCCAGTTACTGATGAAATAATGATAAGCGTATCTTTAGTAATACGTTTGTTACCAGTTACTAAATATTCAGCAGCGTGTTGCACAAAGGTCTCAATCGCTGTTTTTTCTTTCATATGTACAACTGCTTGCATTGATGATGCATAAGTACCACCAATACCTAACCAACAAACGTTGCTATAACCACGCGCGTGGATTTTATCAATAAATTCATTGATTTGTGGTCTTAATGCTAATGCACCATTCATGCTGTCTAGTTCTTTCTTTTCGTCATATTTTCTCATTTTTAAATCCTCTTAATTTTCGAGCTAGTTATTTCATCAAATTCTGGATAGGTTGATTTTTCAAGGTTATGACCTTTTAATCGTGAAACTTGGTAACTTAATAGATGAATTGGTATTGTCATAAATAGTGATGCGTACAGTTCATCTATATCAATATTAAGACACAAATCGTCTTGTTTAACGTTGCTACTGTTATTGGCGTAAATCGTAGAAATATTTTTAACATGTTTAGTTAAAAATACTTTTAACAATTCAGCACGGTTAGATAACACGCCATGTGGTTCAAGAAAAACGATATTATCATTCTCATGTAAACCTAAATATGGACCATGCATATACTCTTCGAGCTCTTTACCAAAAGCACTATTACGTATAGTTTCGGTAAACTTTGTTTCACCTTCTCGAGCAATACCATAGGTTGCACCGTAGCCAATAAATATGACTCGTTGAGAATGATAAAATTTGTGTTGATATTGATTTACCCAAGCTTGGGATTGTTCAATAACTTTAGGTAGCAAACCTGCAACTTTTCTAAGTTGATCGAAATAACTAGCAAATTGTTGATCATCCATGCTGCCATTTTTTTGTGCAATGACTAAAGCAATAATTATCAAATCTAGAATCGTAACGCTATAACCAGCACTGACATAAGGCATTTCCTCAATAGGAATGCCCATAGATAACACATTATTACTAATTTTATATAATGGACTATCAGGATTGCTGGTAAGCGTATAGATAGTTTGATTATTCTTGATAAACTCTTCAACTAAATGAATCGTTGAATAGCTTTCACCCCCTTGTGAAATAGCAAAATAGAGGGTATTAGGATCGCTGTAATGTAAATAATTAGCAGCGATTGAAGGATCTTCAATATAAACGGGAACCTTTAAGATTTTACTCATTAAAGGTCTCGCCCCATAAGCTGCGTTAGAACTTGAACCTGTAGCAAAGATAACAATTGAGTTAAATTGTTTAACTTTACTTAAATCAATAGTATCAACAAACAATGTTTGATAATTGTCTAAAATGCTTTGATAGTATTCAGGTTCTAATGCTACATAATCAGCAATACTTTTCATTACATCTTCCTTTTTATTAACCTAGTAATCCACTCCAAGCACCAAAGATACCAATACCTGCAATCATTAATAAGATCCAATGTGCTTTTAGCCCTTTTCTGTCTAATAAAAAGATAAATAAAGTAAATAACAACGGTAATATTTGTGGAACAATTCCATCAAAGATGTCTTGTAACGATGTTGCATCAGAGCCTGAGCCAATGGTTAGTGGCATATTTAATGTTACCATCGTCGCCACCATGGCCCCTACAACCGAGAGCCCCAAGATAGATGCGCCATAAGACAATTTATCCATCAAGCCAGTTTTTTGTACTTTTTCAATAAAAGATGCACCAATGTTATAACCAATAAATAGACCAAAATAACGAGCAATAATGGCTGGAATATTAAAAATTAATAAAAATAGCAGTGGCCCTAAGATATTACCTTGCATCGCCAGTGAAGTACCAATACCTGTTGCAATAACCCGTAATGTTCCCCAGAAGAATGAATCTCCCAAACCACTTAGTGGTCCCATTAATGCAATTTTGACGTCATTTATTGAACTTTCATCAAAATTTTCATTTACGGCATTTTGCTCTTCCATAGCAATAGAAATACCTAATGGGAAAGTAATTAACCATGGCGTAACATTATAAAATTCTAAATGTCGTTGATAAGCAGTAGTTAATTGTTCTGGTTTTTGGCTATAAATTTTTTCTAAAGCAGGACGAATCGCAAAAGAATAACCTAGATTCATTTGTCGTTCATAGTTCCATGACCACTCAGCAGTGAAAGAGCGCCAAAATGTTCGCATTAAATCCTTTTTAGTAATTAAATTAGAATTCTTCATCTTCATAATTGATCTCCTGTCCTACTAAAGCATTGCCTGATTGATTATTAACTTCTTGATTGTCTGAGGTGGTAAGTTTTTTGCCGGTAAATGAAGAGTAACCGGTAAGAATTAACGCCATACAAGCGCCAAAAACGGCAACACCAGTGACAGGTACTTTCATATATACTGCTACAGCAAAACCAAGAATAAAGAATGTTGCATTGGTTTTTTTGATCATAATCTTCATTAACATAGCAAAACCAAATGCAGGTAATAAGCCTGTTGCAATTCCTAAACCGTTAATGACAAACTCAGGGATCACATCAAGTAAGCCTTTTATTGCTTCACTTCCAAATAAGTAAGAAAAACCAACGACTAAGCCAATTGGTAGGTTGATAGAAAAGAAACCGCCGAAAATATTCATGCGATCAACGCCTTTACCATTACCTTCACTAGCATACTTATCTGCTTTATGCACAAAGTAAGGTAAAATGAACAAGAAACATAAGTTTTTAACCACTAAAACCAAAGAAGCAATTGGAATCCCTAAAGTTAAGGCAACTGCCGTACTTTTACCGGCACCAATCGCAAACGCGGTTCCTAATACACTACCTGAAATAATTTCTGGAGGGATAGATGCACCAATAGAAAAAGAACCAACAAACGCCAACTCTAATGTCGCACCGATAATAATTCCTTGTGTAACATCCCCCATTACTAGCCCAGCTAAGGTACAAGTAACTAAAGGTCTTGATAACATAGATGAACCTAAAAAGTATTCACCATTGGCTAACATAGCAATCAAGGCCAAAATAATTGCTGTAATAACAATACTCATTTTGTATTCCTTTTTGTCTATTTTTCAAATTTTTGCTTAGATTCACTTGGGATCTGTTGTATATACACTTCAACACCATCTTGTTGTAATCCAGCTAATAAGTCTGCTTCTAACTCTGTCAAATTAATTGTTTTAGAATAATTTTTGGTCCCTTCACGAGGTTTAGTTCCTCCTAAATTAAGACTAGTTATTTGTCCTTGAGTTCCTCGGATGAGTTTTTCTGCATCTTCTATCGATTCCACCACAATTAACATCTGATATTTATCTGTTACACCAGAATTAATAGCACCAATACTGTCATCAATTGACTTCATGACTAGTTTGGCATTTTCAGGTTTAGCTAATCGAATCGCTGATTTACGAAATTCATCATTAGCAACAGCATCGTTGGCAACTAAAATAGTATTAGCTCCAACATTATCGAACCATGAAACAACAACCTGACCATGCAATAAGCGGTGATCGACACGTAACAATTTAATCATTGGTTTTCTTCCTCCTAGGTGAAATCCACCACATATTTGGTATTACTAGCGAATTTGTATTCAATAGCAATCGGTTCGCTATTTATATCAAAATAGTGATTAGACACTTTAAATAATGGTTCATCAATTTGGCAGCGTAATTGCTTAGCCAATTCAGCATTGGCAACAATTAGCTGTAAATCTTGTTCTAATTTATCGACTTTTTTCTTACCCGAATTAGTAATTTCAAGCGCTGATAGCACTTTTATTATTGAAACTTGAAAATCAGGAAAATAGTGAAGGGGTAAAAGAAAAATCTCTTTTACTACACTAGTTTTAGCAACTTCTAAAAAACTAATATAATAAATTAGTGCTGACGGTTTTATCTTTAATAATTGGCTATAGTAAGGGCCAGCTTTTCTTAAATAATTCTCTTTAAGAATTTTTTTATGATGTTGATAAGTGCCAGGTTTAATAATACCAGTCATCTCAAGAATATTTTGGGTAGACAGCATTGGTGCAACAAATAAACCAACCCCTTTTTTTCGTACAACCAAATTTTTTTCTACTAATAGGTCAATGGCTTTACGAACAGTAGTACGACTGACATCAAAATCTTTTTGTAATTGAACTTCTGGGGAGAGCTCCGCACCCACACCATATTGACCCGAGTTGATCTGCCCCATTAAATGATCGGCAATTTTTTCAAACAATTTCATAATTGTTTTTCTCCATAATTGAAGATATTTTTCGCCGATAGATGATATTTAAATCGTTTTCCTGCTAGATATTGCTCGGTATGTTCAAATGGTTGAAAGTTAATATCAAAGCTATTACTCGATACTTTATAAATGGGTGTCCCTTCAATAACCTCTAAATATTTGGCTTTATCTTCGGTTGCTGACTCATAAGTAATTTCTTCACGACCGTGACTTGGCTTGAATGGATAATTCTCTTTCAAAAATTGATAAAGAGAAACATTATTTAAATCGACTTGTTCTAAGCCTTTAAATCTATTAGATGGTAAATATGTTACTTCGTAGGAAAGCGGAGTTTTGTTTAATATCCTTTGCCGAACAATTCTAATCAATTTTTCATTTGTACCAAAAAAAGATCTCAATTCAGCTGGCATATTAATAATTTGATTGGTGAGAACTTTAATATTAAGGTCAATATCGTCTTCTTTTTTAACTTCTTCACTGAAAGAAGACATTTTTAACATATTAATTTCAAAAATTTTATGCGGTTCCACATCAGTATCGTTTTGGAATACATAACCTTCCATAGCTAAATCATTTAAAGCGTTTCTTATTGTTGTACGACTTACACCAAAATGTTCTGCTAGTGCACGTTCTGTCAATTTCTTACTGACAATAGTCGGATTAGCTTTAATCTGTTCTTCAACATAAGTTTTTGAAGCTATTTCACGATATTCCAAAAAACACACTCCATTGATGGACTTTTTTATAAAATAGATATACGTTAATATAACGTAAACATTGTTAAAAAATAAACAAAAAAATACATGTTGTCAATTTTAAGTACCAAATTTGTTGTATAGATCACAGTTTTTATCATTATTTATAATTAAATCAATATGATATATTTTAAAATGTATGTATTTATTTGATTTGCAATAAAGAAAGACTTGAAGAAAACTCAATGTAAAAACGCAATTTTATCAAGTCATAAGAAGGAACTGAGTATAAAGC
Source organism: Gilliamella apis (assembly GCF_002142155.1). GTDB lineage: Bacteria > Pseudomonadota > Gammaproteobacteria > Enterobacterales > Orbaceae > Gilliamella > Gilliamella apis. The sequence continues at coordinate 79,469 of NZ_NASD01000005.1, read as the reverse complement.
CTTTATTGAGTTAATTATAAAGAGCATGGTAAACATGCATAGTTACAGCTTAGCTAATTTAGAAGAATAAAAATGTCTAGTCGTTGCTAAAGCAACGCTGTCTTGTGCTGCTCGGCTTGAACCTCTTATCGGTTCGAATCAAATGCACCGTTGTAGTAATAAAAAAGCCCACTCAAATGAGTAGGCTTTCTTATTAAATTGGTCGGCGAGAGGGGATTGACTCGCATTTCATGCTCGCCCTACAGATCGTTGCTCTAAAGCTACGCAGTCTCGTGCTACTAGGCTCGAACCTCTTATTGGTTCGAATCAAATGCATAGTAGTAATAATAAAAAAGCCAACTCAAATAAGTAGGCTTTTCTATTAAATTGGTCGGCGAGAGAGGATTCGAACCTCCGACCCACTGGTCCCAAACCAGTTGCGCTACCAAGCTGCGCTACTCGCCGTCAGAAATTGCTTCACATTCTAAATATAAAATGGGGTGGCTAATGGGACTCGAACCCACGACAACTGGAATCACAATCCAGGGCTCTACCAACTGAGCTATAGCCACCATAGAAGCAGGACGAAATATTACGCATAAAAAATAATATTGTCCAGCATATTTTTTAAAAATAATACCAATTGGTTATATTAAAAGCGTTAAAAGGTTATTCTTTTAGCGTTTCCCCAAAAAATTAGGCTTTATGCGACATAATATCAATTATCTGAGTGTCAGTTGCTTTCATACTATTACTAACAATCGCCCCTAAATTATTAATTGAAGTTTCAACACTATCACAAACAATACCTTCATTACCTGTAACACGAATTCGGTTTAGTGCCATTAATACAGCTTTAAATCCGGATGAAACCGAAGTTGAAACTTTCATTGCACAACTATTTGATGCACCATCACAAATTATTCCAGACAAATCACCAATCATGTTACATATGGCCATATTAACTGGCTCATATTGGCCTTTACCCAGTAACCACGCCATACCGGCAGCCGATCCCATGGCTGCTGTTGAGGCTGCACAAAGTGCAGATAATGGCGGAAATTTACTATGAATATAAATGGCAATGGTATGTGATAAAATAAGTGCTCTAGCTAATTGCTCTGGTGTTGCATCTAAATAATCGGCAACAACAACGACCGGCATAGTTGCAGTAATACCTTGATTGCCTGAACCTGAATTACTCATAGCCGGTAACGTTGCACCGCCCATACGAGCATCTGATGCAGCAGTAGTACGAATAATTACTTTAGACAATAGATCATCGGCTAATAAACCATTTTTAGTTTGTTCATGTAATGTCGCCGCAATACTTAAGCCATAATCTCGTCTTAATCCTTCCTGAGATAAGGCATCATTTAATTCTGCTGAGTGTAAAATAAATTCGATATCAGCAAAATCAGCCTGCGAGGCAAAATCATATATCTTTTTTACTGACATCAATTGGATAATAGCTGCATCTTTCGGATCATCTTGCTTTTGATTATTGGCTTTAAAAATTATTTCACCATTTTTTTCAATCAAAATCACATTAGTGTGTGAGTTTTCAATACAGATGCGGACATGATCGTGACTAGTATAAATATTAGCTTCAGAATAAATAGCAGTATTATTATTGGCAATTTGCACATTAACTTTATGCTCATTGAGCATCGTTTTGGCTTGTTCGATTTGTTGTTGAGTAATATTTTTAAGGACTTCAAGACCAGCCTCAGCATCACCACCAATAGCACCAATGGCCGCTGCAATAGCTAATCCCACCATACCAGTACCCGGAACAGTAACCCCCATGCCGTTTTTCATAAGATTGGGGGAGACATAAGCATCAATGTGGCTAATTTCGTTTTTATCAATATATTGAGTTGCCGTAGCAGCAGCTAAAGCAAGTGAGATAGGTTCAGTGCAACCAAGTGCGGGCAAGACTTCATGTTTCACCAATTTGATTAATTGTTGCCACATTACTTGTTGTTCCATTTTTTATCTCCATATTACTAACATTAGTGTTAGAAAGTGAAACATTTAGCCACAAAATTAAGTGATTATTTTATTCTATTTAACTTGAAAACTAAATGTTAAGCTCACATATTAAAGAGTAAGTGAACATAATTTATCAGTTTTATACTGATTTTATTAATACGTTATACCACTATAAACAGATTTTTATTCAACCATTTTTTGTTTAAAATATATACGACAAAAATATACTAAATCTGAAACATCTATACTTAACTGCATAGTAAATAAATTAATCAGGAATAGTTCAAAATATGTAATATTTTAGTAAAACCACCTGACTTTTTTTTTATTATTGCAATAATGTAACTATCAAAAATTAAATAATAATGGCGAGATATGATAAATATTTTATTAATTGATGATGATGTAGAATTATCACAAATGCTTAGCGAATATTTAACCAATGAAGGTTTTAATATTAAAAGTGTTTATTTAGGTAAGGATGGTATTGATGAAGCACTGTCAGGTAAATATCGTGCAGCAATTTTAGATGTTATGTTACCTGATATTAATGGCATTGATGTCCTAAAAAGCATTCGTCAACAATGTAATATGCCAGTTATTATGCTAACTGCTAAAGGCGATAATATTGATCGCGTATTAGGGTTAGAATTAGGTGCTGATGATTACATTCCAAAACCATGTTATCCTCGTGAGTTATTAGCGAGATTAAGAGCGGTATTACGTCGATTTGACGAACGTTCAGTCGAATTAGTCGATGAGAAAAAATATCATTTTAATGGCTTAACTTTAGATCTACCACAACGACTTTGTACTTGGAATGGTCAACCAATAGATCTCACCTCTACTGAATTTAACTTGTTAGTTTTACTGGTTAAACATAGTGAGCGGGTAGTAACTAAAGAAGAATTGTCTGAAATAGGTCTAGGTCGTGCTCGAGAATTATATGATCGCAGCGTCGATGTTCATATCAGCAATATTCGCCAAAAACTACATCAAGTAGCACAAAATGATGTGACTATTGAAACAATAAGAGCGGTTGGCTATCGTATCCGTTAATCAAACCATAGGTTTGCTATGAATCGTCGATTATTTTGGAAAATATTGGTTATATTTTGGATAATTTTTTATCTTACCTTCCAATTAACTTGGATTGCTTTCTCTTATTATATAGAAAATAGAAATCAACGATTCTTAAATCATATGCCAACTAAAGTGGATATGATTGCTCAATTATTGCATGTTGCCGGTGAAGATGAAACACTCAATTTTATTGCCCATCTACCCGAACGTGAGCGAGTTTTATTGTCAATAAAATTGGTGTCTCCGCAATATGATCAAGTTAATATCATCACAGATGAATTAGAACCTAGCGCTTATGTATATCAAAGGATGGCAGTAGCACCTGATGGCACCCTCTATTCGGTATCATTTAAAGACGATAAAACAGATCACAGCAATAGCAAAAATAAAACTTTATTTAATATGCCGACCCCTATTTTGTTAATGGGGATCTGTGTTGGTTTAGTATTCAGTCTATTTTTAGCATGGAACTTAACTAGACCAATGAAATTACTAAGACAAGGATTTTTCCGCGTCTCGCAAGGCGATCTGTCGGTTAGGTTATTTAAAAAGTTAAAACCTCGTCGTGATGAACTGAGTGAATTAGGTAAAGATTTTGACATGATGGTTGAGCAACTCAACATCTTAATATCTGATCGACAAGCGCTACTTCATGATGTTTCTCATGAACTCAGAACCCCTCTGGCCCGCTTACAATTGGCAATCGGTCTTGCCCAACAAAATAAACAAAATATCGATACAGCTTTAGCTAGAATTGAGTTAGAGTCGGAACGATTAGATCAATTAATTGGTGAAATTCTCAATTATTCACGTGCTGAAATGAATAATCGAACCGATGAATATTTTGACTTAAAAGAGTTAATTGGTGTTGTAGTTAATGATGCCAACTATGAAGCCAATCACCAATCTATTGAAGTAGAGTTTAACTTATCATCAATTAATCACTCTATTGTTAAAGGTAATTCTGAACAGATACGACGCGCGATTGAAAATATTATTCGTAATGCTATCCGCTTTTCTAATGCAGGCCAAACAGTTGAAGTATCATTAAAAGAAGCAGGAAAATATTTACAAATTGAAGTTAAAGATCGTGGGCCCGGTGTTGATACCAGCAAATTATCGAGTATTTTTGAACCCTTTGTCCGTATTCAGTCAGCACAGTTAGGTAAAGGCTATGGACTAGGTCTAGCCATCGCCAGAAAGACCGTTATTATGCATAACGGTACTATTCAAGCTAATAATCGCGATGGTGGTGGTTTAGTGGTAACAATCAAACTACCTTATTGGCGAAAAAATTAATAACAATCCGGATTAACGGTTAATACATATTCTTTTACCAGACTTTCTAAGGTAATTTTATCGTAACCAGTAAAATTCAGATTTTGCATAATCATCTGTGGATTGCTGTCAAGTATTGCTTTATATTCAGCAATATATTGTTTGGCGATTGGTTTATATGACCAATGCCACTCTTCTGGCAAATAGCCCCCTTTTCGCCCCTCATTGAATGGTTGGCAAAAACCATATTTCGGTAAGTTTTCACGAAGCCATTTATACAAAATAATTCCCTGTTTATCATTTTTAAAATATTCAGACGATACACTAGTAATATCAATATCTGTTCCCCAATGATGTCTTGATGTACCAGGCATTGAAGATAATTTTAAAATTTGTTCGGCAATTTTTTGTGGATTATTCAACTTAGGTAATAATGCATCCCACTTACGTTGCCAAATACCATTTTGATAGGTGTAATTACGTGTAGCACTCACTACAATAAAAGGAATATTAGGATAAGATTTTTTAAAATCATTATAAGCCTTAATCAACTGCTCAGTTGGTTCCTTCTGTAAATACATACCTTTTTTGTTTACTGGTAATATTGTTGAATCGAGAGCAATATAATTACTATCTTTTTTTTCATCAAATTGCCCAGTAAGTTTATTTAATGGAATAGATTGTGCCATAGCAAACGTTGAACATAAGAGTAAAGTTAAAGTTGAGCTAAAATGAGTAACTGTTTTCAATGTTATTATTTTTTTCATCATTTAGATTCTAATTAATATTATATTAGCCAGACAGGGTGAAAACCAGTATAATCCTTTCCCTAAAAATTGAAATAGCCATAATGTGTAAAAACGAGGCCATATGTTAACATCAGCTACACACAAATCGTCTGATAATTGTTCGGACGTGACAAATACAACTAATCAAAACACCACCAATCTAACTAACGAAAAAATAAACTTACTTAACTTTACCAGACAACAGTTAAGAGAATTTTTTATTTCGTTAGGAGAAAAACCATTTAGAGCGGATCAAGTGATGAAATGGATCTATCATTTTGGGATAGATGATTTCGATCTTATGACCGACATTAACAAAAAATTACGCGAGCAATTAAAAAAATTAGCTGAAATTAAAGCGCCTAAAATTGCCATCGAACAACGTTCATCTGATGGCACCATAAAATGGGCATTAGATGTAGGCAATAATCAAATGATTGAATCGGTTTATATTCCTGAACGTGATCGTGCGACCTTGTGTGTTTCATCACAAGTAGGCTGTGCTTTGGAGTGTAAATTCTGTTCAACAGCGCAACAAGGTTTTAACCGTAATTTAACTGTATCTGAAATTATTGGCCAAGTTTGGCGCGCATCAAATGCCATTGGCGTAACAGGTAAATTAGCCGATCGACCTATCACTAACGTTGTTATGATGGGAATGGGTGAACCTTTACTTAATTTATCCAATGTCGCACCAGCAATGGAAATTATGCTAGATGATTTTGGTTATGGTTTATCCAAAAGACGCGTGACGCTTTCTACTTCTGGTGTCGTACCTGCTTTAGATAAATTAGCTGGCATGATTGATGTAGCATTAGCTATTTCATTACATGCACCAAATGATGAAATTCGTAGTGAGATTATGCCAATTAACCAAAAATATAATATGGCAATGTTACGTGATTCAATTTTACGTTATCTTTCAACCTCGAATGCTAATCATGGTAAAGTGACCATCGAATATGTATTACTCAACCAAATCAATGATAGTGTCGAACATGCCCATGAACTAGCTAAATTCCTGAAAAATGTACCAAGTAAAATCAATTTAATTCCATGGAATCCTTTCCCAGGTGCGCCTTATGCGCGTTGTTCAAACACCCGAATTGATCGGTTTATGAAAACATTAATGGGTTACGGATTTACAGTTATCGTTCGGAAAACTCGTGGCGATGATATTGATGCAGCTTGTGGTCAACTTGCAGGCGAAGTTGTAGATCGTACCAAACGAACGCTTTATAAAAAGCAAAATCTTGTTCAACAAATCGCCTAAAATAACCAAGGAGTTGTACATGAAAAACGCATTAATAGCATTAAGCAGTTTGGCCATGCTGATGCTAACAGGTTGCCAAATGAATGGTCGTGAGGATTTTGATCCAGAAACCGCTGCATTAGCAAGAATGCGATTAGGTTTAGGTTATTTAGCCAAAGCCAATGAATCTGAAGATAACGTTAAAGCGGCACATTATAATCTAAAATTGGCCGCTCAGTATTCACCCAATAATCCTCAAATCATGCTAGCAATGGCAATGTTTGATCAACATGTTGGTGAATATAATGAAGCTGAGATGATTTATAAACGAATCACATTAATGCAACCAGGTAATGGTTTATATCGTGTGCACTATGGTTCCTTTTTATGTGGTAGAGATCGTTACCAAGACGCAAAACAACAATTTGCCAAAAGTCTAGAACTAGATAGGCACCGCTGGAAAGCAGATACCTACGAGCAATATGGTTATTGTGCTATCCAAAACGGCGATAAAAAAACTGCAGATCTAATGTTTAAACAACTTTTTGCATATGATGCAAGTCGTCGCAGTAATGTAGCAAAAACGGCCGAACTTTATAAAAATAAAGGCGACAACAAGATAGCTAACTATCTATTTTTAGTATCAAAAAAATAAATTATAAATAAAAAATTAAAATTAACATCATTGGAAGCAAGAGTATATATCATGAGTTTTTTGGCTATTTTACTGCTAGCATTAGCCATGTCTACAGATGCCTTTGCGGTAGCGATTTGTCGTGGCGTATCACTAAAATCAACGCCGTTTTTAGGCGCATTAAAAGTGGGGATCTTATTTGGTTTTGTTGAAGCCATCACTCCATTACTAGGCTGGTTAATTGGTTATATTGCCTTACAATATATTGAAAGATGGGATCATTGGATTGTTTTTGCCGTCATGTTATTGTTAGGTCTAAACATGATCTATCATAGTTTTAAACAAGATAACGATGACAACAGTGATGCAAAACCACTTCCTTCATCGAAAAAATCATTTCTAATATTAGTTCTTACTGCGATTTCAACAAGTATTGATGCATTTGCTGTTGGTGTCGGATTAGCACTTGCCAGCGTTAATATTTATATTGCCGCCACCATGATTGGGCTTGCAACCTGTATCATGGTTACGTTGGGCTTATTGCTAGGTAAAAAAATTGGTTGTTTAATTGGTAAACAAGCATCATTTATCGGTGGCATCGTTCTTATTGTCATCGGTTCAATCACATTGTACCAACATCTCGCTATATAATTTTATTCTTTATTAAACAAATTTAGATATAAAAAAACCACTCACATATTGAAGTGGTTTTTTATTTTGACTGGCTAAATAGGGGAATTACATCATTCCGCCCATTCCTCCCATGCCGCCCATACCACCAGCAGCACCTAAGTCAGCTTTATCATCTTTAGGTAAATCAGTAACCATACATTCAGTTGTGATCATAAGACCTGCTACTGATGCAGCATATTGTAATGCACTACGTGTTACTTTAGTTGGATCTAAAATCCCCATGGCAATCATATCACCATATTCTTCAGTTGAGGCATTGTAACCATAGTTACCTTTACCGCCTTTAACCGCATTAACCACAACAGAAGCTTCTTCACCGCAGTTAGTAACGATTTGACGTAATGGCGCTTCCATTGCACGAAGAGCAACTTTAATACCAACGTTTTGATCTTCGTTTGCACCTTTAAGGTCTAAAATTGCAGAAGCCGCACGAACTAACGCAACACCACCACCAGCAACAACACCTTCTTCAACTGCTGCACGAGTCGCATGTAATGCATCTTCAACACGAGCTTTTTTCTCTTTCATTTCAACTTCAGTTGCTGCACCAACTTTAATTACTGCTACACCGCCAGCTAATTTAGCTACACGTTCTTGAAGTTTTTCTTTATCGTAATCAGAAGTTGATTCTTCGATTTGTTTACGAATTTGTTCAACACGTGCATTAATTAATGATTCTTCACCAACACCGTCGATGATAGTTGTGTTATCTTTATTGATAACCACACGTTTAGCTTGACCTAAATCTTCAAGTGTTGCTTTCTCAAGCTCTAAACCAATTTCTTCCGAAATTACAGTACCAGCAGTTAAGATTGCGATATCTTGTAACATTGCTTTACGACGATCACCAAAACCAGGAGCTTTAACCGCTGCAACTTTAACAATACCACGCATAGTATTCACAACTAATGTTGCTAATGCTTCGCCTTCAACATCTTCAGCGATGATTAATAAAGATTTACCTGCTTTAGCAACGGCTTCTAATACTGGTAATAATTCACGGATATTAGAGATTTTTTTATCTGCTAATAAAATATACGGGCTATCTAATTCAACAGTCGCAGTTTCTGGTTTGTTGATGAAATATGGTGATAAATAACCACGGTCAAACTGCATACCTTCAACAACATCTAATTCGTCTTGTAAACCAGTACCATCTTCAACAGTGATAACACCTTCTTTACCAACTTTTTCCATTGCTTGAGCAATTAAAGTACCAACAGTTTCATCAGAGTTTGCTGAAATAGTACCAACTTGTGCAATTGCTTTAGAATCAGCACATGGTGAAGATAATTTTTTAAGCTCTTCAACAGCTGCAACTACTGCTTTATCAATACCACGTTTTAAATCCATTGGATTCATACCAGCAGCAACGGCTTTTAAACCTTCGTTAACAATAGCTTGAGCAAGTACAGTTGCAGTAGTAGTACCGTCACCAGCTGCATCGTTTGCTTTTGAAGCGACTTCTTTAACCATTTGCGCACCCATGTTTTCGAATTTATCTTCTAATTCGATCTCACGAGCAACTGACACACCATCTTTAGTGATAGTTGGCGCACCAAATGATTTATCTAATACAACATTACGTCCTTTTGGACCTAAAGTTACTTTAACTGCATCAGCTAATACATTAACGCCTTTAAGCATTTTAGCACGAGCGTCATTTCCAAATTTTACATCTTTAGCTGCCATCTTCGTATTTCTCCTAAATTCTGTATATAAGTTAAATTATCTGCCAGTTATTCTTGAACAATGGCTAAAATATCGCTTTCTGATAAGATAAGCACTTCTTCGTTATCAATTTTTTCTGTTTTAACGCCATATCCTTCATTGAAAATTACGATATCACCAACTTTAACATCTAGTGGTTGAACTTGACCATTTTCTAAAATGCGACCATTACCAACAGCTAAAACTTCACCACGTGTTGATTTACCTGCTGCTGAGCCAGTTAACACAATACCGCCAGCTGATTTTGATTCTACTTCTTTGCGTTTAATGATCACACGATCATGCAATGGACGAATTTTCATTAGTTATCTCCTAGCACTAATTTTTACTTAAGTAATTATTGACAATAAATCATAAAATTATGATATGTATTATATAGTGCATTATAGATGGGGATTAATTTATATTCTTCAAGAGAATAAAATAAAAAAATTTTCTAATTGATTAATTATTCGTCATCTTTCCGTTCAAATTCTCCTTCGATCACATCATTATTTACTTGTACATTGCGACTAGAAGAAAATGAATAAAATTTAGTAGGAAGTTTTTTAACAATAAAGCGCACAATATATTCCTGAACATATGGAATTAATAAAATTCCCCCTAAGATATCAGTTAGAAAACCTGGAATAAATAAGAAAAAACCAGCAAATAATAGCGAAACACTATTAATAATTTCTTCTTTTGGGCTTTGTTGATTAGCAATCTTTTGTTGCATAAGGCTTAAATTTTTTAACCCTTGCTTTTTAATTAATGAAAAACCAATAATCGAGGTAGCAATAATGCCGATTAATGCAAGCAATACCCCCACTGAATTAGCAATTGCGATAAAAAAACTAATCTCACAATAAATATAAATAAAAAATATAATAAAACCAATAACTCGCATACAAAAATTCCTCTAAATATAGAGCGACATTATTTTCAATCGACTATTAAGATGGTGATGATTAGTTAAATTTCAACCAAACAGTTTATATTTTTAAAAATATCTTACAAAAAGGATTGACGAATAATCTCTAATCGTGTTTAATACAGCTCCATTGTTGCCCGGATAGCTCAGTCGGTAGAGCAGGGGATTGAAAATCCCCGTGTCCGTGGTTCGATTCCGCGTCCGGGCACCAATCACCAAATTTTAAGACCTGCTTCTAGCAGGTTTTTTTATGTCTAAAGCCTTTTCCAAGCTACCTTTCAAGCGATTTTCTTTGTCAACCGATGTCAACTGAAATTACCCCATATCAAGTACAAAATCGGATACAAACCCGGATACATTTGGTTCAATAATGGCGTGTATCCATAAAATGGCTGTAAAGCCTTTATTTTCAATGGCTATAAGAAATTGCTTGAGCACTACCTTTTATGATCAGTATTTTTTCATACTAACTCAAATTTTTGTGAGCAGATCACGTAAAATGGAAACCACATAGTTGAAAAACTATTTTGGGATTTCGATGGCAAAAACATCTTATTATCTCGAATAAAAAGAGATTATTAGCAATAATCTTCTATTTTGGTATTAATTATCGATATAAACATCAGTGCTGACTTTTGTTTGCTTGATTTAATGTACAATACGAATGATATGTAGTATTAAATAGAGAATTTCTTCATTTGAAATCGTGATATTAAGCTGATTAATTAAATATTTTTTAATGACATTTGCACATTTAAACTCATCTGGATATTGCCTAATCACCTGTTGAAAAACAAAATCATTATCAGATTGTAGCTGCTTCTGCTCAAAAATACGCTGAATAAAAAACTGCATATGAGTTAAAAAGCGTGAATAATGTAACGATTGTTTATCTATTCGAATTGCAAAATTAAATTGAATAATATTGAATATATCCTTCAACATTTTAACGGACAATAACGTGTGCTGCATAGTTTGTTGATGTGATTGGCCGTTAACTAAATGAAAGGCTATGTTACCGGCTTCCTCCTCAGGTAAACTAATATTAAGACGTTGGTTTATATAGGTTATGCCGTACTTTGCAACTTCAAACTCTTTAGGATAAAAGCTTTTCACTTCGTATAACAAGCGATTTTGAATAACCACTCCTGAATAATATCTTTCAATAGCATAATTGAGGTGATCTAATAAGGTAAAAAATAGCGTTTCTCTAAAGGTAGTTTGTAATGTTTTGCTCGCATAATCTAACAAAAATCTCGTTAACTCGATGTAATCATCAGGTAATGATTCAATTAAGTTAAGATAACCTTGAATATCTGTTATTTGTTGTAAAACAAAACATTTCTCAATCTGCTCAGCATCAAGCAGATCACCAACTTTAGCATTAAAACCGATCCCTTTTCCCATCAGGATCACCTCGTTATTATCACTATTTTTGGATAATACTAGGCTGTTATTTAAAATTTTATCAACTTTAAATGTTATCATAACGGTTACGTCAATTTATCCAACTGCCCATTAGCCTTAATTAACTTCTGATACCAAAAATAACTCTTTTTCTTGATACGTTTCATATCTTTTAAATCAAATTCGCCTCGATTAACATAGATAAAACCATAACGCTTACCATAACCTTGATGTGTACTTACCACATCAATAACAGACCATGGGCAGTAACCAATAAGTTCAACACCATCAGTGATAGCCAATTGCATTTGGGTTATATGTTGGCTAATAAAGTCGATGCGATAATCATCGTTAACAGTATTATCTGCATTAAGTTTATCTGGAGCACCAATGCCATTTTCAGTAATTAGAATTGGTAAATTGTAACGTTCATAAACTTTTCTTAAGGTTAATCTTAACCCAACAGGATCAATTACCCATCCATAAGCCGTTTTGTCGACAAAAGGATTTTCCGCTGCTCGATAAACGCCCTGTTCACCCAGCATTATTTGTTGATCGCCAGCTCTGGCTGATATATCGGAAGCATTTCCTTTACTGGCGGCAATTGTTGCTGTTGAATAATAATTCATGGCAATAAAATCAGGTTGAGCATTTTTTAATACAACGAGATCCTCTGCCAAAATTGTTGGGCAAAGCCCTCTATCCTGTAAATAACTTAAAAATAACGCATTATAGCGCCCCAAAATAGCGGTATCGAGGAAACTCCAACATCGAATAGTTTCCCAATTATGAGCTGCTATAGCATCTTCAGGTCGGCAAGTTTCAGCATACATTGAAGTGATATTTAATGCTGGCCCAATTTTAGCATTGGGACAAAGAGTGTGGCATAGCTGCATAGCTTTAGCCTGAGCGATAAACATATGGTGATTTTGTTGATAGAGTGTTTTCTTATCTGGTAATTTACCATTTTCAGGAACACCAATTGCACCAGGATGAAGAATCATGGTGTTTTGTTCATTAATTGTTAGCCAATATTTAACTTTTTCACCAAAATTTTGGAATAGAACTTCAGTATATCGGACAAAAGCATCAATGGTTGATCGTTCGCTCCATCCCCCTTGTTTGTCCAATTTATAGGGTAAATCAAAATGATATAGAGTTACTATTGGTTCAATATCATAACGTTTAAGTTCATCAATTAAGTTGTGATAAAAAGCTAACCCTTGTTGATTAACGTCACCAATACCATCTGGAATAATACGCGTCCAAGCAATAGAAAAACGATAGGCTTTTAAGCCTAATTCGGCAAAAAGCCGTACATCTTCTTTTCAACGTTATTAAGAGCGGACAGGACTTTTATGATCTTTATAATTTCTAGTATTAAGGGGTTGAAATAACAGCTTTAGGTGTGGTTTTTCTTTGGTGAAAATAAGCGGTAATAAGCAACATAGCATAAAGTATTGCCCCCATCAGCCATAACAGACCATCCCAATAAGCGACGCTATAACTATAAATAAAGGCAAATAAAAGGGGACCAATGATCCCGGTAATATTGGTTAGGCTCACCAGAGTACCTTGTAATTTCCCTTGCGCATTATCATCGACAGATTTTGATAAATAACCTTGTAATGCGGGTTGCCCCATACCTCCTGCCGCTAAGCAAATTAATGCTGGTAAGATGACCCAAACGTGGCCTATCCACGCTAATAATAAACAGCCCATCATATCAATAGACATACTGATCATAATGGTGGTTTTTTCGCCCCATTTTTGTGCCAATTTCCCAGCGACAATCGCCTGAAAGAAAATATGTAATACACCCAGAACCGCCAAAGACATACCGATAGAAGTTGTGTTCCAATCAAAACGATATTGTGTAAACAGCACCCAGATGGTGGCAGGAATTTGCCCGATAAGCTGGATAATAAAATAGGTTGCTAACCAAAAGTAGAGGCTTTTCTTAAAAAAAACAGTGACTGTATTTGAGGCAGTTTGGTTTTCAGGTGTCCTATTGGCAACAAGCGCTTCTCTTTTTTGTGTTTCTCGGAAAAAGAGCAAAGAGAGTATTAATAATATCGAGTGTGAAATAGCGGCAAAAATAAATGGCATATGAGCACTGATATCACCTAATAATCCCCCTAGCATTGGGCCGATAATAAGGCCAACACCAAAAGCACCACCTAAGAAACCAAAATAGCGAGTTCGATTTTTAGCGGGAGTCACATCACTCATCGCTGATGCACATACGGCACCTGTTGCGCCTGTGATCCCCGCAATGATGCGCCCAATATAGAGCATCCAAAGTGTGGTTGAGAATGCCATTAAAAGATAGTCGAGTGCCGCGCCTAAAAGGGAAAACAGCAAGATGGGTTTTCTGCCGTATTTATCAGACAGTCGTCCTAGAATAGGAGCAAAAATAACCTGCATGGTAGCATAGAGCGCTAATAGCACACCGTAATGGGTTGCCAGTGAATTTTCACTGACAAATTCATTTAATAGAGTAGGGAGTACTGGCATGATAAGCCCGATACCAATGGCATCTAATACGGTGATCAGCAGTATAATAATAATTGATTTATTCATTGAGATCCTAAAAATCTATCAGTGATAGAGTGGGTGTAAAATATCTCTATCAGTGATAGATTGTCAAGGCTATTTTATTTTGAGGTAGGTAATGGCAAAGCTAGATAAAGAACAAGTTATTGATAATGCGTTGATTTTACTTAATGAAGTTGGTATTGAAGGATTAACAACGCGTAAGCTGGCGCAAAAAATAGGTGTGGAACAACCCACATTGTATTGGCATGTAAAAAATAAACGCGCTTTGTTAGATGCATTAGCAGAAACTATTTTGCAAAAGCACCATCATCATGTTTTGCCATTGCCGAATGAAACATGGCAGGACTTTTTGCGAAATAACGCGAAAAGCTTCCGCCAAGCCTTATTAATGTATCGTGATGGTGGCAAAATTCATGCGGGAACACGCCCCTCTGAAAGTCAATTTGAGACATCAGAACAGCAACTACAGTTTTTGTGTGATGCTGGGTTTAGTCTATCTCAAGCCGTGTATGCATTAAGCTCTATTGCGCATTTTACATTAGGCTCCGTACTGGAAACTCAAGAGCATCAAGAAAGCCAAAAAGAGCGTGAAAAAGTAGAGACGGATACTGTTGCCTATCCGCCATTATTAACCCAAGCCGTTGCAATTATGGATAGTGATAATGGTGATGCTGCATTTTTGTTTGTCCTTGATGTGATGATCTCTGGACTTGAAACAGTATTAAAGAGCGCTAAATAAATCTAAATTCGCTGACGCCCTTTTTGGCTAATTAGTTGCCCTTGTATGTCAGCGATACCAATGTGAGCAATACAACCTGCATTAAATTGTAAATAGTCATCTTCGATGCCATCAGAGAAAATTACGCCATTCTCTGGCATCAAAGATCCTAATTGCAGTGGTGAGTCAGGCTCAATAGTGCCAAAAGTCAGTGCAACACCTGTTGTTCTACTTGGAAATGGCTCTCTTACACTAAATTGTAGCTTTCGATCACTCCAGCTAAAGCCTTGTAATAGAGGGTGCGAAGCTTCTCCTGTAATTGCCATCGCACCAGCAAGAATAGATTGAAACCACCCCGTTGATCCCAATCCTGTTGATACAATAATGCCTGATGAAGATTGCACTTCTTCAGCGCCATTCCATTGCAAAATATACTGTGCGGAAGTGTGGCTTTTAGGGCCAATAAATAAGTCATTAACCGCTAATAAGGATTGACCATCATTGGTTGTTGCTTGTGCAAAAGTGACCGTTTTAAATGGCATTTTTTTATTAATGGTGTTAATAACTGTCTCTTTTAATTGCCCTATTTCAAAGGGTAATAATTTACCATCCCACCTTGATGGATCAGGATTTATGGCAATGATAGGCTGTCCATTAAGGTATTTCAGCGTATTGGCAACAAGCCCATCTTGACCAATCACCACCACAATATCGTGAGGTGAGAATTGATAGCTGGGTAATAAGCCTCTTTCTAAAAGTTGAAATCGTCCTAATGATTTTAAAATCAACTCAGCTTCTGTGAGTTGCTTTTGATATAAATTGTGTTCATTGAGATAATCCTTTACCTCAACATTGTTGTGTTCTAAATAGAATTTGGCTTGTGACCAGGTATTAAAGCGCTCAATTAATTCCTGTAAGCGGCTTTTTCTCATCACCAGCACAAAGCGAAAATCTTCGTTACGTTGCATTATTTACTGCCTTTTTTCATAAATTGGCTAAATAAATCAGGTGTGATATTCAACTCGCCGATTTTTCCTGAATTCAGTGCTAAGGTTTCAAATGCCATTGCCATTAATTGTTGTGAGTCCATTTTTGCTAATGCCATTGCTTTTAGGTTCTCAACTGGTAATTCACGATAAGCACGCATGGTAGCTTCAATAGCATAAGCATCCGCTTCTGATTGTGTTCGCTGATTTTCAGCACTTAATGCGACTAGTTCTTTGCGTTTTGCTTCCGCATTAACTTTGGCTTCAAGGCGTTCTTTTTCAATCTCAGCTTGTTCGCGTAGTAATGTACGTTCGTTTTCTAAACGTGCTTCTTCAATCTCTTGGCGTTTACGTTGAACAGATAAATCGGTTTCTAATTCAGCCTCTTTAATGGTGCGCTCTTGTTCTACTGAGAATTTACGACGAGCATAAATGGCATCGTCGGCTTCTTTCAGTAAGGATTCTCTCGCTTCAGCTTCTAGTGCTTTTAAGGTTTCTGGTGATGGTGTGATTGCCGCTATAGAGACATCTAAAATCGCAATACCTAATGCCTCTAATGATGGATGTTCAATTAATTGTTCCATCACTAAAGTCACTAATGATTGGCTAAGTAATAACGCTTCTCTAAGTGGTGTACTTTGGATCTTTGCTTGAATTAAGGTTTGTGCAATACGTACAACACGATCACTGAGTTTGAGCGGATCTTCAGAAGCATACGATTTGCCGTTTTTGCTCAAGTTAAAGTTGAGTACTTCTGCGGCTTTTTCGGGCGCTTTAACCTGAAATGAGATTTGCCCTTGAATACGTAAACCCTGAAAGTCCGAGGTTTGGAAATTAAAAATAAAAGGTGCTTCTTGAGCGTTTAAAGGCAATGCCGCAATGGAGGTTGTGGCGGAGTTATACCAAAAACTCAAGCCTTTACCTTGTTGGCGAACGCGACCATTGACGGATTTGATAATGAATGTTGATGAATCAGCTTTAGAGTAATTTAAATTAAACATAGTGTCTCTCCAGTTAGTGTCCTTATAATGATGATAGTGATCACTTGCTACTTTAAAATCGGCTACATCTTCAGGATGACAATACATATCGACAATTGACGGAGACTTTCCATCTTCATCCCATGCCCCTTCAAACTGATAAGCCGATGTTGATCCTCCCCATAAAAAATTTTGAGGAAACGGTTTTAATGTTTTATAGAGCATGATTATCACCTTGATTTGATTTTTTAACTAATATCAGATCATCACCTATTGCCACCATATTTTTCTTAAAATTTTCAACAAAATACTGATCTGAATGTAAAATAATTATTGGGGTGGTTGTCATATAACCAGCTTGATTAATAGCAGCTAAATCAAATTCAATTAACTCATCACCAACATTAACCCGCTGACCTTGTTCAACTTTAGCTGTAAAAAATTGGCCACCTAACTTAACGGTATCCAGTCCTATATGGATCAAAACTTCAATACCCTGATCACTTTTTATACCGATCGCATGTTTTGATTCAAGTAAACTAACAACCTTACCACTAATTGGTGCAACAACTTTACCTTGATTAGGCTCAATGGCTATACCATCACCTATCAAATTTTTTGAAAAAACATCATCTTTTACTTCTGATAATGGTATTACTTTTCCTGTTAAAGGACTGCTTAAGATAACATTACTCAAATCAGCAGCGACAGGGTTATTTGTTGAAGATAATGTTGATTCTGTATCAATAGTTTTAGCCAAATCATCCTCATCAATTGGATCATCAAATCCCATAAACCATGTCAATACAAATGTTACGACTATCGCAATACAACATGTCACCAGAGCATGAATAATATTCATCGGGTTATCGCCTATAAAAGCAGGTAAACCAGCTAATCCTGGTGATACAAAAGCATAACGTAATAATCCAGATACCCCTGCATAAACGCCAGCAACTCCACCACCTATCATTGAAGCAATTAATGGGCGTTTTAGCTTTAAGGTTACGCCATACAATGATGGTTCAGTAATACCTAATAATGCGGTGAAACCAGCAGAATACCCAAGTTGTTTTAGATTTTTATTTTTAGTTTTGATTGCTACACATAATGTAGCTGCACCTTGTGCTATATTTGAGGCTAGCATACCAGGACCATTAATCATTTCAGAACCATTACGACTTAACTGTCCTGTTGCGATTGGTGTCATTGCCCAAGCTGTACCGGTAATAATTAAAAATGGCTGTAATCCGCCCATTAACATTGGAATTAACCAACTAGCTTTACTATTTATATAACCCGCCCCTTGTGCAACTAAATCATTAAGTAAGATGCCAAATGGACCAATAATCACTAATGCTAATGGCCCTGCTATCAATAGAATAATCATTGGTTTGATAAAAAATTTTATCATTGATGGAGTCACTTTTTCAGCAAAGCGCTCAATATAAGACATTGCCCATACGGTAATAATGATAGGTAATACAGAACCTGCATAATCGGCTAATTTAACCGGGATACCAATAAAAGAAACATCTTGACCCAACGCCATTAATTTACCTAAATTGGGGTGTAACATTGCACCTGCAATAGTCATAGCTAAAATAGGATTACACGAAAATTTACTTGCAGCACCATAGGCTAACAAAATAGGCATAAAGAAAAATGCCGCATCGGCCAACATATCCAACAAATAATAGGTATGGCTATCTGGCGATAACCCCCCCATTAACTTACATATAGCTAATAACGCTTTAATCATCCCCACACCAGTTAATGCAGGAATTACAGGCGTAAATGAAGTGGATATAATGCCAATAATATATGAAAGTATCCCTTCTTTCTTTTTGTTTTTTACCTTGCCATGTTGTTGGTTAGATAAATTCTGACTAATAGCTTGATACACTTGTTGGACTTCGTTACCAATCACTACTTGGAACTGCCCACCACTATCTACAATACTAATAACACCAGTCAATTTCATGATTGCATCACAATCAACGATATTTTTATCAAAAAGATCAAACCGTAAACGAGTTGCACAATGAGTCAAGGAATTAACATTATCTTTTCCCCCAACTAACCGCAAAATTTGTATTCCTAACTGTTGATAATCCATATATACACTCACTCTAAAAGATCCAAAAAAAAAGACCAAAACAAAAACTCACCTTCTAGATAAGTTTTTGTTTTGGTCCTGCCTGAATTAAATCAGTAACATGCCTTAATGGATCCGATAGTATATATAACTAATATTGATTTCAAATTAAAATTCAAGAAATGTGATCTATATCTTATTTTATATAACTTAGATAATTACATTGCTATGCGTTAATTAAGCGCGAACTTTAATATTTTTGCTAATTTTTAAGGAGCCTTCAATTTCAGCTTTGTGCAATCAATTGAACTCTTTATTTAATAAAATAACCCAAATAATCCACTGTGAATAATCACTAATCATCTTTAGGGGAATGTGTTGAAGAAATTACTGAATCAACAAAAAGGCAATATATATTATAATGGTGTTGAATACCCTTTACCGGAACCAGTATATTAATATCTAAGTAACCAAGATCCTCTACTCAAATCAAAACTTAAAATGGACAAATTCTATCTTTAATCTTCTGTCCTTTATTTTTAACTTCGTAAATGATTCTTTTATAGTTTATTTACTTCATATCTTAATAAATTAAAACAATTAGTTAACTTAACAGTTATTCTGCGGTAGCGATTGAGATCTAGTTCACAGTTCTTCTAAATCAAAATTGACTCAGCGCCTATTGTATGTTTGTATGCTATTAAACAGGCATGTGACTGGTAGAGCAGGCAGGACCTTAATAAATTGCGTAGGTAAAACAGCATTTTATTAGGTTCTGCTTTTTTTTTACCACTAACAAAAGCAATAGGAGATAGTAATGGATTATCAAAAAATAGCCGTAACCATTCTAGATAATATTGGTGGCAAAAGTAACATCGCGCATTTAGAACATTGTGCAACAAGGCTAAGATTTACCTTAAAAGATGATAACCTAATTAATATTGCGGCTTTAGAAAAAATTGAGGGTGTTATAGGCGTACGGCAAAACGTTCAATGCCAAATAATTATTGGTAATGAAGTGGTTGAAGTTTATAACGAAATAATTAAATTAATTGGCAACATTAACGAAAATAGCGTTAACCATCAGCCTAATAGCAAGAAAAAAATAAGTGCTATTTTACTCGATTTTCTTGTTTCAATTTTTCAACCATTAATTCCAGCAATTGCTGGCGGCGGTCTGTTGAAATCTTTTGTAATACTGTTTGCCATGCTCGGATTGATTGATGAGAATGGATCGAACTATAAAATTTTGCAATTAATTGGTAGTGCGCCCTTATATTTTTTACCGATACTGGTCGCATTTACCACCGCGAATAAATTAAAAGCGAATCCATTAGTAGCGGCATCCGCGGTAAGTGCGTTAATCCTTCCTGATATGGTGGCTCTACTACAAAAGGACAGCACCCTCTTCTCTTTGCCTTTAGAGAATATCAATTATGCGTTTCAAATATTTCCAGCCATTTTAACCATCCTTTTTTATTCTGTTGTTGAAAAATTTTTCACGAAATATTCATTTAAAGTTATTCGTCTGTTCTTTGTGCCAATGATGAGTTTAATCATTACCGTACCGGTCTCGTTACTGTTACTTGGTCCCCTTGGCTACAACGCCGGTGTGATATTTTCTAAATTTATTATATTTTTTTATACCCATTTTTCATGGATTACCACCGGATTATTAGCCGCGGTACTTCCATTTATGGTTTTTGCCGGCATGCATAAAGCAATGCTGCCTTATGCCATTGATGCAATGGGTAAAACTGGATGTGAAATGTTATATATGCCAGCTTCTTTGGCACACAATATTGCTGAGTCAGGTGCTTGTTTTGGTGTAAGTATTAAAACTAAAAATAGTAAATTAAAATCGATTGCTTTATCTGCCGGATTATCCGCCCTTTTTGGTATTACCGAACCTGCGTTATATGGTGTGACAATTGTAAATAAAAAAATTCTTTATAGCGTGATGGCTGCTGGATTAATTGGTGGCGCTTTTGCTGGCATTATTTTACTAAAAGCATTTGTTCTTGTTGGTCCCGGTTTAGCCAGTATGACCATGTATATTGATAAAGACAATGCGATGAACATAGTCTGGGCTTTTGTCACTTTTGGAATATCCTTTTTAGTCGCATTCATTCTTTCTGCTATATTTTTCACAGATAGTATTGAGATTGATGATGAAAAGATAAATAACAACACTAAAAATATAACTAAAGATGAAGTTATAGAGATTAGAAGTCCGATTAGTGGCAAAGCTATACCGATAAATGATATTAACGATAATGTTTTTTCAACAGGAATTGTTGGTCACGGTTTAGGTATTATTCCTAACGAGGGAATTTTAAAATCACCCTGTAAGGGGGTTATCGCTATGATATTCCATACTAAACATGCTCTAAGTATTAAATTAAATAATGGCGCTGATCTGCTTTTCCATATAGGAATCGATACGGTACAACTCAATGGTAATGGTTTTGAGACACTGGTTAATGTTGGCGATATTGTCGATATTGGTGATGATTTAATTAAATTTGATATCAACATCATTAAAAATAAACAACTAGATCCTACTGTAATATTTTTAGTCACCAATCCAGAAGACTATACTATTTCTACTTTTAATGAAAATAAACAAGTCACTAACGACGATACTATTTTAGAAATTAAGCCAAAGATATTAAGCTAAGGAGAGTAACCAATGAAAAATTTAGCATTTCCAGATAATTTCTTATGGGGCGGAGCGATAGCCGCCAATCAAATCGAAGGCGCATGGAATATTGACGGCAAAGGACTTTCTGTTGCAGATATAGCAACCTATAAACCAAATCTCGATGTCAAAGATTATGTTGCTCATATGGCAGTAACCAGTGAAGGAGTAATGGCGGCGATAAACGATCCTTCTGATAAAAATTATCCGAAACGACGAGGGATTGATTTTTATCATCGTTATAAAGAAGATTTAGCGCTTTTTGCTGAAATGGGATTTAAGACATTACGCTTATCCATTGCTTGGACTAGACTGTTTCCTACTGGTGAGGAACTTACGCCAAATCCTGAAGGTGTTGAGTTTTATAAAAATGTCTTTAAAGAGATGAAACGACTTGCAATAGAACCTATTGTTACCTTATCGCATTATGAAATGCCAGTAGCATTAAGTATTAAATATAATGGTTGGGTAAAACGTTCAGTGATTGATGATTTTGTCCGTTTTTCAACAGCTTGTTTTGACCATTTTGGGGATTATGTAAAATATTGGTTAACCTTTAATGAAATAGACAGTATTTATCGACACCCATTTACCACAGCCGGAATTATTCCGGATAAATGTAAAGACGGGCAACTTGAACAAGATATCTATCAAGCGTTACATCATCAATTTGTAGCAAGTGCACTGGTTACCAAAATCGCCCGCGAAAAAATTGCAGATTGTAAAATAGGCTGTATGCTCACTAAATTAACCACTTATCCATTGACGTGTAAGCCAGAGGATGTGGAATTGACGTTGCAAAAAACCTTAGACAATTACTTTTATACAGATGTGCAAATTAAAGGCGAATATCCAAAACTGATATTGACCAATTTAAAACAAAAAGGAATTGATATTAAGTTTGAAGAGGGTGATCAAGAAATACTTAAACAAAATACCGTCGATTTCTTATCTTTTAGTTACTATATGTCAAAAGCTGAATCGACAAATCCTGATGCTGATCGTATACCCGGTAATACAATTATCGGCGTTAAAAATCCTTACTTAAAATCCACTGAATGGGGCTGGCAAATCGATCCTAAAGGGTTAAAAATTTCACTAATTGAACTCTATGACCGCTATAATATTCCAATGATGATCGTCGAAAATGGGATTGGCGCAATTGATAAGTTAGAGGGCGATACCGTTCATGACCATTATCGAATCGAATACTTTAAAGAACATTTTAAACAAATGAAAGAAGCCATTGATGAGGGCGTGGAGTTAATTGCTTATACCAGTTGGGCACCAATAGATTTAATCAGCGCCAGTACTTCGCAGATGTCCAAACGTTATGGTTTTATCTACGTAGATCAAGATGATGAAGGTAATGGCACCTTAACTAGATATAAAAAGGAATCATTTTATTGGTATAAAAAAGTGATTGAAACCAATGGTAAAGCTATTTACGACAAATAGCTGGAGTGTGAATAATGATTTTGGTGGTAAAAGTATTAAATTCTAGTGTCGTTTTAGTTGAAGAAGAGGGTATCGAAAAAATCGTATTAGGGAAAGGCATTGGTTTTGGTAAAAAGCCCGGTGATACCATTGATGATGAGCGAGTGGATAAAATATTTTTAGAAAAAAATATTAAACTTTCCTATATCACCGATTTAGCGAAAGAAGTCCCTTTTCAATTTTTTCAGATAACCAAAGAAATCATCACATTAGCTGAAAATGACTTAAACAGAAAACTGAATAATAATATTTATTTAACACTGACAGATCATATTTACTTTGCGGTTGAACGAGTTAAAAAAGGTCTGTTTATACCCAATAAATTATATTGGGAAATAAAAAATTATTATCCGCAAGAGTTTAATATCGCTAAGCAAGCTATTGAGTTACTCAATGCAAGATATAATCTCACTTTTCCTGAAGAAGAAGCGAGTAATATTGCATTTCATCTCATTAACGCTCAAACCACGACCACGCAAAATCTTAACGCATTTCAATATGCCAAAATGATAAATTCGATAGTAAATTTGGTGAAGTATTCTGTCGGCGTGCCAATAGATACCTCATCAATTCACTATAGCCGTTTTATTACCCATATTAAATTTTTTGTAGAACGATTTTATGCCAATAATCAATTACAAGAAGATAATAACGATCTTTATCAACAAATATCCTCGCTTTATCCTTATGCGATGCATATTGCAGAAAAAGTAAAACAGTACATCGATCAAACTTATCATAGCTCAATATCTGATGATGAGGTGGTCTATTTGGGGATTCACATTAATAGACTAATACGCAATACCAAATGAATAGTCTTTGATTTTTATCTAAACAGGTTACGCTAAAGTAAGCAATCCTTTTTAGATAATTTTTCTTCTCTTATCAGATAACAAATTGTGATATTAATGGTTTTGTGTTAGTTTCTTTGTCTCAACTAACTACATTCATTATTGGCTTTGCCAAGGTCTAACTATGCCCAATTCATCTGCTAAAAAAGTTGCTTTTGCTGCTTTTATTGGTACTACCATTGAATGGTATGATTTTTATATCTATGCGTTAGCATCAGTCTTAATTTTTGGTCAACTTTTCTTTCCTTCTGATAATCAATTTGTGCAAGTTTTAGGAGCATTTGCCTCATTTGCAGTTGGTTTTTTATCTCGACCATTAGGCGCAATAATTTTTGGCCATATTGGCGATCGATTAGGGCGGAAAAAATCACTAATTATTACCTTGCTATTAATGGGCATTGCTACAACATGTGTTGGTTTGTTACCCTCTTATCAACAAGCAGGAATCATCGCACCGATACTGTTAGTTGGATTACGTATTTTACA
Organism: Gilliamella apis; assembly: GCF_002142155.1. Taxonomy (GTDB): domain Bacteria; phylum Pseudomonadota; class Gammaproteobacteria; order Enterobacterales; family Orbaceae; genus Gilliamella; species Gilliamella apis. The sequence goes on along the minus strand of NZ_NASD01000005.1, from coordinate 54,840 downwards.
AGGTATTGCTGTCGGTGGTGAATGGGGTGGCGCAGTATTAATGGCTAATGAACATGCTCCCAAAGGCTTAAAAAACTTCTTTTCATCGTTTGCTCAGTGGGGTAGTCCGGCAGGTAATATTCTCGCATTATTGGTTTTTTCTTATATCATTAGCTTGCCTACCGATAAACTTATAGATAGCGGTTATTGGCGCATCCCATTTTTAGTCAGTTTTGTTTTATTAATTGTTGGTATTATTGCCAGAATTACCTTAACTGAGTCACCCGTATTTATCGAATCAGCTAAAAAGCAAGCTAGCCTGAAACAAAAAGAGTCTGTGCCAATTATTGAAGTGTTTAAACGGGCAACGCCAATACTGGTATTAGCCATATGCGCCAATGTACTATCATTTAGTGGTATTTTTTCTAATACGCTAATGATAGGTTATACCACAATGGCACTAGGTGTTGAGAAGAAGATCATCGTTGATGCACTATTTTGGATTGCAATAGTACACTTTATAGCGCAACCGTTTATCTCTTATTTTTCAGAAAAGTTTTCAGCAACACGCTTTTTAATTATTTCAGCAATATTAGCGATGGCATCCGTGTTTTTGTTATTCCCAATTATTCAAGCAGGAACAAAAACCAGTTTTATTATTGGTATTTCATTAAATGTGATCTGTTACAGTGGTTTCTATGGAGTAATAGCGGGTTATTTAAGCCGAATTTTTCCTGCTAGAATTCGCTATACCGGCTTATCCATGAGTTATCAAGGTTGCGCAGCTATTTTTGGTAGCCTTATTCCATTGATCGGGGGTTATATTATCTTTACCTACCAAACTTATTGGTTACCATTAGCGCTATTTTATTGTGGATTAGCAGTGCTATCCATTATCAGCATCTATCTTTTAAGCCATTACCACTATTATGATGAATAAAAAGGCAACTACTTATGAAAACCGTTTTATCAATTCAATCTAATGTTGTTTATGGCTATGCAGGCAACAAAGTTGCCACATTAGCCATGCAATTACAAGGCGTTGAAGTCATGCCAATCCACACAGTGCAACTATCGAGTAATACGGTCTATCCCGATTATGATGGTATTGTACTTGGGGCTCAGCAAATTACACGGATCGTAAATAGTCTCGAAAAAATTGGCGTTTTAAAATCAATTGATGCCGTCATATCAGGTTACATTGGCCTTGCCGAACAAGGTGAAGAAATTATCGAAGCAGTAAAAAAGATAAAATATTATAACTCTAACGCCATTTATGTGTGCGATCCGGTTATGGGCGGAGATATTAATAAAGGCAGTTCGCTACCGCAAAATATTATTGATTTTTTCACTAAGCAAGCGATTAAACATGCAGACTATATTACGCCGAATTTATTAGAATTACAGATATTATCGAATATCGAAATTAAAACCTTTAACGATGTACAAACAGCAATTAAAAAACTGCAAAATCAACCTATCCAAGCAATTTTAGTTAAAAATTTAGTCTATGCCGGTAAAACCACAGAATTGTTTGAAATGATATTAGCCACACCATCGCAAAGTTATCACCTTGCCCGTCCATTATATGATTTTCCTTATCGTCCATTGGGCGTTGGCGATTTAATCTGTAGTTTGTTCACTGCTCATTTAATTAATGGCAAATCACAATTAAATGCATTTGAACTAGCCGCCAATGCAGCGAATCACGTATTAGCTGTTACCAAACAAAAAGAGGCTAGAGAACTAGCGATTATTGATTCACAAGACTGGCTAAAAAAACCTGATTTACAGTATCGAGCAACACCATTATTATAAAAACAGCATTTTAAAAATAATTTGATTTAGATTATTGGCATAATTAATTAACAGCGTTAACAATAGATTAATATGCCATATAAACAGGATGTATGATATGAAAGGTTACCGAATAAATATTAGTTTGATTGTAATAGCGTGGTTTGCAACTATTGGAGTAGCTACTGCTTATGAACTTGATTGCCCAACCCGAATCAATATTAAATCCGATCATCCTGAACTTGAAGCAACTCCTGAGGGTTGGCAAGTTTCAATGAAAAAAAACCGTAGTTTACTACTCAGTGGTATTGGTGTTTATTCCGATGAGCCAGTTAAATTATTTCAATTAAAACCTGAAATTGGCATTATTGATGGTAAAAAACATGACCTCACTTGGCAAATCAATTCAGCCTATGATGAAAATGGAAACTACGTTAGTTGTAGCTATAATGGCGATGAAGTCCAATTAGTAAAAAAAATCGATCCATCGATGAAAAGTTGCTGGGCGGATTATTCAAATGATAAAAACCAAGCCATAAAAGCCAAACTTATCTGTAGTACCAGCAAATTGCAAACAGTGGAATAAATTTCACTGTTTAATATTAAGCGTTTAAAATGGTTCCAATTTTAACATTAAAAATATGGCTATCTAAAATTAGTAGATGATAAAGACAACTCAAAATATCGACATCATTGCAGGAGCAATCATTTTTCTATAGCAACGAAAAACAAATCAACCGATAATTATTTTTGCATTTTATATATTTTTGTATCAAAAAATTTTGGGAAATAGTTTTGATGAATATTCAGTGGTTATTTATTGTTGAGGGGGTTTAAAAAGTTAAAAAATAATTCATAATTTATGTAAATAATAATAAAATATTCACAAGGTTGTCATTCGTTTATAAACAATTATAATTTTTTTAAAATTAAAATTCTATAATTTAGAATAGAAGAACTTTTAATATTTTTGTTACGTTATCAGGACTTGTCATATGAAAATTGAAGCTGTAGATTTATTTTGTGGGGCAGGAGGATTATCATATGGCTTAATGAAAGCTGGTATAACGGTTAATGCCGGCATTGATTTTGAAGAATCATGTAAATATCCATTTGAACAAAATATTGATAATGCAAAGTTTATTCATTACGATATAAGTAAAATTCCAGAATCCTTAATAATTCAACAATACAACAGTGGCACGATAAAATTACTAGCTGGTTGTGCTCCATGTCAGCCTTTTTCTTCCCTAAGTTTTAGTCTAACAAAAGATCGTAAAAAGTCGGATAAATGGCCATTATTAAATCATTTTTCTAGATTAGTATCAGAAGTTAAACCAGATTTAGTAACAATGGAAAATGTACCTCAGTTAAGTAAAGAAGATATTTTTAAAGAATTTTTAGATACTTTAGAATCTGAAGGTTACCATGTATTTTATACAGTCGTAAATGCTGAAAAATATGGTTTACCACAAAGACGTAAAAGATTAGTTTTGCTGGCATCTAAATTAGGTGATATACGAATATTAACACCAGAAGAGTTAAATATTTCTCGAAAAACAGTAAAAGATGCTATTTATAATTTGCCTAGAATAAATGCAGGTGAAAAAGATCCTAATGATATATTGCATTATGCTAGAAAATTAAGTGATATAAATTTAAAAAGAATCAAAGCGTCTAAACCTGGGGGGACTTGGAAGGATTGGCCTGAATCATTACGTTTAGAATGTCATAAAAAAGAATCAGGCAGTACCTATACCAGTGTTTATGGTCGAATGGAATGGAATAAACCCTCATCGACAATAACAACTCAATGTACACATTTTGGAACTGGTAGATATGGGCACCCAGAACAACATAGATCAATTACACTTCGTGAAGCTGCTATGCTTCAATCCTTTCCAAAAAATTATAAATTTATTGAAAAAGAAGACGATTTTTCTTTCAAGAAATTAGGTCTAATGATTGGTAATGCTGTTCCTGTCGATCTAGGATATGCAATAGGAAAATCTTTTGAATATCACATTAATAATCTTAAAAAGTTAGGAGACCTATTAAGTGAATAATAATAAAAAGGAATATAAATTAAATATAGATCCCAAAATTCTGGAACTATTAGGCCCGAGTTTATATACAAATATTTACTATATATTAGCTGAATTAATTGCTAATTCTTATGATGCTGATGCTCATAATGTTTACATTATTGCTAATAAGAACGATATAACAGTTGAAGATGATGGAAATGGGATGTCATATAAAAATGGCGAAATTGAAAAATATTTAAATGTCGCTGGAACATCTAGATCCACTGAGGAAGATTCCATTACAAATCTAAAGAGAAAGAAAATGGGTAGAAAAGGAGTGGGGAAATTAGCTGCTCTATCTGTTTCTGAAAATGTACATATAAAAACTATCTCTAATGGCGAAAAGTCTGGATTTATATTATCTAGAAATATAAATCAGGGAAATTTATTAACACCTTTGGATGAAGATAACATGACATTTAGTAATATTTCTGGTAAGGGTACTGCTGTTGTAATGACATCCCCACAATATAAATTGCATTCAACCTTAAATGCAGTTAAAAGAAATTTATTAAAAATTTTTCCATTAGTTAGTGATGATTTTAAAATTCATATAATAAGAGGCAGCGAAAAAATTACAATTGATAATTTTGATCAAGCAATGATCAAAGAATTATCTACTTTAATAATTTTGGGAGATGAATTTAAACATCTTGAGAGTTTTTTTACAACTCCATATGCTGATCATATAAATGAATTAAAGAAAACTCAGCCAGCAAAAATTATACCGATAAGAATGGCTGATAAACAAGGGAATGAACATGATTACTCTCTTGAAATAAAAGGATGGATTGGTGCCTATGCCTCAACTAGAGGCAGAAAAGTCGAAATGACAGATTTCCCAGATAATTTTATTTCATTATATTCCAATAAAAAAATGGGAGAATTCAATATATTACCTTTAGTAGGACAAAATAAGTTAAATGAAGTATATGTTGTGGGTCAAATTCACATTGATCTTTTTGAATTAACTGAACTTCCTGATATGGCATTAAGTAATAGGCAAGGTTATAAATCTGACGACCCACGGTATCAAAAAGTTTTATCGTTTGTTAAAAATGATTTATTACCTGATATTTTAAAAATGCGCGAAAAATATGTCTCATTAGGAAAGGAAAATGAAAAATCATCAAAATTAAAAAAACAAGAAAAATTAGAAAAAGATTTCCAAAAATCAGTTGAAACGTTTAGAGAAGATACAGCCAATAATGCTACATCAAAAATATCAAAATCTTTAGGTTTAGGAAAAAATGAAGAGAAAAATATAAGATCAATTATTGAAGAACAAATAAATACTAATAGCCCTATTATGGGAATAAAAAGCAGAATTGACTCACAAAAGAAAAAAATCTTAATCAGCCAAACCTATCCAGATAAAGATTTAGCGGATATAGTTTATGAAATGTTATTATTCAATAATGTTCCACCTGAAGATATCATTTATACTAACTGTGATAATGAAATTTCTCGTATTCCTGAAGGAGATGTTGGTAGTAGTAGTATATATGGTTACTTAAGACAGTTTTTCGTCGATAGTTATTCTACTCAAAAAATATATGTTATATTTATTACTAGTGATAATACAAAAATTTCATGGGGGGCCTTGGTTGAAGTTGGCGCGGCATGGATAACACAGATTGAGCATAAAATATTTAATATTCGTAACTTTAGACCTGAACATCCACTTGATGATGAACAACAATGGCATTCAAGTAGTCGTGATCCTGATGATGATAATAAATTATATATGAATCATGTCAGTGCTGATGTTTTTTGTCAAAAAATTGAATTTATTTGTGATAAATTAGGGTACAAATATAAGGAAAGGGTCGATAACCGAAATCATTTACAAACATTAGTAAAAATAAAGAGATATTAAATCATATTACTTTTAATATTTACTAATTTTAGTATTGGCTGGCAGTTGTATATTTTCATAAATACCTGTCAGTTAATATAATTATTGTTTAGTAATTTATGATTCTTCATACTAAATCTGAAATTCTAATTGTTACATCTACTGGTTTAAGTGTAATTATTCATAATTGTTTAATAATAAATGACTAAAAACATGTGAATGTAAATATCTAATCCAATTCTAAGTTATCTTATAAATACATGATTGATAATAAATTAGAAAATTATTCTATTATAAAAATAGAATCAACCATATCATATTAAAAAAAGTTCTTGAATATCTATACTCGCTTCACTTCTTTCGAAATTAATATAATTTATATCTTATGATAATTTCACACTAAAAACTCACGCCCCTTTACCTTCACTCAACTTTTTTGTAAAATTTATTGAGGAGTCTATACCGTTATAAGGAAAGTAACCGTGTATCATGCTATTTTGCCTATTGAGCAGCATTCTGCCGCAGAGCGGTTTTTGCAGGGATTACCAGATTTAGTTGCTGCAAGTCCATTATGTCGACGTTTTAAACCAGCTTCATTGTTCATAAATATTGCGCCAATGACATTAAGCAATCAACCACATAGCTTTATTGCAGATAAGTTTAACCTTTCAGCGCGAGCAGCGCAGCGGTGGGATAATGTTATTCGTCAGTTGTTAGCACAATATGAACCAGATCTTTATCAAGCGATTCTTAACCTTGCTCAAGCAAAACCAATAGAAGTTTTTCAGCAAGCTAAGGCTTTTAAATCGTGGCTTACTAGGCTACTTAAGACGTCTGTCATGCCTTGCGATTATTGCCACTCTTTGAATACTATTCGCATTGGCCATAGGCTTAATTTCCGTTGTAAAACCTGTCGACGAACCTTTAATCCACTGAAAAAATATCAACTTAATAAGTTATCTCACCATGAACGATGGTTGCCGTTTATTGATTTATTGCTGCAAGGCGAAACATATAAAACCATTCAGCAACAATTAGGCATTAATGCCAATACCGCAGCTAAATGGCAGCGCTATTTTTTTACATTGATGGAAGAACAAGGATTTACACTTTTAGTTAACTATTGCCGAACAAAGCGACGCCAGCGTTATCGTCAAACCTGGTTAGATATTAATGCGAATAGTCCACATATTAGAGCTAAATAATACTAATATAATTGTAAAAAATATTGAGGAGTCTATACCGTCTTAATTTTTCTTAATAAGAAAATAGATGCTATAAAACACAATAATTCCATGTTGATAATTTTTATAATCATATAGTTATGAAAAAGTCCATCCTCAAGATAAGGTTTGAATTAAACCGGCATTCTCTTGTGCTTGAATGACTGGCGTAATCACTTATATCAATCATGATGATTAATAAAAAAAGCGCTCATTTTAATAACGGCGCTTTTTTACATTCAATTTTACTAAAGCTTATTATTTATCATTACCAGCAAATAAATATAATGCTTCGTATGGTCTTAATTGGATTTCAGAATCGAATGCTGTTGCTTGCTGATAATTACTAATTAATATTTGCCAATTAGTACTTTGTAAAGTTTTTGGCAATTGCCATTTAACTGGTTGTTCCGTTAGATTAATGATGACTAATAATTGTTGATTGTTCCAACGGCGTAGGTAGCACCAATAATCAGCAACATTGGCGGTTAAATCCTGATAATCACCTAAAATAAATATCGGGTATTCTTGGCGTAATTTAATTAACGTTTGATAGCAGTAAAAGATAGAATTAGGGTCTTCAAGTGCGGCTTTGACATTGATTTGTTGATAATTACTTGCCACTTCGATCCATGGTTGACCTTTAGTGAAACCAGCATTTAAGCTATCATCCCATTGCATGGGGGTTCGGCTGTTGTCACGCGATTTGCTCCCTAATATGGCTAAGATTTCTGCTTTATCCATACCTTCGGCTATTTTTTCGTGGTAGATATTTAGGCTTTCAACATCACGATACTGGTCAATATTATCAAAATGTGGATTGGTCATGCCGATCTCTTCGCCTTGATAAAGATATGGCGTACCCTGTAATCCATATAGCAACATGGCAAGCATTTTGGCGGATTCTGTGTGATATTGGCTTTCATTGCCTAAGCGTGACACAATTCGCGGTTGATCGTGATTACACCAGAAAATAGCATTCCATGCTTTAGCATGCATCCCAGTTTGCCAATCACCAATAATATTCTTTAACTCAAGCAAATCTGGTTTAGCTAATGCCCATTTATAGCCATTTGGATAATCAACTTTTAAATGATGAAAGTTAAAAGTCATAGTGAGCTCTTTTCCGTCTAACGAGGCATATTGCAAACAGTTAGCTAATGAGGTCGAAGACATTTCCCCCACCGTTTTTAGATCATTGGGTTGAAAGGCATCGCGGCTCATTTCTTGTAAAAACTCGTGGATTTTAGGTCCATCAGTGTAGAAGCAGCGACCATCCCCGTTTTTATCATCAGCAAAATCTTGTTGTTTGGAGACTAAATTAATTACATCTAACCTTAAGGCATCCACGCCTTTGTCTGACCAAAACTGACATACTTTTTTAATTTCGTTACGAACTTGCGGATTTTCCCAATTAAGGTCCGCCTGCTCTTTGGCAAATAAGTGTAAGTAATACTGCCCTGACTGTTCATGCCATTGCCACGCTTTACCGCCGAATTTGGAGCGCCAGTTATTGGGTTCACTGCCGTCGGCTTTAGCATCTTTCCAGATATAAAATGAGCGGTACGGGCTAGATTTATCTAAGGCTGATTTGAACCATGGATGCTCGGTTGAGGTATGGTTAAACACCATATCCATCATAATGCGGATGCCACGTTCATGCGCCTGTTTGACTAATAATTCAAAATCCGCCATTGAACCATAAGCCGGATCGATATTGTAATAATCGGCAACATCGTAGCCGTTATCTATTTGCGGTGATGGGTAGATCGGCGTTAACCAAATTGCGCTAATACCAAGTTTTTTTAGATAATCTAAGCGACTGATAATACCTAACAAATCACCGGTTGCCTGATCTTGACTGGCTTGAAAACTTTTTGGGTAGATTTGGTAAATGGTGCCGTTTTGCCACCATGGGATATCAATTTTATTCATCGCTTGCTCTTTATTTTTAATCAGTAAATTGTAATATTCACCCTTCTGTAAAGTTGGGTGAATCACCCTGGCTATTCTTTATTGGACATTGAGCGTGCCTTTTTTCTGTTTTATTTTGTAAACAATGGCGGTTAATACGATTGGCACCACAATCGCCACCAACATAGCCAAGGCATAAATCGCCCAGTAGACTGGTTTTATCGATAGGATACCGGGTAATCCACCGACGCCGATACCATTGGATAACACCCCATATAAGCCACAAATTAATCCGGCACAAGCAGCACCAATCATGGCGCAAAACATCGGGAATTTATAGCGTAAATTGATACCATACATCGCTGGCTCTGTCACACCGAGATAGCCAGATATTGCTGCAGGAATGGATACTTCACGTTCATTATGTTTTTTACTTATTAAGATGATACCAACCACCGCTGATGCTTGGGCGATATTGGATAAGGCGATAATTGGCCAAATAGGTGTGCCGCCCATACTTTCGGTCATCTGCATATCGATAGCTAATGTGGTGTGGTGAATACCAGTAATAACCAAAGGTGCATAGAAGAAGCCAAAAATAGCTGAACCAATAAAGGCATAATCACCGGTCATTAAATACTTAACCACATAAGCGATACCATCACCAAGTATGCGTCCAATTGGTCCTAAAACAAAGTGAGCTAAGACGACTGATACCATTAAGGCAACAATTGGCACGATAACTAGATTTAAGTAATCAGGTACAATTTTGCGAAGACGCGTTTCAATCCATCCCAACGCTAAACCAGCAAAAATTGACGGTATAACTTGTGCTTGATAGCCAACTTTAGCAATGGTAAACCAACCAAAATCCCATACCTTGGGAATGGCCTTACCCAAATCATAAGCATTCATCAGTTGTGGTGAAACTAATGTGATGCCTAATACAATGCCCAAAACGGGTGATCCGCCCATTTTTTTCACCGTAGACCAGCAAATAGCTACTGGTAAGAAGTGAAAGATAGCTTCACACGGTAACCATAGGAAATCGTTAATTGGTATCAGCCAACTAAAAGTGTGTATTAGCGGTTTATTGTCAATGGTTGGCATTTCACCAATCACATTACGTAAGCCAAGTAGTAAACCACCCGCAATGAGTGCGGGTAATAATGGCACGAAGATTTCCGCTAAATTCGAGATTAACCGTTCAAACCAGGACATATTTTGTTTAGCTGCGGCTTTGGTTTGTTCTTTGGTTGCTTCATCAATATTTAACTGTTCAGTGAGTAATTTGTAATAACGGTCAACATCCGTGCCAATAATAACTTGAAATTGCCCGGCGTTATTAAAGCAACCTTTGACAAAAGGTAATTCTTCAATAGCGTCAACATTGGCTATTTTCGGATCAGCAAGCGCAAATCTTAATCTGGTTAAACAATGGGTGACACTGGCAATATTTTCTTTTCCGCCAACCAGCTCAATTAGTTGCATAATTGATGTGGTTGATACTTTAGGTGCTTTCGCCATTGTTAAATCTCCTTATTTTCAATTTAAGCCAATATTTTGGTTTTTAGTTAAATCATTTCGCTCCTAATTTGATAGAGATTAAGCATAAATGGAATTATTATTTAAATAAATGGGAACGTTCCCTTTTTGTGATAAACCTCACAAATTTCAGATAATCACAGCTAAATGCTATACACAGTGAGTTATTTCAGTAATTGGGATGGAACAGTAATAATTTTAGCGTTTACTTGTTTTTCTAACATCAGTAATAGCTCGTTTGCCGCATAGATGCCCGCTTTATCAAAACCAAGATCAACCGTTATCGTTTGAGAAAATAAGAAATTTAGTAACTCACTACTACCGATACTAATAACAACAATATTATTAATATTTTTTTCCGATAAAAATTTATTTAAGCCTAAAGCAATCGAATCAGTAGCACAAACTATCGCTGTTGGTGAATGAACTAACACCGATTCGGCAAGCTCATAACCAGAATAATAACTTAAATTACCAAGTACGGCATTGGCTTGAATTTTATAGGTAGTACAAAAATCAATATAAGCCTGATAACGTAAACCACCGGTAGTTTGATCTTGTTTATCAACACCAATAAAACCTATTTTTTTATGTTTTTCTGATTGATATAAGTAAGTTAGTGCTTTGTTTACTGCACCAATATCATCATAACAAATACAAGAATAAGCCGGAAATGGCCTAGCAATTACCACACATTTATGTTGCCAAACCGTTAACAATGAACTGTCTAATCCCGTAAAAGCAAACACAATAATACCATCAGCTTGTTTTTCTCTTAACATCGTTAGATGTTCGGCGACTTTTGCGGCACTAAATTGACTCTCGATAATTATAGGATCATAGCCATTAGCATAAAAAATCGGCAACATACTTTGCACTGCATGATTTTCAGATATTGAATCAAGGCGTGTGACAATAATACCGATAACCTTATTACCATAACCGCGCATTGCTCTTGCTGATTTTGAAGGCGTGAATTGATATTGTTCAACAATTGCCATCACTTTATTACGAGTTGATTCCTTCACCATAGGATCGTGATTAATCACTCGTGAAACCGTCGATTTACTGACGCCACTTAATTTAGCTATATCTTTAATGGTTAAATTAGTTGATGATTTACTCATAATCGATTTGTTGAATGAATATCAATTAAATCATAGTAATACAGATTAAAGAAAATAGCGATAATCATATCAATGATAAAATTATCGCTAATTCTGATCTTATTTGCTGTATTTTAATTTGTAGATGCTACCCCAATCTAACATAGCATCGTGTACTTGCTTTAAACTTTCTCCGACTTCAGTTAAGGTATATTCCACTTTAGGTGGCACTTGGGCATACACTTTGCGGGTAATTAAACCATTTTTTTCCATAGTACGTAGATGAGAAGTAAGCACTTTTTGTGAGATGCCGTTGAGTGATTTTTTCAGTTCACCAAAACGTTTGGTGCCAGAAAGTAAGTCTCGAACAATTAGCACTTTCCATTTGTCACCCATTAATAATAGGGTGGTTTCAACAGGACATGGCGGTAAATTTTCAATTGCCTGCATAATAAAATTCCTTTAATTTCAACAATAGTATCTAAACGGTAACTATATTACTACTTGGTACCTACTTTACAATAGAAACTTTGGCTATTAAGCTAAAAAAATTAATTTATCTAAGTTGTAATAAGGAGAACAAGATGAAAATTGCAGTAATTGGTGCAAATGGTAAATCAGGACAGCTATTGGTTAAAGAAGCATTATCACGAGGACATGATGTCACAGCTATCGTACGTAAACCAAGTTCAAATAGCGACGCAAAAGTATTAGTTAAAGATCTATTTCAATTAACTTATGACGATTTAAAACCATTTGATGTGATTATTGATGCATTTGGTACTTGGACACCTGAATCACTACCATTACATCAAACTAGCCTTAAACATTTAACCGATATTTTAAGCGGTAAACCTAACCGTTTATTAGTTGTTGGTGGTGCCGGCAGTTTATACGTCAACCCAGAGCATACCGTTCGTCTAGTCGATTCACCAGATTTCCCTGATGAATTTAAACCATTAGCCAACAATATGGCGAAAGCTTTAGATCATCTAAGAACCTGTGATGATGTACAATGGACCTATTTAAGCCCAGCAATTGAGTTTATTGCTGATGGAGCAAGAACTGGTCATTATACTATTGGTGGCGAGCAATTCTTAGTTAACAGCCAAGGTAAAAGTCAAATCAGCTACGCTGACTATGCGATCGCTATGATTGATGAAGCAGAAAAAGCCCAACATATCAAACAACGTTTCACTGTTGTCGCTGAATAATCAAATTATCCAAAAGTCTTGCCAATTTAATAGGTAAGACTTTTTGGTTTATCTCTTATCTATTCACTACCAATTTGACAGGTCACTTTGATTTCACGATTATCGCTAATTTCTAAATTTGACAATACCGCTAATTGTGGAAAGTTAGGTCTTAAAAACTGCGCCAACATAGCCCGCAAGGTATGATTAACTAATAAAACTGGCGGTGCACCAATTGCATCTTGTTGATTAAGGGCTTGCTGAAGCTGTTGGAGTATATGTTCCGCCAAACCTGGCTCAACATTACTGGTATTTTGTAACGCTTGCAGTAATATTCGCTCTAAACTGATACTTAATCCAATCACTTTTACCGGCTCTGTTCCCGGAAACCACTGCTGAGTAATCACTCTACCCAATGCTATTCTAACAATACTAAGTAACTGGTAAGCATCATTTTGGTTAGGTGCTTGTTCACAAATTGTCTCAATAATCGTGCGCATATCTCGAATAGAGACTTTTTCGGCCAACAAGTTTTGTAAAATTTTATGAAACGTGGTTAATGGTACGACACCAGGAATAAAATCCTCGACTAATTTAGGAATATCTTGTTTGATGCGATCCAGTAATTCTTGCGTTTCTAAACGCCCTAATAGATCACTGGCAAATTGATGCAATAAGTGATTAAAGTGAGTAGCAATCATGGTACTGGTATCAACCACGGTATAACCTAATATTTGGGCAGCTTCTTTATTATTGGCATCTATCCAAACCGCAGGTAAACCAAATGCTGGTTCAGTTGTTGCAATACCATCAATTTTTTCGGTCACTGTGCCAGGATTAATCGCTAACCACTTGTTATTCATAATTTCACCTTGACCTATTTCGCCACCCTTTATAAAAATTTTATATTGATAAGGAGATAATGAGAGGTTATCGCGAATATGTACTTGCGGTGGTAAAAAACCTAATGTTTGGGCAAACTTTTTGCGTAAACTGCGAATTCGGCCTAGCAATTCACCATTTTGGTTTTGATCAACCATAGGGATTAAGCCATATCCGACTTCCATCGCTAAAATATCTTCAATATTGACATCAGACCATGAAGCTTCAACATTTGTTGGTTTAGTTGCTGCTACATTTTGTTGCGGAGTAGACACTGACTTTTCAAGTTTCTTTTGTTTGCTTAACCACCACGAAATGAGCGATAAAATAGCCGTAAACATTAAAAATACTAAATTTGGCATACCAGGAATAAGACCAAGTAACCCAATTACAACCGCAGTTAAGATTAATACTTGTGGATTATTAAATAACTGCTTTAACATTTGGTCACTGATGTTTTCTTGTGAAGTGACCCGCGTCACAATAACACCTGCAGCAGTGGAAATAATTAGGGAAGGAATTTGCGCAACTAATCCATCACCAATAGTTAATAGCACATAGGTTGTACCGGCATCGGATAATGTCATACCATGCTGCATCACCCCAACTAATAAGCCACCGACAATGGTAATCGCCATAATCAATAAACCAGCAATAGCGTCACCACGCACAAATTTACTTGCCCCGTCCATGGAGCCATAAAAATCGGCTTCTTGAGTAACTTCTGCACGCCGAGCTTTAGCTTCATCCTCACCGATTAATCCAGCATTAAGGTCGGCATCAATAGCCATTTGCTTACCCGGCATACCATCTAATGCAAAGCGAGCACCTACTTCAGCTATCCGACCCGCGCCTTTAGTGATTACCATAAAGTTAATAATAACTAAAATGATAAACACAACAATACCAATGGCAAAATTACCACCAACTAAAAAGTGGCCAAAAGCTTCAATTACTCGACCAGCCGCATCACTACCAGTATGGCCTTTTAGTAACACCACTCTAGTTGAGGCAACATTAAGGGATAAGCGCAATAAAGTTGCAAACAATAAAACGGTGGGAAAAGCGGCAAAATCAAGAACTCGCTTAGTAAACAGTGCCACAATCAAAATGATAATGGATAAGGCAATATTAAAAGTAAAAAAGAGATCTAAAATAAATGCTGGTAAAGGTAATACCATCATCGAAAGAATCAATAAAATCAGCATTGGTCCAGTTAAAATTCGATAATGACCATTTTTTAAGCTATTTATTGATAATAGATTAGTTAATTTTGATTTCATCATAACAATTGCAATTACCTTTATTTATTCACAGATAAAGATTCTGGGATTGATAAATTGGTTGGTTTGAGTGGTTTTTCACCACCATATCTATGCCATCTTTTTAATTGATAAACCCAGGCGAGAATTTGTGCTACCGCAGCATAGAGCTCTGCTGGTATTGATTTACCTATCTCACCATGGCGATATAATGCTCGAGCTAAAGGTGGCGCTTCTAATTGCGGGATCTGATGCTCTTGAGCAATTTGTTTAATTTTGCTCGCTATATTATCGGTACCTTTAGCCAATATCTTGGGCGCACTCATGGTTTTTTCATCATATTGCAGAGCAACCGCATAATGGGTTGGGTTGGTAACAATAACATTAGCTTTAGGGACATCTTTCATCATCCTACGCCTTGCCATTGCCTGCTGCATTTGTCGAATACGCCCTTTAATTTGCGGATTACCTTCTTGCTCTTTAAACTCATCTTTCACTTCTTGCTTCGACATTTTTAACTTTTTCAAATTGCTCCATATTTGGTAAAAAATATCAAAACCTACCATTGGTATTAAGGCTAATACAATCAATAAACTAGCATAAATCAGCAATTGCATTACCTGAGATAACGCATTATTTAAATACATACTGGGTAGTGCCAGCATATTAGGAAATTGATGTATCAAAAATAGGGCAGCAGCAAAAGCGATTAAAACCACTTTAAGAATACTTTTAAACAGTTCTGAAAAAATTCGCAGACTAAATAACCGTTTAAATCCACTAATAGGATTCAATTTGCCTAAATTAGGTTTAATCGATTGTAGGCTAAACAGCAAACCACCAACACTAAGCGGAGCAATGATAGCGACAATAACTAATCCCACAAAAATAGGTAAAATCGCCCAAAATCCAGCGGTTAATAAATTAATTAAATTGAAAATAATCTGTTTATCATCATCGGTTCGGTGGGCAACTAACATGGCTTGTTGAATAATTGCTTTTAATTTGCTAACAAAATGTGTTCCCATTATCCAAAACAACATAATGCCAACTAACAATATAATTAGCGATGTTAACTCACGAGATCGAGGAATTTGACCCTTTTCCTTAGCTTTTTTTAATTTACTATCGGTGGGTTGTTCACTTTTCTCTAGATCACTATCATCAGCCATATATCAGTTAAACCAATTTTACTGTCTAATTACACTTTACTTTGATAGCACAGTATGAACGCAACTGATTAAAGTTATTGGCTTAATAAGACCCTAAATTACTGGTTATTTAACTCGTTTAGCTTTAAATAGCATTAAAATGATTAAACTTTAGCACGTTTAGATGAAATAGTTTCAGGCTGTTGATAACCGTGATAAGTATAAACCGCGGGGTTATTAATACTTTTTAAATAATCAATCGATTGTTGTGTCATATTCATACGATTTTGAATAAGTATACCGTTATCCCGATTGATTTGAGCTAATCGTTGAGTGGTATTAGTGATGGCTTGCCATTTCAACGCTAGCTCTGGGTTTTCACTATAAGGTGATTGGATATTATAGCGTGCACTTACTTTTAGCCGTTTTTCATCGAGTAACTTTAACTCGATAAGTAATTGGCTTTTTTGATTTATAACGTCATTTAATTGGCTAATTGTATTAGTCCCAAT
This sequence comes from Gilliamella apis, assembly GCF_002142155.1. GTDB lineage: Bacteria > Pseudomonadota > Gammaproteobacteria > Enterobacterales > Orbaceae > Gilliamella > Gilliamella apis. The sequence goes on along the minus strand of NZ_NASD01000005.1, from coordinate 38,331 downwards.
TAGGATTTGCTGTTCAGACTCTAGAATATCTGAAAGTGATTGCAACATGACTGTTACATTATTAAAAATGTTATCTAACTCTAACATTATGATATTCCTTCAAAAATTAATTAGCTTTCAATCTCTTCAAGAGTTTGCTTAATAATTTCGTCTGCAATTTTATTTGGATTGATGACTAAGTTACCATTAGTAATGGCCTGTTTTATTTTCTCAATTTTACTAATATCAATATCATTTTCTGTCGAATGTAATAATGCGATAGTGTTTTGGCTTAATTTGACATTGCTATTCAAATTTAAGCTATTTGACGTTTGCACAGATGCTTTAGTTTCTTTATTTTGTCCATTTATTAAATCACGATTCAGCAATCCCGATACTGCTGTAACCAATTTTGTTGCATCTATACTCATAAAATTCCTTTAATTCAAGTCAAGGTTTATAGGGTTGGTTTAGTCTAATTATCGGCAAAAATCAAAAAATCATTAATTTTATTTATTAATAATAATGATAGCTTTTTCACTAACAACACCTTCAACAACATTACCCGTATTAAGTTTAATATTAATCGATTCTCCCAATGCCCCATTACTTAATGTCTTGCCATGCGTTGCAATTGAGTAACCTTCGCCATTAATAATGACCTTTACGGTTTGACCGGCTTTAACATACCAGTTTTTCTGCAGCATTGAATTTTTTATTACTTCACCATCATTAATATTACGTAAAGCAAGATGATTGATAACTTCAGATTGATTTAAAATTACTGTTGCTGGTAATTTATCTAGCTGACCAGACTGCATTTTTACCAGTTGTTCAGTAATTAATGTTCCTGCACTAATGGCTTGTTTAGCAATAACATAATGGCCACTCACCGCGACGTATATCTGGATATATTTAGTGATATTTTCGCATCTGGCGGTAATGGTTAAATTGCCCCATTGTTTATTTTTGTTCAATATCGCCAATGTTGGTGAGTCACAACTTAATTGTGGTTTTGCAGTTGGATAATTAATGACAACTTTATCAACCTTCACATCAATAAGTTGTTGATGGATCAGATCACTAATTTGTTTTTCAAGTGCAGTGGCACAAACTATTTTTGAACAACCTAACATACAAAAAAGAAACAACAATCTAATAATCTGAGGCATATTTGTCGGGGTTCATATAATTATTGATAACTAAATTGTACTTTATAAGCTCACCTATCGAATGTTGAAATAAGGGCAATTTTTATCGTTATTTATACGATGATTTTTTTTTGATTTGCTTAAAATTCTTTTTATCTATCAGGATGAGATGATTTTATGCTAAATAAATTAGATACTTTCGTTAATTTTCACCAACAAGCACTCAATGTTCGTGAAAAACGTCAAAATATACTTGCAACCAATATTGCTAATAGTGATACGCCTAATTACCAAGCGAGGGACATTGATTTTAATACTGAATTAAACAGAGCCATCAATAATCAATCGACCCACAATAATATAAAACTAACTATTACTTCTGCAAAACATATTCAAATAACTAGCGCTGATTTCACTAATTATAATCTTCTTTATCGTATTCCTTATCAATCATCTGCTGATGGCAACACTGTTGAGATGGATCAAGAACGAACTGCTTTTATGGATAACAGTATCCACTATCAAAGTAATTTAACCTTTTTAGGTGAACAGTTTAAAAATGTCATTTCGGTATTACAGCAAGGATAATCATCATGAGCTTCTCTATTTTTTCGGTTTCTGGTTCAGCCTTAATGGCACAAACACAACGAATGAATGTCAGTGCCAGTAATTTAGCTAATGCTGATAGTGTTACCAGTACTTCTGGTCAAGCTTATCGAGCCAAACAAGTTATCTTTCAAGTCGATGACAATGGTTATTCCAATAGTGTTGCTGGAGTAAAAGTAGCACAAGTTATTGAAGATCCTGCGCCAATGAATTTAGTTTATGAACCTAATCATCCTTTGGCTGATGAACAAGGCTACATTCAAAAACCTAACGTTGATGTAGTAGCAGAGATGGTTAATACCATTTCTGCATCTCGTAGCTACCAAGCAAATGTAGAAGTGATTAACACCGCAAAAAGTTTAATGCTAAAAACACTGACACTAGGACAATAAAAGGGCGTAATTGATGGGTATTTCAAATGTAGCTGTTTCTGAATCAACTAATATGGCCAGTCCACAAGCGCTAAAGAAAGGTACGTCTGATGGTAACTCAAGTCAGGAACTACAAGATAATTTCTTAACATTGCTTATTGCCCAAATGAAAAATCAAGATCCTACCAATCCAATGGATAACAGTCAGTTAACCTCGCAATTAGCTCAAATCAATACGTTAGCAGGTATCGAACGACTGAATACCACATTAGGTATGGTTTCAGGCCAAATTGACGATAGCTTATCGGTCAATGCCAGCAACATGATTGGTAAAGGTGTCATGGTTCCAGGTAATAAAATTTTGGTTGCTACATCAGAAGTGGAAGGTTCGGAAAGCGAAAAGGAAACTATTACCACACCATTTGGCTTTGAACTTATGCGTGATGCTGAGTCAGTGGTCATTACCATCAAAGATGAAAATGGCAATGTTGTACGTGAGGTCGATTTAGGTTCGATTCCTGCTGGGGTTAGCTCTTTTACTTGGGATGGTGAACTGAATGATGGAACACTAGCGCCAGATGGTAGTTATACGTTTTCGGTTAATGCCACTTATGACGGGCAAAAAGTATCATCCACACCACTATCTTACTCGGTTGTGTACGGCGTAATTAATAGCAAAGTTAATAATAAAGTATTACTTGATTTAGGGATACTTGGTTCAATTAGTATTGACGAAGTACGTCAAATTCTTTAAAGGGGAATAAGTTAATATGGGATTTTCTCAAGCAATTAGTGGTATGAATGCCGCATCAAAACAATTAGATGTTATTGGTAATAATATTGCCAATTCTGCAACAGTTGGCTTTAAAAGTGCTAGCATTTCATTTGCTGATATCTATGCGGGTTCAAAAGTAGGAATGGGCGTCAAAGTGGCTGCGGTTATGCAAAATTTTAATGATGGCACCACAACGTCAACCAATAATAGTCTAGATGTTGCTATCTCTGGTAATGGCTTCTTCCGCTTAGTTGATAGTAGTGGTCAAATCTATTATACCCGTAATGGCCAGTTTCAATTAGACGCTGATCGCAATATTATCTCAGCAGATGGTTTTCAATTAACCGGTTATCTTGCCACAGGCACACCACCACAGATCCAACAAGGTTCAGCACCAGGCCCATTAAAGATTTCACAAGAGATGTTAAATGCATCGGCAACCAATAAAGCCTCTTTGCAAACAAATTTAAATTCAAATAGCAAAGTACCTGAAAAACAACCAATTAATGCCACCGATGCTGATACCTTTAATTATTCAACCACGATCACCACTTATGATTCTTTAGGTAATCAACGTAATGTTCAGCTTTTTTATGTTAAAACGGCTGATAATCAATGGGATGTTCATTATCTTGATAGTAGTGATCCTAACGCAAGCCTACAAGCATTAGGGCAAATGGAGTTTGATTCATCAGGCAAATTAATTAGTGATCCAGAAATGACGATTAATATTAATGGGCTTAATGGTTCAGCCGCCAATAGCTTCACGCTGTCATTAGCAAACAGTACTCAACAAAATATGGGTAAAGAAGTCGGTAGCATTAAAACCCCTGTCGTTGATGGTTATGCTGCTGGTGATCTAGTTGGCTATAGTATCAGTGATGATGGCTCAATTTATGGCGTCTATTCTAACCAACAAACGATGTTATTAGGTCAAATTGCCATGGCTGATTTTGCCAATGTTAATGGCTTAGAATCAGCCGGTAACAATAACTGGCGGGCGACCCTTAAATCAGGTGGTGAAGTATTAGGCTCAGCTAATACCGGTACTTTTGGTTTACTAACCAGTGGTGCAGTTGAATCATCCAATGTCGATATGAGCCAAGAATTAGTTAATATGATTGTTGCCCAACGTAATTATCAATCTAATTCACAAACCATTAAAACTCAGGATCAAATCCTTAATACATTGGTTAATTTAAGATAGTTTAAGGAGTATTTATGGATCGCGTTATTTATACGGCTATGTCTGGCGCCAGCCAAACATTAAATCAACAATCCATAACTAGTCATAATTTAGCTAATGTATCGACAGTTGGCTTTCGGGCGCAATTAACAGCAATGAAAGCCGTTCCCATTGTCGGTAGTAGTATGCCGACAAGAACCATGGTGACGGCAACTACGCCAACCTATGATTCAACAATCGGTGCCTTTAATTACACTGGACGCAATTTAGATGTTGCTTTATCCCAAGACGATTGGCTAGCAGTACAATTAGCTGATGGCAGTGAAGGATATACCCGTAATGGTGCGATTCAAATCGATAAAAACGGCACACTTAACATTCAAGGCTTTCCGTTACTTGGTGATAATGGCGTATTAACAGTACCTCAGCGTTCACAAGTTAGTGTAAGTACTGATGGGACTTTATCAGCTTTAGGTGCTGGCGATAAACGCACCACCATTGCCCAAGTAGGAAAAATAAAAAAAGTTCACCTAGAACGCAATGAATTGGTACGTGGTGATAATGGATTTTTCCATGCAACTGCGGCAACCATAAATAATCGTGGTGCCGTGTTACAAGATAACCCAAATGCAAAATTGATGTCTGGAGTACTCGAAGGCAGTAATGTTAATCCGGTTACAGCAATGGTGAATCTAATTAGCCATTCTCGTCAATTTGAAATGCAGATGAAACAAATTACTACTGCCGACGAAAATGCCCAAAAAGCCAACCAAATATTATCGTTAACTTAACTAAAATAGGAAACAGCAATGATTAAATCATTATGGATTGCAAAAACCGGTTTAACTGCGCAACAAATGAATATGGATATTATTTCCAATAATTTAGCCAACGTTAGTACAGGTGGTTTTAAACGCCAACGCGCCGTTTTTGAAGATCTGTTATACCAAACAGTTCGCCAACCTGGCGCACAATCTTCAGAACAAACAACATTACCTTCAGGATTACAAATTGGTACCGGTGTAAGACCAGTTGCAACCGAACGAATTCATAGCCAAGGTAATTTAGAATTAACCGATAACAGTAGTGATATTGCCATTAATGGACAAGGATTTTTCCAAGTTCTTATGCCAGATGGAACGCAAGCCTACACCCGCAGTGGCGCTTTTCAAGTTAATCAAAATGGTCAATTAGTAACAGCAGCCGGTTATGAAATTCAGCCAACAATTAACATTCCATCCAATGCCATAAAAATGACCGTAGCACGTGATGGCGTTGTCAATGTCACCTTAGCTAATCAATCAACTCAAGTACAAGTTGGTCAATTAACATTACACACTTTTATCAATGACACCGGATTAGAAAGCATTGGTGAAAATCTATATCTAGAAACCGAAAGTTCTGGTGCACCAACTGAAAATACACCGGGACTGAATGGTGCTGGACTGCTATACCAAGGTTATATTGAAACGTCAAATGTGAATGTGGCCGAAGAGCTGGTTAATATGATTCAAGTACAACGTGCTTACGAAATTAATAGTAAGGCAATATCGGCATCTGACCAAATGTTGCAACGTTTAAATCAATTATAAATCTAACAAAATGATAGCGGTCATGAGATATCTTTATATTTTAATAACTTTGTCGTTAGTTGGTTGTAGTCAATTACCCAAAAAAGCATTAGTTGAAGGCGACACCAGTATTGTTCCAAAAATGCCAGAAATTATGAACACCAGTGGCTCTATTTATCAAGCCTCACAACCAAGTAGTTTTGGTTATCAACCGATGTTTGAAGATCGTCGACCACGCAATATTGGTGATGTATTAACGATTGTTTTACAAGAAAACGTTAGCGCAAGTAAAAGTTCATCGATTAATGCCGGCCGTAATGGTGGGGTCAATTTAGGGGTAAAAACCATACCGCACTTTTTAGATGGACTGGTTGGTCGTGGCAAAGTCGATACAGATATTTCAGGTAGCAATGATTTTAAAGGTTCTGGTGGTGCTAATGCTAAAAATACCTTTAGCGGTACCATTACCGTCACCGTTCAAGATGTCATGATTAATGGTAATTTAAAAGTGATTGGTGAAAAACAAATTGCAATAAATCAGGGCACAGAATTTATTCGATTTTCAGGTGTTGTTAACCCTCGGACAATAAGTGGTAGTAATACCGTTATATCAACTCAGGTCGCTGATGCTCGTATTGAATATGTAGGTAATGGCTACATCGATGAAGCACAAACAATGGGTTGGTTACAGCGCCTGTTTTTTAATCTTTCGCCATTTTAATGAGTATCATTATGCTAAATAAATTACGTACTTTTATCTGTTTTGTTTTGCTAATAGTGGTTGTCCCTTCTAGTTATGCTGAGCGAATAAGAGATTTGGTGACAATACAAGGCGTTCGCGAAAACGCCTTAGTCGGCTATGGTATCGTAGTAGGGCTTGACGGTACCGGTGACCAAACTTCACAGACACCATTTACGATACAAAGTATCACCAATATGCTCTCACAATTAGGTATTACCGTGCCATCAGGAAGCAACATGCAGTTAAAAAATGTGGCTGCGGTAATGGTCACGGCTAAATTACCGTCTTATGCTCGTGTTGGCCAACAAATTGATGTGGTTGTTTCGTCATTAGGCAACGCCAAAAGCTTGCGTGGTGGTACATTGATTATGACACCATTAAAAGGCGCCGATAACCAAGTTTATGCGATTGCGCAAGGTAATCTTTTTGTTGGTGGTATGGGGGCAAGCAGTAGAAGCAGTAGTGTAACGGTTAACCAAATGGCTGGTGCCACCATTCCTAGCGGTGCAACCATCGAAAGAGAATTAGTTACCCGCTTAGATGAAAACAGCACTATTCATTTACATCTTAACCATTTTGACTTTACTGTGGCTACAAAAATTGCTGATGCCATTAACAAAGTGCAAAAAAATATCGCCATTGCTTTAGATGGCATGACCGTAAAATTGACCATGCCACAAGACAGTCAAGCAAGAGTTAAATTATTATCTAAAATTCAAAATCTCCAAATTAGTGCTAGCCCTATTTCCGCTAAAGTGGTGATTAATACACGTACTGGTGTCGTGGTCATGAATCAAAAAGTACAATTAGACAATTGTGCCGTTGCGCATGGTAATTTATCCGTGGTGGTAAATAACAAATTGAAAGTTAGCCAACCCAATACGCCACTCGCCGGTGGCAACACAGCAGTAGTTCCAGATGATGAGGTCACTGTCGAACAAGATGGTGGTGCACTGCAGAATTTAGCGTCTGGCGTCGATCTAAATCGAGTTATTCATTCACTTAACTTATTAGGTGCCAATCCTACAGAATTAATGTCGATACTAGAAGCATTAAAAACCGCAGGTTGTTTGCATGCCGCATTGGAAACTATTTAAAGCAGAATCATTGAAATGAAAAACCTAATAAATCAGTCTGTTAACCGTTTTGCTTATGATTTTTCTAGCATTAATCAATTAAAACGTAATGCCGTTAGTGGATCAACTGACAGCATCAAACAAGTTGCCGATCAGTTTGAAACACTATTTGTAAATATGATGATGCAATCTATGCGCAAAGCGGTACCCAATGGCGGTTTATTTAATCAATCAGCAATGCAATTATTTACCTCTATGTTTGATCAACAAATTGCTCAACAAACGGCAGGTAAAGGTTTAGGGTTATCTAATGTTATTGTTAAACAATTAACTAATCAGCCACATTCTACGCTTAATATTCATTCACAAGCTCAAGCGAATAATAATCAAACCAATATGCGATTGGCACAATCTTTATTTAGTGATAATTCATCCAATTTATCGCCAGCAGCATTAGGGCAAATGCTTTATCAACAGCATAAAGCCAACAATTTAACCAAAGCAAATGTTAATGAATCAACGTTAGCAACATCGCTCAACGAAGTTGATAAAGACCATATTAGCCAATTTGTCGTCGAATGGTTTGAGCCAGCAAAGCAGGCATCGAAAATATCTGGCATTCCTTATGAAGTCATTATTGCTCAAGCAGCTTTAGAAACCGGTTGGGGTAAAAAACAGATAAAAACGGCTGATAATAAGCCGAGTTATAACTATTTCGGTATAAAAGCAACCTCATCATGGCAAGGTGATTCAACTCGGTTAACTACCCAAGAATTCTTAAATAACAATATGGTTAAAATTAAAGATGAATTTAGGGTGTATAACAGTAAACAACATGCATTAACTGATTACCTTAATTTATTAACCAAAAGCCCACGTTATCGTGCAGTGGTTAATGCTCCCGATGCTAGAACAGCAGCCAAAGCACTACAAGACGCACACTATGCAACTGATCCTAACTATAGCGAGAAACTGATCCAAATTATTGGCCGAATCGAGCAAATTGCCAAAAATACACCGCAAAAATCAATATCTGGATTTAGACAAATTGCCTTTAAATAGTGCTTAAATAAATATAACTGTTAAATAAATTGCATTATTATCACAGCCAAAAAGTAGACCAAACTCTGCTCTATAGTCAATAAATAACCAATAATGCGTTAGTTACATATATCGAGATCACCTATAATCGTATTTCTCACCCTTTAGCAAATAGCTGGTCATCAGCATAGCAATATAAAAAACAGTATGACTATAAAATGATAACCGTAAGCAAATCGATAATCAGGAGGTTGCCCCCCCTGTTTGTTAGATGAATAGTAATGTTTAGGACGTAAGAAAATTAATAATAGATTATTTCATTTGAAATAATGACATGTTTTGCATATTCATAAATGTATATTGTGCTGCTTGTAAATTTGCTTGTAGCATCACATAATCTGAAATCGCTTCATACCAATCAACATCTTCAATTTGACTAATTTGCGTTTCAAAATCAATATCTAAGGTTTTACCCAGTGCGGTTAGTCTTTCGACTTCAGCCAATACATTTCCGCCGGCAGCTCTAACGGTCGAGATGTTTTCAAATGAGTTATCAACACCTTGACTGGCTTTAGATAAACCTAATCGAAACTGTTCAATAGCTTCAGGGTCATTATCATCTAAACCAATTTGCAATGCCGCTATGGCATAATCGATACTCGCAAAGACATCACTTTCTACTGCCGTATTGGCGCCTGTCATAAAAATCTGTTGGCCAGTAAAACTTAGCGATACTTCACGGGTATCATCGATGAAAACATTAATCGTAGTTGAACCACCGACATAATTCACTTTACCGCTTTCATCGACCACAAAAGGAGGGGTATCATTTTTATTACCAGCAAACAGATAATTACCATTGGTATCTTTAGCATTGGCTAACGAAATTAACTGATCTTTTAATCCTTGTAGCTTATTGGCTAAATCTTGTCTGTTTTCATCATTTAACGTCTCATTACCGGCATAAACTAAAGTTTCTTGGATTGATTGAATCACAGTATTCGCTTCTTTTAATACTGTATCTTGCCGACTTAATGATTTATCAACACTATCTCGCGCTGCTTGAAATTGGTTATTTCTTGATTGAGCTTGCTTTAAAATTAATGTTTGTGAAGCACCCATTGGATCATCTGAAGGTGATAATATTTTCTTGCCGGTTGCCAAATGTAATCCTGACTTTTGCCACTTGGTATTGGTATTTAAAATACTATTTAGATTTTTTTGATACATTGAATGAGTACTAAGTCGCATGTCTAAATCCTTTTATTATTTGGCCAAACCTAAAATGGTATCAAATATTGTCGTTGCCGCATCAATAACCTTGGCATTTGCTTGGTAATATTGCATATAAACTTGCATAGAAATATATTCTTCTTCGATATTCACACCGGAGATTGATTGATTTTGTTCATAAATTTCTTGGGTGATATTTTGACTCGATTGCGCTGAAATTTTAGCTGTTTGCGTCTCACTACCTATATAACTAACTAATGATGTATAAGCACTATTTAAGGTTTTGGTACCATTAACTAGTTTTTCATTTTGTATATCAAGTAGTTTAGCCACATTTCGATTATCACCACTACCATTTTCATCATCGTTAATACCGGTCGCGAGTTTATTTACATCTTTAACCAATAACTGTAATGATGAGGCTACATCGGCAACAGGTTTAAGTAAAAAGCTATCACCAGCAACAGCATTGCCAGTAATTTCAATCGATAAGCCGTCAAACACTAACTTACCATCGCTAACTTGTGGGGTAATTTGTTGATTATCAGATAATCTGGTTACTACCCAATCGTTGCCATTGAACTCTATTTTATAATCAGAAGCTTTGACTTCAGTTACTGAGTTATAATCCATTTTAACGGTAGCATTACCTTGGTTTTTGCTATTAGCAATACTAGTCGGTTTGTGATAATCAAATAGTTTTTCGCCAGGGTCACCATTAACATCAACGCCAGACGTATGTACTTCATTAAAGCGCTCAGCTAAATTTAACGCCAACAACCCTAATTGATTACGAGCTTCAAGGAGTGGTCCATCACGAAAAGCTAATAGTCCATTTAATCGGCCTGATGCGATATTTTGACTTGTCAGTTCTTGTGTCGCACCAGAATTATGGGTGTAAATAATCGTATTTAAGGCTGGATCAGAGGCCGAAGGCTGCACCGATAACTGATTTGTCGATGCGCCTTGTACTAAGCTTAAACCATTGCTAAGCGAAATATTATATTGGCCATTTTGCTCGGTAACAGTTATACCAATCAGTTCACTTAATTCAGTTACCAGTTGATCTCGTTCATCTAGTAAAGAATTAGGTTCATGACCACCACTGACAGCCTGTAATTTGGCAATTTTTTGATTGAGATCGGCAATTTGTTGGGTATAAGTATTAACTTTATCTATGTTATTAGTCAGTTCAGTATTGATATTGGCAATTTGATTTTTTAAATTCAATTCCGTTTTATTGAACTGGCTGACTAAAGAGGTAAGATCGCTAATCACTGTCTGTTTTGTTGCAGCATCACCCGCATTGGAAGAGAGCTTATTTAAGCTAGCAAACAGATTATTTAATTGTGAAGAAATACTGTTTTCGTTTTCAGCTAGTAAATTATCGACTTTTGATAATTCATTGTAATAGGCTTTTATCGAACCATTTTGCGATTGTGATTGACGTAATTGACCAACCACAAAACTGTTATATGCGCGGTTAACTGATGATACCGCAACACCATTACCCACAAAGCCAAAATTATATTTAGTGCCGTTTGCTTGACGCAAAATTTGCTGCTGGCGGTTATAACCAACTGTATGTGCATTACTAATATTATTACTAATCACATTAAGCATATTTTGTGCTGTATTTAATCCACTAATACCGGTATTCATCAATGAATTTGACATAAAGGCTCCTAAATATAATCTCAGTTAATAATAAAATTATTAAACTAAAGTGTTATTATTTATATCGGCCTTCAATTTAAAAACTTTAGTTATTTTTAGATAAAAATGGATTTTTTTTGATTTTAATTTTTTAACCAGCTTAATCTGAGTATTTATGTTGATATTATTCTGATTTAATTTGTTTGGCCTGTTTTAAAAAATCGATGCCAGTCATGGTATTTTCATCTTCAATATACTGCTGTGCTGATTTGTTCAAAATTAAAATACTAATACGGCGATTGGCATCTTTGCTGTAATTTGGGTTATTTAATCCCACCGTATCGGCTAACCCAATAATACGAATGATTTTATTGGAATCTAATCCACCAGCGATCAGTTCTCTTCTTGATGAGTTTGCTCTATCTGCGGATAACTCCCAGTTACTATAACCACGATCACCGGTTATATACTGACGCTCATCAGTATGACCAGATAACGTCATTTTATTAGGTAACGAATTTATGATTGGCGCTAAAGCATACAAAATTTCTTGCATATTAGGATGAATAACCGCACTACCAACATCAAACATCGGTTTATCATCGGTGGCTAAAATCTGAATTCTTAGCCCCATTTCTGTTAGTTCAACGATAAGATTAGCGGCTAATTTTTGTAGTCGGGGATCAAGTTCAAATACTTCATATATTTTATTCGCTGTATCAATTAATTGCTTTTTTTCATCTTGATTCAAATCAGATTCGACAGGATGATCATTCAATATGGTATTTTTATCTTCACCTACATTTTTAGATACATCATCGCCGCCACCAGGTATCGGGCTTTCACTATCACTGATATTTTTGCCACCATTTTGACCTAAAATCAATGGTGTTCTAAAGTATTCAGCAATGCCTTGTAACTCTTGTGGACTGGACTTAGCAATTAACCACATGACGAGAAATAGCGCCATCATCGCCGTCATAAAGTCAGCATAAGCAATCTTCCATGATCCACCATGATGGCCACCGCCATGACCGGATTTCTTTTTAGAAATAACTATTCTTACTGACTTCTTTTTCATTATTCATTATTTTCTGTTGGGTTAGCGTTTTTATCTTTCACTTCTTGAATATATTTTTCTAATTCAAAAAAAGATGGCCGTTCGTGGGAAAAAATTGTTTTGCGACCAAACTCAATACAAATTTGCGGCGCATAATCATGCATACTGGCAATAAGAATCACTTTAGTACATTCTAAAATTTTTACTGTATCGGCATTTTTTTGCCTTAATAAGGCTGCTAAAGGCGACACAAAACCATAAGCCAGTAAAATACCTAAAAAGGTACCAACCATAGCATGGGCAATAAGCTCACCCAATTCGCTAGCTGGCCGGTCAGCTTGTGCTAAGGTGTTAATTACCCCCATAACTGCAGCCACAATACCAAAAGCAGGTAAACCATCACCAACGCTAGCAATAGCATCAGCTGGTTTTTCAAGTTCATGAGTATAGGTTTCTATTTCCTCATTCATTAATGCTTCGATTTCATATACTTCCATATTGCCACTGATCATCAAACGTAAATAATCAGTGATAAAATCACAAACTTGCGGATTGGCTAAAATAAGTGGGTATTTTTTAAATAACTCACTCTCCTTGGGATTATCGATATCTTCTTCAATCGATAAGCCACCACTTTGACGCACTTTAGTTAATATGGTGTACATTAAATTGATTAATGTTAAATAAAGTGTTTTATTATATTTTGAGGTTTTAAATAAATTACCTAGTGATTTAAGTGTCGCTTTGATAACTTTCTTTTCGTTACTTACAATGAAGGCCCCAATAGCTGTCCCACCAATAATGAGAAACTCTAATGGTTGAAAAAGTACCGCCAAATACCCGCCACTTAGCACATAGCCGACTAAGGCTGAAGCGATAACCACAATATATCCTATAACTATTAGCATTGGCTTTCCTTTATCTCCATAAAATACAAATAACTCTGTTTTACTGCTTAATATTTACTTAAATTGTTACCTGATTTGCTGTGACTAAATTAAATGCATTTGGTATTGATAAAACTTGTAAACATTTGGCATGACTCTCTTTATGTGTTTTATTATTTTTTTCTGCTCTTGATGGTGGCTGGCATAAACTGCACACAAAACTATTCTGCGGTTGATAAGCATGGGTAATAAATCGCCCTTTGCACTCCTTACAACTTGACTGCTGCATAACATTACTTTCAACAAATTTAACTAAAATCCATGCTCGGGTTAATCCTAAAATAGGCTCTTCATCTTGAGGAAAGGAACACTGCTCTAAATAGAGTTGATAGGCTTTTAAAATGGCCTGAATACCTGGTTTAATACCATGTTTAACTAAAAAGTGGTAAGCATTATAAAACATACTTGAGTGAATATTGGGCTCCCAAGTCATAAACCACGTAGTTGAGAAGGGAAGCAAACCTTTAGGAGGAGGACATCCTTGAATTTCTTTATATAATTTAATTAATTTACCACGGCTTAAATTGGTTTCACTTTCTAACATTTGGATTCTAGCGCCGAGTGAAATTAATCGAATAGCTAATTGAACTTCTTTATACTTTTGAATAATACTTGTGCTACTCATCTTTATTATCTACCTACTTATTAATTGAATCTAAAAGTAAGCTTGATAGAAGGATCCCTGTATGCATCTGCTTTATATCACTAACGCGAGATTCCTCAGTTAATTTTTCCATCATTGCCGAATTTTTAAATCTAAATTGAAATGTTAATTGATTGGTTTCAGATAGAACCAACATTTGAGAAGCACTTAAATTACTCAAGATATCAGCTGTTTTTTCATCAATTCCTAATCGATACATCGCCATCACTTTATCTTTTTCAAGCATCTTTTGACTTAATAAAAGCGTTGAAAGATTTAAATGATGAATACATTTCAAAATATCGTCATCTTGTATATTTCCCAATTTAACCACCACAATCCATATCCGCTTGCGTTCGCATAAAAAAACGCAAAATTAATAAAACACAACTAACACCACTTTTTTAAACTTAAAGTTACATTTTTAAATTCGAAAGGTCAATAAAAAAATTATTTCAATTTATTTTCGATTTATTTTTCCATGTTTTACTGTTTTAATTCTTTTTTTTATAAAACAATTTTACTTTGTATTCGTTTAATTGCTTGGCTATGTAATTGACTTACTCGAGATTCGCTAATATCCAACACTTTTCCAATCTCTTTTAAATTTAATTCTTCTTGATAATAGAGAGCTAAAACCATTTTTTCTTTTTCTGGTAAGTTACCAATTTGTTGAACAATAATATTGCGAATTTCATCATTAATAATGGAAGCAAAAGGATTATTATCTGTGTCAGGCTCAATTAACGCATCCAAATTATCGCCGAGTTTTTTGTGAATCTCATCATAAGAACAGATTTGGCTATAATTTGAATCTAATAATACTTTGTGATATTCAGTAAGAGATAATTGCAGGTGTGCAGCTATCTGTTGATCATTGGGAGGTATGCCTAATTTTTGCTCTAATTCATTAATAGCTTTAGTGACATCTTTAATTTTTTTCCGTGTTTGCCGTGGCAACCAATCTCGACTGCGTAATTCATCTAGCATAGCCCCTTTTATTCTCGGAGTAGCAAAGGTAGTAAAAGTATATCCTTGAGATGAATCATAGCGTTTTATAGACTCTAATAAACCTATATAACCAACTTGCAGTAAGTCATCAAGTTCAATCGTTGTTGGCAATCGAACTGCTAATTTCAACGCTTCATTACGAACTAAATACAGATATTGTTGCCAATCGATTTGATTCACTACACCTTGAGAGTTATACAGGCTATCACTCATTTTTCTGAACCAATGTGAAAAAATGCTAATGATTATTATGACGATAATTGATTGAGTTAATGGCAAGAATAAGATATTAAAAAATAGGTAATTAACATTATTAACAATAGTGGTATTAAAAAATACCACTATTGTTATCGTACAAAATTAGAGTGACCGAAATTCTATCTATGTACTTGTATGGTTTTATTGTAATAAAGACAATACTGATTGTGGTACTTGGTTAGCTTGTGCCAATACTGAAGTACCAGCTTGTTGTAAGATTTGACCACGTGTCATATTAGATACTTCTTCAGCATAATCTGCATCTTCAATACGGCTACGTGCTGAACTTAAGTTATTTACAGTATTGTTGATGTTAGTTACAGTTGACTCAAAACGATTTTGTACCGCACCAAGCTCACCACGTAATTCATCAATTTTTGATAATGCCGCATCAATTGTTTTTAATGGATCTGCGGTTGGCGCATCTGATACATTAAAACTAGCTAAACCTAATTTGTCGCTGTCAATTTGTTTTAAATTGATAGCAATGATTTCACCATCATTTGCACCAACTTGAATGTTAAGGGTTTTGTCTTCTGATAACACTTTAGTACCATTGAAGTCAGTTTGTGCTGATACACGGTCGATCTCTTGTAAACGTTGGTCGATTTCATTTTGGATTGATACAAGATCGCTTTCAGAGTTAGTACCGTTTGCTGCTTGAACAGTTAATTCACGAATACGTTGTACATTATTATTGATTTCGTTTAATGCACCTTCTGTAGTTTGTGCAATTGAAATACCGTCATTGGCATTACGTGCAGCTTGAGTTAGACCACGAATACTAGAAGAAAAACGGTTAGCGATTGCTTGACCAGCCGCATCGTCTTTAGCACTGTTGATACGCATACCAGATGATAGACGCTCAATTGCAGTTCCAAGCACGCTTTGAGAATGATTAAGGTTGTTTCTTGCCATTAAAGACATAGTATTAGTATTAATTACTTGTGCCATTTTTATCTCCTTTAATATGATTAGTTAGATCAACGAGATATTGAAAAATAATTCAATATATATGCTGATGGTTTAGTTATCGGTATTAAAAAAAGAAACTTTAATATTTTTTTGAATTTTTATTTGTTGGTATTAAATAAAGCTGAATAACTAAGTAATTAAATGAACATGATTAAAGGGCATCATACATGTTTATATGTGTAGTAATCGAAGTTATATATCGTTGAATCGACTGGTTAATATAGCCTTAATTTGTGGCAACAAAACTTAAGCTTATCCCAATTTAATTCATTGCAATATATTTTCTAATTAATCAATAGTAATGATATTGGAAGTTTCACTACACAATTTTAATGTTAGGCAACATAAAGGACAGCTAACATCACTATTGATTAAGATAACTAACTCGTTTTTTAATAGATAAAACTGATTATCAATATTCTCATTACCAAAACCGACTTATTTATTAGTAAAGATAAAAAACTAAAAACAGCTAAACTTTTTACGGCATTGGTCGATAAAACAAGGGATGAAAGAATTTATATTAGGATAATCAATCATGGCAATGAGTATATTAGGAATTGGTTCTGGTATTGATTTAAATGAAGTATTAGATCAATTAGAAGCCGTTGAAAAAAATCGTCTTACACCGATAAAAGCCCAACAAAAAGCAGTTAATAACAAAATAAGCGGTTTTGGTAAATTAAAAAGTGCATTATCAACATTCAACAGCGCAACAGCAAAACTGCAAAAAAAAGAGCTGTTTCAAGCGCGTTCCGCATCTGGTAATGACAACTATTTTACCACTAATGTAAATAGCAAGGCCCAATTAGGTAATTATGCGGTTAGCGTCGAACAACTTGCCACTGCGCATAGTGTTGCCACGAATGCTATAAATGATAAAACATCAACGTTAGGTAATGATAATGAAACCCGTACCCTCACAATAGAACAAGCTAATGGCCAAAAATTAAACATCACGTTAGGCAAAGATGACACATCGCTCGAATCGATAGCCAATGCAATCAATCAAGCTAAGGTGATTAATGAAGATGGTTCAACCAGTGACACAACAGTAAACGCAACTATTGTCCGTTCTGGAACTGATAGCTATCAACTGGTTATCACATCAAAAGAAACCGGTGAACAACAAGCCATTACCTCTATTTCATCCGATGATGATAAGCTTAATTCACTAATTGGATTTAATGCTAATCAAGCTGATTCATCAGCTATGAGTGAAGTGGCTAAAGCGCAAGATGCTAAATTTAGCTTTAATGGTATAACGATTAATAGCTCATCAAATACCGTTAAAGAGGTTATTCCTGGTGTCGATATCACATTAAAAGCAGTCACTACAACAGCGCAAAATTTAACCATCAGCGCTGACAATGACAAAGCTCAAGAAGCCCTTAAAGAGTGGGTTGATGCCTTTAATCAATTACAATCAACCATATCAAGCTTAACGCAATTTACCGCTGGTGATGCCAATTCAGATGAATTAAATAATAGTAATGGCCCACTGATTGGTGATTCAACACTACGTAATATTGATCAAAGTATTCGCTCTATATTTTCTAAAGGTCAAACAGGAGAATTATCGGTACTAGCACAAATTGGTATCAATATGGATAGTAATGGCAAACTGGTGATTAAAGAAAACGAATTAGAAAAAGCCCTTAAAGAAAACAGTGAAGCCGTCGCCATTTTATTTACCGGTGATGGTGAAACAACTGGCATTGCCAACGAAGTCTTTGCCAAAGTAAGTAGCTTTATTGATAGCGACGGCATGATTGATACGGCAACTAACGGTTTAAATTCTACCTTAAAATCATTAGATAAACGCTATGACCAAGTCAATAACTCTATTGACCAAACTATCGAGCGTTATCGAGTACAATTCACAAAACTAGATATCTTAATCAATGAATTAAATGGTATGAGCAATTACCTTACCACCCAATTTGAAATGATGGCGAATTTAAAAAAATAAGGCATAACAATGTATAAAATGGGATCTCAAGCTTATAAACAAGTTAATTTAGAAACTAGCGTTAGTCAGGCTTCACCTCATCAGCTTATTGTTTTGTTATTTGATGGCGCATTAAATGCTATTCGCTTAGCTGAGTTATATATACAAAAGGGTAATATTGCTGGTAAAGGAAAAGCCATTTCTAAAGCTATTAATATCATTGATAATGGGCTTAAAAGTTGCCTTGATTTAGATCAAGGCGGTGAAATTGCTGAAAATTTAGATCAGTTATATCAATACATCAGCCAGCAACTGGTTTTTGCTAATCTACATAATGATACGCAAATACTGCAAACTTGTTTTGATCTGCTTAATAATATTGCCCAAGCTTGGCGTGAGATAGCATAGTTATGGATGTAGCAGAATTGAATACGAATCTAGTATTAGAACAATACGAGCAACTTAATTATGTTGTTGAGCAAATGCTAATTAATGCACAACAAGAAAATTGGGAATTATTAATTAGTTGGCAAACTAAATATCAGCAGTTAGCCCGTGATATTCAACTCAAAAATGGGTTAACTACTATTGATAATATACCATTATCACAACAAGATATGATTCAAATGTATATCAATAATATTCTTAGTTATCATGAGCAATTAAAGCAATTAATCCATCTGCGACATAATGAATTAAGCCAATTAATTGGTGAACAGGTTGATTATCAAGCAAAAATAGATAGCTACCAAACAATCGCCAATTTAGTTTAGATTATTCACAGAGAAGTCAAAAAAATAGTACAAAAATAATTGAGGAACGGGGTTTTTTTAGCTAGTTTTATCTGCCAAAAACCCCACTCCTCAAACTTTTTTTGATTAATTTTACATCGTCAATGTATATACTTTGCTTGTACTGGTGACTAGCTTACTTCACAATAACTAATGCATTTTTAACTTGAAAAAAAATCTTATATCGAGTATCTCGATAGTCGTTGTAACAACAATAGTGGTAAGGTTAAGCCAATTTAGGATAAAAATTGGCGATTAATTAATACTATTTTTTAAACCAAAATATATCATCTAGTCGATAAGTAACCTTCCGATAATAGTTTAAACATTCATATTCATGATTTCTTGATATGCTGCGACTAATTTATTGCGAACTTGAATACCAAATTGTAAAGAAACTGAAGACTTTTGCATGCTAACCATCACCTCATTTAATGCGATATTGGCTTCACCCATCTCAAATGCTTTAGCTTGCTGGCTAGCGTCTATTTGTGTTTGACTGATTTTATCTAATGCCATTTTTAATTCAGCCATAAAATTTTGTTCACTGTGATTAATAGATTGCTTATGTGAAAAATCAAGTTGGGTTAATGTTGTGCTATTAAAGGCATCAATACTATTCATAATAAAGGTCACGGTTATTCGTCTTAATCAAGTTATAGCGTAAATTATCATAAAGATAACAATCTAAAAGCGATAACTAAAGGGTAAAGCATATGCTTTTTTAGCTATTGATTTTTTTAAATACACAGATAATAAACCCTAGAATTAATCTAGTCAGTTTAGTGTTAGGATACATATGGATAGCCAGGCAGTTGGTAACAAAGGCGAATCAATATTGAGTAAGTTACCTTTTATTAATCAATTAAAAATAAATCGTAAAATGCTACTCCTTATTGTAGGAGTAATTGTAATAGCAATTAGTAGTATTAGTTACTTATGGCTTAAAGACGATAATTATGGCGTATTATTTAGTAATTTGAATGATAAAGATGGCGGTGAAATCATTAGCCAACTTGATAAGTTAAATATTCCCTACAAATTTTCATCCTCTGGCACAACTATCTTAATTCCCCAAAATCAAATTTATCATACTCGGTTACGAATAGCCCAGCAGGGTTTGCCTAAAGGTGGCGCAATTGGTTTTGAACTACTCGACAAAGAAAGTTTTGGCATGAGTCAGTTTAATGAACAAATCAACTATCAACGAGCATTAGAAGGCGAACTATCGAGAACCATTGCCATTATTAGCAGTATAGATGATGCCAGAGTGCATTTAGCGATGCCTAAACCCTCTTTATTTGTTCGAGAAAGAAAATTCCCTTCCGCATCTGTTGCACTAACTTTATTACCAGGTCGAGCTTTATCGCAAGGTCAAATTGATGCCATCATTCACTTAATTTCGAGTAGTGTGCCAGAATTACAAGCGGATAAGGTGACGATTATTGATCAAAAAGGCAATTTATTAACTGGCGAAAGATACCGTGACAGTAACGTTAATATTGCCCAATTAGAATATAGTGAACGGATTGAAAATCTAGTTCGAGAACGAGTAGAAAAAATTATTATCCCTATTTTGGGACAACAAAATGTTAAGGTACAAGTGAATGCGGATATCGATTTTAGTCGGCAAGAGTCAACATCGGAAATTTATGATCCCAATAGCGATGCCAGCAACCAAACTATTCGCAGTAAGCAACACATTGAAAATAGCCAATTAGCATCAAGCAACACTATCGGTGGTGTGCCGGGCGCTTTATCTAATCAACCGGTACCAACGCCTAGTGCACCAATTGATGGTGAGAGCGATACCAAAGATAAAGACGATAAACAAAAAATGTATCATTTACAGTCAAATAAAACATTGAACTTTGAAGTTAATCGTCAAGTTATTCATAGCAAAATCCCTGAAGGTCGTATCAAGCGTTTATCTGTCGCTGTTTTAGTTAATTATAAATTTATTTCAGCCGATGAAATCACATCGGCAAATGAAGAAAATTCAGAACAGGAAGCTGTTGAAAAATGGGTAAAACTAGATCAAGAGGAACTCACCCATATTGAAGCGCTTGCCCGTCAAGCAATGGGGTTTTCTGACTTGCGTGGTGATTCATTAACAGTGGCTAATTTGAAATTTACCGATCAAATTGAAGATGAAAATGCCGCCATGGTCTTTTTACAAAAACATGAAGTTTTCGACATGCTGAAAGTCGCAATTAAATATCTGATTTATATTTTAATAATCTGGTTTGCATGGCGCAAAGTATTACGCTCGATATGGATTAAAATTCAAAGACAATATCTTAATACTGATAACAGATCATCTGATGGCACAATGGCTAGTGAAGATAAGCTTGATTACAAAGCACACAGTAAACTGCAACAGAAGATTTTTGAAGATAATATGCAACAACAGCAATACATCCGCAAAATTGTCGAGAAAGATCCTCGTGTAATGGCTCTGATTATACGTGGTTGGATGAACAAGAAGGACACCGAGTAATGAATTTAACTGAAGCGCAAAAATCGGCGACAATTTTAATGATTTTAGGTGAAGAATTAGCAGCCAAAGTAATGCAATTTTTAAACCATAAAGAGGTACAAAAAATTAGTAGTGCCATGATGGGATTGCCACAATTAACTCAAGAACAACTGAAAAATATTCTTAATGAGTGTCAAACTACCCTTGATGATTGTGCAGTATTAAATACGGATACCAATGGCTATTTAAGAAAAGTTCTAGAAAAATCAATTGGTAGCGATAAAGCTAACCGCTTACTTGATGAACTATTAGATACCGATATCGAAGATACCACTGATGGTTTAAAAATGCTTAACTTTGTCGATGCTGCACGCGCGGTTGATTTAGTTAAAAAAGAACACCCACAAATTATTGCCACTATTTTAGTTCACTTAAATCGCGATTTGGCTGCTGAGATTTTAAATTTATTTGATGACCAATTACGTAATGACGTCATGCTACGTATTGCAACTTTCGGTGGTGTAGAGCCATCAGCATTAGAAGTGTTATCGACATCATTATCAACCTTACTACATGGACAAAATATTAAACTTAATAACATGGGTGGCATCCGCACCGCAGCAGAAATTATCAATCTGATGAAATCACAACAAGAAGAACTGGTTATCAATGCATTACGTGATTATGACAATGAGCTTGCTCAAAAAATCATTGATGAAATGTTCTTATTTGAAAATCTGGTGGATGTCGATGATAGAAGTATCCAACGGCTACTCAAAGAGGTGGATAATGAAACCTTAATCATCGCCATGAAAGGGGCAACAGAAACCTTACGCGAAAAACTATTAACAAATATGTCACAACGTGCTGCCTCAATATTACGAGAAGATTTAGAAAACAGACCACCAGTTCGCTTGTCGCAAGTCGAAACCGAACAGAAGAAAATTTTGGTTATTGCACGGCGCTTAGCAGAAACAGGTGAGATGATCTTAACGAGTGGTGATGATGAATATGTATAATCATACTAATAGTGTAAGTTGGAAACCATTGCATTTCCAAGATTTGGCACTTAGCGAATTATCACCATTAACCAGCCAACAACAGCCAGAAGAGTTGGAAGAATTTGCGCCACCATTAGAGCCAGATAACCACGATGATCAAGATGAGGGCTCTTTTGATATCAATAGCCCAGCAATATTGCTAGAACTCGAAAATATTAAACAACAAGCAAGAGATGAAGCATACCAAGAAGGCTTTAATTTAGGTAAAGAAGAAGGTTTTAATATTGGCAAACAGACTGGCTATGAGCAAGGATTCACACACGGTCACCAAGAAGGGCTGGACACAATAGAACAACAGCTAACGGCAGAAAAATTAACTAGCATAAATGCCATCAAAAATTTAGCAATCAACTTTCAACAATCGATTAGCCAAATTGATGAAAAAATTGTACCAAAGCTATTTGACTTAGCTTTACTTGCTGCCGAAAAAACAGTTGGTTCCTTATCAAAAGTCAAACAAAAACAATTATTACATATTATAAAATCATTAATTGAACAAAATACAATTGTTAATCCACCAATTGTAGTACGAATTAATCCAACAGACTTGTTATGGCTTGAACCACAACTAAATAATGAGTTGCAACCACAGCAATGGCAGTTTATAGCTGATGCCAATATCGAATTAGGTGGTTGCAAAATATTTACCCAAACCAATGAGATCGACGCCAGTGTAACCCATCATTGGCAAATTATCGCAGATAATGTACATGGAGTTGAACATTAAGGTGGACTTTTGTACGCAATGGATGACTAAAATTGATGGTGCGCAACAAAAATTACAGTCAATATCGTTAATCCGTCAATATGGTCGCTTAGTTAAAGCTTCGGGCTTAGTTTTAGAGGCCGTAGGCTTAAAATTACCTTTAGGTTCTAACTGCTTTGTCGAACGGCAATTAGATGGAAAAGTGCAAGCCGTTGAGTGTGAAGTCATTGGTTTTAATGGTAAAACCTTATATCTGATGCCATTTGAATCAACTGATGGCATATTACTTGATGCCAGAGTATATACCTCACAATATGATTTAACCCATTTTAGTCATAAAGTTTTACCTATTGGTACGGGGTTATTAGGACGAATAGTTGATGCAATGGGCAAACCATTGGATGGCAAACCTTTACCAGAAAATATTGAATATGAAGGATTAATCAATAAATCACTAAACCCTCTGACTCGCACGCCTATTCATCAAGTATTAGATGTCGGCATTCGTGCTATCAATGCATTATTAACCGTTGGCCAAGGTCAACGAATGGGGCTTTTTGCTGGTTCTGGTGTTGGTAAAAGTGTCCTACTTGGCATGATGGCTAGGTATACCAAAGCCGATATTATTGTGGTTGGTCTGATTGGCGAACGTGGCAGAGAAGTAAAAGATTTTATCGAAAATATCCTTGGTGAAGAAGGCTTAGCGCGTTCAGTAGTTGTCGCGGCACCAGCAGATGTATCGCCATTATTACGTCTACAAGGTGCAGCTTATGCCACAAAAATTGCCGAAAATTTTCGTGATCAAGGGTTTAATGTATTACTAATCATGGATTCACTAACCCGTTATGCCATGGCACAACGGGAAATAGCCTTAGCCATCGGTGAACCACCGGCAACCAAAGGTTATCCACCATCAGTATTTGCAAAATTGCCAGCATTAGTTGAAAGAGCAGGTAATGATGCCAAAGGAAAAGGTGCAATTACTGCTTTTTATACTGTGTTAACCGAAGGTGACGACCAACAAGATCCTATTGCTGATTCAGCAAGGGCAATTCTTGATGGTCATATAGTATTATCACGTTCACTAGCTGAATCGGGGCATTATCCAGCCATTGATATCGAAGCGTCAATCAGTCGTGTAATGACCGATCTTACCCCGCCAGAAGATGAAAAAAAATCACGGTTATTTAAACAATTATTTTCAAGTTTCCAGCGCAATCGGGACTTGATTAATGTTGGTGCTTACGTAGCTGGAACCGATCCATTATTAGATAAAGCTATCTCTCTTTTTCCAGCTATGCAGCAATTTTTACAACAAGGAATCAATGAGCATTGTAG
Organism: Gilliamella apis; assembly: GCF_002142155.1. Classification (GTDB taxonomy): domain Bacteria; phylum Pseudomonadota; class Gammaproteobacteria; order Enterobacterales; family Orbaceae; genus Gilliamella; species Gilliamella apis. The sequence continues at coordinate 13,724 of NZ_NASD01000005.1, read as the reverse complement.
TTATCAAGACGCTTATCAACAATTAATCAATATTGTTGCAGTTCGCTGATAAATTAGGAAAGAATTATGGCCAATCAACATCATGGTAAATTTGCATTTATAACGTTAAAAAAGCTCGCTGAAAAAGCAGTTGATGACAAATTGATTAAATTAAAACATGCCCACGAGAATAAACGTAATGCACAATCACAACTAAATGTATTAAATGATTATTATCACGAGTACCAACAACGGCTAAATAATGCCTTATCCAGTGGCATTAAAGGATCGGAATTAAATAATTTTAATGCTTTTATTACAGCGATTGAACAAGGTATAGCGCAACAAAAAAAACTACTATTAGCTTTAGATATAAAACAAAAGCAGATCACCAATGAGCTTAATCAATCACAAAAAAGCCTAAATACTTATACTACATTATTAGATAAACAACATAAAAAACTGTTACTACAACAGAGTCGTTTACAACAAAAATTAACCGATGAATTTGCTCAGCAGCAAATAGCAAGGAGAACATTGAATGAATATTAATCAGTTTAGCGATATTCCATTAATCTCATCTCAACAATTTGAATTAAACGACAACAAGTTATCTATTCTTGATGATGATTTTTTTCAAAAATTATTACAACTTACCGAAAAACAGCAATGGCTAAGTGATAATCATCATCACGTTAATGCTACAAGCTTAAAAGACAATGAGTTAGAGCAGAAAGAACGAATGGATAGTGAAGAGTTGTTCATACTATTTTCTATGCCACTCAATCCGCAAGAGGATATACAGCAAAATAGACAATCGGATACTCAACCGAAAAACCAACCAATATATGAAACTAAACTATTATTAGAAGCTAATCCAACCATGATTGATCCAAAGTTGGATACACAATGTACTGATGATATCAAACAGCGCACCAATATTGATGAAAAAGCTGCCGAAATTATTGCCTCAATTAATCACAGTGAGCAATTAATCAACAAAACCAATCAACCAAATCCTAGTCATTTATTGGCTTGGGAAAATAATCAGCCACAAACGACCAAAAATGCACATTTGAGTATTAATCAAACACAGTCAACAGATACGCTGATAAATAATCATAGCAATGATCATCATACTGATTTAGCGTCAACGCTGACAGATAAATTGTTTACTACTAATTTGGCTAATACACCATCAGAAATGGCTTTATCAATAGATATAAATGGCCAATCATCACTATTTAATCCGCCAACCTTTACAACAAATCCAACCATCTTAAACTTAAATTTACCGATGCCCATGGATATTAGTAAGTGGCAAGCATCTTTAAATGAACAAATTTGTTTGATCAGTCGACAAGGTATTCAAAATGCCGAAATAAAATTAAATCCACAAGAACTAGGATCATTACATATTAAATTAGCCATGATTGATGACAAAATCGATCTGCACATGGCGGTTGCGCATAATATGGTTAAGGGTGTGTTAGAATCAGCACTCCCCATGTTAAGAAGCTCATTGGAACAACAAGGTATCACTTTACAACACACTAACATTAGTGATTTTTCAATGATGAATGATTCTAAACAGTCATCTTCTTATCAACAACCACAACAATCTGAAACAGAGCAACTATTAGATGATATCAATCCAATTCAACAAAAAATTAATCATCATACTAAGATTGTTCAATCAGGATTAAGTATTTTTGCCTAAATAATGGTTATGGCAATATTTATAAAATAATTGATATCTACGTTTTTAACAGTGTTTAACTTTGATAACTTAATATTAAAAAGGTTGAATAGATAATATTTTTATTGCCTATTCTTCCGATTAATTCTTACGGCATGATTTATTATTTTGGTAATTTTTGGTTATTTAAATAGCTACAAATCTTTCGTTAATTTTCATTGAGACAATAATAAATATGCAAACCACCAATAAAAAAGTAAGAATTTTAAACCTAATACTTATTCTAATTACCTTACTCGCAATAGGTTCAGCAGCTTATTTATGGTTCGAAAATCAAGCTAAAAATACGACACATACTCATCAAGAACCTCAAGTTTCATCACCGGTTTTTTTAACTCTAAAACCATTTACCATTACATTACCTCCTTCTGAAGATAATTTAGATATCAATAAAATTCTATATGTTGGTATGGTGCTACGCGTCGAAGATGAAGATCAAAAAACAGTATTATTAGAATATTTGCCTGAAGTAAGAAGTGATGTATTGCTGTTAACCTCAAAACAATATGTCAATAATTTGAAAAAAGAATCTGGCAAACTCGAATTACAAGAGCAAATAAAAACAGCATTATCACGTCAATACGATGCCAAACATTCAGTAAAAATTGATGAAGTGTTATTCACTGATTTCATTATAAGGTAATTATCATGTCGGATAAGCTTCAATCTACTAGCGATAAAAGTGAATCTTTAGCTAAACATTCACCGGATAATGCTGCCAGTATTGAAAAAGATATTGTGCAAAATTATCAATCACAGCAAAGCAAACGGACTGAAGTAAAACCTTATGATATATCAGTTAAACATAGTTTTATCCCTGAAAGACTAACAGCATTAGAAATCATTAATGAACGCTTTGCTCGTCAATTTCGAATTGGTTTATTTAATTTATTACGTCGTAATACGGATGTTATTACCTCGCCAATTGAGCCAAAAACATTTAAAGAGTTTTCGCATATCTCGGCAACTTACCATTTAAATTTAGTTCATCTTAATCCTTTACGGGGTAGCTGCTTATTTTCTTTTTCACCAGAACTGGTATTTATTGTTGTTGATACACTTTTCGGCGGTGATGGACATACCACCAATATGAATACTGAAGGACGTGAATTTACCCATACTGAACAAGAGATTATTAGACGAGTATTAGATCTTGCTTTAACTACATACCAAAATTCATGGATTGACGTATACAGCATTGAAACTGAATATATTCGTTCTGAAGTAGAGAGTAAATTTACCAATATCACCAGCTCTCCTGATGATGTAGTGTTAACTTCGACATTTTTAATTGAAATTGGTAACTTTAAAGCAACTTTCTGCATTTGCATTCCATATGCAATGGTTGAATCTATTAAAGAGTTATTAATTAAACCACCGATCGAAAGCCAAACCCATCAAGATGATAATGTCTGGATGAGTTCACTCACTAGCGGTATTAAACAATCAACGGTTGAGTTAGTCGCTAATTTTACAAATATTCAAACAACTGTTGCCAAATTATTAGCATTAAAAGTAAACGACATTTTGGATATTGAAAAACCAACCAGCCTAGATGTCACTATTGGTGGCGTACCGGTTTTAAAAGGTCAATATGGTAGTGTAAATAAACAATATGCAATTCAAGTAGAGCAAATAAGCAACCCTGTATTAGAACAATTGAATGAAGGAGTGTTCAATGAGTGATATGCCAAATAACAGTGATGATAGCCAAGCAACTAACTTAACTGATGAAGAATCGGTAACAACAGAAGCTATTTTTGAAACCCTTTCACCCCAACCGTCAAATGTAAAAGAACAAGATATTAATCTTATTTTAGATATTCCGGTTAATTTAAGTGTTGAACTTGGCCGTACCAAAATGGCCATTAAAGATCTATTAAATTTAACTCAAGGATCTGTTATCGCCTTAGATGGTTTAGCTGGTGAGCCATTAGATATTTTAATTAACGGTTACTTAATTGCTCAAGGCGAGATCGTGGTGGTGGGTGACAATTATGGTGTACGAATTACCGATATTATTACCCCTTCAGAACGGGTACGTAGATTAAGTCGTTAATAACCATTAATGAGATAACCATGAGCGAATCAACAATCAACGCCGGTATACAAAACTTTTCGTCTATTCCTACTGAATCAAGTTTATATAGCCAAATAGGAATAGCCTTTTTTAGTGTTATCACCATTATTTTCGTTTTAACCTGGCTAATAAAACGGTTAGGTTGGAAAAGATCTACTAAGCAATTCATTGATGTTAAAGCAACTTACAATATAAATGCCAAAGATCGCATTATGTTGGTTTATGTTGACCATCAATTACTGGTGGTCGGGGTTACAGCCCAACAAATGACTTTACTCCATACTATCAATGAACAACGTACTGAAATGTTATTCGCAGAACCGGTTGACGTTGAACAACAGTCAAAAAATAATCTGTTCAATCAGATATTAAAATCTGTGCTAAACAGTAAAAAGGTGTGATTAATTGTGCGGTTAAAACTTGTTATTTTATTTAGCTTATTGCTGGCCAGCCAATATAGTTATGCTGAATTATCACCGTTAACAATTGTTACTCAAACCTCACTACCAGAAGGGCAAACTTGGTCATTACCAGTTGAAACTTTAGTTTTTTTAACCCTACTGACGTTTATCCCAATTATATTACTATTAATGACGAGTTTTACTCGTATCATTATTGTGTTAGGGCTATTACGTAGTGCACTTGGTACCCAATCAGCACCGCCTAATCAATTAATTTTAGGTATTGCCCTATTTATGACATTTTTTATTATGTCACCAACATTGGATAAAATATATCAAGATGCTTATATTCCCTATTCTCAACAACAAATCACTATGCAACAAAGTTTGATGGAGGCAAGCAAACCATTGCGTGAATTTATGTTGAGCCAAACTCGTGAAAGTGATTTAACGCTATTTGTTAATATGTCCCATTCTGGTGATATTCAAACCCGTGAAGATATCCCGCTACGAGTTTTAGTCCCAGCTTTTGTGGTTAGTGAACTTAAAACCGCTTTTCAAATTGGCTTTACTCTGTTTATTCCTTTTTTAGTCATTGATTTAGTTGTTGCCAGTACATTAATGGCATTAGGGATGATGATGGTACCACCAGCAACAGTATCACTACCTTTTAAAATTATGTTGTTTGTATTAGCTGATGGCTGGCATTTATTGTTAGGTTCATTAGCACAAAGCTTTTTTAATTAACGCCAACAATAAAGGGATTATATGCCTTCTGAATATATTAGCCATTTTGCCATTCAAGCAATCAAAGTTGCCGCATCACTTGCAGGTCCTTTATTACTCGCAGCCTTAGTCACTGGGTTAATTATCAGTTTGTTACAAGCGGCAACTCAAATTAATGAAATGACCTTATCTTTTATTCCTAAGATTTTAGCGGTGGTGTTAGTATTAATCATTTTAGGCCCCTCAATGCTGACAACTATGATCGATTATATCCGTCTGGTTATTACTGATATTCCTAACTTAACTAGTTAACCTTAATGGACACCGCGATTCACGATCTGTTTAATATTGATTTTTTTGCTTGGGTTCGATCAAGTTTTCTGCCTTTTACCCGTATTTTAGCGCTAATTATGGTCGCACCTATTGTCGGTGAAAAAGAGGTGCCAAATCGGTTAAAAATCGGTTTAGCAGTGCTGATCGTCATTTTATTACCGTTACCAAAGTTAGACGACAACCTTAGCCTTTATTCATTACTCGGTATCTGGGTTATTGCCCAGCAAATCATGATTGGCATCATAATCGGTTTTACCGTACAACTTACTTTTTTAACGGTAAGATTTGCCGGTGAATTAATTGGTATGCAAATGGGGTTAGGCATGGCGACCTTTTATGATCCTATTGGTGGACCATCTACTTCCGTACTGTCACGTTTAATTAACATTATTGCCTTGTTGATATTTCTCAGCTTAGATGGCCATCTATGGTTACTGTATGGATTAGCTAATAGCTTTGAGATTATTCCTATTAGCGTTTCACCTTTAAAGGCCAACGGTCACTTAGCCTTAATCGAAACAACCGGTCTATTATTTAGTAATGGCGTTATGTTGGCATTACCATTAATGACGTTATTGCTGATTATTAATTTGTCATTAGGGTTATTAAATAGAATTACCCCTCAGTTATCAATTTTTGTAGTTGGCTATCCACTTACCTTATTATGTGGCTTGATGATGTTAAGTTATTTATTTTCCTCCTTGCCTTCATTTGTTGAATTTATTTTAGAACAGATATTTTCAACTACTTCGCAAATTTTAATCTATCTTGCAGCCACCAATAATTAAGCCAATTAAGCTTAATAAAATTTAGGGGTATCTTTTAACAAAAATTTTGAGGAACGAGGTTTTTTAGCCTTAACATTAAAGGTTATTAACCATGTATATAACTAATAGTTGCTTATACGAGATAATAAAAAACCGCTGTGTAGCTTTGCGTTACACAACGGTTCAAGTTAATTATAACTTAAAAATTAATTAAATAATTTATGGAATTGTAAGCTTATCCAATCCCAAATATTACCAAAGAAGCCTGCTTCTTCAACATTTTCAAGGGCAACTAAAGGTTGTTCGTTGATCACTTTATCATCTAATAAAAATTGGATTTTACCAACCGCAGCACCTTTGGTAATTGGCGCATAGATGTAATCATCAATGGTGTATTGTACTTTAACGTCAGCTGAACGGCCTTTTGGCACAGTAATATAAGCACCATTAATAGTCCCTAAATTTACTTTGTTTTCATCGCCATACCAAACTGACTCTGTTACTAATGGCGCATTAGGCTTAACTGGATTAGCCGTTTCAAAGAAGCGGAATCCCCAAGTGAGTAATTTTTTACTCTCTTCTTCACGACCTTTAAAGGTTCGGCCACCAAGCACGGCTGAAATTAAACGGGTATTACCATCAACCGCTGATGCAACAAGGTTATAACCAGCAGCATTAGTATGACCGGTTTTAATACCATCTACGTTTAAAGTTGTATCCCAAAGTAAACCATTGCGATTCAATTGTGGTTTAGACAAGTTATAGGTGAACTCTTTTTCTTTATAGATAGCATATTCAGTTGGTAAGTCACGAATCAAAGCTTGACCTAATAGTGCCATATCTTTAGCTGTTGTATACTGACCGGGTGCATCAAGGCCATGCACCGTTTCAAAATGGGTATGTTGTAAACCAATTTTTTTGGCATATTCATTCATTAAATTAACGAAAGCACCTTGGCTACCAGCAACATGTTCAGCCATAGCGATACATGCATCATTACCCGATTGAATAATGATACCTTTATTCAAATCGGCAACCGAAACTGTTTTACCAACCTCTAAAAACATCAATGATGAGCCTTTTAAAACCGGGTTACCGGTTGCCCATGCATCTTTACTGATCAGCACCATATCATCATTTTTAATACGGCCTGATTCTAATGCTTGGCCAACAACATAACTTGTCATCATTTTAGTTAAGCTTGCTGGATCACGTTGTTGTTCAGCATTATATTGCGCTAGGATTTCGCCAGATTTGGCATCGATTAAAATATAGGCTTCTGCATCTAATTGTGGGATAGCTGGAATAGGAAATGCCATCTCTGCAGAGGCAGAAGAACATATTGCAAGCGCCAACAAACCAAAAGATAATTTTAATTTCTTTTTCATTTATAAAAATTCCGTTAAATGTTTTTAGATAACATGTATCGATGAGTGTGAATAGACATCATAATGCCAAAACTTGCCATTAAAACGACCAGAGAAGAGCCACCATAACTTATTAGTGGTAATGGTACACCAACTACTGGTAAGATTCCACTGACCATACCAATATTAATAAATACATAGACAAAAAATACTAAAATCAAACCACCAGACAGTATTCGTCCAAACGTCGTTTGTGCCTGTGCGGCAATAATTAATCCACGTATAATTAAACATAAGAACAAGACTAACAAAACAATAGAGCCAATAAAACCAAACTCTTCAGCGATAACTGAAAAGATAAAGTCAGTATGTCTTTCCGGTAAAAATTCTAACTGAGATTGCGTACCTTCAAGCCAACCTTTACCCCATATTCCTCCCGATCCTATCGCGGTTTTCGATTGCAAAATATGATAACCAGCTCCATTAGGATCACGCTCAGGATTAAATAATGTTAATACTCGTTCACGTTGATAATCATGCATTAAATAAAACCACATAATCGGTAAAAATATGGCGATCAATATCAAAGCAACAAGAATAAATCGCCAGTTAATCCCAGCCAAAAAGATAATAAAAATACCCGACATAATAATTAAAATAGCCGTTCCTAAATCGGGTTGCATTGCTACTAATAAGGTAGGTACGCCAATAATAGCTAATGTTTGCAAAGTTGTTTTAAGCGGTGGTGGACAGCCATCACGATGAATAAACTTAGCTACCATTAATGGCACGGCAATTTTAGCAATTTCTGACGGTTGAAAACGAATGACGCCTAAATCTAACCAACGCTGAGCACCTTTACTGGTATAACCGAAAATATCAACTAATAGTAATATAATAATACAGGCAATATAGAGATAAGGTGCCCACTGTTCATAGCTTCGCGGTGAAATTTGGGCAAAAACAATCATCACAAAAAAACCAAGAATTATTTGGATAACTCGTTTTTGCATCATATCTACATTTTGGCCACTAGCACTCCATAAAATATAAAGGCTATAACCAAGTAGTAAGGTTATAAATAAGCAAAAAAGTGGATCGATATGTATCTTTTGCCAAAAAGATTTCTTAATATTGTTCATAATTAATCTTCATGTCCTGTCGTCGATGATGATGCATCATCTAATTCTGTTGAGTTATCACCCTCAAGATAATAATCCAATATTTTACGGGCTACTGCACCGCCATTGGAGCTACCACCGCCACCATTTTCAAGGACTATAGCTAGCGCTATTTTCGGTTTATCATAAGGTGCATAAGCGATAAATAAGGCATGGTCACGTAAATGTTCGGGTATTTTATGGGCATTATAAGTTTCGTTTTCTTTTAAACCATAAACTTGAGCGGTACCTGACTTACCTGCTGCTTGATATTTAGCACCAGCATAAACTTTACGTGCAGTACCTCGAGCACCAAACATAACTCGATGCATACCTTCTTTAGCTAATGCCCAATAGGCTGGATTAACATCAACTAGGCTATTAGTTTCAACATATTTTTCGGGATCAATAGTTGGTTGATTCTGATTAGTATTAATAATGTCACTTTTTTTATAGAGTAAAAAGTGTGGCGTAAAAGTTTTACCATTATTAATTAATGTGGTTAAGGCTTTAGCCATTTGCATAGGTGTGGCAGTCCAATAACCTTGACCTATACCAACCGGAATGGTGTCACCTTGTAACCAAGATTTTTTATGCCGCTTTAATTTCCATTCGCGACTTGGCATAACCGCACGAGTCTCTTCATTAGCCGAAATATCAATGCCGGTACGCTCACCATAACCAAACTTAGTCATCCATAAATTTAGGCGATCAATACCCATATCATAAGCAACTTGGTAAAAATAGGTATCCACCGATTCTTCAATTGCTCGTAATACATCAACATGGCCGTGCCCCCATTTTAGCCAATCTCGATAGCGTCTTTCTGTACCGGGTAATTGCCACCAGCCAGGATCATTAACCACACTTTTCGGTGAAACGACACCTTCACTTAAAGCGGCTATCGAAATAAATGGTTTTACCGTTGAAGCAGGAGGATAAGCACCAAGTAAAGCTCGGTTAAATAGCGGTTTACTTGGATCATTAAGTAACTCACTATATTTTTTACTGGAAATACCACCAACAAAATCATTTGAATCATAACTAGGGCTAGACACCATTGCTAATACTTCACCATTATTGGGATCAATAGCAACAACTGATGCTTTTCGGCCAGCAAGCAGTGATTCAATATAGAGTTGTAATTTTAGGTTGATGGATAAATAGATATCTTCACCGGCTTGTGGTGGATGTTGTTCAAGTAAGCGAACAATACGACCTCGGCTGTTTACTTCAACCTTTTCATTACCAGCCGTACCATGTAAAACATCTTCGTAATACCGTTCAATCCCCATTTTACCAATGTTAAAAGTAGCCACATAATCGCTGGCTTTATTTTCTTCTTCTAAACGTTGTTTATCTTGAGTATTTATTTTAGATATATAGCCAAGAATATGGGTAAGTGAAGCGCCATACGGATAATATCGATGTTGAATTTTAACAATCGACACAAACGGAAAGCGATGCTGATCAACAATAAAACGTGCTATTTGTTTTTCGGTTAGATTTTCTTTTAGTGGTACGGGACGATGAGCCCGATAATTACGGCGTTCCTTTTGGAAATTCTCAATATCTTCATCAGTTAAATCAACAATCGTTTTTAACTGTTCAAACTGTTCGTTAAGGTTTTTGGTTTTATCAGGAACAATATTAAGTTGATAGGTAATATTATTTATCGCCAATGGCGTACCATTACGATCATAAATCATACCGCGACTAGGAGGAATAGGGATAATTTCAATACGATTGTTGTTTGATTTGGTACTGTAATAACTAAAGTTTGAAATTTGTAGATCAGCTAAATTGGCTAATAACACAAAAATTAAAAGAATAATTACCACAAATGCAAACAACGCTCTACGCAAAAATAAGTTTGTTTCTGCTGAGTGATCGCGAATATTGCCCTTTTTTGTTTTACCTGAAATAGAGATAATATAACTCCTCTAAATTCTGTTTATGAGTGTTGTTGCTTGTGTTCTTGTTGTTCCCATTTTTCATAAGCATTAACAATTCTAGCTACGACAGGATGGCGAACGACATCTTCACTCTTGAAAAAATTAAAACTAATATCATCAACTTCGCTTAAGACTTCGATAGCATGGCGTAATCCTGATTTTTGGTGACGCGGTAAATCAATTTGCGTAATATCACCAGTAATTACCGCTTTAGAATTAAAACCAATACGCGTTAAAAACATCTTCATTTGCTCAATTGTGGTATTTTGGCTTTCATCAAGAATAATAAAAGCATCATTAAGTGTACGCCCACGCATATAGGCTAATGGAGCAACTTCAATAACACTTTTTTCAATTAGTTTTTCAACTTTTTCAAAACCAAGCATTTCAAACAATGCATCATAAAGTGGACGTAAATAAGGATCGACTTTTTGACTTAAATCACCAGGTAAAAAACCTAGTTTTTCGCCGGCTTCAACCGCAGGACGAGTTAAAACGATACGTCTAATTTGCTGTTTTTCTAGTGCATCAACCGCTGCGGCTACCGCTAAATAGGTTTTTCCGGTGCCAGCCGGACCAATACCAAAAGAAATATCATAATCTAATACATGAGCAATATATTGAGCCTGATTAGGTGTACGTGGTTTTATTACTCCACGTTTGGTTTTTATCATGACTTGCTTACTACCATGCAGATCAACATAGGCAGGAAGATGCTCTTTGGCTTTTTCTAATGCACCAGATTCTTTAATGGCTAAATGTATCTGCTCAGGTTCAATATCGATAATATTATCTTTTTGTTTAGTTTGCTTATATAGCGATTGTAATATTTCAGATGCAGCTTTTACACAGATGGTATCACCAGTGATGGCAAAGAGATTACCACGATGATTTATTTCAATCCCTAAACGACGTTCAAGTTGTTTAATATTGTCATCATAAGGACCACAAAGACTATTAAGTCGCTGATTATCTGCTGGTTCTAGCATAGTTTCATGGGTCGTAATATTCAATGATAAGTCCTCTAATTATTCAGGTTAATGACTAAATACGCTCTTCACATAAAGAACATTTTTCAACACCTTTTAAAAAATCCATATGGCAATGATGACAAGTCACTATATCGTCACCAACTATATTATTCACAGCACTAGTTGCCTGATTATTATCTAATCCTTGGCTTTTCAACTTATTGATAACCATCGTGATAGGTGTACCACTTTTTAACTCTTGCTCAACATAAGATGCCACTTGCTGTTCAAATGTAGGTGGTATATAAGTTAAAACACTTTCATTAAAGTCAGAATTACAGTGTTGACATTTAATATATCGACCTAAAGTTTGAAAACTAAAAATAGGAATAAAAAATAGTGTAAAATATTTAGCTACCTTTATTTGCGTATACTGATGTTGTTTTTGATCACCAGCAATATTTTGCTGAGCACAACAGTTTGGGCAATTAAATTGCCCTGTATGTTCATTAACTTCACGTCCTTTTGTACCAAATACAATAAACATTTAATATTCCTTATTTATAAATTATCATCTTTAATTATTAATTAAATTACACTTCTATTTGTATAATTATGGTTGATAAATACCAACGCCTAAATTATTTTCTTTACGAGTTCGCGAAATAACTGAAATTGGTGATTCACTAACCCGTAGATCCATCTGATCTTCAGTTCTCACTACTTTACCACGCAATGAGTTAGGATAAACATCGGTAATTTCAACATCAACAAATTTACCAATCATATCTGGATTGCCAGCAAAATTAACAATTCGATTGTTTTCTGTTCGGCCGGTTAATTCCATAAGATCCTTTTTAGATGGACCTTCAACTAAAATACGTTGTACGGTATTTAACATGCGACGACTAAATTGCATAGCTTGTTGATTAATACGTTCTTGAAGAATATAGAGCCGTTGTTTTTTCTCTTCTTCAGAAACATTATCTTCCATTTCCGCAGCAGGCGTACCCGGACGAGCTGAATAAACAAAGCTATAACTTAAGTCAAAATTAACATCAGCGATCAATTTCATAGTTTGTTCAAAATCTTCTTGTGTTTCACCCGGGAAACCAACAATAAAATCAGAACTGATTTGAATATCTGGGCGAACTTTACGTAATTTACGAATAATTGATTTATATTCAATTGCAGTATGTGTTCGTTTCATCAAGTTCAATACGCGATCAGAACCACTTTGTACTGGTAAATGTAAAAAGTTAACCAGTTCAGGCGTATCACGATAAACATCAATAATGTCATCTGTAAATTCAATTGGATGGCTAGTGGTAAAACGAATACGATCAATACCATCAATGGCAGCCACTAAACGCAATAACTCAGCGAATGAACAAATATCACCATCAAAAGTTGGTCCACGATAAGCGTTAACATTTTGACCCAGTAAATTCACTTCACGTACACCTTGTTCAGCCAGTTGTGCTATTTCATAAATAACATCATCACAAGGTCGGCTTACTTCTTCACCACGGGTGTAAGGTACCACACAATAAGTACAGTATTTGTTACATCCTTCCATTATGGATACAAATGCCGTTGGACCTTCACTGCGAGGTTCCGGTAAACGGTCAAATTTTTCAATTTCAGGAAAACTAACATCAACAACATGCTGGCCATTACCACTGCGGATCTGTTCAATCATATCAGGCAGACGGTGAAAGGTTTGTGGTCCAAAAATAATATCAACAAAAGGCGCTCGTTTACGAATATGGGCACCTTCTTGTGATGCGACACAACCACCAACACCAATAATAATATTAGGGTTATGTTGTTTTAAATTTTTCCAACGACCTAGTTGGTGAAAAACTTTTTCTTGGGCTTTTTCTCGAATAGAACAGGTATTTAATAATAAAATATCTGCTTCTTCGGCATTTTCTGTTAAGGTTAAACCATGGGTGGATTCAAGGAGATCTGCCATTTTAGTTGAATCATATTCGTTCATTTGACAGCCCCAAGTTTTGATATGTAATTTTTTGCTCATCAATAACTCAGCTATATTTAATTGTTAAAATGAAAACGGGTTTAAATCCGCGATTTTAGCGAGCCATATTGTAATCCTTTGTGATTGTAGGGTCTATAATAAATATAAAAAACTATATTTATTACTTTATATATAAAAAATAAACAATTAGTTATTTATTTATCGAAAAAACAACTGATTATGAT
>NZ_NASD01000049.1 GCF_002142155.1 Gilliamella apis | reverse complement strand
TTATAGGTTGGGCAGGTTGCGTGTTGCGTGTTGCGTGTTGAAAATTATAATCCATATCAGATATCCTTGTCAATCCAATTTTATGATTTATTTAAAATTTTAAGCCTAACGGCATAAAATTTATCCATTCGTATAAATATGCTATAAAAGTATAGTGATTGCAAAAAACCATGCAACTTTTTTTGATGGTTTAATTGTTAACTTTTGTAAAGATGAATACTGCTAGCCCGAAAACAGCATCGGTTATTTGCTGTTTATTAGAAATAATATCCCCTTTATCCCCTCTTAAAAAATCACCATTTTTAATATTAATAATTTGCAGATTAGGCTTTTGATTTTGACAATTTTATAATCGTTTTTAGAAGGTATTTTGCGTTTAAAAAACCCCGTTCCTCAATTTTTTTGGTTCGCTGAGTTTCGGACGTTTTGTTGTTTTGTGGTTATTTCTATACGGTGATTACGTCCGAGTTAAGAGGGTTGGCGCGAACCCTCTTTACAATCTCCCGCGGCGACCACGCAAGTGGTCACGATGTGACTACCTTCCGCCTTCGTTCGGTCTTAACGCACCGGCTGTGATTTGTTCCTGACAAAGCACCGCCTTGGCAAACATCCCTGTTTGCCATGCTAACCTCTCTCAGTTGTCAGCACATTGCGAATGTCGCTAAATTAAATACACCAAACTTATTTGCCAAAATACACTTTTATTATTGGAACTAGCTGATGTTATAACTAACGTTAACGATTTATTGGATAGATTTTGGCTTTAAAAACCCCTCTCCTCAAAATTTTTTGGTTGTTTGAATTTCGGACGTTTTGTTGTTTTGCGGTTATTTTTATACGGCGATTACGTCCGAGTTAAGAGGGTTGGCGCGAACCCTCTTTACAATCTCCCGCGGCGACTACGCAAGTGGTCACGATGTGACTACCTTCCGCCTTCGTTCGCTTTTAACGCACCGGCTGTGATTTGTTCCTGACAAAGCACCGCCTTGGCAAACATCCCTGTTTGCCATGCTAACCTC
>NZ_NASD01000048.1 GCF_002142155.1 Gilliamella apis | reverse complement strand
TGAAATTATAGGTTGGGCAGGTTGTGTGTTGTGTGTTGTGTGTTGAAAATTATAATCCATATCAGATATCCTTGTCAATCCAATTTTATGATTTATTTAAAATTTTAAGCCTAATGGCATAAAATTTATCCATTCGTATAAATATGCTATAAAAGTATAGTGATTGCAAAAAACCATGCAACTTTTTTTGATGGTTTAATTGTTAACTTTTGTAAAGATTAATGTAATATTACCGCTTAATTACTCGCTTAAAACCGATTTTGGGGAAACTTTAGGGGATTTTTGGGCTTTAAAAACCCCGTTCCGCAAATTTTTTGGTTACTAGCTGATGTTATAACTAGCGTTAGCGATTTATTGGATGGATTTTAGGCTTTAAAAACCCCTCTCCTCAAAATTTTTTAGTTCTTTATTTTTTAGTTGTTTGAGTTTCGGACGTTTTGTTGTTTTGCGGTTATTTTTATACGGTGATTACGTCCGAGTTAAGAGGGTTGGCGCCAACCCTCTTTACAATCTCCCGCGGCGACCACGCAAGTGGTCACGATGTGACTACCTTCCGCCTTCGTTCGGTCTTAACGCACCGGCTGTGATTTGTTCCTGACAAAACACCGCCTTGGCAAACATCCCTGTTTGCCATGCTAACCTCACTCAGTTGTCAGCACGTTGCCAATGTCGAGCCACAAAACCGCTTTTATCGCCCTAACGTTATTTTTCTTATCCTCAGCTTCAATACCTAAGAACTAAGAAATAATAGCTAAGGATAGACACAGACTCCGTATTGGGGGAGTATCCTGTTATTGTCGTCAGTGGTATCATAAAGCACAAAACCAGTGTACCAGCTAACCACATAGAATCTCCTACCATCGTTATCCGACGTCCAATATAGTGCGAATCTGTCGAAGTCGATTTTAACGCCGCTGCCGAATTTAGCATCCCTGTAATAGTCCATATTCCCCCATTCCGAGAAAAATCCTGCATCAATGAGACGATAGTAACGACCAGATAACCGAGGCGATGCACCTTGACAATCTCTTCCCTCCGGACAATAAGAATTCCTCGCATTAGTTAAATCCTTGACCTTTGGGAGACGATATCCCAAACTATTACACCAAGATGATATCCAAGTCTGGTTAACTTTACCA
>NZ_NASD01000047.1 GCF_002142155.1 Gilliamella apis | reverse complement strand
ATGTCTAAAGAAAAATTTGAACGTACAAAACCCCACGTTAACGTTGGTACAATCGGCCACGTTGACCATGGTAAAACAACTTTAACTGCAGCGATCACATCAGTATTATCTAAAAAATACGGTGGTCAAGCTCGTGCATTCGATCAAATCGATAACGCACCAGAAGAAAAAGCTCGTGGTATCACCATCAATACTTCACACGTTGAATACGATACACCAACTCGTCACTACGCACACGTAGACTGCCCAGGCCATGCTGACTATGTTAAAAACATGATCACTGGTGCGGCACAAATGGACGGCGCTATCTTAGTAGTAGCAGCAACTGATGGTCCAATGCCACAAACTCGTGAGCACATTCTTTTAGGTCGTCAAGTAGGTGTACCTTACATCATCGTATTCTTAAACAAATGTGATATGGTTGATGATGAAGAATTATTAGAATTAGTTGAAATGGAAGTACGTGAACTTCTATCTCAATACGATTTCCCAGGTGACGATACACCAGTAATTCGTGGTTCAGCGCTTAAAGCGTTAGAAGGCGATGCAGCATGGGAAGACAAAATTGTAGAATTAGCAGAAGCATTAGACAGCTACATTCCAGAACCAGAGCGTGACATTGATAAGCCATTCTTATTACCAATCGAAGACGTATTCTCAATCTCAGGCCGTGGTACAGTAGTAACAGGTCGTGTAGAGCGCGGTGTAATCAAAGTTGGTGAAGAAGTTGAAATCGTTGGTATCAAACCAACAACTAAAACAACTTGTACTGGTGTAGAAATGTTCCGTAAATTACTAGACGAAGGTCGTGCTGGTGAGAACGTAGGTGTATTATTACGTGGTACAAAACGTGAAGAAATCGAACGTGGTCAAGTATTAGCAAAACCAGGTTCAATTACTCCACATACAGATTTCGAATCAGAAGTGTATATTCTAAGTAAAGATGAAGGTGGTCGTCATACTCCATTCTTCAAAGGTTACCGTCCACAGTTCTACTTCCGTACAACAGACGTAACAGGTACTATTGAATTACCAGAAGGCGTAGAAATGGTAATGCCAGGTGATAACATCAAAATGACAGTATCATTAATTCACCCAATCGCAATGGCAGACGGTTTACGTTTCGCTATCCGTGAAGGTGGTCGTACTGTTGGTGCTGGTGTTGTTGCTAA
>NZ_NASD01000046.1 GCF_002142155.1 Gilliamella apis | reverse complement strand
GGTATTACGGCGACGATGACCGATTCACCAGGCCACCACTACAACAACTACTACAGCATTCGAGTCACCCTAACTGGTCCTGTTGTTACACGCTCGCAATGGAATTCAGTTAATCCAGGTAGAATCGACAGACCATCTTTACCGCAGACATTTGAGTTAGTCGGTCGTGATAGCAGTGGTAATGCGGTGGTCAAATATGGATTTGAGTTAAAGCAGTGGTTTGTTGGTGGTGGTCAAGGTTCCCATTCTTTTGCATCATCTAAGTGTAATAGTTTTGGATACCGTCTCCCAATTATCAGCGATTTAACTAATGCGACTTGTCCGGGAGATTATTCAGATTCTGATGAGTGTCAAGGTGCAGTTGGTGCAACGCCTTCGTCACCTGATAGATATTTACGTCGTCACATTGGTGCAGGATTTTTCACGGAATGGGGGGATGTGAGCACTTACCGTGGTTCCGTCTTCTATGGTAGTACAAATCAATATTGGACGAGTGAGCAGAAGAGTGATAACAACAAATACTTTCTGGTTCACTCGTTGATTGGTCGTATTTTCACTTATTCTGACGAACGCGAACACATGGGCAATAATGCATACGCACTCTGTGTCTATCCTTAGCTATTATTTCTTAGTTCTTAGGTATTGAAGCTGAGCATAAGAAAAATAACGTTAGGACATTAAACAATCATTGCCCTATCAAGGCAATGGCGTTGACGTTAACGAAGTGGGCGATAAAAACGATTTTGTGGCGCGACATCCGCAACGTGCTGACAACTGAGTGAGGTTAGCATGGCAAACAGGGATGTTTGCCAAGGCGGTGCTTTGTCAGGAACAAATCACAGCCGGTGCGTTAACAGCGAACGCAGGCGGAAGGCAGTCACATCGTGACCACTTGCGTAGTCGCCGCGGGAGATTGTAAAGAGGGTTGGCGCCAACCCTCTTAACTCGGACGTAATCACCGTATAGAAACAACCGCAAAACAACAAAACGTCCGAAACTTAAACAACCAAAAAAATTTTGAGGAGAGGGGTTTTTGAAACGCAAAATACCTTCTAAAAACGATTATAAAATTGTCAAAATCAAAAGCCTAATCTGCAAATTATTAATATTAAAAATGGTGATTTTTTAAGAGGGGATAAAGGGGATATTATTTCTAATAAACAGCAAATAACCGATGCTGTTTTCGAGTTATCAGTGTCCTTCTTTACAAAAGTTAACAATTAAACCATCAAAAAAAGTTGCATGGTTTTTTGCAATCACTATACTTTTATAGCATATTTATACGAATGGATAAATTTTATACCATTAGGCTTAAAATTTTAAATAA
>NZ_NASD01000045.1 GCF_002142155.1 Gilliamella apis | reverse complement strand
TAAACAAACAATCTGTGTGAACACTTACGAGCACTTCGTAAGGAGGTGATCCAACCGCAGGTTCCCCTACGGTTACCTTGTTACGACTTCACCCCAGTCATGGACCACACCGTGGTAAACGCCCTCCTTGCGGTTAAGCTATCTACTTCTGGTGCAACCCACTCCCATGGTGTGACGGGCGGTGTGTACAAGGCCCGGGAACGTATTCACCGTGACATTCTGATTCACGATTACTAGCGATTCCGACTTCATGGAGTCGAGTTGCAGACTCCAATCCGGACTTAGACGTACTTTCTGAGGTCCGCTTGCTCTCGCGAGGTCGCCTCCCTTTGTATACGCCATTGTAGCACGTGTGTAGCCCTGGTCGTAAGGGCCATGATGACTTGACGTCGTCCCCACCTTCCTCCGCTTTATCAACGGCAGTCTCCTTTGAGTTCCCGACCGAATCGCTGGCAACAAAGGATAAGGGTTGCGCTCGTTGCGGGACTTAACCCAACATTTCACAACACGAGCTGACGACAGCCATGCAGCACCTGTCTCACAGTTCCCGAAGGCACTCTCGCATCTCTGCAAGATTCTGTGGATGTCAAGACCAGGTAAGGTTCTTCGCGTTGCATCGAATTAAACCACATGCTCCACCGCTTGTGCGGGCCCCCGTCAATTCATTTGAGTTTTAACCTTGCGGCCGTACTCCCCAGGCGGTCGATTTATCGCGTTAGCTTCGGAGCCCATCACTCAGGGCAACAAACTCCAAATCGACATCGTTTACAGCGTGGACTACCAGGGTATCTAATCCTGTTTGCTCCCCACGCTTTCGCATCTCAGCGTCAGTATCTGTCCAGAAGGCCGCCTTCGCCACCGGTATTCCTCCACATCTCTACGCATTTCACCGCTACACGTGGAATTCTACCTTCCTCTACAATACTCTAGTTAACCAGTTTTAAGTGCAATTCCTAGGTTGAGCCCAGGGCTTTCACACCTAACTTAATTATCCGCCTACATGCCCTTTACGCCCAGTCATTCCGATTAACGCTCGCACCCTCCGTATTACCGCGGCTGCTGGCACGGAGTTAGCCGGTGCTTCTTCTGTAATTAACGTCAATTGATGCACCTATTAGATACACCACCTTCCTCATTACCGAAAGTACTTTACAACCCGAAGGCCTTCTTCATACACGCGGCATGGCTGCATCAGGGTTTCCCCCATTGTGCAATATTCCCCACTGCTGCCTCCCGTAGGAGTCTGGACCGTGTCTCAGTTCCAGTGTGGCTGGTCATCCTCTCAGACCAGCTAGAGATCGTCGCCTTGGTAAGCCTTTACCCTACCAACTAGCTAATCCCATATGGGTTCATCAAATGGCGCATGGCCCGAAAGTCCCATGCTTTGGTTTCTCAACATTATGCGGTATTAGCAGTCGTTTCCAACTGTTGTCCCCCTCCATTCGGCAGATCCCCATACATTACTCACCCGTCCGCCACTCGTCATCAAGTGCAAGCACTCATGTTACCGTTCGACTTGCATGTGTTAAGCCTGCCGCCAGCGTTCAATCTGAGCCATGATCAAACTCTTCAATTTAAAGTTTGATGCTCAATAACTGTCTCTGACATA
>NZ_NASD01000044.1 GCF_002142155.1 Gilliamella apis | reverse complement strand
TTTCAAGAAAGTTAAATACCGATGGTAAGTATACTACTTAGGTGTGTAAAAACGATATTACCTCGAAAATAATTAATGCTAAAGAAAGGAATTGAATAATGAATAAAATAGTTACATTTATCTTTATTATTTTTTTAAATTTTACTCTAACTGGTTGTGGTGAAAAAAATACTATAACTTTTGATTTCGCTAAAATGAAAGTCGAAGTAAGTGATTTTGATTCAAATATAGATTTGCCACGAAACATAGAAAACTTAAGTTATTCGGGGTTGCTTTACCGAGTACTAGAAAACTGTGATAAAAATGATAATGAGCAAATTAAAAAGGAAATGATGTCAGGAAAAGATTATACAACATCAGTTTGTAGTGATGGTATTATTTATAGATTTATTAATGTAAGTAAGTATCATCAGTAATAGAAAAAAGCTATATTCAGTTTTAAAGCAAACATAATTATGAACACTGCATTATAAATAAACCGATTAAAGGTGGATTTTGATAGCTTTTTATCTTTTACCTTAAAAATTTTAATAAATTTCTATGACAATACTATATGTCAGATCACTAATAAAAAGAGGGATAACCCTCTTTTTTTATAATACCCTTTATTTTTGAAGATTAAGGCATAACCACCGATGTCATTTTAGAAAGTTTTCCCAATATGCTTTTGTTATCATATTGTTAGAATCATGTAATTATAGTCTAGACATGTAAACTGCGATAAATTTATTAAAATCTCATCAATTGACCTGCAAAATATTATCAAATCGACTGTTCAGACTGATTCCTGAATCATAGGAAATATACAATTTTGAAAAATTTCAATTTTCCAACTACATCTCAAGAATAACTCTAAATCACGTATCAATCGCAATTTATGCCAACCGAAATCATTTATCTTATAAAAAGATCGCAGAAACAGTCAGTAATAAAATTTTGAAGACAATCATAGTGCTATCAGTTAAGAATTATGACTCATTAGGAGCTAATTCATATAAAGTTAGTAAAAGATTTATTAAATGCATATAAATAAGTAGGATTCGAGGCATTAATAAATGGACGAAAAAAGATTATTATTTTAACGCACTTAATATATTTTAAGATTTTATAGTCAAAAAGTAAGGATTAATGATTTATTTTAATGGTTTTAAATATTGGATTGTGAGGTAAGTGTTTTAGTAAGGTAACAAATTTATATTAATGGATTTATCAAACACTAAAATAACTACATATAACTTGCTGCATAACATTAAACAATTTTAATTAACTTCATCACCCATCATAATGTAAAAAATCCTATATCAAAAACAACTAGTTATTTAAAAGAAATGTTTATTTTATGATACCAACCACATCAATAAAAATTATTATTAATAATCTATGCATTATTTACATGTTGTTATAGTGTTATATTTTGTTAATTACATGGTTATTATTTGATGCATAAAAAATATTAAGGACATTCATTATTACGGATTTAATTACTTTTTTGGGTTCTATTTCAGCACAAACTCTTTATGTTATTAATGCTCCCACACTAGAAAAATATAATTATTGAAATGTTTATAAATAATTATTCCACATATATAAAATCACTTTTTACACTTATTATTTATAAGTTGTTACTTTTTTATATTTTTTTGAAAGATTTGAACGATCGGTCATATAATTTGCGATAGTTTGTGTCTATTATATCATAATTTATTGATCTGCAAAATCGATTGTTATATACTAGACATAGTATCTCAGGAGGAAAAAATCTTAACAATAATAATAAAAAAAGAGAGTTTTAACTC
>NZ_NASD01000043.1 GCF_002142155.1 Gilliamella apis | reverse complement strand
GTATCAAGTCTATATATGGGGACACTCTTGTGCGACCTCTGATCGTGTTTTACTTCAAACTATATTCGAACATAAAAACTGTATCAGTATTAAACCTTTTTATTATCAGGATGAAAATGGAATGGATAATTTTGATGATATATGTGCCAATATTAGTCGAAGTTTCAGTAATAAAAAGAAACTTCGAGATTTGGTAGTTAGTAAAGAATATTGTACAACTTTATAAGAAATGCATATTTAAACGGCATCAAAAATATTTGATGCCCTATTATTACTAAAAACTTAAAATATCAATTATGAAACCATTATTATATAACCCTTCATTTATCTCAAATTTAATTTGACTCTGTTCATTTGTTTGACCGTTAAAAACTAATTTAGCGGTACAAACTCTGTTTTCATCTTCCTTTCCTGAGGAAGAATTAACTTCTTTTAAATCAATAAATGACAGCAATCCTCTCATAACAAAAATATTTTCCCTTAATACTTTGTAATCAATATATCCTTTTTCTTCAGCAATCAATTTATTCTTAATTGCATCAAGGAATGCATCAAGTAATTTTGGCATAATTTCATTTGAGTTACATTCAGGTAATCTATTCTTGCTTTCACCTGCAATTGCTGTAAAAGATAACATAGAAACTACTATTACTATTAATAACTTTTTCATACATAACCTTATAATATTTAATTTTTGGGTTGAATACTGAAAATTGAATCTTTGATAAAAAATGAATAAATTGGTATTAACATAAGTAATAAAGTGTTTTTCACTGAAATTTCAAATGATTTAGTTTCGTTATCGTTGATATCAAAAAATATAATACTTTTGAAAAAATTTTTTCTAATTTCTAGTGAAATTCTTCCCTCTGTGACAGGTATCATTTTAGTTTCCTTACGTTTAATACGTTCAACTTCAACTCCATTTACATAAATTGAAAAAAATGTACCACCCCAATAAAATTGGGGTTTTCTAAAAATAACTAAATTTGGCATATTAATTACCTTCTAATTTTTCTAATCATTAATTTAATGCAATAATTTGGTTCATTACATTAAAAGTGTTTTAATTAAAATAAACGTATTGAATGTATTAAGAATTTTTCTTTCTGAAAATAAAGAATGCTATAAATGCTATGAGCATTAAAACAACATGAAAACCAACATAAGTCATATATAACCCCGTTCCATCTTCTCCAGAGTCATTCATATTAGATGCTGTTAATGCCAATGATGGTGAAAGGAATGCAGTACTAACTATATTAATTCCAAATGTAATACCTGAAATTGTGGACTGCTTACAAAATGTAATTAGTGCTAACACACTACATCCCATAGCAATAAATACTCCTATCACAGGAATAAAAATTGATATTACTGCAAATATTAATGCAATTATTGATAATGCTTTCATTTTTACCTCTACCTTATTAAGGTTAAATAATATTTAAAATTTATTGTTAATATATATAGATCATCTGATTCGCTTAAAAAGCAGCGACATAATAACAAAAAGAAAAATAAATTAATATGTTTAATCGATCAAAAATATGTATTTAATAGTTATCTCCTATCATAATTTAATTATTGATCGTTGTAGACGATCGATTAACCTTCGTATAGAAAAGAATTTTAAAATGATTGCTGGTGATAGTAATTAACTGATATCTATTATGATTTATGATCGGCAGGTTAAATTTGCGGAGGGATAATAAATAAAAATTTTTATATTTTATTTTAGATTGAACATTTGTTTAAATGTCGGCATAAATGCCGACATATTTATTTAAAAACAAAAAAAATAATCTTTACTCTCTTTCATATAAAAATCTTTAGTAACATAAGAACTTAAATTTTTAACGTCATTTATTTCCATTATATTAGTAGTTCCATCATTATATCTTTTACGCCAAAAGCGATTACATAAACTCTTAAAATATTCTTTATATTCATTTGTAA
>NZ_NASD01000042.1 GCF_002142155.1 Gilliamella apis | reverse complement strand
TATGAAAATATATTGGATTGAGATAAGAAAGAGAAAAAAGCGTAATGAAAACCAAGACAACTGTGAGTTGTAAGGTTAAGAAATTAAGCGTACACGGTGGATGCCTAGGCAATCAGAGGCGATGAAGGACGTGTTAATCTGCGAAAAGCGACGGTAAGCCGATAAAAGGCGCTATAACCGTTGATGTCCGAATGGGGAAACCCAGTGTAGGTGACTACACTATCATCTGATGAATCCATAGTCAGATGAGGCGAACCGGGAGAACTGAAACATCTAAGTACCCCGAGGAAAAGAAATCAACCGAGATTCCCTAAGTAGCGGCGAGCGAAAGGGGAGTAGCCCAAGCGGGTAGCATAATGTATTAGTGGAAGCGTCTGGAAAGTCGCACGATAGAGGGTGAAAGTCCCGTACACGAAGATGCATGATGTGGAAGCTTATAGAGTAGGGCGGGACACGTGATATCCTGTCTGAAGATGGGGGGACCATCCTCCAAGGCTAAATACTCCTGATTGACCGATAGTGAACCAGTACCGTGAGGGAAAGGCGAAAAGAACCCCGGGAGGGGAGTGAAATAGACCCTGAAACCGTGTACGTACAATCAGTGGGAGCTGTTGCCGTTGGGTAATAGTGACTGCGTACCTTTTGTATAATGGGTCAGCGACTTATATTCTGTAGCAAGGTTAACCGAATAGGGGAGCCGAAGGGAAACCGAGTATTAACTGTGCGTAAAGTTGCAGGGTATAGACCCGAAACCCGGTGATCTAGCCATGGGCAGGTTGAAGGTTGGTTAACACTAACTGGAGGACCGAACCGACTAATGTTGAAAAATTAGCGGATGACCTGTGGCTGGGGGTGAAAGGCCAATCAAACCGGGAGATAGCTGGTTCTCCCCGAAAGCTATTTAGGTAGCGCCTCATGAGTAACTGTTGGGGGTAGAGCACTGTTTCGGCTAGGGGGCCATCCCGGCTTACCAACCCGATGCAAACTCCGAATACTGACAAGTTTAATCATGGGAGACACACGGCGGGTGCTAACGTTCGTCGTGAAGAGGGAAACAACCCAGACCGCCAGCTAAGGTCCCAAAGTCATAGTTAAGTGGGAAACGAAGTGGGAAGGCTTAGACAGCTAGGATGTTGGCTTAGAAGCAGCCATCATTTAAAGAAAGCGTAATAGCTCACTAGTCGAGTCGGCCTGCGCGGAAGATGTAACGGGGCTAAAACTATGCACCGAAGCTGCGGCAGCACACTAAGTGTGTTGGGTAGGGGAGCGTTCTGTAAGCCGTTGAAGGTGTATTGTGAGGTATGCTGGAGGTATCAGAAGTGCGAATGCTGACATAAGTAACGATAAAGCGGGTGAAAAGCCCGCTCGCCGGAAGACCAAGGGTTCCTGTCCAACGTTAATCGGGGCAGGGTGAGTCGCCCCCTAAGGAGAGGCCGAAGGGCGTATCTGATGGGAAACGGGTTAATATTCCCGTACTGGCTATAACTGCGATGGGGGGACGAAGAAGGCTAGGTTTACCACCTATTGGATGGTGGGTTAAGCGTGTAGGGGTGTGATTAGGCAAATCCGGTCACTAAGACCCTGAGGCGTGATGACGAGGCACTAAGGTGCTGAAGTAATTGATGCCCTGCTTCCAGGAAAATCCTCTAAGCTTCAGGTTATAGTTAATCGTACCCGAAACCGACACAGGTGGTCAGGTAGAGAATACTAAGGCGCTTGAGAGAACTCGGGTGAAGGAACTAGGCAAAATGGTGCCGTAACTTCGGGAGAAGGCACGCTGGTGGTAATTGAAGTCCCATGCGGATGGAGGTGAAATCAGTCGAAGATACCAGCTGGCTGCAACTGTTTAATAAAAACACAGCACTGTGCAAACACGAAAGTGGACGTATACGGTGTGACGCCTGCCCGGTGCTGGAAGGTTAATTGATGGGGTTATGCGTAAGCAGAAGCTCTTGATCGAAGCCCCAGTAAACGGCGGCCGTAACTATAACGGTCCTAAGGTAGCGAAATTCCTTGTCGGGTAAGTTCCGACCTGCACGAATGGCGTAATGATGGCCAGGCTGTCTCCACCCGAGACTCAGTGAAATTGAAATTGCCGTGAAGATGCGGTGTACCCGTGGCAAGACGGAAAGACCCCGTGAACCTTTACTATAGCTTGACAGTGAACATTGAGCCTTAATGTGTAGGATAGGTGGGAGACTAAGAAGTGTGTACGCCAGTATGCATGGAGTCAACCTTGAAATACCACCCTTTAATGTTTGATGTTCTAACCTATACTTCTGAATCGAGGTAAGGGACACTGTCTGGTGGGTAGTTTGACTGGGGCGGTCTCCTCCCAAAGAGTAACGGAGGAGCACGAAGGTTAGCTAATCCTGGTCGGACATCAGGAGGTTAGTGCAATGGCAAAAGCTAGCTTGACTGCGAGAGTGACGGCTCGAGCAGGTACGAAAGTAGGTCATAGTGATCCGGTGGTTCTGAATGGAAGGGCCATCGCTCAACGGATAAAAGGTACTCCGGGGATAACAGGCTGATACCGCCCAAGAGTTCATATCGACGGCGGTGTTTGGCACCTCGATGTCGGCTCATCACATCCTGGGGCTGAAGTAGGTCCCAAGGGTACGGCTGTTCGCCGTTTAAAGTGGTACGCGAGCTGGGTTTAGAACGTCGTGAGACAGTTCGGTCCCTATCTGCCATGGGCGTAGGAAAATTGAGAGGGTTTGCTTCTAGTACGAGAGGACCGAAGTGAACGCACCGCTGGTGTTCGGGTTGTGATGCCAATTGCATTGCCCGGTAGCTACGTGCGGAATAGATAAGTGCTGAAAGCATCTAAGTACGAAACTAGCCTCGAGATGAGTTTTCCCTGAAGAGAATCAGTAAGGTCCGTTTGAGACTAAGACGTAGATAGGTCAGGTGTGTAAGTGTAGTGATACATTGAGCTAACTGATACTAATGAACCGAGAGTCTTAACCTTACAACTCGGAGTTGTTTTGGATACGCGAAGGTAGAGATAGATTAATAGATACTCGAACAGTTTGTTCCGGATTGAGGGATTGTTGTGGATATGAGATAATGCGCATCAATTGAGATAAGAGAAGACAGAATATGTCTGGCGGTAATAGCGCGGTGGTCCCACCTGACCCCATGCCGAACTCAGAAGTGAAACGCCGTAGTGCCGATGGTAGTGTGGGTATTACCCATGTGAGAGTAGGGTGCCGCCAGACTTTTAAAT
>NZ_NASD01000041.1 GCF_002142155.1 Gilliamella apis | reverse complement strand
TTTATATATACTATGCCATTAGGCTTAAAATTTTAAATAAATCATAAAATTGGATTGACAAGGATATCTGATATGGATTATAATTTTCAACACACAACACACAACACACAACCTGCCCAACCTATAAATTCACCTTTCTAAAGTTAAGCTCACACCGTTTATTATTTAACCGCAGTTTATTATTTCCGAAATTTCCGCAAAATTTTTCAAAATTTCTTGGTTTAGCCTTTTTATCTCGGCCGATGGTTTTGGTATTAATCTTAGTTGTTTTACTTTCTACCTCTTTTGCTAATTATGCATTAACCACAAAAACGACCAATATTATTTATGGCTCAGTCCCATATTTAACCTTTGATGGAGGTCGAACCCGAGTAACAAATACCGAAGCGCTACTCGGGATATCCCTTTCTGATGGTAGAAAATTCACCCCAGCAACCAATAATTCAAGAGACAATCCTATCATTTTACCTGTTGATGGTCAGAGTTTTAATGATATTGGTATGTTAGTACCAACAGATACTGATTCTATTGCATTAAGTTCACTTATTGGCACACCGTATAATTATTGGGGAGATGATGATGGCGATGGTCAGGGGATTGATGGTATCACCGCTACCGGTAGTTTAAATTTATCTATTGTTGATAATTTCAATCATCCTGTTGCCCGTAATGAAGTACTGACTATTTGTAAAGCGCCATATAAATTAACCTTATCTAATGGTGAAGGTAGATTAACAACACGTTATGGTGTACCTAATGAAAGTCGTTTTACGGCAGGTAATGCCACTTATTATATTAATCCTAAGGCATCGCCAGTGATTTGTTTTGCAAGACCTGACCTAGGAGACAGAAGAGACGATGGCTCTACATGGAAAGGTCTTTCTGCTGCCGTTTGGCAAGAGGATAAGGGTTTTCTACCACAGTCAGTTACGCCGTCGTCTTATGGTTTAAACTTCCCGACTACGGGTGCTAATAATTTATATTTTTATTTAGATATTGGTGGTAGTAATCAGGCCTTATCTTGGGCTCCGGTTTCGCTTGGTGGTATTACGGCAACGATGACCGATTCAACAAGTACCAGCGTTAAAGTCACCCTAACGGGTCCTTTTGCTACATACTCGCAACAGCAATCAGATCGTCCAATTAGAGTCGCCATAGCATCATTACCGCAGGTATTTGAGTTAGTGGGTCGTGATAGTAGTGGTAATGCGGTGGTCAAATATGGATTTGAGTTAAAGCAGTGGTTTGTTAATCGTGGTCGTTTTCAGGATACGGTTGGTCATTCATTTTGGTGTAATTATATTGGAGGATATCGTAATCTTATGGTTAAAGATTTAACAAATGCGTCTTGTCGGGGAGTTGGTGCATATTCTAACTACTGCCATAGTGCAACGCCTTCGTCACCTGATAATTACTATCGGCGTCACATTGGTGCAGGATTTTTCACGGAATGGGGGAGGGTGAACAATTACGCTAATACCGGTTTCAAATACAGATATCCGACGGAAAATTTTAATGGTCGACCTATGAATGATCGTCTACGTGGGGTTTTTGGGGTTTACACGAGTGGTCGGGTGTATGAAGCTCCTTCCAGCGACACCATCGGCAACCGCATCGATGACACCGTACTCTGTGTCTATCCTAATACTTATTAGCTATTATTTCTTAGTTCTTAGGTATTGAAGCTGAGGATAAGAAAAATAACGTTAGAGCGATAAAAAGCGATTTTGTGGTGCGACATTAGCAATGTGCTGACAACTGAGAGAGGTTAGCATGGCAAACAGGGATGTTTGCCAAGGCTGTGCTTTGTCAGGAACAAATCACAGCCGGTGCGTTAAGAACGAACGAAGGCGGAAGGCAGTCACATCGTGACCACTTGCGTGGTCGCCGCGGGAGATTGTAAAGAGGGTTCGCGCCAACCCTCTTAACTCGGACGTAATCGCCGTATAGAAACAACCACAAAACAACAAACGTCCGAAACTCAAACAACCAAAAAAATTTGAGGAGAGGGGTTTTTAAAGCCAAAATCACGCCCAAGTTTCCCCGAAATTGGTTTTAAAACTAAAATTAGCTCGCTATAAACATAAGAGTTTATTTTGGCAAATAAGTTTGGTGTATTTAATTTAGCGACATTCGCAATGTGCTGACAACTGAGAGAGGTTAGCATGGCAAACAGGGATGTTTGGAAAGGCGGTGCTTTGTCAGGAACAAATCACAGCCGGTGCGTTAAGAGCGAACGAAGGCGGAAGGCAGTCACATCGTGACCACTTGCGTAGTCGCCGCGGGAGATTGTAAAGAGGGTTCGCGCCAACCCTCTTAACTCGGACGTAATCGCCGTATAGAATTAGCCACCAAACAACAAAACGTCCGAAACTCAGCGAACCCAAAAAATTGAGGAACGGGGTTTTTAAAGCCTAAAAATCCCCCTAAAGTTTCTCCGAAATTGGTTTTAAGCGAGTAATTAAGACATAATATTACATTAATCTTTACAAAAGTTAACAATAAAACCGCCAAAAAAAGTTGCATGGTTTTTTGCAATCACTATACTTTTATAGCATATTTATACGAATGGATAAATTTTGTGCCGTTAGGCTTAAAATTTTAAATAAATCATAAAATTGGATTGACAAGGACATCTGATATGGATTATAATTTTCAACACACAACACACAACACACAACCTGCCCAACCTATAATTTCACCTCTCTAAAGTTAAGCTCACGCCGTTTATTATTTCACTGCAATTTATTATTTCGGCAATTTCCGCAATTCTGGCATAATTTTTCAAAATTTCTTGGTTTAGTCTTTTTATCTCGGCCGATGGTTTTGGTATTAACCGTGGTTGTTTTACAGTCTATCTCTTTTTCTAACTATGCATTAACCACTAAAACGACCAATATTATTTATGGCTCAGCACCTTATTTAACCTTTGATGGAGGTCGAACTCGGGTAACCAATACCGAAGCGCTACTTGGGATATCCCTTTCTGATGGTAGAAAATTCACCCCAGCAACTAGTAATTCAAGAGACAATCCTATCATTTTACCTGTTGCTGGTCAGAGTTTTGCGGATATTGGTATGTTAGTACCAACGGATACTAATTCTATTGCATTAAGTTCACTTATTGGCACACCGTATAATTATTGGGGGGATGATGATGGTGATGGTCAGGGAGTTAATGGTGTCACCGCTACCGGTAGTTTAAATTTATCTATTGTTGATAAAGACAATAATCGTGTTGCCCGTAATGAAGTACTGACTATTTGTAAAGCGCCATATAAATTAACCTTATCTAATGGTGAAGGTACATTAAAAACACGTTATGGTGTGCCTAATGAAAGTCGTTTTACGGCAGGTTATGCCACTTATTATATTAAACCTAATCAAACGCAAGCGGTTTGTTATGCAAGACCTAACTTATTTGAT
>NZ_NASD01000040.1 GCF_002142155.1 Gilliamella apis | reverse complement strand
TGTTAGTACCAACGGATACTAATTCTATTGCATTAAGTTCACTTATTGGCACACCGTATAATTATTGGGGTGATGATGATGGCGATGGTCAGGGGATTGATGGTATCACCGCTACCGGTAGTTTAAAATTATCTATTGTTGATAAAGACAATAATCCTGTTGCCCGTAATGAAGTGCTGACTAGTTGTAATAACAATAAAGCACCATATAAATTAACCTTATCGAATAGTGAAGGTAGATTAACAACACGTTATGGGGTACCTAATGAAAGTCGTTTTAGTGCAGGTAATGCCACTTATTATATTAAACCTAAGGCAGCGCCAGCGATTTGTTTAGTAAGCCCTTATAACACATCTAACGATGGCGGTAGGTTTTCGTTTGGTCTTTCTGCTGCCGTTTGGCAAGAGGATAAGGGGTTTCTACCACAGTCAGTTACGCCGTCGTCTTATGGTTTAAACTTCCCGACTACTGGTGCTAATAATTTGCTTTTTTGGTTATATATTGGTGGTGTTAGTCAGGCCTTATCTTGGGCGCCG
Source organism: Gilliamella apis (assembly GCF_002142155.1). Classification (GTDB taxonomy): domain Bacteria; phylum Pseudomonadota; class Gammaproteobacteria; order Enterobacterales; family Orbaceae; genus Gilliamella; species Gilliamella apis. The sequence goes on along the minus strand of NZ_NASD01000040.1, from coordinate 4,715 downwards.
GTTTCTCATGGAGGTATTACGGCTACTATGACCGGTGACAGAACCGGCATTAATGGACTCCACTACGTTAGAGTCACCCTAACGGGTCCTGCTGTTACAGACCCTAATCAACAGAAATCAGATAATCCAGGTAGAATCGGTAGACCATCTTTACCTCAGGTATTTGAGTTAGTCGGTCGTGATAGTAGGGGTAATGCGGTGGTCAAATATGGATTTGTGTTAAAGCAGTGGTTTGTTAGTCGTGATTATTATAAAACCTATTCTAATACGGAATCTTGGTGTAATAAGATTGGAGGATACCGTGTTCCAAAGGTCAAGGATTTAACTAATGCGAGTTGTAAGGGGGAACCGGGGCCTGAAGTTCCTGCTTATTATTGTCGAGGTTATGAAAGTGAAATAAATGCATTAACGGCAACGCCTTCGTCACCTGATAATACTACCCGTCGTCACATTGGTGGAGGATTTCTCTCGGAATGGGGGTGGATGTCTGATTACAGCAGAGACCGTGGTGCCAACTTCTGCCTAGGATGTATCTATTGGACGCAAGATAGGGTGGGTAGTAGTTTTTTGCTGGTTGGCACGCTTAAAGGTAGTATTAGCGTTCAAGGAGATAATCAAGAAACGAGCAGCGGACTCTGTGTCTATCCTTAGCTATTATTTCTTAGTTCTTAGGTATTGAAGCTGAGGATAAGAAAAATAACGTTAGGGCGATAAAAACGATTTTGTGGTGCGACATTGGCAATGTGCTGACAACTGAGAGAGGTTAGCATGGCAAACAGGGATGTTTGGCAAGGCGGTGCTTTGTCAGGAACAAATCACAGCCGGTGCGTTAAGACCGAACGAAGGCGGAAGGCAGTCACATCGTGACCACTTGCGTAGTCGCCGCGGGAGATTGTAAAGAGGGTTGGCGCCAACCCTCTTAACTCGGACGTAATCGCCGTATAGAATTAGCCGCAAAACAACAAAACGTCCGAAACTCAAACAACCAAAAAAATTTTGAGGAACGGGGTTTTTAAAGCCAAAATCCATCCAATAAATCGCTAACGTTAGTTATAACATCAGCTAATTCCAATAATAAAAGTTTATTTTGGCAAATAAGTTTGGTGTATTTAATTTAGCGACATTGGCAACGTGCTGACAACTGAGTGAGGTTAGCATGACAAACAGGGATGTTTGCCAAGGCGGTGCTTTGTCAGGAACAAATCACAGCCGGTGCGTTAAGAACGAACGAAGGCGGAAGGCAGTCACATCGTGACCACTTGCGTAGTCGCCGCGGGAGATTGTAAAGAGGGTTGGTGCCAACCCTCTTAACTCGGACGTAATCGCCGTATAGAATTAGCCGCAAAACAACAAAACGTCCGAAACTCAAACAACCAAAAAAATTTTGAGGAACGGGGTTTTTAAAGCCAAAATCCATCCAATAAATCGCTAACGTTAGTTATAACATCAGCTAATTCCAATAATAAAAGTTTATTTTGGCAAATAAGTTTGGTGTATTTAATTTAGCGACATTGGCAACGTGCTGACAACTGAGTGAGGTTAGCATGACAAACAGGGATGTTTGCCAAGGCGGTGCTTTGTCAGGAACAAATCACAGCCGGTGCGTTAAGACCGAACGAAGGCGGAAGGTAGTCACATCGTGACCACTTGCGTGGTCGCCGCGGGAGATTGTAAAGAGGGTTGGCGCCAACCCTCTTAACTCGGACGTAATCACCGTATAGAACTAGCCACCAAACAACAAAACGTCCGAAACTCAGCGAACCAAAAAAATTGAGGAAAGGGGTTTTTAAAGCCTAAAAATCCCCCTAAAGTTTCTTCGAAATAGGTTTTAAGGGCGTAATTAAGACATAATATTACATTAATCTTTACAAAAGTTAACAATTAAACCATCAAAAAAAGTTGCATGGTTTTTTGCAATCACTATACTTTTATAGCATATTTATACGAATGGATAAATTTTATGCCATTAGGCTTAAAATTTTAAATAAATCATAAAATTGGATTGACAAGGATATCTGATATGGATTATAATTTTCAACACACAACACACAACACACAACCTGCCCAACCTATAATTTCATCTTTCTAAAGTTAAGCTCATACCGTTTATTATTTCACTACAATTTATTATTTCAGCAATTTCCAAAATTTCCGCAATTCCGGCAAAATTTTTCAAAATTTCTTGGTTTAGCCTTTTTATCTCGGCCGATGGTTTTGGTATTAATCTTAGTTGTTTTACTTTCTACCTCTTTTGCTAATTATGCATTAACCACAAAAACGACCAATATTATTTATGGCTCAGCACCTTATTTAACCTTTGATGGTGGTCGTACCCAGGTGACAAATACCGAAGCACTACTCAGGATATCGCTTTCTGATGGAAGAACATTTACTCCGACAACCAATGATTCAAGTTTTTTCAATCCTATCGTTTTACCTGTTGCTGGTCAGAGTTCTACGGATATTGGTATGTTAGTACCAACGGATACTAATTCTATTGCATTAAGTTCACTTATTGGCACACCTTATAATTATTGGGGGGATGATGATGGTGATGGTCAGGGAGTTAATGGTGTCACCGCTACCGGTAGTTTAAATTTATCTATTGTTGATAAATTCAATAATCCTGTTGCCCGTAATGAAGTACTGACTATTTGTAAAGCGCCATATAGATTAACCTTATCTAATGGTGAAGGTACATTAAAAACACGTTATGGTGTGCCTAATGAAAGTCGTTTTAGTGCTAGTAATGCCTCTTATTATATTAAACCTAAGACAGCGCCAGTGATTTGTTATGCACAACCTGACTCACATTACGGTAATGGTATATATGCTGGTCCTGCTTCCATTTGGAACCCTGATTGGGGTTTTCTACCACAGTCAGTTACACCATCGTCTTATGGTTTAAACTTCCCGACTACTGGTGCTAATAATTTGCTTTTTGATTTAGATATTGGTGGTGTTAGTGAAGCCTTATCTTGGGCTCCGGTTTCTCATAGTGGTATTACTGCTACTATGATCAATTCAACAAGATACCATATTCATGTCACCCTAACAGGTCCTGTTGCTAAAGACTATCAATTGCGTTCAGATAATCCAGGTGAAATCGCCAGACCATCTTTACCTCAGGTATTTGAGTTAGTCGGTCGTGATAGCAGTGGTAATGCAGTGGTCAAATATGGATTTGAGTTAAAGCAGTGGTTTGTTAATCGTGGATATAGCTATAAAACCCATTCTAATATGGAATCTTGGTGTAATAAGATTGGATACCGTCTCCCAAAGGTCAGTGATTTAACTAATGCGTCTTGTCAGGGAAATAATTCAGAGAAATGTGGAGATTATGCAAATGAAATAGTAGGGGCAACGCCTTCGGCACCTAATAATTCATATATGCGTCACATGGGTGCAGGATTTTTCGCGGAATGGGGGAGGGTGGAATATTACTTAGTGACCTTCTTCTTCGGAGGCGACTATTGGACGCAAGATAGGGCGGGTAGTAGTCAAGAGTTTTTTACGGTTGACTCGGCGTATGGTTGGGTGGGTCACGCTGATAGGGAATATACCAACGTCAGAGGACTCTGTGTCTATCCTTAGCTATTATTTTTTAGTTCTTAGGTATTGAAGCTGAGGATAAGAAAAATAACGTTAGGGTGTTAAATAATCATTGCGCCCTGCCAAGGCAATGGCGTTGACGAAGTCGGCGATAAAAAACGATTTTGTAGTGCGACATTCGCAACGTGCTGACAACTGAGTGAGGTTAGCATGGCAAACAGGGATGTTTGCCAAGGCGGTGCTTTGTCAGGAACAAATCACAGCCGGTGCGTTAAGACCGAACGAAGGCGGAAGGCAGTCACATCGTGACCACTTGCGTGGTCGCCGCGGGAGATTGTAAAGAGGGTTGGCGCCAACCCTCTTAACTCGGACGTAATCACCGTATAAAAACAACCACAAAACAACAAAACGTCCGAAACTCAAACAACCAAAAAATTTTGAGGAGAGGGGTTTTTAAAGCCAAAATCCATCCAATAAATTGCTAACGTTAGTTATAACATCAGCTAGTTCCAATAATAAAAGTTTATTTTTATTAATTAGTTTGATGCTTCTCATTTTGCGACATTCGCAATGTGCTGACAACTGAGTGAGGTTGGCATGACAAACAAGGATGTTTGGCAAGGCGGTGCTTTGTCAGGAACAAATCACAGCCGGTGCGTTAAAAGCGAACGAAGGCGGAAGGTAGTCACATCGTGACCACTTGCGTGGTCGCCGCGGGAGATTGTAAAGAGGGTTGGCGGCAACCCTCTTAACTCGGACGTAATCGCCGTATAGAAACAACCGCAAAACTAGCTATCAAACAACAAAACGTCCGAAATTCATCGAACCAAAAAAATTTTGAGGAGAGGGGTTTTTAAAGCCAAAATCCCGCCTAAAGTTTCCCCGAAATTGGTTTTAAAACTAAAATTAGCTCGCTATAAACATAAAAGTTTATTTTGGCAAATAAGTTTGGTGTATTTAATTTAGCGACATTCGCAACGTGCTGACAACTGAGAGAGGTTAGCATGGCAAACAGGGATGTTTGCCAAGGCTGTGTTTTGTCAGGAACAAATCACAGCCGGTGCGTTAAGACCGAACGAAGGCGGAAGGCAGTCACGCAGTGACCACTTGCGTGGTCGCCGCGGGAGATTGTAAAGAGGGTTGGCGCCAACCCTCTTAACTCG